>JASGDI010000022.1:0-3050 GCA_049841335.1 Niabella sp. | reverse complement strand
TCCCACCAGGTAACGTGCAAACAGCTCCAAAGCGCGCGGGCCGCTGGATGCGCAGCAGTGTATCACTGATTCGTAGGGTGGAGCGGCCTCATTAGGTTTTGTATAATAACACCAATCAATACCATCAGTATATTGTCCTCCTAATAATTGATTGTACAAAGCAGTTTCGGCTTCTGTAAAGAATACTGCCTGACCTGTATTTTCAAACAGCAGCAGATTCAACTGTATCCATGTTACAGTGCAGCAATTCTCTACCACAATTTCGTACGGGTTAAAGACATCGGTGTGAGCGAAACATTCTTTATTGGCATTGTACGATGCTTTCCGGGTCCAGGGGCCTCCGGTTGTTAATACATGCCGGTTCCTGATCTGGTTCCATCCGTTCATTACGGTTTGCAAATAGCGTTCATTTCCGGTACATTGATAAAGGCGGTAATAACCGAGCAGGTTCGCCATTAACTGGTAGGCTTTGCCATCTCCCGGCCTGGCTACGCTTTCGTTTGCCAGCATGGCACCCATAAGATGGAGGTCGGGATTTTTTTCACTTGCGGATACTATGTATTCTGCAAAGTCGAGGTATTTCTTTTCTTTTGTGCGCTGGTACAGCATTACAATTGATTCCAGCAGGGTAGAAGTAGACATGCCATGACGGGTGCCATTTTTTGTTATGTCTGCTTTGCCTTCACCAAAAGTTGCTATCAGCAGATCGCCCATTTTTCTGCAGGCATCCAATACTTTTTCATTGGGATAATACTGATCGTAAACCAGCAAACCATAGAGATTATATCGGTGTGTCCATACATCCCAGCTTTTAGTATCGCCAGGAACATTGAAAAACTGCATTGCTGGCGCATAAGTGCCCATGTAGCCGTTTTTAAGCTGGGTGGCTATTAACCGCTGAACAGTTGAGTTCAACTGCTTTTGTAATTTCTGATCTTTTGTGTTTTCGCAGGCCAACGCAGCGGCATGCATCCATTTACCCACGTGCTCTCCCTGCCATATATGTTCTCCTGGCCTCGACTCAAAACCTTGTAATAAGAATGGCGCTTTGGCTACATACCAGAGACGTTTGTTGCGCCAGAGGTTGATACGCTCTCCTAAAAGCCCGTTGGCTTGTACAGTAGGCAGCGTTTTATATTGTATAGCCGAATGATCTACTGTTGCTTTCTTTGCTATTCTGGGACCTGCTGAACTATCCGGTGAAAAACCGGGATTAGGAGCCAGCATTTTTGCATTGACTGATTTCCTCCATTGATGCAACATTGCTCTAAGCTCATTTGCTTTTTCGGGTTCTTGCTTAGCTATATCGTTTTGCTCCCCTATGTCATTTGCCAGGTTAAAAAGCTGCACTGTATTGTTTTCGTAGTATTCTATCAGTTTATAATCACCATAGCGCACAGCTCCGCCGGGGCTTTGCATTCCATGGTTGCTGTAATGCGGGAAGTGCCAGAATATAGCTTTCCTGTTAATGGCTTCCTTGCCTTTTAGCAGTGGGGTAATGCTTACTCCGTCTTTATGCTGTTCAGGTAACAACGGAAGGCCAAGCATATCTAAAATAGTAGGATAAAAATCAGTGCTGATGATCGGCACATGGGATTCTTTGCTGGCTTTTCCCTGTCCCGGCCATTTTATTATAGTTGGAACCCTGATGCCGCCTTCATACAGCCAGCCTTTTCCTGCACGTAATGGCAGGTTGGATGAGGAAAATGCACCATCCAGCGCATTGGGCCTGATAACGCGGTAAGGATTGCCTACGTTGGCGGCAGACATACCCCCATTATCTGATGCAAAAATGATAATTGTATTCTGATCTATTCCCAGCTCTTTAAGCTTGTTCATTACCCGCCCCATGCTTTCATCCATGCTTTCCACCATAGCGGCAAACTGGATATTGTCCTGGAATTGCTTGATCTTAACCGTATGCTGAGGCAGCACGCTATACCCGGCGTATTGCGGATCATTGAGCAGGTTATCTAACTGAGCCCTGGAAAGAGGTTGTGGATCATCCGGATTTCCTTCGAGGATAAAAGGTGCGCCGGCAGGCTTTTTCATCTGCGCCAGCTTTTTACGGTATTTCTCCACCAGGTCGGGGCGCCCCTGTATAGGATCGTGCACGGCAAAATGAGACAGGTACATAAAGAAAGGCTTGTCCTTATTTTTTTCTATATATTTCAAAGCCTCTGTTGTAATCCTGTCTGTTAAATATTCTCCTTTAGGTCCGTCCTGTAATCCGGGCATACCGTACGGAGAAAAATAAGTTTGGTTGGGCCAACCCTTGTTCCATTCCGACAGGCGCTCTTCAAACCCATGCGCTAAAGGAGTTGAGGGGTCTTCGCCCAAATGCCATTTCCCAAAGATAGCCGTACGATACCCGTTTGCACGTAAGGTTTCTGCCAATGTAGAATCCTCGTAAGGTAATTGCTGTATGCTGCGTACATTCAGAAACCGCTGAAACGGAAAATCTTTTCTTCCGGGGAGCCAGTCTGAAAGGCCGCTCCTGCCGGGATATTTTCCGCTAAGAATACTTGCCCGGGTTGGCGAGCATACCTGGCAGGCAGCATACGCATCGGTAAAACGTACCCCCTGACTTGCGAGCTGGTCAATATTGGGCGTTTCATAAAAATCGCTGCCATAACAGGAAATATCTTTCCAGCCTAAATCATCCACCAAAAAAAGAATGACGTTCATTTTTTTCTGAGAGTGCTGCGAGTTCGATGTAACCGAAAGCATCAGTACGAAGACGACTAAAAGACTTCTTAAAAAGCGTGTATTCATGTGTATATTTTTTATTTAATTTTTGTCATATGCTCATTTCATATTTTTCTTATTTATTACTTTCACTGTGATTTTTTGTTTGCACCTGCTGAAGAGTGCTTTTCAGAAGCGCTACTTTTTCGGGACGATGTACAAATAGATTGTGATTTTCTGCCTGATCCTTTTCTAAATCATACAACTGGAAATCTTTGGTAAAAGGACCGTTAGCATAAAATGTTTGGCCCCACGCAGCATTTCCGCCTTCAATATATTTCCAGCCTCCTTGTCTTACAATA
>JASGDI010000021.1:0-35171 GCA_049841335.1 Niabella sp. | reverse complement strand
TTTATTTGCTAAGGCGGGGCAGTTTACTTTGATGCCGGTTGGTACTTTAACTATTATTCTACAACGTGTTTTTTATCCTTTTTTGGCTAAGTTCCAGAATGATAATGAAAAATTATATTCTCTAAACTTGAGATATACCAAATTAACAGCCATGCTGGTTTTCCCGTTGTTTTTTGCTCTTTGTATTTTTTCTGGCCCTATTGTACATGTCTTGTTATCTGATAAATGGCGTGCCTTAATACCAGTTATGCAAATTTCAGCTTTAGCATATATTTTCTATCCTTTGGTAAATATTAATATGTACATATTTCAAACTAAAGGAGATACTTCGTTATTTTTAAAAGTGGAAATTTTAGTAAAGGTAATGGGCATCGTCATACTGTTCATTACATTGCCGTTTGGAATTATCTCTATTTGTTTTGGGTTACTGGTACAAATGTTGCTTCAGTATATCATTACTTCTATTATGGCCTACAATAAAATTTCTAAATCGGTTTGGCCACAATTCTTTATGATTTTCAAATTATTATTTCCCGTATCATTAATTTCTGGAATAGTATATTTCATAATAAGTAAAATGTCAAATCCCTTTTCCCAGTTTACTGTTGGAGTCAGTATTTATCTTTTACTTTGTTGTACCTATTTTCTTATAACTGAGAAAGAGGAGCTAAAACCATTGTTGAAGTTTATAAAAAAAAAATAGCATTTATAATGATGAGAAAGTGATGTATTTGTTTATTATTGTTTATACTTCTAAAATATACGTTGAAACATATACAAGTAATTTAAAACTAGGATAATCAAATGATATTGTACAGCCTCATATTGGTATTATTGATATTTGGTGTATTTAATTACGATGTGCAAAAAAGAAATATCGGCAAAAGTGCTTATTTCTTTTTTATATTTTTGGTAATGACTTTAATGTCCGGATTGAGATACAGGGTCGGAGGGGATTCGTTGACTTATGAAACATACTTCAACGCCATGCCTATTTTATCAGAGTATAGCACTTTTCTTGAAACAAATTACCTGAATTTTCAACCGTTATACGTACTATTTGTATCGGTATGTAAAACAATAAAAGATGACTATTATGTTTACCAATTTATTCAAGTAGTACTAATTAATTCTATTTTATTTTCTTTCATAAAAAAAAGATCTTCTTACCCGTTTACAACTCTTTTGTTATTGTACATATTTTTAATATACTTTTATTTCTCTTATGAGATACAAAGAGAAATATTTGCAATTGCTATTTTCTTATTAAATTTCAGAAACTTTGAAAAAAATAGATGGATAAGATATTATGTGTTTTGCATTTTATCATTCCTTTTTCATATTTCGGCGGTATTATTATTTTTTCTTCCATTGTTTAAAGTTTTTAAATTTAACAAATGGTCAATTGGAGCTATTATATTAATATCTATCCCACTATCTTTTATGAAGCCGATACTTTATTCGTTTCTTTCTGTTTTCTTTTTCCTGGAATCCATGGAGTTAAAAGGACAAAGATATTTGGAAATGAATTTTAGCGTATTAGGATTTATTGTATATTACTTTATCAGGGTTATATTGCTTTTGCCATTTGTTTTTTTTATTTTAAAAGTTAAAGATACCAGATATTCATGGTTGGTAAATGCCATGTTTGTTATATCAGTCTTTTCACAAATTTTAGTTGGAGTTGAACGGTTTATGAATTATTTGATTCTTATGTATATAATGTGTTTTGTTGATTATATTTATGTAACATTTCATTCCGCAAGGTTAAAAATGGCTAAGCTTTTTATGATGTATGGCACTTTTCTTCATTTATTTTTTATCTTAGATTATAAATTAATACCGACAAAGACTAACGAAGAATATCATTATTATTCTGTTTATTTCCCTTATAGCTCTATTTTTAGTAAAGAAAAGAATGAGGACCGCGAAAAATATATTGAACAGTTATGGGGATATTAGTTTATTGTTTAAATTTTTTAAAATGAAATTTCTTTTTATCTTCTCATTAATTTTTGTCTGCTTAGTTGCATATACTCAGCCACCTCAAAATTACCATAGGGTTTCAAAATGGTTTGACGGAACAATTATGAATGATTCGAAGATTGACGGCGTAGTTTACAAAAAGGAAAATGGAAGTTACTATAAGATTGATAATATAGGTTCAGTAAATATTAAATGGTTTGGTGCAGTAGGAGATGGAAAGACAAATGATACTAAAGCTATTCAAAAGGCTATTGATCTTCTGTATAGTATAAATAAACCGGAGAATGTTACAGGAGGTTGGTTGTGTGGAGGAGGGATAATTATTATTCCTTCAGGAAGGTATAGAATTGATCGACTAATTTTGCGAGATAATATTATTTTAGAGGGAGAGGATAAAACTTCAACATTGTTAATTTCAAATCAGCCTATCTGCATCACTAATGTCACTGAAAAGATAGGCGCAAAATTGATGATGAGTCAAAATGTTAAGATTAATAATTTGTTCATTACTGGAGGGGGGATCGAGATGATTGGCGCATATGACTCAAAAATTCAGAATTCAAAAATCTTTAACACCCCAATAGGCATAACATTGGGGTTAACTGTAAACCTGGTTATTGAAGATGTTCAAGTGTATAATTGTAAAAAGGGAATATACTTCAATGGACATGTAGGAAACGGTTTATCCACAACGCTTAAGATTAATAATTTGTGGGTTGCTCACTGCTCACAGTATGGAATGGACATTGATATGGCTGTTAACAATAAGCTAGTTACTACAAGTGTTCGAAATTCGATTTTTGAATATTGTGATAGAGGGATAAATATTATTGGGAGCACTGAACAATTAATTTTTGATAATATTCATTTTGAAGGAAATAAAATTTCAAATTTATCTTCTGGCGACAAATCCTCATTTTATGCACGAGATATATGGTCTGATTCCTCTCCGATTAATATCGGGGGAAAGAATACGCAAAGATCATTTATTACACTCGAAAATGTAATGAGCAAATTAAATATTGATCCCCTTTTTGGGGGCACTATATATGTAAAAGGGTGCACTCAATTTACATTGCCTAAAAGTGGGATTAACTATGAAGTTAAGACGGATTAAAATCATATGAATATTTTAAATGAAATAAAGATAAAAATATTGCTCTGACTGTACGCGTTTCTGTTTACGAAAAATGAAACTTTATAAACTTTGAAAATTTTACTAAATCTTTCAGTTATTAAGCATGGGGGTGGCTTACAGGTAGCACTTTCACTGTTAAATGAATTAAAAAATATCAATACGGAGAATAAGTTTTATGTATTGGTATCTCCCAATGTCTTTCGGAACATTCAAACTATTTCGTTCCCTTCTAACTTTAATATTGAACTAATAGCTTATTCCCCTTCTAATCTTATAAAATGGTATATTATTAGAAGGCGGTTACAACGAATAGAAGAAATATTTAGCCCCAATGTTGTATTTACATTATTTGGCCCCTCTTATTGGAAACCTAATGTTCCTCATTTGTGTGGTTATGCACTGCCACATTATATATATACAGAATCACCGTTTTTTAAAATCATTGGTTTTAAAAAAAAGATAAAATGGAAGATTTTGGAAATTATTAAATTGTGGGTTTTAAAAAAAGACGGAGATTATTTTGTTACAGAGACTAACGATTTAACAAAGAAATTAGCTTCTAAATTAAGAATACCTATTTCTAATGTATTTACAGTAAATAATACTTTAAACGGCGTCTTTGAGGATAAGTCAAAGTGGATAAATTCAACTGAAAAATTAGAATCGGCTAAAGGGTTTAAACTTATTACAATTAGTTCCTACTATGAGCATAAGAATTTGCAAATAATTTTATCTGTAATAGACTATTTGAATGATAAGTATCCAAACTTTTCTTTTACATTTATACTAACTGTAGAATCGCACAAGTTTCCTGTTTTAAAGAAACATCACAAAAATCATATTATTTTTTTGGGTGCTACTAAATTAGAGGAGTGCCCATCTTTATATGAGTACTCGGATGCTTTATTTATGCCTACTTTACTAGAATGTTTTACTGTATCGTATTTAGAAGCTATGAAAATGCTAAAGCCGATTTTAACATCTGATCTTAGTTTTGCTCATGACATTTGCGATAATGCTGCTATTTATTTTGATCCGCTCGATCCAAGGGATATTGGTGAAAAGATTATTGCGTTGGCGCAAAATGTAAAACTACAACAAGAATTAATACAAAGAGGAAAAGAACGCTTAGTATGCTTCGGAACACCGGCCGATCGAGCGCAAAAATATTTGAAGATCCTGGAGAATATAGTAAATACATAAAAGTTGTATTTAGTTAATCTCAGTGATATAAAGGAACTTCATAATGATTATCTGCTTCAGTTTCCCTGTACACAATGTTCGAGGCGCTGTCCGGTATAAATGTAGAAACCTCTACGGTTTGTTTTGTTTTACTAAAACGCATCAGCCGCATTAAACCGGCACCTCCTTTTCCCCTGAACTGGTAATCTGTCAAAAACGTTTTTATAGTGTGTTCATCATAAGTGTCTAAACGAAGTGTTTCTGCAGTATGGTGACCGCAAAGCATCAGGAATACATTTTTATGTAACTTAGCCACTTCGTATATATTTTTACCCTGCGGTGAGAAATTGGAGGTTCTGTAACTAAACTTTACATTGTTAAAATACGTTGTTCCAAAATTGGGGAGAGGCAGTTCAAGAATACAATGTGATACAACAATAGCTTTCCTGTTTTCGTGAGCGTTTAACAGGCTATCCATCCATTTTAAAGATTTTGCTTCGTAAGCAGAGTCATATCCCTTTATACCAAATTCATTATACTCAAGATATATTGCAATAAAATTTTCATTATTTGCACTAAACAGGTCAAAATGGCACTCACTGCTATTATTAGCAAACATAGACCCTCCATACCAGCTTTTACCCTCAAATACTGATTTCCCGAAATACCTGTTGTAACCAGAGTTGGGGTCTCCCTTAGATGGTGTGTTGGCCGGTGTTTGATCATGATTACCTACGGCAACCCCAAGCGGGATATTGTTTTCAAGCAATGGGTTTAAAATATCTTTTGCTTTTTTCCATTCTTCTTCTTTATTATCTTCAGTAACGTCTCCAAGATGAACTACGTATGCAATATGCTGCGTATCACGATTTTGAAGAATCCACTTTATTTGATTTTCAAACATAGATAGTTTGCCACCGAATTTTTCACTAATGTAATATTGAGTATCAGGGATAACAACTATGGAAAAAAATTCTTCCTTGGTAGTTGTTGAATCCTGGGGTTGGGGTTTAGACTGGGTCTGGGTTCCTGTTGTTGCTACAGGAGGTGTTTTTTTTTCTTCTTCTTTATTTATAAAACTGGATTTTTTGCAGCCGTATAAACAAATTATTATGCAGAGAAGCATAAATGCTCTGGAGCTAGTCGAATTGGTCATTTTTTTTATAAAAATTTTTAATAATAAATATAAAAATGGCAACGCTTAAATCCTGTAAGATCAATTAGTTGTTGGTATAAAGCACGTAATTAGTTAATTTGAAACCAAAAATAGTGTAGAAAATTGAATTTTTCTATATTTTAAGAAAAAATTATGTTGAAATTAATGCTGTATTTAAAGTAATGGTTTTGGATATTGAAAAATTCAATTCTACAGGATTGCAAAATTATATCGGATACTTAAAAAAATTGCTTTCGGAAAAGATCTAGAAAAGACTTGGTATGACTTGTGGTATTCAGAGCTTAATAAATCTTATTATTACTATAAAGTAATACATCTGCAAACTTTGCAGAATATAAATCCATAGCATATGGAAATTCAAACCAAGACTCTTTTTATCACCGGTGGCACCGGCTCTTTCGGGGACGCCGTGATGAACCGTTTCCTGGATTCGAATCATTTTAAAGAATGCGCATATTGAATCGTGCATAAATAATCTTAGCTTTAATATATTTTCTTATTCTTTAAAATCATATATCGTGGTATTGCAAACAATAGACGGAGCAGGAGGACTTATATATACCGATGGAATAGCAGTTATAGATGGTTTTGTAAGTGTAATAGGCTATTCGATTCCTGGAGACGGCGGAGGTGGGGAATTTTATTGGGATAATACTTCTACTGACAATGACAATGGAGGAACTATTTTTCAGGTTGTAGGAATATCTGTGGGTAGATGGAAAAGATTGTTTTCTGGGTCTGTAAATGTAAAATGGTTTGGAGCAAAAGGAGATGACTATAGTGATGATAGTGATGCATTTATTCGTGCCATAAATTTTCTGAAGCAATACAGGGTATTATTATATTCAAGTCCAACTTCCGCGATAGGCATAAGTCATTTATTCTTAGAATTATATGTTCCCAACGGAATTTATATTTTATCTCAGAAAATAGAAATTCCTTGCGCATTAAGCATTACAGGAGAGTCAATGAATGGCACCTATTTACAAACCTTTGATAGAACTATTACACTTCTTGAAGTAAGCGATGTAGATAGTATCGCTGGCACAAATCATTTATATTTTACAACTATTAAAAATTTGTCCATATATGGATTTCATGCCAACAGAAACATATATGAATATAAGCAAAAACCTAATGTTACAAATATTGGCATGAATATATTAAGACCTAAAACAAAGATTCAAAATTGCACGATTTCGGGATTTGAAGGTAGTGCAATAGGTTGCATAAGTGTGTATTATACATATCTCACAAACAGCTATATATTGCACAGTACAATCGGTATAAATATGAGCAATACTTCAACCTCCCTCTTTGCAATTAACTCAGAGATTAGAGAAAATTCGATTGGTATCAAAATAGCTAATTCATGGTCCTGCTATTTTACCAATTGTATGTTTGAAACTAATCGTGCGCAATTTTTACCTCCTTCTGATATGGGGAATATGATACCTGTTGGTAGTAGCCGAGGTATTGCAGTAGTAATTGAATCATCCCGGAATATAATTTTTTCTAATTGTTATTTCGAAAATCATGCTATCACTTATGTTATAGATTCATCTGTAAACAATATTGTTGATAACTGCTTAGTAGTACCAGACGATAGTTATAATGGAACAACAAATCCTAATGCTAGAATAGCATTTTTTTTAGCAACTATGTCCACCTCAATAGGGAATAAATTCTTAAATAACACTTATCTTACACCTGGATCAGCAAATCCTTTCTTGATATCTAATTCAATGGATTATAGTAATACGGTAGAATGTAATACTGCTCAGGATTTTAATGGATTCGTCTCTTCTCCTACAGGCCATATTTATACAATTGTCCATTTGGCTTCCAATTCAATATATACACAAGGAGCAGTGAGAAGAATGAATCAGGCTCCAACTTTTGCACAAGGGAATGAGCCAATATCTCCTTTAGTATATGATTTTATTTTCGATACAACTGTTAGGCGTTTTAAATATTGGGACGGCATTAGATGGATTTACTTGGGTAAAGAAATAAGCTCAAGCGGAACTACAGCGAATCGCCCAACATTAGCACAATTCATAGATATAGGGCAACCATATTATGATACGACCATTCAAAAGTTTGTTTTCTGGAATGGAGTCTTATGGACGGAAGCAGAACCCCCGGCAACGATAACAGTTCCAGGAACTGTGAAAAAATCAGCTGCGTTAATAAGCGCTATTCCAACTAATGCAGCTGGAGCAACGCCAACAAAATCAGAATTTGATGCTGTTGTAACATATTTGAATGACTTGGTAACAAAATTGAAAGAGGCTGGCATTCAATCCTAATAAGGTATTTCTTTACCGATTTTTTAAACAGCAAAATTTGGTAAAATGGAGTCGAATAGGTAGATGTACTTGCCTTGATAGCAACTTAATCGTATATAAGGTTATTCTCATTGCTTTAGCTAAAATTTAAGCTGGTAATATTGATAATTAGAGCTGCGCATAGTAAAATTTTATATTTTTTCTACAAAAACATACATATCCACCCTTGCTACTATATAATATTTTTTGAATTTGTTCTGTGTTCAATGACTTGTTTTGGAAACAAGTAAAAAAATAAATTACTTTTGACCGCCTACATTTGAGTGGTGTATTCAGTCTATGCACTTTTTTGATTAGGAGCAAAAAAAGAAGATTATGAAAATTCAAAACAAAACCTTATTAATCACCGGCGGTACCGGCTCTTTCGGGAACGCTGTGATGAACCGTTTCCTGGATTCGGATCATTTTAAAGAAATACGCATATTCAGCCGTGATGAAAAAAAGCAGGATGACATGCGTAAGCGCTATAATAATCCTAAGATCAAGTTTTACCTGGGCGATGTACGCGACCTGTCAAGTGTGGAAACTGTAGTGAATGGCGTAGATTATATTTTCCATGCCGCCGCGCTGAAGCAGGTTCCGTCCTGCGAGTTTTTCCCCCTGGAAGCTGTTAAAACAAATGTAATGGGCACCGATAATGTGTTGAATGCTGCAGAAAAGTATGGCGTAAAAAGGGTAGTAGTGCTAAGCACCGATAAAGCCGCTTATCCTATAAATGCCATGGGCATGTCTAAAGCATTAATGGAGAAAGTAACGGTAGCCCGCTCCCGCAACTTGGACGATAGCAAAACGGTTTTTTGTGCCACCCGCTATGGTAATGTGATGGCCTCCCGCGGTTCAGTTATTCCATTATTTATAGAACAGATAAAGGCAGGCAAACTGCTTACAATTACTGATCCCGGGATGACCCGCTTTATGATGACTTTAGAAGATGCGGTGGATCTGGTTTTATACGCCTTCGAAAACGGAAAGCAGGGCGATTTGTTTGTACAAAAAGCGCCGGGTGCTACCATAGAAACGTTAGCAAAAGCGTTGCTGGAACTATACAATGCTAATAACGAAATAAAAGTGATCGGTACCCGCCATGGCGAAAAAGTTTATGAAACCCTGGTAAACAGGGAGGATATGCTGAAAGCAGAAGACATGGGAAATTATTATCGAATCCCGGCTGATACACGCGATCTGAACTATGAGCAGTATTTTTCTGAAGGAAATACAAAAGAGGAACTGGTGGAAGAATATCATTCACATAATACGCATCGGCTGGATGTGGAAGGCATGAAAGAGCTGCTTAAAAAGCTACCCGTTATAAGAGAGGATATATTAGGTGAAACCAATGTTGTACATTACCCGGTATGATGCAGGAATCTCCATTTGTAATTGAAGGCGCCTGTTACCGGGATGACAGGGGTGAGCTAAGATATAATAACGCTTTTGATGCATCGCCTGTAAAGCGCTTATACCTTATTCAAAATAGTGAAAGCATCCCTGTCCGTGGCTGGCAGGGCCACAGAATTGAACAGAGGTGGTTTATAGCTGTTGCGGGCGCGTTTGAAATAAATACAGTGAAAGTAGATGATTGGGAAAACCCTTCCAAAGATCTGTTGGCAGAAACGTTTAAAATTGACCAGAAAACCCTGAATATATTGTATGCTCCTCCTGGATATATCACAAAAATACATTCGTTGGAAAAAGGTTCGGTTCTGTTAGCTATGAGTGATTATCTCCTGGGTGAGATAAAGGATGAATACCGGTTTTCTCCTGATTATTTTACTGAGAATAGTAGTAAGTAGCGAGTCGTGTCTAAAATCTTTCCTTCAATCTTTCAACCTTTAAACTATAATATGATCAAAGTAGGTATTACCGGCCAGGCCGGGTTTGTAGGTACCCATTTATACAATACATTAAAGCTTTATAAAGAAGAATTTGAGCTGGTACACTTTGACCGTTCTTGTTTTAAACAGGAAGATCAAATGGATGCTTTTGTGCAGCAATGCGATGCAATAGTACACCTGGCGGCAATGAACCGGCATAATGATGCGAATGTTATTTATCAAACCAATGTAAGCCTGGTACAATCGCTGGTAGCTTCTTTAAAGAGAACCGGCTCCAGGCCACAGGTTATTTTTTCATCTTCCACGCAGGAGGAAAAAGATAACCTGTACGGAAAATCAAAAAAAGAAGGTAGGTCCCTGTTAGCAGCGTGGTCTGAAGAAACAGGGGCTGCAGTTACCGGGATGGTAATTCCCAACGTTTTTGGTCCTTTCGGGAAACCATTTTATAACTCTGTTGTAGCCACTTTCTGTACACAGGTTACAAAAGGAGAGACACCCGAGATACACGTAGACGGATCTTTAAAATTGATTTATGTAGGCGAACTGGTACAGGAGATCATTAATGTTATAAAAAAGAAAACTGCTGATTCAAATTATATAGTACCGCATACTGCGGAAGCAAAAGTGTCAGAGATATTATCCCTGCTTCAAAAGTATAAAGCCGAATACCAGGATAAAGGTATGATACCCGCCCTGGCTGATAGTTTTGAACTGAATTTATTTAATACTTTCAGGTGCTATATGGATATAGTCCGCCATTTCCCGGTTAAATTCACACAGCATACTGATCCACGCGGCGCTTTTGTAGAAGTGATCCGGTTGGGGACAGGCGGCCAGGTTTCTTTTTCCACTACTGTTCCCGGTATTACAAGGGGCAATCATTTTCATACAAGGAAGATAGAGCGTTTCGCTGTTATAAAAGGGAATGCACTTATCCAGCTCAGAAGGATGGGCACGGATGAGGTGCTAAGCTTTGATTTGTCAGGAGATGAACCTGCTTACGTTGATATGCCTGTCTGGTACACGCATAATATAAAGAATACAGGTACAGAAGATCTGTATACCATATTCTGGATCAATGAATTTTATAACCCCGAAGATCCTGATACATTTTTTGAGAATGTGTAAAGGATTTGGAATCATGACTTATGATTAATGGTCTATAGCCCATATAGCCAATATAGTTTTAAGTTATGCATTGAAAATGCAATATTGTTCTTGTCTGAATGCTGCTTTTTAGCGCTCCTCTCCTTAGGAGAGGGATAGGAGGTGAGGTCGAAGAAAGGAAATGTATTCTACTGATTTATCCCTCGTCGAGTATATCTTTGTAACCATAGAAATTAGTCAAACCTTATCAGTATATGAACCCTTTGAAAGTGATGACAGTAGTGGGCACCCGCCCCGAGATCATTCGTTTGTCGAGAGTATTAGCTGCTTTAGATAAATCTGAAGCTATTGAGCACACCATTGTGCATACCGGGCAGAATTATGATTATGAACTGAACGAGATTTTCTTTTCAGATCTGGGAATAAGAAAGCCGGATCATTTTTTAAACGCTGCAGGAGCAACAGCTACAGAAACCATAGGAAATATTCTTATCAAAGTAGATCCTTTGCTGGAGCAGATCCGGCCGGATGCTTTTTTGGTTTTAGGCGATACTAATAGCTGTCTTTGTGCCATTCCTGCCAAAAAAAGACAGATACCTATTTTTCACATGGAAGCGGGAAACCGTTGTTTCGACCAACGTGTGCCGGAAGAAACGAACAGGAGAATTGTAGATCATATTTCAGATATTAATCTTACTTATAGCGATATAGCCCGTGAATATTTGCTGCGTGAAGGATTACCTGCTGATCGCGTAATTAAAACAGGCTCGCCTATGTTTGAAGTGCTCACGCATTACCTGCCTCAGATTGAAAAATCGGATGTGCTGCAACGTCTTAACCTGGAAAAGAGTAAGTATTTCGTTGTATCATCGCACAGGGAAGAAAATATCAATTCAGAAAAGAATTTTAATGGCCTGATTGATTCTTTAAATGCTATAGCAGAAAAATATCAGTATCCTGTTATTGTGTCCACGCATCCCCGTACCAGGAACATGATTGAGAAAAAGCAGGTGCAAGTAAGGCCTGAAATACAGTTTTTAAAGCCATTAGGTTTTCATGATTATAATGCTTTGCAAATGCATGCATTTGCTGTTCTGTCTGATTCCGGAACTATTTCTGAAGAATCCTCTATTTTAAATTTCAGGGCGTTGAATATCCGGGAAGCACATGAAAGGCCGGAAGCGATGGAAGAGGCTTCGGTAATGATGGTGGGACTGTCTCCTGAAAGAATCATGCAGGGATTGGTACAGTTACAATATCAGCAAACTGGGGTGGAGCGTAACTTCAGGCATGTAGCGGATTATTCTATGCCCAATGTTTCGGAAAAAATGGCAAGGATTATTTTAAGTTATACCAGCTATGTAAATCGTGTAGTCTGGTCTAAAGTTATTTAGCAATACTGTAAGTTTTTCATGAAGAAAGAGAGAATATGGGTAGTTTCAGAAGTTTTTTATCCTGATACGGATATTGCTACTGCCAATATTGCCACAGAGATTGCTTTGAAATTCAGAGAAAATTTTGAAGTGCATGTGATTTGTGGTCCGCAGGACTATGAACGAAAAAACAGCTCTGTTAACGGCGATGAATTAGAAGATATCCACATTCACAGGTGGAAGTTTTTCAATTATAATAAAAACCATAAGATCAAACGCTTGATCAGGGTGATTGGAATTTCATTGGGCTTATTTTTTTATGGGTTTAAAATAAAAAAAACCGATAAAGCATTTGTTATTTCAAATCCTGCTTTTATAACACCCTTTTTCGGATTTTTAAAATGGCTGAAAGGGTTTGAATATATATTGTTAATGCATGATGTATTTCCGGAGAATCTGATTGTTGGCGGATATATAAAAGAAACAAATATATGCTACCGCTTAACACGCGCTTTGTTTGTGAGATCCAGGGTAGCAACTGATAAGATTATTGTAATTGGCAGGGATATGAAGGCTTTACTCTTGCAGCATTTTCCCAGGCACCGGGAAAATGATATCAGAATTATTCCTAACTGGGCTGATACAGATGCCGTATTCCCGATAGACCGGCAGGAGCACAAGATATTGGAAGAGCTGCAACTGCAGAATAAGCTGATTATTTTATTCGCAGGCAATCATGGTATATTACAAAACCTGCTGGCATTTCTGAAAATTGTAGAGCAAACCAATAATCCGTCAATCCATTATGTGTTTGCGGGAGGAGGTGCCACCAAAAGTGAGTTGGAAAACTATGCAGCAGCACATAACATGTCTAATGTATCATTTTTACCGCCCTTCCAGCGAAGCGAAAACAACAGCATACTGAACTCATGCCATATAGGATTGGTGAGCCTTACAGATTCTTTATATGGCGTTGGCGTTCCTTCAAAGTCTTATAATATTTTATCAGCAGGAAAGCCTATTTTGTTTTTAGGGAATACTCAAACCGAGATTGCACAATTTGTAACAGAGAATAATTTAGGATGGGCTTTTGAGTATAAACACAGCAGGGCTGTCATAGATTTCTTAAATACTCTTACAATAGACTGCCTGCCAGACATCATGGCTAAAGGTGCTAAGGGGCGGGAACTTGTAAAGGATTATTATACAAAGGAGGAGGTTCTGGAGCAAATTATAAGCTACGTAGATTAACTATAGAAACTTATTCTAACCTGGAACATACATTACTCAAATAATTAATAGGGTCTTTTTTGAGAAATTATAATACAGTATGGTGTTGCATCTTATAAGAAAAAGAGTACAAAAAATGCCTCATTTGGAGCAAACTTTGCTTTAAGTGGGTGTTCTTATTCTTATGGCAAAAGTATTTCTTTTCGATTATCCGTCCTTATTACAGAAGCGTTCTTTACAAACAGATTTAGGCCAGCTGTATTTGAGCATTCCCTTTGATAAATTAGTTACTGCGATACGATTCCTGCCCCTGCACAGAACGGCAAAGATTGTAAGCTTTGGTTGAATAGATGTGAAAGGGGGCTTAAGGTTGAAGTTCCTTAAACATTACCCGGAGTTGAGCGATGTCATGCTTATTGAACGTATCAATACAGACTGGAGCATGCAATACTTTTGTGGCATACAACTAAAGCCCAAGAAAGTGATCGAAGACACCAACCTATCCGGTACATGGCGAAGCTAAATTAGTAGGCACCTGGATATAGATACTTATTAGCTGAGCACTGGAAGCCGTATCAGCTATCAAACTCCGGTAAACGCATAGACGGCGAACGAAACTTTATTGCCTATGAAAAAGTAAGATCAAGAATGCCCAGTTATTAACTCAATCAGTTTATCTATATCCACTCTTTTTATACGAATATTGTCGTATAGAAGCATCCTTTTATTTTTCAAGGATATCTTAAGCGTTTCTATAAATAACTCAAACTTATCAGTCCACGGAATGCATTTGTAGTTCCTGATCTTGTTATTGTAAGATTACCATTCCAAATCGTACCATCAACATATAATTCATTAAGTGTCGATGATGTTTGCAAAGGTGTTTCTAGCCAGCCAGACAGTCCTGTTGTGTCAAGAGTACATAAAGTAATAGTTGAGCCTGCAATAGTGGTCTGGATCGTAAATATTGCTGTATTAGATTTACCGGTATCTTCTTTTAACACTGCCAAACGAAATGGACGCATGCCCAGTGGGAGCATTACTTTGATCGTCCCAGGATTTTGACCGTCAAACATGCCTGTTGTCCAACTAGGTGAGAATACCAGTTGTTTAATGGAGGATGAATTAAATCCGGGCGCAAGTATATCAATAATCTTATTTTTAATAACATAGTACCCATTGGTATCAATCTCTATTATAGAGTTATAGGGTATATTTTCAATTTTTGCTGGAATAGTATGTCGCCCGGTCGAAGTTAATGGGCCCGAGCCGTATTCAATTCCTGAAGGCCTTACGGCTTTATAATCTATATTGGTGCATCTATGAATATCAATATTCCCGTAAGAGAAGGTGCTTGCCATATATTGCGTTTGAACCGCAATGACATACATTTTTTTGGTTGCAATTACATTGTTTAAATTTAATATTACTTGGCTTCCCAATTTAGCAAATATATGATCAGTAGAAATGTTTACCTGATCCACAATAGACAAATTGTCTAAATTGATTTCAAAACCATTAGAAAAATTAATCACTGAGTTTTCAGCGTGCCATATAAAGGGAACGGGGTTGCCTGTATCACGCCATTCTGACCTGACACCATAAGAATTAAATCTTGTGGAATATTGAAAATGACCTGGTGTAGTAATCTCTAAATAAATATACGGTCCGGTTCCAACAATACTGCCCCCAATATGGTTTATTTGTGTTCCTCTTTTAAAGTGAAACATTTTCCAATGTTCAGTAATATCTTCTATGGCATCATTCTCAATATCAACTGCAAGCCATTGATGATTTACGCACTGAATATTTTCAAAAATTGCCGCGGTGCGACAATTACGGAATTTTCCATGCATAAATAAGCATTCGGAAAGATATGCATCGTCATAGATTGTTGCTCCCCCCTGTACATGTAAGCCTATTTTGAAGTTTGTTATTCTAAAGTTCATAACGGCAATTTTCCACTGTGGAATTGGTGAAGAAGTTCTTGTACTTATCCAGTTTAAGCATTTTGAAGATCCTGGTACAGCATCTATTAGTTCAAGGTTCTCAATTCGAAAATACGAAAGCGATCCTTGCTGAAAACTAAACATATTGTGATCAGAACTTCCGGGATTAAACCATAATCTGGCCCCCATTCCAGTTCCAAGGCCTGAAATTGAGAAAGGCCTGTACGGGGGAGGGGGCGTATTATACATTATGCTGATTTCTTCAGTTATTAAATATCCCCTTTTGGAAAAAAAGACATTAAAACCGTTTGATATCGCCCAATTAAAGCAGCTTTGAATTGTGGCAGTATCATCAGTGGCAGGTATTGAGTAGCTATTGTTTTCCCATAATTGACCAGACGATAAGTAATTGGCGTTCCCCTTTGCCCCAAACATATCGACAGAAACCCAGGCATTTATTAACCGTTTCCAACGCCCCGTCCCTAAACCGTTTTTTTGAATAACAGTTCCTCCATTATCAGAATCGGTGGAAGCATTATCCCAATAAAATTCTCCTTCTCCGCCATCTAAAGGATTATAATATCCTAATACTTTTGCATAGTTATCGGGGGGGATTGTAGCAGTCCTGAGATCAGATATAGTGTTAACTATCATACAGCATTGTTTTTATAAACATAAAGAAATTATTTTGAATGTGTCATTTATTTTTCTTAATTGGTTGAGGTGTAAGCGAAGAAACAAAGGCTGATATAGAGTGATTTTTAAAAAAACGTTGCTGGTTTTAACTGGCACGTGGAAAGGATGGTATCGTAAAGGATATTAGAAAAAATATATCGTACCCGAAAAAATAGTTTGAATTAAAATATGAGGTATCTTATGGAGTGAATATATAATAGATGCAGTTTTTTTTAACAAATGTAAATTTTCTAACCTGGAAAAAAGATAACTATCGGAATAGGAATTGTTAGGTGCGGACTATGCTATTTCAATATAAGGTCTTGCTTTATTTATCAAAGTTACGTTCCGGCTGAATAACGGGGTAAAGGCTCTTTACCATAGCTTTGATTGAGGCGCTGTGGATGAAGATAAGGCTTTTGGAATTGTAGAGACTTATACCGCAAACGGCGGGAACTTTATTGATACGGCCGATGTGTACGGAATGGGCGTGAGCGAAAAGATCATAGGGCCTACCTGAAACAAACCGGCAAAAAACTGTTTATTGCAACCAAGCTGGGCCGCAGGCAGGATGCTCCTAATGGGTGGTCGCAAAATTTTACCTATGATGCTATGCGCCGTCATGTAGAAGATTCGCTTCGTCACCTGGATATGGATCAGTTGTTCCTGGAGCAACTTCGATAGTAATATTTCCCTTATTACAAGCCTTACTTTAATCGATGGTTTGATCGTTTTATTATTAGTATCTTTATTAAAGCACCAATTTGACCGAAACTCTTCACCTAAGATTGGAGGTGACTAGAAAATATCTTTGAGAACTTTCTAATATAATTTTTATGACCAGCAACGAAGAACATATCAATATACCAGGCCTTACAAACACGGCAGGGATGCCTAATCCATTTAGTAAAGATGAAGTACCAGTTACTAATAATAAAGATGAGCCGGAGCTGCTCGGTTTCCTGCTTTGGGAAGATGGCGGGCGGATAATGCTTGAAGATGGTAGTGGTTTTATTTTATTAGAAAACAGTTAAGAATGGCAGACAAAAAAATATCTGAGGGAAACAAAAGAAGTGCGGCGGAATTGACAGGTACCGACCGGATACCTCTTGTGGTACCTGGTAGTACAAATAATTTTTATGTAGAGTATGGGGATCTTCAATGTCAATGGTCACCTGTATTTGTAAGCGAAGCTGGAGATGGTAAGACAATGAAAAAACTTGTTGCTTATGCTGGTGGAACGGGTGATATGCCAACTGATCACATAGGAGAGTACTTAACTGCTAATGGAGGGTTTACGAACGACCCTGCTGAGGCTTGGGATTTTCCTGATTCGATGTATTTGGAGTATAATGATGATTTTGAAATATAAAAAAATGATTTAAAAATGGGAACCGCGGCCACTAATATAATTCAGAGAGTTGACCAGTTTACAGGAGTGACTGTAAACTATAAGAAGGTAACAAAATGGAAAGATGGGTCATCTATGAATGATTCTAAGTGTGATGGGGTGATTTACCGAAAAAAAGATAATGAGTATTACAGGTTACAATATGAATTTTTAGACGCTCGAATGTTTGGGGGAGCAAATTCTGATGCACTACAAGCCGCTATAAACTATGCAGGCGTTGGTGATACTATAGTCATTATAGGAAAATTCAATATGACTAAAAAAATTGCTATTAATAAACATATAACAATAGCAGGACAAAGCAATATAAACGCCAACGATACTGGATCGGGAATAAATTCAACAATCAAATTTACAACTGCGCTTCCTGTCTGCATTGAGTCCACAGGAGGGGTTACATTTAAAAATTTAACTATTTCTGGGATTAGCCTGTCAACAGAAATTGGAATAAAATCTACGGGAGCAGCAGTACAAATAGAAGGGTGCGTAATTCAGCTATTCGGAACGGCAATTCATGTAACGAATGGATATTACAATAAAATTGTAAATTCTGTAATAGCATATGCTAAACAGCAGATTTACTTCAAGAGCTGCTTCAATGCAACAATTGCCAACTGTAACTTAAATTCGAGAAGTCAGGGATGGGAAGATACAGATAGTATTGCAGTTAGGTTAATAGATGGAACGTTTTGCAGATTTTTTGGCTGCTCAATCGAAGTATTCAAGCAAACAGGTATTTTATTAGAGAATAATTCTACCGTTCATTTATATTCGACCTACTTTGAAGCCTCTACTACAGGGATTATTCCTAATAATTGTATCCATATAAAACAAAATTGCAGAGTTACTGCTATAGGATGTCATGTTTATTTGACGAGAAATGCATCCACCTCTTTTATGAACTTTGATGCTGATATGTACCGGTGTTACGTGTATTCTAAAAATAATCTGATTATCTATCCAACTGATGACTGGCCATGTGTTGTTTATAAATTTAACAATACGTCCTTAAACTATTTCAATAATTATTCTATTGAAATCAAAGGAGATAACTGGCCGACAGCTCCAGATCCCGCAACTTCTTATATGTCGATTACCTCCGATTCGATTAACCCATATAAAGGATTTTTTGATATCGTATTCCCTGTTGATCATCCAGAGTTTACCCGGTCGCTCCTTTCGGCTCAGTCGAGAGAAATGCCGTCGGTGCATGTTAACACGCCTATTTCAAGTCCTTTTGAAGGCCAAATTGCCAGATTTAGAAATAGTAGTGGATATCCTGGAGACAATCCCCTGGGGCTTCCAGTTGGCACCCGATATTTTGCCATTTACTTAAATGGAGGATGGAAGCGTTATAATCCAGTTGCAGCTTCTCAGCCAAATAGTGCAGCAACAGATGTTGCTGGATTAGTGGCTGATTTTAATGCCTTGCTTGCCAAATTAAAGGCATCAGGAGTAATGATAACTTGATATCCCGATCCCAAATATGAATAGGTTTCTAAGAGGTAACTACGCTTAGAAAGGGTAAAACATGTGCATATTCAAAATGTGCTAAAAATCTAGCATTTGGAAAATGAAAAACAGAGGTTTTGAAATCGCGTTTAATCTTTTTTACATTTTATTTTTACGCAAGCTTTAAGTTTGCTGATACTTTTAAATAGATGGTCAGTTATGAACTACAGAAACTTTCACAGAGAACCAATTGCTGAAATAGGTTTGGGTACCTGGCAGTTAGGCAGCGCTGATTGGGGCGTTGTGGATGAAGATAAGGCTTTTGAAATTTTAGAAACCTATACCACAAACGGCGGGAACTTTATTGATACGGCCGATGTGTACGGAATGGGCGTGAGCGAAAAGATCATAGGGCGCTACCTGAAACAAACCGGCAAAAAGCTGTTTATTGCAACCAAGCTGGGCCGCAGGCAGGATGCTCCTAATGGGTGGCCGCAAAATTTTACCTATGATGCTATGCGCCGTCATGTAGAAGATTCGCTTCGTCACCTGAATATGGATCAGTTGTTCCTGGAGCAGCTGCATTGCATACCTTCAGCAGAGCTGGAAAAGGGAGAAGTGTTTGATCATTTACGCCGCCTGCAGCAGGAAGGGCTGATCCGGTATTTTGGTGTAAGCGTGGAAACCGCCGATGAGGCACTCATTTGTTTAAAGCATAAAGATGTGGCTTCCCTGCAAATCATATTCAATTTATTCAGACAACATTTGCCCGGTTTATTTTTTGAGCAGGCCAGGGAGCTGGGTACAGCGCTTATTGCAAGGGTGCCTTTAGCCAGCGGACTGCTTAGCGGGAAGTTTACGGCACAAACCGTATTTGACAAAAATGATCACAGGAATTATAATGCTAACGGGGAGGCATTTAATACAGGCGAAACTTTCAGCGGGATCGAGTTTGACAAAGCCCTGCAGCTTGTAGATAAGATCAGCAAAATATTACCGGCAGCTAACCTGGCGCAGTATAGTTTAAAATGGATTTTACAGCATCCCGAAATTACCACGGTCATCCCAGGGGCTTCAAGTGCTGCACAAGTTAGCAGCAATATAAAGGCAACTGAACTTTCTCCGGTAAAGGAGGAAATAATGCAGCAGTTAAGCGATTTATATAGCCGGGAAATCTATCCTTCCATCAGGGGGCGTTTCTAAAAGTCAGTTTAACTTGGTTGCGAAAAAGTTTATAGACTTTTAATTGTTACACCAGCAAAAAGATACCTGCTTGCAGCAGGCAAGTATGGCATCTTTGTTGTGCCTGCCTGTCCGGTAGGCAGATCACTCACTTTTTTGTGTTGCATGACCCTGCCTGCGTATTCGCAACAAAATGGGTAATCAAAAACGATCAATATAAAAAGCTACACTGATGTTTAACGATGCTACAATACAAGAGGTAAACGAAGCGTTAAAAAATGCCTGGAATGCCTTTCATCTCTATAGAAAATGTTCGCTGAAAGAACGGGCCCACTTTATGCACTCCATTGCAAAACAAATAGAAGGGTTAGGTGATGATCTGATAATAATAGCAGGTAAGGAAACCAATCTGCCCGAGGCAAGGTTAAGAGGGGAGCGGGCAAGAACAATATTCCAGTTGAACTCCTATGCAGCAGCCTGCGAGAAGGGCGGATGGCTCGAAGCCCGTATTGATACGGCTATTCCCGATAAAGCTCTGCCTAAACCGGATATCAGGAAAATGCTGGTGCCTTTGGGGCCCGTAGTTGTTTTTGGTGCTTCCAATTTTCCGTTTGCTTATTCTACTGCCGGTGGTGATACGGCAACAGCCTTTACTGCAGGCTGCCCGGTAATTGTAAAAGCACATCCTGCTCATGCCGAAACCAGCGAGCTAGTAGCAGGAGCCATCATAAAAGCAGCGGAAGCGTGTCATTTACCTAAAGGTATTTTTACCCATCTGCATGGCCGGGAATTTGAGGTGGGCCGGGCTTTGGTAACGCACCCTTATACCAAAGCAGTGGGCTTTACGGGCTCCTTTACCGGGGGAAAACAATTATTTGACTGGGCCTGCCAGCGTAAAGACCCTATTCCGGTTTTTGCAGAAATGAGTAGTATGAACCCTGTATTCCTGCTCCCCGGGAAAATGAGCGTATCGGCTGCTGCAATTGCAAAACAATATGCAGATTCGATCACTTTGGGATCAGGGCAGTTTTGCACCAATCCCGGTTTACTGATCGGCCTGGAAGGAAATGATCTTACCACATTCATAACAACACTGGCGGCAGAAATAAAAACGGTTGCTCCTTTAACCATGCTGAACGAAGGTATTTATGAGAATTATGTAGACAAAAGAGAGCAGGCTTTGTCCCAGCCGGAAGTACAGGTAGTTGTCGTTTCGGAAACAGCACCGAAAGAAATGCAGGGTGTTCCTACGATAGCGGCTGTTACCGCAGATGTTTTTATAAATAACCCGGTTTTGCACCAGGAAATATTTGGTCCTTATTCTTTAATCATAAAGTGTAAAGATATACACCAAATGACCGATATCGCTAGGCATATTGAAGGACAGCTGACCGCTACTTTAATGGCAACGGAAGAAGATGTAACAAGCAACCCCGAACTGGTGGATGCCGTTCAGGATCTTTGCGGCCGCTTTATTTTAAATGGTGTGCCAATGGGTGTTGAAGTATGCCTGAGCATGCAGCATGGCGGCCCGTTCCCTTCTACAACCGACTCCAGGTTTTCTTCGGTAGGTGCAGATGGCATTAAAAGATTTGCCCGCCCGGTCGCCTATCAAAACTGGGACAATGAACTGTTACCTGATGAATTAAAGAATGAAAATCCTTTAGGTATCTGGAGAACAGTAAATGATGAATTGACCAAAGAAGCAATCGGTCTTTATAATTGAGAGGGTGCCTAACATTTTTAAAGACCGAATATCTCCCGCTGGTCTAAAGGACTCCCTGAGAGCGGGAGTATCTGCCGCGGAAGAGTGAAAAATCTTTCCCTAATGGTATATATGAATCTGCCGATGCCATATCTGTAAGTTTGCCTACCGGCAGGGCAAGTCGGCCAATTTTCATAGGGTCAAAATAAAAATCTATTGTGTAAACTTTCTTGCCAATATACGCACACAAAAAAGCCGGCTGAAGTATCAACCGGCTCTTTATAGCTAATTGGTAATTGTCTGATTATTTCAGGGAATCAACAGCAGCAGCAGCAGCAGAATCAACTGTAGCAGCAGCAGAGTCAATTGTAGCTTGTGCAGAATCTGCAACAGCTTCAACCTGAGCATTTAAAGAATCAGCAGTAGCTTCTGCTCCTTCAGTTGAAGTTTCACCACTGTTACAAGCTGCAAAAGATACAGCGATCAGAGCAATTGCGAATAATTTTTTCATGATTGTCTTTTTTGTTTTTAAAATTATAATTTGAAGATTAATACCAAAAAGACAAAGAGGTAACCCAAACTCTGAAATTTTTTTTAAATATTTTATTATTGATAATTAGTATATTATAATTTAATTTTTAAAATATATCATCTTTTTTCTAAAAACTCAGGGCTTAAGATATCAAAAATGGTGTTTTTACTGTCATTTTCAGTTACCAGGTCCATTAAAGTAATTCTTTCGAGCAGATTATTTACTGTAAGCTGGATCATTTGCCACAATGAGCGGGAGGAACAATCCACCGAATTGGTACAAAAACGCATAACAGCACCATTTTCATCTGTAAATTCTTTATCCAGAGGGGTACCCAAAGCTTCCAGTACGTTTTTAATAACAATCTTATTTGCCGGCCGGGCTAAAATATACCCCCCCTTGTTACCCGGGGTACTGCGGATTAAATGAGCCATGCGCAGCAGCCTGGTAAGCTTGGCAATATAATGCTGACTAAGCTGCTCCGTTTCGCTAAGCTGTGGGATGCTCATTCCGTCATGGTCTTTGCAGGACGCAATGCGGATCAAAATCCTTAAACCGTATTCTTCCTGTGCGGTAATTTTCATTTTCGGGAGTTTTAATAATAGCTATATAAGGTGTCTTTACAAAAAGCCTAATTCTAACTGGGCAGCTTCACTCATCATTGTTTTATTCCATGGCGGGTCCCAGGTTACAGTAACCAGTACATCAGTAACGCCTTCCACCTGCCGTACTTTTTCATCTACTTCCAGGGGCAGCGATTGTGCTGCCGGACATCCAGGTGCAGTAAGTGTCATCAGCACGAAAACATTTCCACCCTCATTTACCTCCACTTTATAAATCAATCCCAGCTCGTAAATATTTACAGGCAATTCAGGGTCAAAAACACTTTGCAGCACTTCAATTACCTTATCTTTTATTTCTGCTTCGTTCATATATTTCAGTAAATGATGAATGATTAATTGGACAGTTCCCTTTCAACTTTCCAACATTTTAACTTATAAACTTTCCTTTGCTTTAAACGCCAGCGCGTAATGCTTCATTTGCCTTACCATGGCCAGTAATCCGTTAGACCGGGTTTGCGCAAGATGGCTGGTCATACCTATTTTATTGATAAAATCCATCTTCGCATTCATGATTTCATCAGGTGTATGACCGCTTAATACCCTGATCAGCATACTGATCAGGCCTTTCACAATTACTGCGTCACTTTCTGCCCTGTAATAAACTTTTCCATCGGTATAATTTGCCGTAAGCCAAACGGTAGACTGGCAGCCTTTTACCTTATTTTCTTCTGTTTTAAATTCATCGGGAAGGGGAGCTAGCTTTTTACCCAGGTCAATAATATATTCATATTTATCGTCCCAGCTGTCAAAAAGTGAAAATTCATTTATGATTACTGCTTCTGTTTGTTCTATGGTTATATTATTCATCAGTTCACCTTTATACTATCTTCATACAGTGTTTCCGGATCAATATCTGCTTTATTAGCCCATGCAACACTATTAAAACAGGGTCTTACTGTATTAAACATTTTTGGATCTTTCAATTCTCTGAATATTCCCAGGTCAAGATATGGGCTCATATCAAATTGTCTTTTTTCTCCGTGGGCGTAAGTAAAAATAATTTGATAATTGGATTGCGGGTGAACTTCTTTTATATCTATATACTTATACATAAAATACTATTTTAAAGGTTCGATATTGAAAGGTTCTTCTCCATTTTGACATAGTTTCCAATCTGCCATTAATTCTTCCTTATGTATTTCAATCCAGGCTTGAACGAGCTTCATTTGTTTCAAAGGTAATTCGCCATTTAAAAGTTCCCCATCCATAATCTTTAATACAGCTTCTTTTCTCTTATGTCTACTTTATTGCTTCTCCAGGCAATATTTAACTGTGTCTACCTCAAAATCCTTACGGCTTTGTTCAACGCCTCCATCATCAGATCAACTTCTTCAACGGTATTATACAAAGCAAAAGAAGCTCTTATTGTTCCGGGAATGCAAAAGCGGCTCATCAAAGGCTCTGCACAATGATGGCCGGTACGGACCGCTATACCTTTATTATCTAACAAAATGCCCACATCCTGCGGGTGAACCCCATCTATAACAAAGGACACTACACTTACTTTATGATCATTATCTCCAATAATCTTTAACCCGTCAATTTCCCTCAGCCTTTCCGTGGCATGAGCCAGCAGCATATCTTCCTGTTGACGGATATTGGCTTTACCCGTTTTATTAATATATTCAATGGCTGGCTTTAAAGCAATGGCATCTGCAATATTGGGCGTACCAGCTTCAAATTTATAAGGCAGCTCATTGTAGGTGGTTTTTTCAAAAGTCACTTCTTTTATCATTTCCCCGCCACCATTAAAAACAGGCATTGCTTCTAATAACGCTCTCTTTCCGTACAAGATACCCATTCCTGTGGGACCGAGCATTTTATGCGAGGAAAACGCGAAAAAATCACAGTCCATTTCCTGCACATCAATATCCAGGTGCATAGCGCTTTGTGCGCCATCTATTAATACAAGCGCTCCCTGTTCGTGGGCCATCTGTATTATTTCCTTGACCGGGTTTACCGTACCCATTGCATTGGATACATGGTTGACCGCTACCAGCTTAGTACGTTCGTTAAGCAGCTTTTTATACTCCTCCAGCAGTAATTCCCCATTGTCATTTACAGGAATTACTTTTAACCTGGCTTTCTTTTCTTCGCAAACAATTTGCCAGGGAACTGTATTGGAGTGGTGCTCCATGCCCGAAACAATAAGTTCATCGCCTTCCTGCAGGTTGTGCCGGGCCCAGGTATAAGCTACCAGGTTGATGCTCTCGGTGGTGCCTTTAGTATAGATGATCTCTTCCCGGGCTGCGGCATTAATGAAGTCTTTTACAGCATCGCGTGTAGCTTCAAAAGCGGCTGTGGCCTCTTCTGCAAGTGAATGAATGCCGCGGTGCACATTCGCATTCAGGAAACTATAATAATACACCAGCGCATCAATAACCTCTTGCGGCTTTTGCGATGTGGCGGCATTGTCAAAGTAAACCAGCCGATGCCCTTTCACCTCCCGGTTTAGAATGGGAAAGTCGCGGCGGATGGCTTCAATATCAAAAGTATGCGTTGTATTTAAAGTAGCTGTTTTCATGAGCTTTTGTTATTTTTCTTAAGCCCTACAGATCCAGTTTTTTTGTAATGAATCCTTCTACAAAAGTCCTTACTCCTTCATGATTGATCTTATCTAGAATATCTAATGCAAAACCATGCAGCAGGAGAGAAGTGGCTGTTTTTTCTTCAATACCACGGGAACGCATATAGAACAAAGCGTCTTCATCCAGGCGCCCCACTGTACATCCATGTGAGCATTTTACATCATCTGCAAAAATTTCCAGCTGTGGTTTGGTATTTACACTTGCATTTTCCGAAAGCAGAATGTTACGGTTGCTCTGGTAGGCATTTGTTTTTTGTGCTATCTGGCGCACAAAGATCTTACCATTGAACACACCGGTAGCATTTCCGTTCAGCACACCTTTATATAGTTCATTGCTTAAGCAATTGGGCTGCCGGTTATCAACTACCGTATGATTATCAATATGTGTTTGCCCGTCTCCTAAATACAGCCCATACATATTAGCTTCGCTAAATTCTGCAGACATAACCATGTTCAGGTTATTGCGGATCAAACCTCCATTCAGCGAAACAGTTACCACATTGGCAACGCTTTTACCTACCTGGTGAACATGGGTAGTGGTTACTACTTTTGAATTAGGCGCATCGTTCTGGATCTTATAGAGATCGAGGACAGCATCTTTTTCAATTACTAATTCAATTACCTGGTTGGTGAAGCTCTCGTCTGCGCCAATAGTAGCAAAAGTTTCTGCCATTTGCACCTGTGCATTTTGCGCTACATGCACCAGGCAGCGCGGTTGCGCAAAAATATTGCCATTGCGGGCATCGGTAATATTGTATAAATAAACAGGGTGGCTGGCAGTGCGGCTTTTAAATACATGTATAAATACCCCTTCCTGTATAAAAGCTGTGTTGAGCGCATTGATGCCATCTTTATGATAAGAGGCGCTGTGTCCCAGGTGCTCTTTTACAATAGTGCTATACTGCGGATGAGCAGTGGCTTCCTGCAAAGAAATGATCTCTAACTCTTCCGAGCGGGTATGCGACAGCTCCGGGTGAAAATGGCCGTTTACAAAAACAACCAGGTTGGCTTCTTCATGCCCGGGAAGTTGTAAGGGTTCCAGATCGGAAATAGTAAAAGCCTTTTCTTTCAGATCGGTAGTAAAATGATAATCCTTACCGAAAAAGTCATTGATGCGGGTGTACTTCCACTCTTCATGCTTTACAGTAGGGATGCCTGTTTGTGTAAACTCAGTGAAAGCTTCATCCCTCATCTGCTTAATATGCTGATTTACCGGGTTTGTCTGAAGCTGTTCAAAACGTTCTTTTAAATATGCGATTGTATCCATTAGTTCTAAATCTTAGTTTGTCGTGGTGAGCCTGTCGAACCATGACCGTTTAATTAACCTCCCTTCTACAAGCTCAGGGTAACATTTAATTACACCAAAGCGCTTTTAATAAAATCGTAGCCTTTTTCTTCCAGCTCGTAAGCCAGCTCTTTAGTGCCCGATCTTACGATCTGTCCGTTGTACAGCACATGCACAAAATCAGGAACGATGTACTCCAGCAGGCGCTGGTAGTGCGTAATAACTAATGTTGCATTTTCTGCACTGCGTAATTTATTTACACCATTGGCCACAATACGAATAGCGTCAATATCTAAGCCAGAGTCTGTTTCATCCAGGATGGCCAGCTTAGGTTCCAGCATTGCCATTTGAAAGATCTCATTACGCTTTTTTTCACCACCTGAAAATCCTTCGTTCAGCGAACGGCTCAGCATAGACTGGTCAATTTCAACCAGGGCCATTTTTTCTTTCATTTTTTTAAGAAAAGTAACCGCATCCAGTTCCTCTTCTCCACGATATTTCCTGATTTCATTAACCGCAGTTTTCATAAAATTGGTAGTGCTCAATCCCGGAATTTCAATAGGGTACTGAAAGCTGAGGAATATACCTTCACCTGCACGCTCTTCGGGAGCCAGCTCCAGGAGGTCTTTACCCTCGAACTCAACCGAGCCTCCCAACACTTCATAATCTGCTTTACCAGCTAAAACAGAGGCCAATGTACTTTTGCCTGCGCCGTTAGGACCCATAATGGCATGTATTTCACCGGGGTTTATTTGAAGATTAACACCTTTTAATATTTCTCTGCCTTCAATACCTGCACGCAGGTCGTTAATTGTTAACATGATTTTATTTCTGATTTGAAATTTATAATTTCTGATTTATTGTTTAAGATATTTTGATGTATATGGTGCTGTAATATGTGCAATGTAAATAAGCTGGCATCAATAATAAATATTACCTAATAAAAATTTTAGCCTACACTTCCTTCAAGGCTGATTGCCAGTAATTTTTGTGCTTCAACTGCAAACTCCATGGGTAATTGATTCATCACTTCTTTCGCAAAGCCGTTAATGATCAGCGCTACTGCTTTTTCGGTGTCAATACCGCGTTGATTGCAATAAAATATCTGGTCCTCACCAATTTTTGAAGTGGTAGCTTCGTGCTCTACAATACCTGTATTATTTTTTACCTCGATATAGGGGAAAGTGTGCGCACCACATTTATCTCCAAGCAATAATGAATCACACTGGGAGAAGTTGCGGGCATTGCTTGCATTTTTACCAACACGTACTAATCCTCGATAACTATTATTGCTATAACCTGCTGATATTCCTTTACTTACTATCCTGCTTCTCGTATTTTTACCGAGGTGAATCATTTTGGTTCCGGTATCAGCCTGCTGGTAATTATTGGTAACCGCCACTGAATAAAACTCACCATTGGAATTGTCACCTTGTAGTATAACGCTTGGATACTTCCAAGTAATGGATGACCCGGTTTCTACCTGCGTCCAGCTTATTTTGGAGTTGACGCCCTTGCATATTCCACGCTTGGTAACAAAATTATAAATACCACCTTTGCCTTCTTTGTCTCCGGGGTACCAGTTTTGAACAGTGGAATATTTAACCTCCGCATTATCTAAAGCAATTATTTCTACAACTGCTGCATGCAATTGATTTTCATCCCTCATTGGCGCAGTACATCCTTCCAGATAACTTACATAGCTTCCTTCTTCTGCAACAATCAGCGTGCGTTCAAACTGGCCGGTATTCTCTGCATTGATACGGAAATAAGTGGAAAGCTCCATAGGACAACGTACTCCTTTAGGAATAAAGCAGAAGGAGCCATCGCTGAATACAGCCGAGTTTAATGCCGAAAAAAAGTTGTCGGTCACTGGCACAACGCTTCCCAGGTACTGGCGTACCAATTCCGGGTGTTCCTGTATGGCCTCACTCATCGAACAGAAAATAATACCCAGCTCTGCCAGTTGTTCTTTAAAAGAGGTTCCTATGGAAATACTGTCAATAACCGCATCCACGGCTACACCTGTAAGGCGCTTTTGTTCCTCCAGGGAAATGCCCAGCTTTTCAAAAGTTTTGATCAACTCAGGATCCACTTCATCAAGGCTTTTAGGCTTTATTTTTTGCTTGGGAGCCGAATAATAGATCACGTCCTGGTAATTGATAGCGGGGAAAGTTATATTAGCCCAGCCCGGTTCCTTCATTTTTAACCAGTGACTATAGGCTTTCAGCCTCCATTCGAGCATCCATTCCGGCTCATTTTTTTTGGCGGAAATAAACCTTATTATATCCTCATTCAGGCCTTTAGGAGCAGATTCTGACTCAATATCTGTAACAAAACCATACTTGTATTCGCTGTTAACGTGACTTTCAATCGGGTCCAGTTCAACCTCAGGGGCCTGCAGGTTGTCTAATTGTGCAGTATCCGTATTCATTTAGCAAAGGTACGCTATTTATACTAAAAAGTATAAATGAAAATCCTGTTCCTTTTATAAAATTTTCCAATCAGCCAATAGAAAAAAATAATATCACCTCAGCTATTGATTTCCAGGCTGCCGAAGATGGAAAGGTTAAAATTACAGCAAATAGTGTTGCATCTCTCAAAGCCTTGCGGCAATGGATTGAGCCGCATTCACTGCTCCTTCCATATAACCTGCAAATTCAGCAGCGGTTTCCGTTCCGGCAAAAAATAGTTTACCATTCATATAGTTTTGCTGCAATAACGGATGGCCATTGTACTGGTGCGGACGCTGGATTACCTGGTTCCCGTCCAGTATATATTCATCTGTCCAAACCTTGTCAAAATAGGCTAAGGGCTTTAACGCCTGTTCACCTAATAATTCTCCCAATTGGCGCAATACAAATTCCTTTCTTATTTCCTGGGGGTAGGAGGCAGCGCCACTATTGAGGAAGCCTGTAAAGCCAAATTTGGTTTCTTCAAAATTGGTATGGTCGTACATTTCTGTAATAATCCCGGCATGGCTGTACAACATACCCGAATAGCCCTCATTCCGCCAGAAAGGATGGTCATATTCCAATGTAAACTTAACAGATCCGGCCATCCAGGTTTGTACATTGAGTAAAACGGCATTGAGCGCATCCGGTAACGCAGGCGAAAATGTTATTTGCTTAGCCGCCAGCTGAGGCGGAATGCAGATAATAACTCTGTCAGTCTCTATTATTTTTCTGCCAGCTGTTTCCAGTACAACGCCGTTCCCTGCTTCCTTTACAGCTATCACCTTTATGTTCAGCAAAACAGCATCGGCCGGCAGCTTTTGTACCAGCGTATCAATCAGCATTTGAGTACCGCCTGCCAGCCGGTAAGACGGCATTTCCGCTTCAGGCACAAAAAACTTCTGCGGCGGCTCAAACGACTTGGTTTGAAACAGCGATATACCTCTGGAAAATTGCGGGTATTTCTTTAGTCCCAATTCATCCATCAACGACAGTAAATTGATGTGCATATCAGAGAACCAGGTTGCCCCCAGTTCCAGGGGTGTTCCCATGGCGCCCATAACAGTTTGTATTCTTCCGCCTGATCTTGGCGATGCTTCCAGTATGGTAGTGCTGATATTTCTTTTTGATAGTAAATAAGCTAAAGTAAGTCCGCTTAATCCGCCTCCTATGATAAAAGTTCTTTTGTTCAATTCCATTCTGATATTGCTGATATTGATTTTAAGGCACGAAATTCCCTTTTTACAGCTTTTTTTTAGTGGACATTTGAGCATATTTATGGTACATATCAGCATAAGCAGTCCTACAAGCTTACCAGGCCTGTTATCAGGTAATATGAATGTTGTAAATTAGCCGGTTACTAAAGTTGTGACAATAAACAGCTATGGCGAAAGAAAAAGACAGCGAAATAAAAGAATACCATTTGAACAGGCACCAGCCCGATAAGCCCCAATTGGCAATCCTTGATTTAAAAAATCATATTGCTACCAATCAATGCCAGGTAAGCAAACCTCATATACACAGCTTTTACCAGGTTATATGGTTCAAGCAGGGGAAAGGAAAGCATTCCGTTGATTTCAATGAATACGATGTTTTTACCAATGCGATTTTTTTCATCGCTCCCAACCAGGTGCATTACTTTGATAAGAACCCGGATTATGAAGGAGTGCTCATTCATTTTAACGAGGCCTTTTTAGTGAAGAACGAGAATGAAATGGAGTTTTTCCTGAAATATAATCTCTTCAACAATCCTTATCAGCAGCCGTCCTGCTGCATAGGTACAGGCATTGACGAAATTCTGGATGAATACATTTTGCAGCTAAAACAGGAGCTGGAGAATAATGAAGCGTTTGGTAAAGAGCTGCTGTTAAGAAATTACCTTAAAAATTTTCTTATCCAGATCCAGCGCAGGAAAATTGAGTTTGAAAAATCATCCGGCCATCTGCCCCAATTGCTGGATGAAAAAAGGCTTCAACTGGTTAAGTTTATTAATCTTATTAATGAGAACTACAAAAAAGGATTGACCATAGCTGAATACGCCCGTTTACTCCATATATCATCAAGGAGTTTGTCTGATCTTACCAGCCAGCTATTAAGCAAAACCCCGTCCCGGATGGTCCAGGAGCGCATTATCCTGGAAGCACAGCGTATACTGCTGTATTCTAACCTGAACATCAACCAGGTGGGATACCGCCTGGGGTTTGACGATATTTCTTATTTCGTGAAATATTTCAAAAAGCATACAGGCATTTCTCCGTCAGAGTTCAGGAAGTCGGTTGCGTAGTTTCAATTTATTAATAAAGCAAAAACCCGCTACGATAACCGTTGCGGGCTTTTGTACAAGATCGTCTTGACATACTTCAACCAGACACCAACGTCCACTGCACTGTGGCCGACCCACCCGCATTATAGCCTTGACGACTATAACCGGCCCGTGTACTCGAAACGGGAATGCATTGTTCATAAGTTTCCATCAAAGAACATTAAAGATAGGATTTTTTTTAGGCAAAGTCAACAAATCCGGCTAATATTTTTTACATTCAGCAACCAATTAAACCTGTCATTGTGCTATATACTTTATACCCCGAAAGAAAAAACGCCCCTGATCTGGATGAAGCGCTCAATAGCCTGAAAAGTATTATTGAATATAGGATGCAGCAATATGCTGATAACCAGGATAAAAGATTTCAGGCTATATTGCAGGATTTTTTTAAAAACAGCAGCTTTGCAACGCATATCCGCCGGCAAACAGGGGAGGAGATAAATGCAGAGGAATTTACCATTATTATGATGGCATTAGCTCCCCATATTCTTCCCCATTTTTTTGAATCAGTGATTGCGCAGTATTTACCCAATGGAGGTGATTTCCCCGAATTTGGCGGAGTGAGGGGCAGTAACCACCGCGGTATGCTTCCAACAGGGGAGACGGTACAGTTTATATTAGCCGGGAGGCAATTGGAAAAACGGCTGGAATTACAGCAATATTTTACCGAGGACCATTTTTTTTACGGCAGCAATATGCTGTGGCTCGAACCTGTAAAAGAAGGGGAACCTTTTATGAGCGGCCGCATGGTACTGGCCTCAGATTTTGTTGAGAAGATCTTATATGGTAAAGAAACAGCGCCGCGCTTTGGCCTGGATTTTCCTGCCCGGCGGATCACTACACAGATGAGCTGGGAAGATGCGGTTTTAAATGAGCAAACGGCGGAACAGATCAGGGATATCAATACCTGGATGCAGCATCATAGTGCGCTTAAAGAAGATGCCAACCTGAAAAACAAAATAAAGCCAGGCTACAGGGTTTTGTTCCATGGCCCGTCAGGAACGGGAAAAACACTTACAGCGGCGCTTATAGGCAAGCAGTTTCAAAAAGATGTGTACAGGATTGATTTATCGCAGATCGTATCCAAGTACATTGGTGAAACGGAGAAAAACCTGGAAAATGTATTCAGGCGTGCAGAGTCCAAGAACTGGATATTATTTTTTGATGAGGCGGATGCTTTATTTGGCAAACGCACTAATGTACAGTCATCGCATGATAAATATGCCAACCAGGAAGTAAGCTATTTATTACAGCGCGTGGAAGATTATCCAGGGCTGCTGATACTGGCGTCCAATTTCAAATCCAACCTTGACGATGCTTTTTTAAGGCGGTTTCATGCGATCATTCATTTTCCTTTGCCTAATGTGAATGAAAGGTTACAATTGTGGCAAAAAGCCATGCCGGCTTCATTAACTGCCGATACAGACATTTCTTTACGCGAGCTGGCGCGTCAATACGAAATGACGGGAGCGTCTATCCTCAATGCGGTGCATTATGCCACGTTACAATGTTATGCACGTGGTTCAAAAGTTATCCTTCAAAACGATTTGGTAGAAGGCATCCGGAAGGAGTTTATTAAAGAGGAGAAGAGTATGTGAGGAAGAATAATGAAGGTAGGCTGTATTATGCTTTGATTTTTCTATTTAACATAATATAAATTATAGGACAAAATGCAGCTGCACAATTTCCAACGCTCATTTGTCAGCTATAATTGTATATTATGTCTCCGCTTCGCTGCGGGCTGCGCCTAAATAAAAATTCCTACACGCAAAACCTGCCGCACGTCTCAATCGGTATTTTGTCCTATAATTAGACATTATGTGTAAATAGCCGCACAGCCACCGCAATTTGCTTGCAAAATTTTAATGTGTCGAACTGAAAACTTACACATTAAATTTTGCTGCACAAAGCCAACGCACAGCCTCTGCATTTAATTTTTTTTGCCCACGCACAGAAAAGAAAATTTTTATTTCGTGGTGTTCGCTGGCATACAAAAAATGCGTATGTGCCTTAATCAGGCTTCTTTTCGCATTTTTCTATGCTGGCGCTCACGGATTTGTCTATATGTTCTTTTGCCTTGATGCAAAAGAACCAAAAAATCAAGGCCGTTTAAAATCCCGACAGACAATCAGGACTTCTTATTTAACATAATATTATCGAACCAATATTTCTCTGCAAGTGTTGGAATGGTATTTTTTGAAATATTGATGCCCCAGGATGGTTTATTGCGGGAATAATCTGAACTATCTGTAAACAATTCATCTGGTGTACGCCAAACTATGGACGGTATCAGGTAAAATATCGGCTCTCGTTCGTCCATAAACAACACTAAGGCTACATACAGGTTTTCCCGAAGCTCTTTATTCCAATAATATTTCGGGATAGCAACATAATTTGTTTTGCCAATATAGACGGTAGAAAGATAAATATCTACGTACTGCCCTTTCTCATTTTTTACAACAAAGTCTACTCCCCTATTCCCGCCTGCATCTTCATAAATAGCGCAGTTGGCAGCAATGAAATTCATTTTTACAAAATGTGCTGCATATTTCTCAAATTGAAGAGTGCTAAAATTCGACCAATTATTTTCCATTACTACTATACGTAAAAAGTATCAATGACAAAAATACAAAAAGAGAAATCAACCTATTTTGAAGATGGATGGATTTTTAGTACTTTTTATCACTTATTTTAACCTAAGACTCTTTTTTAAGTATTTAGCACTCCCCTTTTGAAAGTTCCTCTACCACCTTTTCCAAACGCCTTTTTATTTGTCTGAACTGTTTTATCTTCTTTTCTATTTCTTGAATTTTGGTTTGAAATAGTTTGGCAGTTTCGGACTTTGAATTGCTGTTTTCAAACCAGCTCTCTAACAACTTTCTTATTTCCGCCAAAGTAAAACCTACTTCTTTGGCTTCCATAATAATTTCCAATCGCTCAACTACACTTTCATCATAATTTTTGTAGTTGTTGGTTGTAACTTTTTCGTCTGTTGTTCCCTGTATCAGACTGAGGTTTTCATAATACCTAATGGTATGTATGGTTATGCCTGTTTTCTTTGATAATTCATTAATTAGCATCGCTTTCCACAATTTTTAACAAAAAAAGTTAAAGTATAGAGTATAGTCTATACTTGTCAGTTGCAAAATTAGTGTTTACTTTTGCACCATCAAAATAAAAATCCCTAAAAAAGATAGAAAAAGAACGAATGGTTCGCATAAAAAAAATAATAAAGAGAATGGCAGTTATTATTCTGATTTGTATTGCACTAATAGCAATCGCAGGTTTTATATTTATACAGCAACCGCAATTTGGAAAAGAGCCGAGCGGACAGCGTTTAGAACGGATAAAACAATCCCCTAATTATAAGGACGGAAAATTTCAAAACCGATTTCCTACGCCAATGCTTCCCGAAGGCTATACAATGGCGGGCGAAGTTTACAGGACGTTTTTCCGAAATAATCCCCGAAAGTTCCCTACCGATACAATCCCCTCAATAAAAACGGATTTGTTAAGTATTCCGATAGATAGTAATGTTTTAGTATGGTTCGGGCATTCATCTTATTTTATGCAAATTGACGGTAAGCGTTTTTTGATTGACCCTGTTTTAAGCGG
>JASGDI010000020.1:0-8065 GCA_049841335.1 Niabella sp. | reverse complement strand
GCTGCCCTGGAGCCCCAGATTGCAGTAGCAGCAGCATCTTTTAAAACGGTAATATCTTTAATATCCGTTGGAGCAATGTTCAGCAGGTTAGCATACCCCTGGTCATCCGCTGTTCCAAAATTAAAGTCGGCAGGTATCTCCGTTTCATAAGGCATGCCATCTACAACAATGAGAGGATCATTGGAGGAGTTGATAGAGGCAGTTCCTCTTATACGGATCTGCATACCGGCGCCCGGATCTCCAGAATTGGCAGCAATATCAACTCCCGCCATACGTCCCTGCAAAGCCTGGTCTATAGAAGTAGCCTGCATTTCTTCCAGGTCTTTAGCGTTCACACGTGAAGTTGCCAGTGTGTTGTATCTTTCAGGTATCGGGAGCATACCATTATCTGTTCTTACGGAGGAGATCACTATCACTTCTTCCATGTCTTTGCCCGAAGTTTCCAGTGTTATATTGAAGATTCTGCGGGTATTAATGGCCATATCTTCCCGGCTCTTATAACCAATGGCAGAAAAACTGATACGGTTCTTTACATCACTGATCTTTAATGCAAAGTTCCCGTCTATATCGGTAGTAGTGCCCCTGACAGTACGTTGTTCATTATCTGTTTCGGATACCGATACGCCTGCAATAGGAGCGCCCTGCTTATCCACAACTTTTCCCGTAAGTACAATTGCATCCTGGGCATAAGCTTTTCCTCCTGTAGTCATTATTAAAAAAGCTACGCAAAACACCAAAATATTTTTCATTACAAATCTTCTCATGGCAAATTTTGTATCGGGGTTTCTTTACTGATCGTTATATTTTAGGTAATTATCCACCAGGTGAATCAGGCCTCTGCTGGACAGGTTGTTGCTTTGAGCAACTATCACATTGGCTGTTCTACCATAATTGTCAACCAGGGACAGCGCATTGGTAGAATTGTTCACCTGGACTTTTAAAGCAGTGCCCACATCATTTTTTAAAGCGGTTTCAAAGGCTGTAGGCGATACTACATCATCCGTAACTGCTGTATGAGTGGCTAAGAAGTGGTATTGTAAAAATTTTCTGACCATATCTACATCCGCAGGCGCTGAAGGTGCAAAATTGGGAGCCCCGGTGGTTACGTTGCCAGGCAGTATTCCATCTTTAACAGCCTGCATGATAGCCGTATTTGTGGGTACAAATATGGTACTGAACCCTGTGAGGCCTACAATTTGCATCGTTGAAGGAGCATAAACAAGGGCATTGCCACTAAGCAGCCGCCAAAAATAATTGAACGGCGAATCAGCGTCAGCACCAAGCTTTTGTAAATGATACCCGATACCATTTTCAGAATAGCGAAGCAGGTTGTTTACAAAGTACACTTTACCATTAGTAGCTGTTTTTATACTGTCTACTTTTGCTGTCAATCCCAGGTCTTCAAGGCCGGCAGTAACTATAGTGTTGTTGGAAAAGCGGATAAAGTCGCCTTCCCCGTCGGCATCGCCCGATTTTGCAATACCAGAGCCGGAGAGATCCTCCGTCATATTTTTATAGCTCCCAAAAAATACGCAGGTCCTTATAATACGGTCCAGCCTGTCCGGAACGCCGTTAGTGCTGCCGTTGTACAAAAACTGGTTCTGGTTTACATTATAGGTAAAGCCCGCATCAAGAAATACCTGGTCAGGAATTAAAATAATATTCACCGGAACTGTTGACTTCGCTATTAATAATCTTAAGCCCGAAGTATTGAACAGCCTTGTCATAAAAGTATATTTCGGGTTGAGATAGGCTTTGCTGAACACCGTACTGAATACATCTGCTTCAGAAATTTTATTGGTTCCGTACACAATGCCGTTGCTCAGGATCTTTTTATCAAACACATCAGCATTAGCATCAAAGCGGGCTGGCTCTGCAAATAGATTCCTGGATGTTGCAAATTTTGTCGGCCATACAGCTGTCTGAAACATGTGTGCATTCAGGAAGTCGATGATAATACCAATAGGCATCTCATCTAATGAGGGATAGTATTCACAAAGTGTATTTTTTATATAGCTGTCAACAGCCTGGTTATTGGGTATAAACATAGTCCAGCAATCTTTCTGCCCATCGTTATCTCCAAGTTTTAAAAAATTCTCATTGTTAGGGGAAAATGCCAGCAGGTGCGAATATACCTTTACATATACCTGGTCTCCTTTTCCCGATAGTACCTGGTATCTCCGGGTGGCATCCGCATTATAAATAAAGGAAATAGTATTGTTTGCATGCAAACGGTTTAATATGGCACGGAAGCTACTGTATTCGGGTTTTGTGCGTATGTATTCATCAATGCTCAGCAATGGGGTTATCACTTTATCCACCTCGTGTATAACACCATTTTCGGCAGCTATATCGGCTTTGACTACTTTGGCTTCTGCTACATTAAAGCCATTATACTGGCTATTGGGATAAAAATAATTGTAGTCGGTTGCAGTTAGTGCTGCCGATGTCATAAAGGCATCCGTAAAGTAGGTAATATACTTATTGTTGTAATCTGATGAAATATAGTTTCCTGTCAGCGATGAAGCTATATTATTCCTGTTAGCTGCAATTGCAACAACAGGGCCCGTGGCAGAGGTATCTTTATAAAAGCCCGTATAGTAGGCGGTTCTTCTTCTGAAAGCAATGTCGGGAGTCCAGCCCGTATTATTTTCGGATGCCTGATAGTCATCAAGCCTGTCTTTTTCAAATGAGTTATATACCAGCAGGTATTGTACCATAGCGCGTGCTGTGACAGCATCTATAGCATCCACACCGGCAATTTGCTTATCCTGAAAATAAGTGTTGAATGCCTCATCATTAGGCGCAAAAAAGGTCCAGTAACCGGCGCCATCCTCAAGCGTTTGCCTGTAACCGCTTTTGTCTATCAGGCTAAGGAGGGTTTTAAAATTTCCTTCTTCTTCCAAACGCGTGTAAATAGGAGAGGCCAACGCATCCGGCCTTCCGTAAAAAGCGTCCCATTCTTTTTTCCGGCAGCTTATTAATGCAAGAGTAAGCAGTAGCGATAATGAAAGTAAGCGCATCGTTTATAATATAATTTTAAGTCAAACAAAATCATAAGCCTGGAAAATATCAAACTGCATCATTCAGCAGTATCAGATATTTATATCGTTTTCAAACCCGGCAATCGTCATTTCTACAAAAGAGTTTCTTTGTTTTATAACGCGAATATATCTTCAACTTGCTCCTTCACTGTCCTGACCTGTCCTGCTTTTTTACTGTTTTTTATGCAATCGTTTGCGAAATTGTAATTACTACAATTATTATTGTTCAGGAATGGTAAGGGACCAAGCCTCAAAATGAAGCAAATATGTGATTAGCAGCAAAAGGAATCAGAAGCCCGCTAAGTGGCACGGGCAGGGCTTTAATATCATTAACCGCAGGCCTCGCTATGGTGATCTCAGGATACTACAGGATGCCCGGAATGTATATTTGAAGTAATATTGATTTTTAAATAACGAAAAATATCTCTTGTCATGCGATGTAAATATTTTTTGCCGGCAGTTTTTCTCTTTCTGATATCTGGTATTGCAAACGCCCAGAAGCTTCCTTCAAAAAAAAGTATTTTAAAGGTAATGAGGCTTACCAACCAGTATTTTATGGATAAATGGCCCGATACCGGGAAACCCATTGTTACTAACCGCGAGAGGCCCAGTAATATCTGGACACGGGGGGTGTACTATGAAGGGCTGATGGCTTTGTACCATGTTGACCCGCAAAAGAAATATTATGATTATGCAGTAGACTGGGGTGAAAAGCACAAATGGGGGCTGCGCAACGGTATCACTACCAATAATGCCGATGACCAATGTTGTGGGCAAACTTATATTGACCTTTATCTGATAGATAAAAAGGAAGAACGCATTAAAGATATTAAAGCCTGCATGGATAATGTAATTGCCAGCGGTAAGGATGATGACTGGAGCTGGATTGACGCCATACAAATGGCTATGCCTGTTTTTACAAAACTGGGCAATTTATATAACGATACAAAATATTTTGACAAGATGTACGCTATGTATGCTTACACTAAGCATAAACATGGTGATAAAGGTTTATATAACCCCGAAGATCATTTATGGTGGCGCGATGCTGATTTTGATCCGCCTTATAAAGAGCCTAATGGTGAAGACTGCTACTGGAGCCGTGGCAACGGATGGGTGATAGCTGCACTGGTACGGGTATTGGATGAACTGCCCCAATCAGATCCGCATTATGCTGAGTATTTACAGGACTTTAAGGATATGTGTGCCGCGCTTATTAAAATACAGCAACCGGATGGCTTGTGGACAGTAAGCCTGCATGATCCAAACCATTACGGAGGTAAAGAGATCACAGGAACCGCTTTATTTACGTATGGTTTTGCCTGGGGGGTAAGAAAAGGAATCCTTGACAAAAAAACCTATATGCCCGTACTTACAAAAGCGTGGAAAGCGATGGTAAAGGATGCTGTACACAAAAATGGATTTTTAGGCTATGTACAGGGTACAGGTAAAGAACCTAAGGATGGCCAGCCGGTTACCTATACCAGTATGCCCGATTTTGAGGATTACGGTTTAGGCTGCTTCCTCCTGGCAGGCACCGAAGTATATAAATTGAAGTAGGATAGTCGGGAAGTCAGAAAGTCGGAAGAAGGGAACAATACTCAGCTTCCGGCCTTTTGCTTTTAGCCTTAGGCCATGAACCTGGCTTGTCAACTATCATCTGTTAACTGTTTTGAGTCGGAAAGTCAGAAGCCAATAACAGAACCTGTCAACAGTCATCTGTCCACTGTCAACTTAAATCAATGCTCAAATTTCATTTATCGAAAGCTACAAGCTTTAAGCCTTATGCTTTCGGCTTCGCGCAGTAGCTGTTCCTACTTCCTAATACCTACTCGCTACTTCCCGTTATACCCAAAATTCATCAGCAAAATCATCCACTGCTGTTGTGCTATGCAGCTCCTCAAGCTGTTGACCTATAAGCTGTAATTCTTCCTCGGGGAATATTGTTTCCAGGTAGGGGAATAAAACTCTTTCTTCAAAGCGGATATGCTTTTCCAGCAGATCTGCAAATGTATGTAGATTTTTAAAGGTAGCCGAGCCGGTTATTTCATCTGTTATACACTGGAGCTCCTTATGTTCTGTAATAGCCTGCTGATTTAAAGGATCCTGTATTTTATTAAATAAAAGCTGTTCTTCTTCATCGAAATGCTGTATAAGATGTTTTTCCCAAAAGTACAGAACGTATGCTCTTATTCTGTCGGCCGGAATTTTTTTTCTGATACCCTGCCTTATTTTCCAGCAGCAAAGTAATCCAAGGTGATGATCTTTTGAAAGAGGAATAATGCTTTTGTGCCGTTTCACGATATTTTTTATTTAAACGTCTATACCCCGATAGCCCGGGATTAAGAGTTTTAAAGTTACCTATAAAAACATTTCACATATATGATTCCAGTCATATAGCAGTTCCGAAAGGCGAAATTACTTTTGACCTATTAAAAAATATCAGACATTATGAAGAAAAAAGCAATGGCCATATTAGGCTTACTAATTGTCATCTTTATAGGCGCCTGTGGTGGCGATGACAACAAAGACAAGACATCTCCATCCGGTGCATCTGAAAGCGCTCAGCCTGCAGCAGAAAAATCAGATTACGACCCCAAAAGAGGGGAAGGGCAATTTGATGAAACCAATGTAACAGTGGGCCCTTTAGATGCTGCTATGGCGGCAAAGGGCAAAGCCATTGCAGAAACGAAATGCTTCTCCTGCCATAAGCTTACGGATGAAAGATTAGTAGGACCGGGCTGGAAAGGTGTAACCTCAAAGCATACGCCCTACTGGCTCATGAACTTTATCACTAACCCCGATCCGATGATTGATAAAGATCCCGAAGTGCAGGCACAACTGGAACTGTGCCTGGTACGTATGCCTAATCAAAATCTGGCGGATCAGGAGGCAAGGGAAATTGTGGAGTTTATGCGCCAGAACGATGGGGTTAAGTAACTCATAAAAACGTAGACATCCGCAAAAAAGTATGGCGGAACCATGAAATAATTATTCAAACTCAATTAATAGTTTTATGCTTTACAAAAAAATATCAGTTGCATTACTGGCAGTAGCTGCATTATATATCAGCTCCTGTAAACCTAAAGGGTCTGGTAATGCTGTAAGTGGCGATGCTGCAGCCAAAACTTATGTAGCACCCGGTAAATACGATGAATTTTACAATTTCGTATCGGGTGGTTTTAGCGGGCAACTAAGCGTGTATGGCTTACCCAGTGGACGTTTACTGCGCGTAATACCTGTATTTTCGGTTGATCCTGAAAAAGGATGGGGCTACAGCGAAGAGACCAAGCCCATGCTCAATACCTCTCACGGTTTTGTACCCTGGGACGATCTTCACCACGTAGAAATGTCAATGACAGACGGAGTAGCAGACGGTAAATGGGTTTTTGTGAACGGCAATAATACACCACGCCTTGCCCGTGTAGATTTGAGGACTTTCCGCACAGCTGAAATTATTGAGCTGCCTAACAGCGCCGGTAACCACAGCTCTCCTTTTGGAACCGAAAACTCAGAATACATTGTTGCCGGTACACGGTTTAGCGTTCCTGCAGACGGTGAAGCGGGTGATGTGCCTATAGACACCTACAAAGAAAATTTTAAAGGACATATCAGCTTTGTTAGTATTGATAAAACAAGCGGAGAAATGAACCTCGCGTTCCAGTTAAAAACACCCGGAGTGAATTTTGACCTGGCCCGTGCCGGAAAAGGGAAATCACATGGCTGGTTCTTTTTTAGCTGTTATAACTCAGAGCAGGCCAATACCCTGCTGGAAGTGAACGCTTCACAGAAAGACAAGGATTTTATTATGGCTGTAAACTGGAAAAAAGCGGAGGAATATGTAAAAGCAGGCAAAGGTAAAAAGCAGGCTGTAAAATATGCCCATAATAAGTTTAATGAAGAAACCCATACCTCTACTTCCGAAATGAAAAATGAAGTAACCGTGCTGGATGTAGCGGAGTTTCCTGATATTGTATATTTTATACCCTGTCCTAAATCACCTCATGGTTGTGATGTAGATCCTACCGGTGAATATATTGTAGGTAGTGGTAAATTAGCTGCTTTGCTGCCTGTATTCAGTTATGATAAAATTCAAAAAGCAATTGCTGATCAAAGCTTTGAACAGGAAAAATATGCAGGCTTACCTGTTATTAAATACGAGGCCGCCCTGTATGGTGAAGTAGAAAAACCCGGCCTGGGACCTTTGCATACCGAATTTGACGCTAACGGCAATGCTTATACTTCTTTCTTTGTTTCTTCTGAAGTGGTAAAATGGAATATTAAAGACCTGAAAGTATTGGATCGCCAGCCTACCTATTATTCTGTGGGGCACTTAATGGTACCCGGTGGTAATACCAAAAAGCCTTTTGGTAAATACCTGGTAGCTTATAATAAAATCACCAAAGACCGTTACCTGCCAACAGGCCCCGAGCTGTCTCAAAGCGCACAGCTGTATGATATCAGCGGGGATAAAATGGAGCTGATATTAGACTTCCCAACTATTGGTGAGCCGCACTATGCGCAAGCTGTACCGGCTGAATTGATTAAAGATAAGCAGCTGAAGATTTTTGATATCAACACTAACAAGCATCCTTATGTTGCCAAAGGAGAAGGGGAGACTAAAGTGGTAAGACAGGGCAACCAGGTGCATGTGAATATTACTGCTGTCCGTTCACACTTTGCTCCGGATAATATAGAGGGAGTGCAGCTTGGCGATGAAGTTTATTTTCATGTAACCAATCTTGAACAGGACTGGGATGTTCCTCACGGGTTTGGTGTGAAAGGAGCCAATAATGCTGAACTGCTGATCATGCCCGGTGAAACAGTTACCTTGAAATGGGTACCCGACCGTACCGGTATTTTCCCCATCTATTGTACAGACTTCTGCTCTGCATTGCACCAGGAAATGTCTGGTTATGTAAGAGTATCGCCCAAAGGAAGCAATGTTCCTCTCAGTTATCATTTAGGTGGTGATAAAAGTAAACCAACTGCTGAAGCTCAAAAATAGCCAAAGCTCAGAT
>JASGDI010000019.1:0-64256 GCA_049841335.1 Niabella sp. | reverse complement strand
GTCGGTAAACTCTCCCACACCCAGGCCGCTATTGGTTCTTAAAGCAAATACAGGGATAGCAATGCCACAGCCATGCCATGTATCATACGGCAAGTTTACAAATCCGTCCTGTAAAACGGTTCTCCCCTTTACCGATGCCGGTTCGAAACATACCCGGTTGCCGCCGTTCTCAAATCTTACAAATTCATTCTTTGCTTTATTATAAATGCCATATTTATACGCAAACGGGAAGTTGGCACCTGTAAGGTCAAGCCCCGAAAACCATTGCTCCCCGTCATATTTTAAAAGAACAGGATTGTCAATATCCCAGTTATTCAAACTTTCTTCATCTCCCAAAATGCAAATCACCTCGTCCCTGCTGATCAACGGTGCTTTGACTTTGAAGAGATGGGTAACCTCTTTTCCAGGCTTGCCTTTAACAGCCTTATGTTTGGGTAACAATACCTCCCGGAAAGGTGAGGTAAATGCATTTGCAATAGCCCCTGCATAATTCCAGGTATCATACACTTTGAGAAAATCAACATCCTCCTCAATAACCAACCGGCGGGGCTCCTGAAACTCATCAATCACCACTCCTTCGGCAGTTCTGAGAGCATACTTATATATCAGCGTTTTCTGAGGAATGGCGGAACTGCTGATCTCTGTTTCAAATTTCCAGTATTCATCATTGAAATACTCCATCTCCATGTATCCGGGACCTGAAAAATTAGCAGTTATGGCCAGGCTCTCTCCAAACCTGGTATGATATTTTAAATAAAAAACAAATTTCATCGCGTCAACCGTTATTTCATTATTGTGTACAATATACACGAAACGAAAATAATCAATATCACCCTATTTCAAAAATAAAGTTTATACAGGTATTTTTTTTCACCTGCAACGCTTAAATTTGCAGCAAAACAAGATAATATGTCATCTGGTACAAAAAACAAAGGTTTAATGTGGATTTTATTTTTGATATCCACTTTTGCGTTCATTTTCGCATGTTTTACGCATTGGCCATGGCTTACATTGATCTTACCTTTTGTTACAACTTTTTTTGTGAAGGCTATGGATATTATTTAATCTCATTCTTGACAGGCTGATATTACAATGTCTCCGCATTAAATGCGGAGATTTTTTTTTAATATATTCTCCTGGCTGTTGCGTTTTCACAATATCATACGTTTATAGTATTAATGGTTGATAAAACAACCCCATCTTACAATACCAGGAACTAAATTATAACCCAATGAGAGCAAAAAAGCTAATTGCGATAGTTATACTCGCATGCATGTTCTTTTCCTGTTGGAAGAGAAATAACGAAACCGTTTTGGGCTATGCTCCCGTGTACGGAGACTCTTCAGCATTAAAATCCATAGCGCTATTACCCGCACAGGATGTTGAGGAAGGTGGCAAGATCTATGTTGCCGGTAATATGCTTTTCCAGGTGGAATCGGGAAAAGGCATTCATATCACAGATATATCCAACCCGGCACAGCCCCAGCAGAAAGGTTTTATAAAGATCAGCGGATGCCAGGAAGTAGCTGTAAAAAACGGTATCATTTATACCAATAATATGAGCGACCTTGTTATACTGCAACAAAATGGTAACTCTATAAACGTTGTAAAAAGACTGCCTGAGTCTTTTATGAACAGTACCAGCACTATGGTTCCGCCTGAACGCGGAAAATTTGAATGTCCCGATCCGTCAAAAGGCATCATTGTTGGCTGGCAAAAGAAAACATTAATCAACCCCGACTGCTCTTACTAATAAAAGCATACATATGAAAAAGTACTACCTGTCCTCTCTTTGGCTTATCATTTTATGCAGCCTGCTTGCAGCCTGTAAAAAAGGCGATACGGTTAACTCAGCCACCGGTGCCGGCGGCTCTACAGCAAGGATGACAATATCAGGAAACTATATGTACATCGTAAGCTCCAGTAAGCTGTACACTTACGATATAAGCCAGCCAGCCCAAACGGTATTGCTTAATGAGCAGTATATAAGCTGGAACAATATAGAAACCATTTTCCCTTATCGCGATAAATTATTTATAGGCTCACAGCAAGGCATGTTTGTATTTGATAACAGTAATCCCAAAAACCCTAAACTACAGGGGCAGGCACAGCATTTCAGGGCTTGCGACCCCGTTGTGGCGGATGATGATTATGCTTATGTTACCCTGAGAAACTCAAATGCAAGATGCGGTGGTACACTGAACCAACTGCAGATATATGACATACAGGGCAATAATATCCTTACCCCAAAAATGATCAGCACACTTGATATGCCCGAGCCTAACGGTTTGGGATATAAGGATGACATATTGTATGTGTGCATAGGAATCAATGGTATGAATGTGGTCAGCATTGCAGACAAAACAAAACCTGCTGTCTTAAAAACTATTACCGGTAACACTTTTATAGATGTTATTCCCTACAATGACCTGCTAATAGCTTATATACAGGGAGGCATTGTGCTGTACGATATATCTACACCTGCTAATCCGCAACTTTTATCAACCATCCAAAACTAACTATGACACATGAAACATATTTTATCCATTTTATTTGTTGTATCCCTGTTTGCAACCGCTAGTGCGCAGGATATCATTTATACCCGGAGGATCACTAATCAGCCATCCATCAGCTGGACGGAAATAAAAGCCAAAGTACTTGAGATTAACCTCAAGACCATCGTTTATAAAAAGGCAGAGAATCCTGACGGGCCTGTGTACCGGCTCCATACAGCAGATGTAGATTCTATCGTATTTGAGAACGGCTCGGTAGAAATATTTGAAAAACCCATAAGGAAGCATCCTTTTTCGTCCAAGGACCCTGTTGCTGCATACGCCAGGTATACCGAAAAAAAGAGAAAAGAACAGGCCACCTTTAAGAATCTCCCCCCTAATATGCTAAGCGCCGGTATAGGTGTATCGGGCACGCCGGAAGTAAATTTTGTTTCCGCCTCCTTTGCCGGAAGAAACGATAAAGCAACTTTCATTACCTATATTACTTTTGAAAGAATGATGGTTCATCAACGGCTGGGAATTAATATTTCTCCCTTTATTGGATGGAACCAAAAATCATACGGAGCTTCGGTTACTGCCAAAGCCTATACTTCTAATGCTGGAAGGGTACGGTTTGGCTTAGGCCCTATGTATACTTTTTCCTCCCGAGATTGGGTGGATATTTATTATGATGATAAATCCCGTATCTACGTCAGGAAGAGAACGCGGGGCATTGTCTCTGCGCTCGCTTTTAATACCAACCTGCAGGTACATGTAAATCGCAGAACATTTATCTCCACTGAACTTTTTTTAGGCAGGGTTACGGGTTTTTCAAACAGGGAAAAGCATATTCCAGCCTATTGGAAACATTATGACAATGAACATGTTTTTATGGGTGCTAAACTGGGCGCAGGTATCAGGTTATAACCATTACTTCCGGAAAAAGCCAAAGCCACCAGTTATAATTAACCGGCGGCTTTACAGTTTATAAAGATAAGATATCTTAAACCTCTTAATGGTAATCTATAATTACCTTGTTCAATTTTCCGCTAAAAGAAAAAGGAGCTGTATACTTATCGGATACAGGTGAATTTCTATCTGCGCCAACATCGATTCCATCCTTATATATACCAATTAGCCCCTCTTCAAAAGTTATGCTTCGTTCAGCCACTTTGGTATCGTTAATATAAAGCGCTTCTGTGCCGGCCGGAGTGCCTTTATCGGCATTTTGAGGTTTCTGAAAATTAAATTGAAATTTCAGTTTAACCGCTCCTAAAGGTACATCAATATTGGATTCAAGGTGTTTTACTATACCGCCGGTATTATGCGCAGCATAAAATTTGCTATCTTTTAGAAATAGGCTTAGTCCGTCAAATTCGGAGCCGGTCGAAAATAACACGCCCTGATCATTTACCGTTCTCAGGTCAACATCTGCTGTTATTGAGAATGCTTCGTTTTGAAACTGAGGGCCTGTCAACGTTAGAAGCTGTTCAATGCCCGGATATAAAACAATTCGCTTATCTTCTCCCCAGGGACTGCGTTTACGGCCACCAATCCTGCTTCCAAAAGAAGAAGCAAACAGCCTGTCATGCAAAGGATATACGTTATACTTCTTTGCTTCTTCATCAAAAACAGCCTGCAATTCTTTCAACTTTTCAGGAAATTTTTTAGCCAAATCAATACGCTCATTAAAGTCTTCATTCAAATTGTATAATTCCCATACATCATCACTAAAAGGTGTTCCCGGCTTATGAAAAACAGAAGCTTTCCAACCATCTTTAACAATAGCTCTTTTACCAAACAATTCATAGTATTGGATGGTATGCCTGTTGGAAGCATTTGCCTCGTTTAAAGAATAAGCTAAACTGGTGCCTTCAATTGGTGCCTGCTTTACGCCTTTAATTACTTCCGGAATCTGTGCATTTACAATTTCGTAAATGGTAGGAGCTATATCAATTACATGACCATACTGGTTGCGAATACCACCTTTCTCCAAATTACCATTCGGATAATGAACAATCAATGGCTGATGTGTTCCTCCCTCACTGTTAGGGTCAGCCTTCCATAGCCTGAATGGAGTATTAGTAGCCTGAGTCCATCCTGCCGGAGCATCTGAGAAAGAATGTTCTGTTCCCATCTTATCAATATTTTTATATAACTCTTCAATTTGTTCTTCTTCACCCAAAGAGCTGATATATCCATTGAAACTGCCATTTTGCGGCCCATGACTTGATCCATTATCGCCAACTATAGCAAGTACCAGTGTATTTTTATCCTGTCCTATCTCCTTTAAATAACTAAGTATTCTTCCAAATTCATAATCGGCATGAGTGAGAAAGCCGGCATACACTTCCATAAATCTTGCATATACTTTTTTTTGTTTTGGCGTAAGGCTTTCCCAGGCTTTAACTGTAGGATCCCTATCGGGCAATACAGCATTGGCAGGTATAACCCCTAACTTTTTTTGCCTGGCAAAAACTTCCTCCCTGTACCAGTCCCATCCTTTATCAAACTTTCCTTTATATAAATCGCTCCATTTTTTATCAACCTGATGAGGAGAATGAATGGCGCCTGTTGCGAAATACAGGAAGAATGGTTTTTCCGGTGCTATAGATTTTTGATTGGCAATATAGTTGATTGCTTTATTTGCTAATAACGTAGTCAGGTGCGTTTTATTAGGCTCTACGTCTATAGCCTTTGTATCCTCATACAGGTTAGGATGATACTGATCTGTATGTCCTAACTGAAAACCATAAAAGTGATCGAAGCCTCTGCCTACCGCCCATCTATCATAAGGTCCTATGGCCGTTATTTCATCAAGAGGCGCCACATGATATTTGCCTACAGCAAAATTGCTATAATTATTTTCGCGTAAGACCTCGGCTATTGTAGCCTTGTTAGCCGGCATCCTGGCATCATAGCCTGGGAAACCTAATGATGAGTAATTTAATGTGCCCATATGAACAGAATGGTGGTTTCGCCCGGTTAACAGCGCCGCTCTGGTAGGAGAACAAACTCCCGTTGAATGAAAATTGGTATAGCGTAATCCATTGTTTGCAATGCTATCCAATACAGGGGTCTCCATCAGGCCGCCAAAAGCACTGGATGTACCATAACCCGCATCATCTATCAAAAATACAATTATGTTGGGCGCTCCCTGAGGAGCTTTTTTCTTTTCGGGAAAATATTCTTTAGACTCTGCCAGAGTTTTCCCTATAACGCCTTTAAATGCTTCAGCATCGTTATTGGACTGTGCATTTGCTGCCATTGCACTAAACAGAATGACAGCAAACAGTACAAATGGTATCATTTTTTTCATTTCAATATTTATTTATGATGTTTTAAATTTTATTCCCATCCGGGGTTCTGAGTCAATTTTGGATTCCTGTCAATTTCGCTTTGTGGTATAGGATAGAGATAGTGTCTCGCCTTTACGTTGGTTTTACCAACCAGGTTCAGGCATTTTAATAATATTCCCTTTCCTTCGGGTCCAACACCCGTAGTTTCTGCACCGGTTTCTCTTATCAAATCAAAATATCGGTGATACTCCGCTATCAGTTCTAATCTTCGCTCCAGATAAACAGAATCCCTGAACTGATCTTTGGTCAAGCCTGTCGGAAGATTGCCAATACCGGCTCTTTGGCGAACACGGTTTATTGCAGCATACGCCTTTTGGGTAGGCCCGTTAAGCTCGTTTTCTGCTTCGGCATGTATCAACAATATTTCTGCAAAACGAAGAATATTTGCATTGGCATCAGAATTACCGGTAACAGCATAATTGGGATCCCAACTTTTATTGACGTAAGGGACCGAGTCTCCAGGCGCATTAAGCGTAAAATATTTTTGCCCATTGGTAGGACTTACATAATAAGTAACAAACGAAACTCTTTTTCTTTTATCGTTTTCCGAATACACCTTATACAGGGTAAAATAGTTATCGTTGCCGTTCTTGTAAGTAGTAAGTTGTGTGCCATACGAGCCTCTTAATCCCGGAACACCAGCTCTTATATCGGTGGGTGTAACTAAATGTCCCGTACTTATTGAGCTCCCCTTTATCTGGGCTGAAAAAATATGCTCTTTCCCATTCTTATAGGCCGGTAAAAAAACATGCGCATAGTCCTCAAACAAATCATAACCAAAAGAGCCATTAATAACCGCTTCTGCATATTTAATGGCATTAGTCCAATCCCTCCTGGTAAGATAAACCTTAGAAAGCAGCGCTACAGACGATCCCTGAGTCGGACGTCCTGCCTCACCGGCAGTTCCATTGGCAAAGTAGTTGCCCGCAGCTTCTAAATCTTTAATAATTTGAGCGTACACTTCATCAACAGAGGTTCTGGGAACTTTAAGCTCCTGCACGGAAAGCGTAGTCTGGTCGGTCAGCAAAAGCGGAACCGCGCCATAAAAGCGAACCAGGTTGAAATAGTAAAAAGCTCTTAAAAAAGATGCTTCTCCTAACAACCGGTTCTTCAACCCTGCATCCATTTCAATAACTGGTATCTTTTCCAAAGCTACATTTGCCCTGTTAATGCCTTCATAATGTTGTGTCCATATTTGTAGTACGCGCAGGTTTGTTGATGCATGAGCTAAATTAGCAAGCGCCCTTACTTCTGCATTGGGAGAGCCGGGACCGGCATCCAGGTCGTCTGTCATATAATCCATGCCCGTATTCAGCAACCTGTTATAAATAGGCTGCGCGCCTGTGGTATTATCTACCATTGGATAGTAAATGGAATTTACTGCTGAAACAGCATCGCCTGCTGTTTTGTAAAACTGGTCTGGAGAAATAAAAGATTGCGGTACTTCATCCAACTTAACACAGGATGAAAAAGCAGCTATAAGAACTATAATCTTTATATATATTAATTTCATGATCGTTTAAAATTTAATATTTAAGCCTGCTACAAATGATTGGGCATTGGGATATGCCGACCTGTCAATGCCTGTACTAAGTGAATTTTGTTCATTCGTATTTACTTCGGGGTCATAACCGGTATATTTTGTCCATGTAGTAAGGTTATTAGCCTGAACGAAAACTCTTGTTGATTTAAGTTTTATTTTAGATAAAACGCTTTGAGGAATACTATAGCCTAACGTTATGTTCTTTATCCGCAGAAAAGAAGCATCTTCTAAAAACCTGTCAGAAATGGTTACAGAAGGGTTTTCGATGGCTTTATGCATATCTGTAATAGTATTTGTTGGAGTCCATCTATCCAGCAATGTTGCAACAGCCCCGGTATAGCCTGTTCCTAACTCCAGGTTTGCCCTGGTCCAGTTAAACACCTTGTTTCCGTACGAAGCGTTTAAGAATACAGAAAGATCGAAGCCTTTGTAACTGAAAGTGTTCAGCAGGCTTGCAAGAAATTTAGGCTGTGAGCTTCCCGCAATCACCCTGTCATAGTCTGCCGTTATGCTGCCATCATTATTTTGATCTTTATATTTTTGTAACCCTGTTTCGGGAGCAACCCCGTCTGCCTGATACATATAAAAAGCACCCACAGACTCTCCTACTTTGATAATTTGCGTAGGCAATAAAGTAGGCGCCCCGGGATCGGTTATAAAAAAGTAGTCGGCATCATCGCCAAGGCTCAAGATCTTATTCCTGTTTAAAGAGAAAAGAATGTTTGATGCCCACTTAAATGCGCCATCTGTATTTATAGTTCTGGCGTTTATCTCAAACCCTCTGTTCCTCACAATTCCCAGGTTTTGAAAAGCGCTTACAAGGCTGGACGAGTAAGGCACAGGTACTTCTAACAATAAGTCGGAAGTTCTTTTATAGTACAAGTCAGTAGTTAACTGAATCCTGCCGGAAAAAAACTCAACATCAATCCCCAGGTTGTATTGGGACGTTTTTTCCCAGGTAAGATCAGGGTTGGCGAAACTGCTTGTAGCCAATCCATTCACAATAGTATTTGCAAAAGAATACTGGTAATTGGATAATCTTGATAATGAACGATACGGTTCTATTTCCTGGTTCCCAGTAACTCCTGCACTAAACCTAAGCTTAAGGGCACTGATTGAATTTATATCCTCAAAGAATTTTTCGTTACGTATATTCCAGGCAAATGCGGCAGACGGAAACGTACCCCATTTATTATTTTTTCCAAACCTGGATGACCCATCGGCCCTGGCTGTAAGCGTAAGCAGGTACCTGTTATCATATCCATAATTTGCCCTTGCCAGGTACGACTTCAAAGCCCAATCTATCTTATTGGAAGCGGGTGCTAAAAATACGGATGCTGCGCCAAGGTTATTGTATGTATATGCATCTGTCACAAAATTGGAAGCATTGGCAGCAAAGATTTCTGTTGCCGACTTTTGCTGGGTATTACCCACCAGCACTTCAAGGTTATGAGCCGTGTTAAAAGTTGTCTTATAGTTTAATGTGTTCTCATTAATCCAGTTTGTAGTAGATAAAGAGCCCACAGAAGCTCTCCCTCCTACTGCACTTTCATACAACTCGGATGGTAGATAATAATTTTGCTTATTATTAATAATATCCGTTCCAAAGGACGATCTTATTGTAAGACCCTTAAAAAGCGAATATTCAGCAAAAGTATTTGTCAATAGCCTGCCTGTATTTGTTGAATTTGTTTGAAGCGTTAATGTTGCAATAGGGTTTGATATTGTAGAGCCGAATGCACTACTTTCTGTAAAATTCCCTTCGGCATCCCTCACAGGCAAAACAGGCACCATTGCCAGTGTGTTATAAACAATATTGCCAGGTGCTAATACTGCTTTGGTATATCCATAACTCACGTTTGCTCCTGCTTTAAATTTTTCGCTCAAATTATAATCAGTATTCAGCCTCAGAGAATATCTTTCAAATCCTGTATTGATAATGATACCGTCCTGGTTCAGATAACTGCCGGATAATAATATTCTTGAACGCTCGTTCCCCGCAGACAACGAAACACTATGGCTTTGAATAGGGGCTTTTCTAAAAACCGCCGCCTGCCAGTCAGTTCCCACTCCTAAACTATCCAATTGTGCTGGTGTGTATAGAGGCGACTTACCGGCATCTTGCAATGCATCGTTCTTAAGTTCGCCCCATTGCCGGGCATTTAGCATATCAATCGTTTTAGACACCTGCTGCACACCATAGGAGCCGTTATACTCAATCTGGTACCCGCCACGTGAACCATTTTTGGTGGTAATAATCACTACACCATTGGCACCGCGCGAGCCATAAATAGCCGTTGCTGAAGCATCCTTTAAAACATCAATTGACTCTATATCTGACGGATTGATCAACGCAAGCGGATTTATTGATGTACCATTGCTTACACCAGCATTAACGGTTTCATCGCTGTTGTAAACAGGAAGACCGTCAATTACGTACAAAGGTTCATTACCTGCGTTTATAGAAGTTCCTCCTCTGATCCTTATAGAAACACTCGCTCCGGGTTGCCCGTTCGCCTGGGTTACCTGAACTCCTGTTACAGATCCCTGCAACAGTCGTTCCGGCGACGACGTTAATTGCTCTTTAAGGGTAGAAGGTACTGAAGCCAAGGAACCTGTAAAATCCTTTCTCTTCTGCGTTCCATATCCCACCACAACCACATCATCCAAGTTACTTCCTGTAGGCTTTAATCTAACTGCTACCGGGGAGCCATTGGCTACTACTACCTGCTTTTCATATCCAACAAAAGTTATAATAATATTGTAGGGAAACTTTTGCCCCGTACGTAGTATAAACTGCCCTTTTTCATTAGTAGTAGTCTGGTTAGTTACTCCTTCAATAATAATATTCGCGCCTTCTAACGGAAGGCCGGTGGATTCATCTACCACTGTACCTTCCAACACCGAATTAATAGTGGCGGGATTTTGTGCCTTCAGTATTCCCTGTAATGAGAATATAAATAAACACAGTAATCCTGTATAAAGTATTTTGTTAGTTTTTATAAGCATTTCGGTAATATTTTGTGAGCATCATTTGCAACAGATCAAATATTTCTCACCTTGCAATTGATGCGCATCAATTGTCGTGTTAGTAAAATAAAATTGAGATTACTAATGATATAAAAAGAGCGCTTCTCACCCATCTTGCATAACCCGGGAAGGTTGTAAGAAGTCTCTTATTACATTAATAAATTGAAAGCAGGGGTTGTATTGATAAGTGTAACGTTTGTTACATGCAACAAATGCTGCAACAATGTGAAATTGAATTATCAGAAATTGATAATTCAAAAACAATTTCCACCTGGTGCTCAAAAGCACTTTCCTGCAATTTCTTTGCAGCGTTCTTTGAATGATTCATCTTGATTTGAAGTTTAGATAGACAAACTGCCGGTGGCTGACAGAATTAGTCTACTTATTTAGTGGACAAATATAATAGTTTTATTTTTCCTGTCAAAAAATCTGTAAATATTTTATACTCTTTTTTTCCGGGAAAAAATTAACTATTAAAACAAGAACCAGGAAAGGAAATAAATGCCAAATTCTAAAAGCTAAAACATATAACCGTTAACCCTAAGCCAGCAACCCTGTGCACAGGCAACTCATGAACTTTTTTAGACTTTTGCTTAAGTAGCAAGCGTTACCCAGAAAGTGTAAAACACAGACTGTTATTAAACTTCAGGAGAGTTCAAGGGGGATAGAATGAGCTTTTCTCAGGAGAATGAAAATTCCTTATAACGATTCAATTAATTTTTGAATACACAATTCTCAATGGTCTAGCATTTTCGGGAAAACCCTATTCAAACCTGTTAAGCACTTCTACTACCCTGTAAATATCCTCAGCAGTATGAGCATAAGAACAAGGTAAACTTAAGGTAGTACTATGTATTTCTTCGGAAACAGGAAAGCTTTGTCCTTTTAATACAGATCTTAATGCTTTTTGCCGGTGTGGCGGCTCGGGATAATGAATTTCTGTGCCAATACCATTTGCCGCAAGGAAGTCTTTCAGCTCGTTCCTTTTCTTGTGCCTGATATTAAATATGTGATAAACATTAAAATAGTCGTCGTGCCTGTATGGCAGTATATAGCGGGAATCCAGGTTTTCAAAATAAATATCAGCCAGCTTTCGTTTGTGCTCATTGATATCATTAAGATAAGCAAGTTTTATATTCAGAAAAGCTGCCTGTATTTCATCAAGCCTTGAATTGTATCCAACAACTTCATTATAATACTTTATGCCGGAACCATAGTTACGGAGTTTTTTTAGCTGATCTGCATGGTTTGATGTTTTACATAAAACTGCACCTGCATCTCCCAAAGCTCCCAGGTTCTTTGTTGGATAAAAGCTAAAAGCACCATAGTGTCCAAAAGTACCAGCCAACTGGCCTTTATAGCGGGCTCCGTGGGCCTGAGCGCAATCTTCAATTACTAAAAGATTATACTTTTCTGAAATGGAAAGCAAAGTATCCATTTCACAACATTGCCCATATAAATGCACTACCATTAATGCAACGGTGTTCTTTGTTACATGTCTCTCAATAATTTTCGGATCTATATTATAAGTATGCTTATCCGGTTCAACTAGTACGGGTACCAGTCCACAATGAAGGATAGATAGTATGGTGGCAATATAAGTATTTGAGGGAACCAGCACCTCGCTTCCTGCTGGAAAACCATGATTTTTGAGCGGCAATATAAGTGCATCGAGCCCACTGGCAACGCCTACAGCGAACGGAACATTATGCCAGGATGCAAAAGCCTTTTCGAACATTTGCACTTCTTGTCCTAAAATATACCAGCCCCCGGAAATAAATTCATTAAATTTAGTTTTAAATGCGTCTTCAAAGCGTTGATTAAGGACTTTTAAATTCTCGTAAGGTATTGTTATTGTAGGGTTCATAAATATAGTCTGAGGGATCGAAGGCCGTAGATGCAAGCACAAGCAAAATAGCATCAGGTGTAAAATCGTGCATAACATGCCAATCTTCCGGCTCTAATATTAGACATTTTTCAGGATCATCCAATGCAAAAACCTCCTTAACGCTGCCGTTATGGTTCGTAATTATGCAGCTCCCCTGAATGCAAATAGCAGCTTGCCTGGTAGTATGGTGCCTGTGCCCTCCTCTATCGGAGCTGTCAACTCCATAAATATAGAAAAGCCTTTTGATTTCAAAAGGCACTACGGAATCCAGAACAGTCAGTATTCCGCGTGAATCCTTAAATGTTTTTATTTGTAACAGTTGAGCCATCTCTAATTATATTATCAATAACATCCAAGATACGCCTATCAGAGTTATAATCAAACTTTCTTCCAAATAACATTGGAGTGGCTCTTAGATTTTGTTCATCTTCTATACCCAAAATTTTTGGATGACTGCCTCCGCCTGACCAATCTATATATCTATAATTGTTGTTCACAACACGGTCACGGTATTCCGAATTGAGCAATACCGTCTGAAAAGCAAACTCATCTGATCCCCAGGTATATCTAAAATAAGCATTAAGTTTCCTATCGTTCATTATTTTATCAGTCACATACAAAGCACATTCGGGGCTTAACATCCAAAACATAGAATCTCCATACGGATGATAATTATAGGGTAAAGATCTGGAAGGCAAGATTCTATTTACAATTTTTTCCAGAAAATGCATTGCCGGAAAACGGAAATTTACAAATGAATATTCTTTTACCCGCTTCAATCCTTCCGGCCACTCATGCACATAGCTTTTATAGGCCAGAAACTCTTTACCTCTATTTCTTTTAAAGAAATCAAAAATAAAACTTGCTGATTTGAGCGGGTAATCCTGACCACTTAAAAAATTAATATACTGGTACTTTTTGCCGGTACTGCAAATTTCACGGATACATTTAAAAGTTGCCAGGATTGTATTATAACCGGCCCATCTGACATCTTCCCGGTTCTTAATAAGAAACACATTAGGCAGGCTGGAGAGATATAAATAAGGTTTAATATCTATTTTTTTATCCACATGAATAAAGAAATCAAAACCAGGGTGGCTAATCATTTTAATTAATCGCTCCGTCAAATGAGGGCACGTATATGTCATTATTAGGTGAGCAATATTCATAAGCGAACCAAAACAAACAGCAAGTGTTAGATTTAAGTGTTAAATATTTATTTTTTCTTTGCCGCTGCTTTAGGAGCGATCATAGCAAGCATCCTTCGGCCTTCCAGCTTAGGCATATTTTCCAATGAACCAAACTCCGCCAGCCTTTCAGCAAATTTTAAAAGCAACAGCTGCCCCCTGTCCTGGAACTGGATGGCCCGGCCTTTAAACTGAACATAAGCCTTCACTTTATTGCCTTCTTTTAAAAAACCTTCGGCATGTTTTGCTTTGAAATCAAAATCGTGGTCATCGGTATTGGGTGTAAAACGTATTTCCTTGATCTCGGTAGCCTTACTTTTGGCCTTCATTTCCTTTTCTTTCTTCTTCTTATCGTAAAGGAACTTATTATAATCAATGATCTTGCATACGGGCGGATCTGCAGTTGGGGAAATTTCTACCAGGTCAAGCTCCTGTTGCTGGGCGATTTTTAACGCCTCCTGGGTGGAATAAATTCCTACCTCTACATTATCTCCCACAAGCCTTACCTGGGGTACCCTGATGTGATGGTTAATCCGGTGTTCAGCTTCTTTTTGCGGTAAACGTCCTCTGAAGTTTCCTTTTGGTTTATTGCCTCCCGGCCTGTAAGGACCACCCGCGCCAGGCGGACGGTTAAAGATAGGTTTTTGTGGTACTGCCATCTAAAAATAATTCGTTATGCTTCTCCCGCATAGAAGCACTATTTGTTTCTTTTTTTAATGCCACGCGGGAATGGCATGTTAAAAGATTTTCACAAAGATGGGGATTAAACTTAGTATTTCAATTTTATTTTAACAGATTTCTTTAAGCAACTGCTTCACCAATATTTAGGGGCGCACTAAAGCTTTTTGCTGATTTTTAATCCTTTACGCCGAACAGGTATCTTTTACCCCGACAGCAACAAAGAAAAGAAAAAAAGCCCAATGCTGAACGAAAAACTTTTATGCACCCGTTTTAATGATGCTGCTCTTTAAGTTTTTTACGATAACTGATCTTTGTAATCAGGACATACAATACCGGAACCACAAATATAGCCAGCGACGTGGCGGCCAGCATTCCTCCAAAAACTGTCCACCCAATGGTATTACGGCTTACCGATGCGGCTCCCGTGGCTATCATTAGCGGCACTACCCCTAATATAAACGCAAGCGATGTCATGATAATCGGCCGTAAACGCAACTTTACTGCTTTTAATGTAGCTTGTACAACATCCGTTCCGCTGTCAACCCTCTCCTTCGCAAATTCTACAATTAGAATAGCATTTTTTGCAGCCAGTCCTATCAAAGTGATCAGCCCGATCTGCGCATAAACATTATTAGACAGTTTGGGTAAAAGAATTAATGTAAGAATAGAGCCAAACGCCCCTATCGGCACGGCCAACAGTACCGAGAACGGTACACTCCAGCTTTCATATAAGGCTGCAAGGAACAGGAACACAAATATGATAGAAATGGCGAAAATAGTGGTTTGCTGTCCTCCTGCTGCAATCTCTTCCCGGCTCATTCCAGAAAACTCATACCCGTAGCCTGCAGGCAGGGTTTTAGCCACTTCCCTTAATGCTTCAATAGCCTGGCCACTGCTGTAGCCATCTTTAGGCGTACCATTTATTTCTACAGACCGGTAGCCGTTGTAATGCGAGATCACTGCAGGAGCTTCTATTACTTTTGTGGTGATTAGATTACTTAAAGGCACCATACCACCTAAACTGTTACGCACATAAAAACCGTTCAGGCTTTCCAGGGAGCCCCGGTAAACACTTTCAGCCTGCGTCATCACACGGAAGTTTCGTCCATAGAGGTTAAAATCATTTACGTAGCTGCTGCCTAAAAAGTTAGAAAGTGTTGCATATGCTTCTGCTACGTTCACTCCCATTTTCTTGGCCTGCTCTTTATTTATATCTACCTGGTAGCTGGGCGTACGCGCATTAAAGAAGGTATAAGCCCTGCCAATAGCAGGTTGCGCGTTCAACTGCTGCAGGAATTTATTAGCAACTGTTTCAAACTGTTTAATATCATCAGTAGTTCCTTTTTGCTGTAACTGGAAAGAGAAACCGGCAGTAGCTCCCAAACCCGGAATGGCAGGAGGAGCAATAGGAAGCACCCTAGCCTCCCTGATATCGCTGGTGGCACCCATGATCTTCCCAATCACAGCCTGCACATCTTTGCCTTTACCTTTTCGTTCGGCCCAGGGTTTCAGACGTACGAACATGGTGCCTACATTCGACTTCATACTAAAGCTGATGACATTCAGCCCGGCAATACCTCCCACTACCGCTACCTCTGGAATTTTCTGTACCCGGCCCATGATCTCCTTCATCATGGCGATGTTCCGGGTAGTACTGGTAGCCTCCGGCATTTCGTAAGTTACGAACATCCGGCCCTCATCTTCGGTGGGTATAAATCCGGTAGGCTTGGTCTTAAACAAAAATACCAGCCCTATCACCAGCACCACCATCATCACCAGCACATAAGGCGTATGGCGGATCCAGTTGCCCACAGCTTTGGTGTACCCTCTTGTTAACCGGTGAAACCACCGGTTAAAGTTATAGAAGAACCGTTCCAGCCAGTTCATTTTTTCAGGGTTGGTTTTACTGGGCTTTAACATCAGCATACATAAAGCAGGTGTAAGCGACAGGGCCACAAATGCAGACAACAATACTGAAATAGCAATAGTAATAGCAAACTGCTGGTACAACCGTCCTACAATTCCGGGTATAAATCCTACCGGTACAAATACTGCTGCCAATATGAGCGCAATAGCAATTACCGGTGCCGATATTTCTTTCATCGCTTTAATGGTAGCAGCTTTGGGTTCCATTCCATGGTCTATGTGGTGCTGAATAGCTTCTACCACTACAATAGCATCATCCACCACAATACCAATAGCCAATACAAAGGCAAATAAGGTCAGCGTGTTGATGGTAAAACCCAGCAGGCTAAAAAATATGAACGTTCCGATCAATGACACGGGAATTGCCAATACCGGTATCAAAGTAGCCCTCCAGCTTTGCAGGAATAAGAAAACCACCAGCACTACCAATATAAGCGCCTCTACCAGTGTTTGTAAAACCTCCTTGATAGACACTTTTACCACCGTTGCTGATTCATTAGGGATAGCAAAATCTATGTCTTTAGGAAAGGCAGGGCGCATTTCTTCCAATGTTTTTAATATACCTTCATAAGTGCTCAGCGTATTGGCTCCGGGCGCCTGGTATATCAGCAAAAACGCCGAAGGGCTGCCGTTTACAAAAGCGTTACCACTATAATCAAATTTTCCCAGCTCAATTTTAGCCACATCTTTCAGGTACACAAGGCTACCATCAGCAGGCCTGGTACGTACAACTATGTTTTCAAATTGCTCGGGCGTGTTAATACGGCTATTCGTAAGTACGCTATACTCAAATGTTTGCTGCGCCTGCTGCGGGTTGCCTCCTACTGTACCTGCTGCTACCTGCAGGTTTTGTTCCTGCAAAGCAGCATTCACTTCTGCCGGTGTAATACCAAGAGCAGCCATCCTTTCCGGGTTAAGCCATACCCTCATACTAAAATCATCCGCACGTGAAAAGATATCACCCACACCTTTTACACGTAGCAGCGCATCCTTTACATAAAGGTTTACATAGTTGCCTATAAAAGTAGCATCGTGCGAACCTTTAGGAGAATAAAAAGCCAGCACCATCATAATGCTCGGGTTACGCTTGCGAACCGTAAGACCCAGTCTTTTCAGGGCGTCCGGCAAGGTAGGCTCTGCCACACTGGTACGGTTTTGCACATCAAGCGTGGCAATATTAATATCGGTACCTACTTCAAAGTTTACAGTAATGCTGCTTTGCCCGCTGCTGGTGCTGTTACTGGTCATATAGGTCATACCCGGCGTACCATTGATCTGTGTTTCAATAGCGGTGGTAGTGGTTTGCTCTACTGTTTGAGCATCGGCGCCGGTATAGTTACCCGATACAGAAACAGTGGGCGGCGAAATATCGGGATACTGCGCTACGGGCAAATTGATCAAACTGATAATACCTACCAGCACAATAACAACTGAAATAACAATGGCTGTTACCGGCCTTTTTATAAATACGTCTGCGATCATGAAGTGTATTTTAGATGACGGTTGACAGATGATAGATGACAGTAATACAACACAACGGTATCTGTCGGCATCTTCAAACTATCTGCTATTTTTTATGTCAGAGGATGATTCAACCAGTTCAGCTCCCGGCATTCTTTCCTGTCAACTGTCATCCGTCCTCTGTCAATTTATTTCTTAACTGTTGATGTATCGGCGGTAACTACGGCGCCTTCTCTAAGATTCTGAACACCTTCTACCACTATGGTCTCACCGGCCTGCAGCCCTTCTTTGATTAAAATATTAGGGCCTATCTGCGTACTTAAAGAAACCCTGCGCTGCGACACCTTACTGCTATCGCCCACCACATATACAAAAAACTCACCCAGCTGTTCGGTAACGGCTTTGTGGGGTATCATGGTAGAGCGGGAAGAGGCAGCATTCAGCACCCTAACTGTTCCGCTCATACCCGCTTTAAGCAAATGGTTATTATTGGGGAATACCAGCCTTACTTTAATAGCGCCTGTTTGGGGGTCAACTGCCCTGTCGATAATCTGTAATTTACCATGTTGAGGATATACATCATCACCAAAAGCCAGCGAAAAAGTGGAGTCGATCAGGTTCCGGCTATTCTGCAATTTGGAGAACCGGTAAATTTCTTTTTGATCTACCACGAAATCTGCTGCCATCGGGTTATCGGTAGATACTGTGTTCAATATGGTTTGCCCTGCTACAACCGAAGTGCCCAGGCGTACCTGAGAAATACCAATAGTGCCGCTGAAAGGTGCATAAATGGTTGCAAACTTCACATTGGCACGCACTGCATTAGCCTGGGCTTTGGCCGCAGCCAGTTGTTTCTGTGCAGCAGCTAATGCAGCATCTGCATAATCCACCTGCTGCCTGGCAATAGCGTCCTGCTTGTCCAGGGCATGATAACGTTCCGCATCTTTCTGGGCTTTAATAACATTAGTCTCCTGCACCGCCACCTGCGCCAAAGCCGCCTCGTAATTGGCCTGGTAGGTTTGCTGATCTATGGTATATAGCTTTTGACCTTTAGCCACTTTATCTCCATCCTTGAAATGGATTCCGGTAATATAGCCCGTAACCTGCGGCCTGATTTCTGACTGGTTCAGGGGTACCAGCGTAGCAGGGTACTCATCATAATAAGTGGCGTTGCCACTTTCTGATACCTGCACTACCTTAACAGGAATTGGGGCATTCATTGAGGCCGCGGGAGCCTGTTCCTTGCTTTTACAGGCTACTAATGACAGTAATAAAAGTGAGAATATGGAAACCCTTGTGATGATCATCTTTATTTATTTTCGTTTGCTTATTATTTTACGAGGATAGCCCCATCTGCCTTTTGCACATCTATTTTGCTGCTTAGCAAGCCATACACTGCATTGAAATAATTGATCTGTGCTGCCCGAAGATCTGTTTGTGCCGTAATTAACTCCAGGTAAGTTTTTATGCCTTCACGGTATTGCAGTTCAATGATACGGTGTACTTCGGCAGCCAGCTCCATGTTCTCTTTTAAGGCAAGGTAATTGGCCATGTTGGCACGATACCGAGCCATGGCGTTCCTGTATTCGCTGCCTGCCTGGTTTATAAAATTAGTCAGCTCAAGTTTTGTCTGGTCCACCTGCCTTTCTGCAATGACGATATTGTTCTTACGCTTGCCTCCCTGGAAAATAGGAAAGCCCAAGGTTAACACTGCATAAGAATTCGGAAAGCTCTGATTATAGAGTTTTGCAAAATCATCATTCAGAAAGTTCCGTATATAAGCGCCGTTTGCAGAAACAGTGGGTATATAACTCCATTTGTTATAGCGCACATTAGCTTCCTGTAACCGGAGCTGCGCCTGCAATTGCTGGTATTCTACCCTTTTTGTATAGCTGGCAGGCTGTAAGGTATCCAGATAAATTTCCTGTTCAAGGGTAACGCTGTCATATTGCAGGGATAATTCTTTTTCTCCCGGGTAGTTGATAAGAAACTTTAAGTTGGCGATCTTGGCATTCAGCGCTTCTTCAATCTCTTTCTTCGATGCCATGGCGTTGTTCAGGGCAATAGTAGCCCGCTGGTAGTCGGTTTTGTCGGTAACGCCGGCATCGTAACGCGCACGTGCATCTTTCAGGCTGCGCGAAAGCATTATAATATTAGCCTCAGTTATCTTTCTCTGCTGCTCAGTAGCCAGTAAATCATAAAAGTTCTTAGAAACGTTAGCGACAAGGTTGATTTTTGCATTTTCGGTTTGCTTGGAAGCTACCAGCTTTACATCCTGCTGGGTCCGGCTGGCGAGCAGGGCATCCCGATTAAAAATATTTTGCGTAGCAGTAAGCTGAAGCGATGAGGTATTGAGCACTCCAAAGCGCACCTGGTTTCCCCCGATAATATTTACAGGCAATTCAAAATTCCGTTGATAATTGTAATTGAAATTGAGTTGCGGATACCAGTCTGCCAGCCTGTTTTTTATCTGCAGATCAGTAATATCCTGGCTGATCTCCGCCTGTTTTACAGCAGGCTGATTCGCCAGCGCATAATCAATAATGCCCGGTAATGTGGCATTGTGCAATGACGACGTATCCACTGTTTGTGAATATGTCGTAAATGTGAGGAATAAAGAACCCATAAGACTAACGGCTGTTAGGATCTTTTTATATCTTAATTTCTCTAAAAGAAAAGCCATAAAACAAAATTTACCCGGTAGATCAGCAACATGGACCCACTTTAAAACATTCAAACAAAAACAATAAAGACATCAGTTTGTTTAAACAAATTTGTCAATCATAAGAATTTTTAGAAATGGGGCATTGATTTAGATAAGTAATGCAGTTTTGACGATGTTTTTAGATTATTATTGCGCCAATTATTTTATTTTTTGGTGATTTAGGATTGAAAAAAGTAAAATAACTTTGAACGGTTCGTCAAAACATGATATGTGATCCCTTTAATTCCAGGCGCAGGAATTATCAATCTTTAAACCAATAATATCTGAAAGATATTGTACTACTTGTCAGAATGCAAAACAAACGCTATTTAAGAATATATTCAACTCTAAACCGTTGGCTCAGCTCCATTGTTAATATTGGTGTTACCACAGATCTAAGTCATGAAGAAACCAGGCGCGTAAGAGTAATTAACCTGATCGCATTGCTGGGCGCCATCTCTTCCACAGCCTTTTTTATTACAAACCTTTATGCGGGCAGAGAGGTGCTGGCTTACCTGAATTTAGCAACCCTGGCTTCTAATTATGGCCTTCTGTATGCCAACTATAAAAAGCATTACTACTTTGGTCAGTTGCTTATCAGTATCGTATTGAGCCTGGTATTTGCGTTAAGCAGCCTTTTATACCATAATGGAATGGAGTTTTACCTGCTGATTGTAACAGCAATGGTGCTTACTGTTATGAAAAAAGGGATGGCTGTAAAAATCATTTCTGTTGTCAACTGCCTCTTATTTATTCTTTTATTCCGCTATGGGGATAATTATACTTTTTTTGAACCTTTCCCAAAAGAGCAATACTTTACCAATATATTCCTCTGGGTGATTTTTTATGTAATATTTTTTAGCTACTTCCGTACGTTAAATACAAATTACCGGGCTGAAATAGAAAACAGAAACAAACAATTACAGTTACAACAAATTAAGCTGCTGAACCAAACCCAGCAGTTAGAACTCAACAATAAACAACTGGAGATATTAAACAGTACCAAAAAAAAGCTGTTTTCCATTGTGGCCCACGATGTACGTACTCCTATTGCAGGTTTGAAAACATCCTTAGATCTGTTTAACCAAAACATTTTATCTAAAGATGATTTTATGCAGCTATCAAAAGAGCTTTCCATGCAGTTAAACCAGCTGCATAGCAGTCTTGAGAACCTGCTTAAATGGAGCAACAGTCAGATGAGCGGTATTGAAATTCAAAAAGAAAAAACATCCCTGGAGCCGCTCCTGGCAGAGACATTGGATCTTTTACAGTACAACCTCTTAAATAAGGATATACAGGTAAATATTATAGGCGATGGCAATGCAATAATTGAAGCTGACCCTAACCATATTAAGCTGGTAATGCGAAACCTTATTTCAAATGCGATCAAATTCAGCTTTGCGGGGAGTAAAATTGATGTGGCCATTGAAAAAACCGGGGCTTTTGTTCATTTTTCTGTTACAGACCATGGTGTTGGCATGAAAGAAGATGATGTGAATGAAATTTTCACCTCTGCTCATATAGCTTCCAGCATGGGCACTTCCAACGAAAAAGGAACCGGTATGGGTCTTAAAATAAGTAAAGAATTTGCCGAAAAAAACAGTGGTGATATTATTGCCAGCTGTACGCCAGGCGCAGGTTGTAAATTTACTTTAATCATTCCATCAGCAGCAACCAACGATTAAAAAAGGAGAGCATGACAGGTTCTCCTTTTTGAGCTTATGTGGCAGTATAAAATATAAAGTGCGAAGCGAGGACGCTTCGCACAACTTTTTCTGATCCTGCCCTGCATTGCAGTACAAGTTGCAGTTATATTTTAATTGCTGATAGTATCTGCCTTCTCTTCTATTTCTTTTAAGATATCCTCCATAAATTGATCCACTCCTTTTACCCCTGCATCGCCTTTACCCTGCCTGCGTACGGAGACTTTGTTTTCATTCATCTCTTTTTCTCCTGCTACCAGCATATAAGGAACCTTCATCAGTTCGGTATCGCGTATTTTCTTTCCTATCTTTTCGTTCCTGTCATCTACCTCTATCCTGATACCGGCACGTTTCAGTTTCTTTTGAACTTCCTGCGCATAGGGTAAAAACTTATCGCTGATAGGTAACACTTTCACCTGCACAGGCGCCAGCCACAGGGGAAACTTACCGGCATAATGCTCTAAAAGGAAACCAATAAAACGCTCATGGGTACCCAGGGGAGCACGGTGAATGATCAATGGCACTTCGGGCTCATTATTCTGATTGGTATAGCTTAATTTAAAGCGGCGGCCCTGCGCAAAATCCACCTGGTTGGTGGCTAAGGTAAACTCCCGGCCAATAGCGCTCCAGATCTGCACATCTATCTTCGGACCATAAAATGCGCCTTCCCCTTTCACTTCCACATAAGGGATATTGCTTTCGATTAATACATTACGCACCAGCTCTTCTGTTTCCAGCCAAAGCTCAGGCTCATTAATATATTTTTGTCCCAGCTTTTCAGGATCGTGCAGGCTTAAACGCATGATGTACTTCTCAATTCCAAATATTTTGAAATATTTCAGGTACATTTCATTTACTGCCCGGAACTCGTCTGCAAACTGTTCTTTAGTGCAATAAATATGCGCATCATTCATGTGCAGGCAGCGCACGCGCATCAACCCAAATAATTCGCCACTCTGCTCATAACGGTAGCAGGTGCCGTATTCTGCAATACGGTATGGAAGATCGCGGTAGCTTTTAGGTTCAGCATCAAATATTTTATGGTGATGCGGGCAATTCATTGCTTTCAGATAATATTTTTCGCCGTCCAGCTCCATAGCCGGGTACATGCTATCTGCATAATACGGCAAATGCCCGCTGGTGAGGTACATACTTTCTTTTGCAATGTGCGGCGTTACCACTCTTTTATAACCAGCGTCCTCTTCTGTTTGTTTAGCCAGCTTTTCCAGCTCTTCTATAATTACGGTTCCGTTGGGCAGCCATAAGGGCAGGCCCTGGCCCACCATATCGTCCATTGTAAAAATACCCAGTTCTTTGCCCAGCTTGCGATGATCGCGTTTTTTAGCTTCTTCCAGCATTACCAGGTACTCGTCCAGTTCTTTTTGGGAAGGAAAGGCGATACCATACACACGGGTAAGCATTTTATTCTTTTCATCGCCTTTCCAGTAGGCACCGGCCACACTGGTAAGCTTTACCGCTTTAATAATGCCTGTGCCGGGAATGTGAGGGCCGCGACAGAGATCAGTAAAGTTGCCCTGGGTATAAAAGGTAATTTCCCCGTCGTTGAGGTTGCTTAACAGGTCCAGCTTATATTCATCGCCTTTCTCGGTGAAGTAGGCAACGGCTTCGGCTTTAGGCACTTCTTTCCTGATATAAGCGTTGTTAGCTTTAGCCAGCTCGTTCATTTTCTTTTCCAGCGCCGTTAAATCATCTTCCGATAATTTCCTGTCGCCCAGATCCATATCATAATAAAAACCACCGGAGTCCAATGCAGGGCCCACCCAGAACTTCACGCCCGGAAAAGCAGCTTCTACTGCCTCCGCCATCAGGTGTGCTGATGAATGCCAGAATGTTTTTTTGCCATCCGTATCGTTCCATGTCAGTAAAAAAAGCTCGGCGTCATTAGATATAGGGCGTGTAGCATCCCACACTTCGCCATTTACTTTGGCTGCAATAACCTTGCGCGCCAGCCCCTCAGAAATAGATCTTGCGACATCCAGCGCTGTAACACCCGACTCAAACTCCTTTTTAGCTCCGTCAGGAAAAGAAATAGTGATCATAACCGATAATTCATTTAAAGGCTGCAAAATTAACGAAGTAAGAGGAGAATGACAGAAAGTAAAAAATATAGGTACATGAATATTTTGCGGGTTTTAGGGAGGGATACATCCTGCAACAATTGGGGATGGCCCTCACCAACAGTAATGCTGCATTAGTACAGCCCTGGCCAGGACACCATAGCAGGCTTACCTGTCACTGACAAGAGGTTTGGCATGATTTTATTAACACTATACAGGAAACCCTTAAACTTTTTATCATGAAAAGAATATTGTGCATATCAGGATGTTTAGTATTTATTACCATTCCGGGCTTTGCCCAGCAAAAAGGATTTGCAGTCAGCGACAAAGTAATGATTGGCCATAGCTGGACGGTAGGTAACCGCAGCAGTGATGATCTGAAGTATGCCTTCCACCCCACAGTTCAATTTGGGCGTACCGCCATTTACAATTTCAACGATAATGTGGGCATAGGTTTGGGTACTTTTTTTAGCACCGAAGGAGGTACATTTAAAATTAATAATAATACAGAAGCCCGCAAAGCAGAACAGCGTATGAACTATATACGCATCCCCCTGGGCGCTATGTTTACCTTTGGAGATCCTGCAAACAAAGTAAGGCCCCGCCTTGGAATTGGCGGATCTGTTGGCTTTTTAGTTGGCGGTAAAACCTATGCTATCAGCAAAGACGATGTTTTTGCAGGGGTAAAGACCATCAAAGCCATGAGCACTAAAGTAGATGCCGGAGCTACCGGATCTTTAGGCTTAAGTGTAAGAGTGGCTGATGGCTTTTTAATTAACCATGATATTAATTATTATCACGGGTTAGTGGAAAATAAGTACGAGAGCAACTTGCCTTCTTTCACTCATCGCAACATAGGATTAAGCATGGGATTTACTCTTACGGGCGATGCCATGAAGAACTGGAAAAACAAAATGAAAGAGCATCATTATAAATAGTATACTAATCAGGCATCAAAACCGGCTGTCACCCTGAGCCTGCCGAAGAGGCATTTTTTTCGCAAAAAGGCTTCGTCAAGCTCAGCCTGACAATTTTTAAGTATGATACTATGTTAATGTTTAATAGATATGCCTGAAAAATAACTTATCCATGAAAGCTCAAAAGCCGCCACGTATTCAACGGGCGGCTTTTATTATATAAGGTCAGGGTGTGACAAGCTGTTAATGACAAGTAGGCTAAAAGTTTGAAAATCAATGTCACCCTGAGCCTGACGAAGGGCATTAATAAACCATCGCTCACGGCTTCGTCAAGCTCTGCCTGACAACGCTTCTTGTCATTTCAATGAACTTGATTTTTTATTATTTGGGCCTCACCCTGACAGGCACTGCTATTTATCCTGCAGCAGCAAGGCTTCTGAAGTCAACGCTTACCAGCTTGCTTACACCCGGTTCCTGCATGGTTACCCCATAAATAACATCTACGGTGCTCATGGTAGTTTTATTGTGCGTAACAATAATGAACTGGGAGTTGTCGCTAAACTCGCGGATCATATTGGTGAACTTGCCCACATTGGCATCATCCAAAGGCGCGTCTACCTCGTCCAGGATACAGAACGGCGCCGGCTTAATAAGGTATATCGCGAACAGCAAAGCCGTTGCTGTCAGCGTTCTTTCTCCGCCACTTAGCTGTGTTAAAGATGTAGGCCTTTTACCTTTGGGCCTTGCCATTACATCAATGCCGGTTTCGGCAAGATTTTCAGGATTTTCCAGCACCAGGTCGCACTGGTCATCTTCTGTAAATAAAGACTTAAATACTTTCCTGAAGTTCTCCCGTACCTGGTTAAAAGTATCCAGGAATTTCTGGTTGGCAGTAGACTCCACTTCCTCAATTGTTTTTAATAAGCTTTCCTTGGCATTCACCAGGTCGTTCTTTTGCTCTACTATGAACTCATAACGCTTTTTCATTTCCGTGAACGCCTCGATAGCAGTTGGATTTACTTCTCCCAGGTTTTCCAAACGTTTTTTCAAACGATCGGCCTTTTCCTGCAATTCTTCGGTAGTGGTTTCAGAAGTACGCTCTTCATCCAGTATATCTTCCAGCTGAATTTTAAACTCTACATTCAGGCGCTCTTTGGTACCAGCTAACTGCAGCTTTAACTCATTCAGCTTATCTTTTATAGCAGCTAATAAATGCTCTGCCTGTTCTTTTTCTTTTGCTTTATGGCGCAGCTCACTTTCTTTCTCACTCAGCTGATTGCGCAGGTTGTAATAAGCCTGATCGGCTTCGTCCAGCACTTTTTTATCTTCCTCACGCGCATGCATTAATTGCAATAACTCTTCTTCCACCGCAACCAGCGCCGCTTCATTTTGCACGATATCTTCATTCGTTCCTGCCAGTTGTTGTGTACTTTGCTCCACCTGCTTTTGCAGCTCTTCCAATTGATTGCTCTTAAACGTCAGTTCCTGCTTTAAAGCATTTACCTTGCTTTGCTGACGGGTTACGTTCAGGTTAAACTCATTAAAATAACCTAATGATTCTTCATGAGCGCCTTGCGCCGCTTTAAAGGCTTCTTCAGCCTCAGCCAACCGGTTGGCGTTAAGCTGCAGCACTTCGTTAAACTCCTGCAACTCCCGGCGCACCCCTTCCACAGCAGACTGGGTTTGCTGCAACTGCTCGTTCAGGTCTTCAAGCCTGTTGCGGGCAGCGCTTTGCTGGCCCTGAATATTTTCCAGCTTATTCTGCAAAGAGAACACCTGGTTGGAAAGCTCCTGTATGGCTTTCTCCGTTTCTTTTATCGCATTTTCTCTTAAATCCTCATTGAAGGCGATCACTTCGTTATGCCTTGACTGTATCTGTGCCCGCAGGTTCTGCACTACCGCATCCTGTGCAGCGATATCTTCCTGCAGCTTTTCTAAATTTTTAGCACGTCCAATCTTTTTGCCTTCAATCAATCCTACACTTCCACCGGTAAGCGTATGTTTTCCTTTCACATAGCGGCCGGTCTTTTCAATAACAGTAAATCCGTTGGAATTATTCAGCGCCTCCTCCCCTTCTGCAATAAAAACATTGCCCAGCAGGTGTTTGGCAAGTTTGCTGTATTTTTCTTCTACCTCTACTACACTTAAAGCGGGCGTTGCATTTTCTAAAGTATGATCCGATGAAGCGCCAACTGCTTCTCCAATCTTATCCAACAGGAAAAAATTGGCCTTTCCTTTTTTATTATTATCTAACAAATGCACTGCCTCTAACCCCTGCTGCAGGCTGTTTACCACGTAATAGTTTAGGTACGGCTCCAGCACATTTTCCAATGCGGTGCGGTATTCTTCTTTTACATAAATAATATCCGACAGGATAGGCGCATTGTAGTTCCAGTCTTTGTTGCGGTGTAAAAACTTAACACTGTCAGGGTAGCCTTCCATAGAGTCGATCATGCTTTTCAGCAGATCATGCTCGTTCTTTTTAGCATCCAGCTTGCGGCTTTCCTCCGCCATTTCGTTGCGCAGGCTATCTAATATCTGCTGTGTATGTAAGATCTGCTCCTTTGTATGCTCGTTGTGCGCCTGTAATTGCTCTAAAGACTGCTTTTGCTCTTCCAGTAATTGTTCTTTCTGTACCCTTTCGGCATCCAGCGTTTCAAAGGTAGCAGAACGTTGTTCCGATTCCTGCTCTATCTGCTGAATAGCACGCTGCAGGTTTTGTATAGAAGTATCGGCCACGGCCACTTTCTTTTCTGCTTCAAACTGGCTGCGTTGTACCTGCTGGTTTTCGAGGCGCATTTCATCGAGCGCGTTACGCCTCGAATCTAAAATGCCACGCTTTTCATCTGCTTCAGCCTTCAGGCTTTCCAATTGTTCGGTAAGCCCTTCGTAAGCCTTTTCCTCTTCCGCTACCTGCTGTCCCGTAAACGCAATGCTTTCTTCTATGCCTTTTAACTGCGCCCCTGACTTATCTAAGAACTCCTGTAATCCGCCTTCTTTTTCTTTGAGATACTGCAAACGCTGCACCGCAAGATTTTTATCGCCTTCTTTGGTACGCACTTTTTGCTGCAGCTCGTTAAAAGCGTGCTGCATGCTTTGCAGCGAACGTTCTTTCTCGATAAAGCCCGCTTTTTCCTGCTCCAAAGCTGCTTCTTCCGCAGCTACCTCAGCTTCCAGCTTCAGCACTTTATCGGTTTCGGCTTCCTGCTGTTCTGTAAGATCTTTATAAGTAAGATTAAACCCTTCCAGTGCAGCTTTGGCCAGCTCTATGCTTATTTCGCGGTAATCTTTTTTTATTTCATGATACTTTTCAGCCTTTTTTGCCTGGCTTTCCAGTGCTTTTAACTGGTTGTTGATCTCAAAAAGAAGGTCTTCAATACGGTTCAGGTCCAGTTCTGTAGCATCTAATTTCTGTTTCGCTTCTTTTTTTCTTGTTTTATAAATAGAAATACCGGCGGCCTGCTCCAGCATTTTCCGGCGGCTGTTGTCTTTATCGCGGATGAGATCGTCCACCATGTCCAGCGCAATAATGGCGTAGGAATCGGTACTGATACCGGTATCCATAAAGAGGTTCTGGATATCTTTCAGACGGCATTGCACATCGTTTAAGCGATATTCGCTTTCCCCGCTTTTGTAAAATTTACGGGTAATGCGAACAGTATTGAACTCGGTGGGCAACAGGTTTTTGGTATTTTCAAAAGTAAGGCTAACCTCGGCCAAACCACTGGCTGAACGGGTTTTGGAGCCGTTAAACACCAGGCTGTCAAGGTTTTCGCTACGCAGCGCACTGATCTTTTGCTCACCAATTACCCAGCGGATGCTGTCCACAATATTGGATTTACCGCACCCGTTCGGTCCTACAATACCGGTGATATTGTCATCAAAATTCACAATGGTTTTATCGGCAAAGCTTTTAAAACCTTTTATTTCTAAACTCTTTAATCTCACGATGAAAAACTTTTATTGCAACGGCGAATATATACCATGAAACGGTTGCTGCTACAGCGTTTTATACACAGATTTTGACGGCCGGGTGTGGAAAAAAAGTTGGAGTTACTGCTTTGGCGAGACAGGCGCTGATCTTCATTCAGAAGAGTGTATATATTTTCTATACTATATAGAATAGAAACTCTTGCAAGCCTACCTGATCGGCAGACAGGGACTTAAAATAACAAGTCGTCTAAACGCTGCTAGCAATCAGGTACCTGACTTGGCTTTTCTTTTCCACATTTTTTGTCCCGCCTGAGGCGGGATAGAGCAAAAAAGTTTTATACATCCTCAGCTATTATTCTGTTTAAAATAAGGAGTTTTGTGAAATGACAAGAGATGAAAGGATGAAACAGGCGGAAACCCATGTTTTTAAAACAGTATTTCCTGATACTACGAACCACCATAATACTATGTTTGGCGGATTGGTAATAATGATGATGACGGAAACGGCTTTTATGACTGCTACAAGATTTTGCAGGAAAAATTTTGTTATTGTGGGCGCTGATAAGATCGAATTTACAAAACCAATCCCCGCGGCATCGCTTATTGAGCTGATCGGCAGCGTTGAAGAAACGGGAAATACGAGTATAAAAATAAAAGTGAATGTTTATCTTGAAAAGATGGAAGAGGAATTCAGGGAACAGGCTGTTGGCGGCCTGTTTACTTTGGTAGCCATAGATGAAAATAACAAACCGGTAAAAATAGAGCCCTGATCTTTCTCATTCCCGGATATTGCGGCAATACCTGTTACTGGCCATTTTCTGTGTCAATATCCATATTTAGTCAGGAAATCACTTCTGATTTTTAAAATATCCTGGGTATATTTTGGGTCATACCAAATAAAGTGTCCTGCCTTTTCCAGTGAATGAAATTCAACGGCAGTATTTCCCACCTTCGTAGCTTCCTGTACAAATTTTTGGGCAGTTGTATACGGAACGTTTGGGTCATCGGTTCCGTGAATGATTAGTGTAGGAGGCAAGTTCTTCCCGGTGAGATAGCTGGGAGAAATTTCTTTTACCAGGTTTTTATCTTTTAGATCCTTTCTTATCCACGCTGTTATTGGGTCTGTCAAATCATACACACCGGCATTAATCATTAATATATTGGGAACAGGACTAAAACTTAAGTCGTCCGTTTTTTCATTCCAGTTCCCCGCTAAAGCTGTACACAATACTAAATGCCCTCCAGCGGAATTGCCGGAAGCAACGATTCTATCCGGATCAAGATTATATTCCTTAGCATTTTTTCGCAGCCATCGTATGGCTGATCTGGCATCCATTACGGCTTCAAACGGCAAGGTTCCGTGTCGCCCAAGAATCCGGTACTCAACAGCACAGGCAATCCACCCTTTTTTTGCCCAACTTTCACCGGCGGAAAAAAACCAATCCGGCTTGCCTTCGGACCAACTTCCTCCGTGGAAATAAATAAGTACAGGTTTTTTATGACCATTCATGAAACTGTCCGGCAAGAAAATATGCATATCCAAATCAAAAGCGCCCACTGTTTTGTAGGTTTTAATTAAATGCCCCTGCCTGCCATCAAAATCTTCGGAATAAATATCCGTAACCTTCTTTAAAAGATTACTGTCCTTGCAAGCCGATTTAAAATCTTCATACAGGTTTCGTATATTTTTGATTCCGTTGTTGTCAATATGGTTAAACAAATATTCAGCCTGCCAAAAGTCCTGACATTTGGGGTTGGAAATGAATTGTGGTATTAACTTCCAGACAGCGTTCAGGTGTTGGTTATCAAGATTCCTGTAAATCGGGTTCTTTAGCTCTATATTGGTTTTATAGGAAAAAAATGATTTGACATAATTGACAAAATCCGAATTCCCCAAAAGCTCCGGCTTGTTGAGATCGGTAAGGTTGCCTTTTAGTTTTTCTGGGATTGATGACTTTTTCTTTGATGTTTTCCCGGCATAGATGTCGTGATTTAAAGGATAATCTATGAGCAGTTTATCAAAATAGTATTTGATTTCCAGGCCTTGTTCCTTAACAAAATCAGGGGTAAGAGCAGGCTTAAATTTGTTTAAAACGGCATTGAATTTTCTTCTGACAGAATCAATTTTAACAACAAACTGCTTTTCCGGCAAAGCATAAAACTTAGTATAATTGGGATAAAAATTGCCGGCAAATGTATTCCCGATTGATTTTAATTCTTCCAGATAATTCCGTTTGTAGTCCCCCTGGTTTTCATTTGTTTCCTGGCCCACAACTTGGATGGCCATGAAAAAGCAGCATAATAATAGAATCAGTCTCATAGTTCAACGGGTTGTTTTTCATAAAAAAGAAAAGTAACTCCGGGCTTTGTAAGCTGATGTGCTGCCAGCAGTGATATACGTAGCGATTTCCGGGATAGCATCATTCTGCGAAATTCCGTTTGCCTAATAGGCCTGTATCAGTACTTCGGAAGGAATACGCAATGTGGCGCTTAACTTCCTGATCATATCCAGCGAGAGCTTTCGTTTTCTGTTTAATATCTCACTGGCCCTGCTTTTCTGACCGATCAGATCTGCCAGATCGTTCTGATTGTAATCCAGTTGCTCCATCCTGAACTTAATAGCTTCAATGGGGTCCGGCATATCAATAGGAAAATGTTCTTCTTCATATTTTTCAATCAGGATACCGAGAATTTCCAGCTCATCTCCTTCTTTTGTTCCCTTTTTTGCATCAAATATCTTCTCAAGCCGTTCCAGGGCCTGTATATAATCTTTTTCGTTTTTTATGAGTTTTAATTTCATGTGTTTAGTTTTTAATGGTTACATGGAATTTGCCTGATAATTATCCCTCCAATATTCAAAATTCCTATGGCTCAATTAAATTTTATTGGCATTAATCTTATCATAATCAGCATGTGTTCCAATAAACCTTATCCACATCATTTGATAATCGAAATTGACACGAACAATCAATCTGTAATGATTCCCTTTAATATTAAAACATACCCTGTTGCCCGTTAAAATACTGGCACCTGGATAATCCTTTTTAAGCTCACTCATATTTTTCCAGGTTACTTTGCCCGCCTCCTGGTACCAGGATTTTAATTGCTGTTCACAATCTTTATGAATTTCCCAGAACTCCCGTAATATTTTTTTTGCAATAACTCTCAAGTGTGATTGCTTTATAACAAAGGTAAAGCAAAGTTCCCATATTGGGAAATATTTTTATCGGTTCCATAGGCGAAGAAGTACCTTACCCGATAATAATCGCAAATGCCCGATGTAGTTTAACGGAATCAACACGCAACAAAAAGAATGACATATTGACTATCATTGCTGCCACCTGCACCATAAAACAAGAGTGCGACGCAATTTCGCTGATAGCAGCACTGCCGATGATCTAATAAAAAAATTATTCCGCCGCTTTTTTGCTACGCATAGCTATATAATAAATGGGCACGCCTATTAATACTATCAGCAAACCAAACAGGGATGTAGCCGGTTTGTAAAATAATAACCCTAACGCCATAGTACCGGCCATTAAAATGTAAATGACAGGGATAACCGGATAACCAAATGCTTTATAAGGTCTTTCAGCATTGGGGCGCTTTTTGCGCAACCTGAAAACACCGATGATGGTGAGAATATAAAATACCAGCGTGATAAATACCACGTAATCCAGCAGCAATCCGTATTTACCGCTTAAACAAAGCATGGCCGCCCAGGCGCACTGCGCCCATAAAGCCCATTGCGGCACGGCATTCTTGTTGAGCGAAGCCGCCTGGGGAAGAAAAAGCCTGTCCTGCGCCATAGTATAAAAAACCCTGGCACCGGTAAGTACCAGGCCATTATTACATCCAAATGTGGATACCATGATCATTACCGCTATAATAGCCGTACCATAAGCGCCGAAAATATTAGAGGCCGCGGCCGTGGCTACCCTGTCCTGCAAAGGAAACGCTACACTGGGCGAAGCCACTTCGGTAGCAAAAGCAGCAGCGCCTGCGGATGCATCCGGAAATAAAGGCAACACCGCGATGTACATAACATTGGTAAGCACATAAATAGTGGTTACAATGAGCGTACCGAGGAAAAGGCTAAGACCTACATTCCTTTTTGGATTCTTGATCTCACCGGCAATAAAGGTTACATTTTCCCAGGCAACGCTGCTAAACACGGAGCCTACCATTGCAGAGCTGATCAAACCAATCATCAGGAAAACAGATGAAGGGCCTTTGAACAACGACCAACCTACCTGGTTGCCACTTTCGTCTTTTACCGCTTCTGTAAACCTGAAATCAAAACCGGTAGCCCAATTGGTGTTCCACACATCGGCTTTGGCAGCAATGAGCAGGCCAAATATGATCAATGTAAATAATGAGAAAAGTTTAGCTACTGTAAATACAGACTGTATGAACTTCCCTTCTTTTATACCTCTTGTATTTACGTACGTGAGAAAAACAATAAGCGCAATGGATACCAATTGCGCCGGGTATAGCTTGAACCAGTCTCCTATCCGAAAAATAATGTTCTCATCTGACATGGTAAGGGCAGGAATGAAGTAACCTGCAAATTTACTGAACGCCACGCCTACTGCCGCAATGGTCCCGGTTTGTATTACAGCGAAAAAGCTCCACCCATATAAAAACCCCGTAAAGGGGTTATAGGCTTCTTTTAAATACACGTATTGTCCGCCAGCTTTTGGAAACATAGAAGAAAGCTCCCCATAGGTAACAGCTGCAAAAACTGTCATTAAGCCGGTGATCACCCATAATGCAATAAGCCAGCCCGCGCTGCCTACATTGCGCATCATGTCTGCGCTTACAATGAAAATACCGGAACCGATCATGGAGCCGGCAACGATCATGGTACCATCAAATAAGCTAAGGGACTGTTTAAATTTCTCTCCAGACATAGTAAGGGTTTGTTGTAGTGAACAAGATAGGAATTAATTTTCAAAAATGTCCATGGTCTATGGTCCATAGACTATGGACTATCGCATCCACATCGGCTTTAGCTTTGCTATTTTTTTATAAACAGGACAGTTTTCGCTATGGCATCCAGGCAAATAGCCAGTGCTCATTAAAAATTCATTTACGATCTCCCCTCCTGTGAACCTGAACGTTTTTTTAAACAGCTTCACCCATTCTTCTTTTGTTTTGGGATGGTGCTGATCGAGCCAGTTTTTAAATGAACCAAACTCTTTTTGCAGCGCTTTGATGGTTTTGGCATTTTCGATGGCGGCATTTATTTTAAGCCGGTTGCGGATGATGCCAGCGTCCTGCATGAGGGCATCAAATTTCTTCTGCGTATAACGACTTACCTTGTCAATATTAAAATTATCAAAGGCTTTATAGAAATGCTCTTTCTTTTTAAGAATGGTTTCCCAGCTCAGCCCCGCCTGGTTGATCTCGAGCACCAGCCTGGCAAATAATTCGTTGTCCGATTCCAAAGGAAAACCGTATTCATGGTCATGATAATGCTGATGTACAGAATCTTTTCCTTTACCCTTTATAAAATCACAATAGTAATTTGACATGGCTGCAATATCAATAAAAAATTTTTATAGTTTATTTGGAATATTTGAAGTGGTTCCCTTATTTTTGCACTCCCTTTACAAACAAGGGGATTTGAAATTAAGGGAGTTTAGCTCAGTTGGTTCAGAGCATCTGCCTTACAAGCAGAGGGTCGGCGGTTCGAGCCCGTCAACTCCCACCAAAGCCTCGCAGATTTGCGGGGTTTTTTATTGCCATATTTTACGTTTATATCTTATACGTTCCATCAAGAGACAGCTATTATATTGGTTATACCGGGGATGATTTGCTGGAACGGCTGCGAAGGCCTAATTCCAATCATAAGGAGTTTACAGGAACAACCCAAGACTGAAGAATCGTACGGCCATGTTTCGCGAAAAGAAGATTAAATCAAAGAAAAGTCGGAAATATATTGATCAGCTAATAGCTATGCATGGTTCATAGCATCCCGGCTCGTAAGCCGGGAGTAGTCGGTCCAGTTTTAGCGGGATCAACTCCCACAAAGGCCTCGCAGATTCGCGAGTTTTTATTGCCTATGTTTTATGTCCACATCTTACATCAGGTTGAATTATTGGGGATTCATTTCATCTGTGAAAAGTGCAGCAATCTTTATCTTTAGTTAATTTCAGTTTTGATGTGTTAAACTTAATCTTTTTCATGGTCATTTAATTTAAGTTTGTGTATTCGACCGTCAAAAATGGCCTATTCTAATATATTTTTTTTAATTGCTTTTATCCTTGCTTCTTGTCAACCCAAAAAGCAGTCAACAGATTACAACCTAAGCTTTGAACACATAATTAAAGATTCAGCAATTGGATGGTATGCTAATAGCAGAAACGACAGATCGAAATACATTGCTGCATTAGACTCGACTGTTGTTAAGGATGGGCGCTATTCCGCTGCTATTTTCTATAAAGGAGGTGAGCCGGCTTATACAACATGGTATAGTATAATATCTGAAAAATATATCGGTGATAGTATTACCCTTTCAGGCTTTATCAAAACAGAAAATGTAACCAATGGGCATGCCGGATTATGGATGAGGATTGATCCGGAAGTTGCATTTGGCAGTACGGGCGACAGAGGAGCAAAAGGCAGCACCGAATGGACTGAATATAAGGTTACACTTCCTTTAGAGCCAGAAAGAACTGACGAAATTTATATTGGGGGCATATTGTCAGGAACAGGGAAAATGTGGATGGACGATCTTAAAATATCTATCGATGGAAAGCCCATTGCTAACCTGAAACCTATAAACAAACCTCTTTCATCCAGGTATAGTGAATTTAACGATGGCTCCAAAATAGACATTGACGACCTGGACAGCAATAAAATAAAAACGTTGTATGAAGTCGGGCTGATTTGGGGTTTTTTAAAATACTATCATCCCGGTGTTATTAAGGGAAATTACAACTGGGATTATGAACTTTTCAGAGCACTTCCAAAAATTTTAGATGCACGGTCTAATGCAGAAAAGAATGCGCTTCTATATAAATGGATCGACACACTCGGGGTTTTAAAAAACCCTCCTTCGCAAATTACTAATGACAGCCTGATATTAAAGCCGGATCTGGACTGGATTACCCAATCTGATTTTTCAGAAGAACTTCGAAAACTGCTTCTAAAAGTCAGGAGCGCAGAAAGACCAGGAAACGAACAATATTATGTAACCAAGACCAATACAGGAAATCCTTCTTTTAAAAATGAGCTTCCCTATACAAAAATGTTATCTTCCGATGATGGATTTCGGTTATTGACTTTGTACAGATATTGGAATATGGTACAATATTTTTTTCCGTACAGGGATTTAATAGGAGAAGACTGGAAAAATACACTATTAAAATTTATACCTAAATTCCTAAATGCCAATAGCTATCTTGAATATCAATTGACAGTACTCGAGCTTGCAGGACAAATACATGATACTCATGCTTCTGTTGACGAAGATTACCCTATACAAAAAATTTTCGGTACCAGGCAAATACCTGTAGCGCTAAGGTTCATCAACGAAAAACTGGTAGTTTATAATTGTCTCAATAAAAATCTAGGCGCAAAAAATCCCCTGCAAAAGGGTGACATCATAATTAAAATAAACGATAAGCCTGTAGAGGAAATTATTAAAAAGCTGGAGCCTTACTGTCCTGCATCTAACCGCTGGACACTCCTGAGAGACATTGCCAAAAAGATAACCAGAACAAATGACAGTACTTTGCAAGTTGAGATTCTACGAGCTGGGAAAGAAATGTTAAAAACTGTTGTCAGCTATAATCCTGGCCAGTTAAAACCAGCAAAGCCCTTTAGCATATCCAACGATCCTTATAAATGGGTGGCCAATGGAATTGGTTATATTGATAATGGGGTACTTAAGCTCGACCTGGTTGATGAAGTATTTGACAAATTTAAAAATGCTAAAGGGATTATAATTGATCTTAGAAATTATCCATCAAACCATTTGGTATTTGCTGTTACTAATCATCTGCTATCAAAGAAAACCCCGTTTGTAAAGGGATCGATCCCCAACATCTCTCTCCCTGGCTCGTTTTACTATATGCCTCCACTTGAAGTAGGAAATATTTTTTCAACTCCTTATCAGGGAGAAGTAGTGCTATTGGTTGATGAGACGACCCAAAGCTCTTCGGAATTTCATGCCATGGCCTATAGAGCCTACTCCAAATGCACAGTAATTGGCTCCAACACTGCGGGTGCTGATGGAAATGTATCAGAGATATTACTTCCGGGGCTTCCGGGGACAATCAAAACAAGATTTAGTGGTATTGGCATATACTACCCAGATGGAACTCCCACACAAAGAATAGGGATAGTACCTGATATACTAGTAAAACCTACAATATCAGGTATTATTAATAACAAAGATGAGGTATTGGACAAAGCAATAAAATTCCTGTCGCTAAAGAAATAATTTTCATAAGTAAGTAATATCACATGTAATGAATAAATCTCTTAAATAATGAGCAAAATAAAAATACCCTGGCAGGACCGGCCTGAAAATAGTACAGATGTAATGTGGCGCTACGAACAAAACCCGGTAATTGGCCGCTATCATATACCCTCTTCCAACAGTATTTTCAATAGTGCTGTAGTTCCGTTTAACAATGGCTTTGCCGGAGTTTTCAGGTGTGATAATAAGGCTGTACAAATGAACATTTTTGCCGGTTTTAGCAAAGATGGCATTAACTGGGAAATTCAGCACAATCCCATTCAAATGCAGCCGGGCAATACAGACATGATCGAGTCTGATTACAAATATGACCCCAGGGTAACATTCATTGAAGACCGGTACTGGATCACCTGGTGTAATGGTTATCATGGGCCTACTATCGGGATTGGCTATACTTTTGATTTTAAAACCTTTTACCAATGCGAAAATGCCTTTTTGCCGTTTAACAGGAATGGGGTTCTATTTCCTGAAAAGATAAACGGAAAATACGCTATGCTTAGCCGCCCCAGCGATAATGGCCACACCCCTTTTGGAGATATCTATATCAGTTACAGCCCCGATATGAAATACTGGGGAGAGCACCGGTGTGTGATGAAAGCAGCTCCTTTTACAGAAAGCGCCTGGCAATGTACCAAAATCGGGGCCGGCTCTGTTCCTTTTCTTACAGAAGAAGGGTGGCTTATGTTCTACCACGGAGTTATTAATACATGCAATGGCTTCAGATATTCAATGGGAGCCGCCTTATTAGATAAAAACAAACCCGAAAAAGTTTTGTACCGGTCCAAACCCTATCTATTAGCTCCGGCAGCGCCTTACGAACTGGCGGGAGATGTTCCTAATGTTGTTTTTCCTTGTGCAGCCTTGCAGGATGGCGAAAAGGTTGCCGTATACTACGGTGCAGCCGATACTGTTGTTTGTATGGCATTTGGGTATATTAAAGAAATTACCGGTTTTATAAAAAGTAACCCTCTCTGAATGAACAGCAGATGAACCAACATCAAAGTATAGAAGTAAAACGGCCTGGAAATAAAAAAGGTCCTTCCGTAGAAACGGACTGACCTCTAACGATTGCTTGCCATATGAAAAAACTTAAAAATCTATTTTATTCACCCCTCCTATTCCCTTCTTCTCTTTAAACAAACCTGATCATCCTGTTTGTTTATACAAAGATAATTGTAAGATATACGATTATAAAGCCAATATTTTGTTATTTATATGCTTTCCAAAGCTATCTTTTTTGGGTAAATACAGTTGCAGACAGCATTTCAGGGGCCTGTACCTCTCATGTTCAACACCCAAAACAGGAAACCGTATCTTTTCAAAAAATAATAAACATGAGTACTGCTATAATCAAGGGTGCAATTCCACCGAGTAAAAAACCTACGGGCCTGAAGTCGGAAGAATGTAAAATCCCTGAGCTATAAGCCATTGCATTGGGCGGTGTGGAAATAGGCAACAACACTGCTGTGGAAACGGACAAAGCTATAAGCGTACAAACAGCAACCGTATGCTCCGGCAATAAGGTAGCCCCGATAGGAATAAGGATACTGGCAGCAGCTGTGGTGCTCATAAAATTGGATACCACACTACAGATATAGGCCAGGATAATAAAAATAACCAATACTGAAGCTGATCCGAAATTGATAGATTTTACAAAATACTCAGCTAACCCTGTGTTTGTTACTGCCATGCCCAATGTAAGGCTGCCGGCTACCAATATCAATGTATCCCAGGGAAGCTTGGGTATATCTTCAGCAACAATAATGCCCGTGGCTGTGAAGCAAACAATAGGCAGGAAAGAGATTACGGCCAGCGGTATATTGATATAGCTGGAGAAGATCCACAGGACTATGGTAGCAAGGGTGGTAAGCACCGCAACGCTTTGCCTTAAAACCCCTTCACTGTCCAAAGGCTTTTCTTTATTCACCGCCAGCAGCTCATCAATATTTACATATTCCCGGTCTGAGCGATATACATATTTCAGAAATACCCAAAGCAGGTACACTAAGCCTACGCTTAGCGGCAATCCAAAATACAGCCATTCTGAAAAGCCCATGTTTAGTCCTTTAGACTCAATAACACCGGCAGCAATAAGATTGGCCGGAGTGGAAATAATAGTACCCATACCCCCAATTGCCGCTGTAATGGCAACACCTAAGACCAACGATTTTGACAGGGGATCTTTTTTTCCCAGCTTATCAGTTAAAGGTGTGACGGTCATTAACATGAGGGCAGCCGTTGCGGTATTCGACATAAATAAAGAAAGGATCAAAGTGATGAGCATTACGCTAAACAATACCTTATCAGGCTTTTCTCCAAAACGTTTTAATACATTCCTGGCAAACAGCTTGTCGAGCCCTGTATTAGCAGCACCCTGTGCCAGGAAAAAGCCCCCCATAAAAAGCCACATCATGGGACTGGCCCAGGTATTCACATATTCCTGCCAGTGGCCTTCTGTATTTTTATCGGCAACAAAAGCTACGGCAAAGCCCATGATCAGCAGGCTTACCGCAAACGGGGGGATGGCTTCTGTAACCCATAACCCGGTAGCTAATATTAAAAGGAACAAGGCATTCCTGGTTTGCTGGGGAAGGTCGGTAAGATTGAGTAAAAAGATAGCAAGAACTGCAAACAGGCTGATCTTGGCAAGATTATAGATATTGCGCCTTAAAGGGGATTTCTTGTGCTTCCTTTGTATATACCTCCAGCTTCTTCTAAGGGCTTTAAAAACATTAAACATGGCTAATCCTATTCATTTCGCAAAATATACCATGCTTATTCCATATAACCAAACTTATGCTTCAATTAGTATAAATACCCCTTATTTTGGGAATGCAGAGTTGTAAATCAATCAAATAACTCTTTACCCGGAAGTGAAACAAAGTATCACCTATACTTAAAGACCAACCTCGCTGGTTGCTTCCTTCCGGCCAGGATTTTGTTATTTCTTTATCATAACCGGGCGGCAGGCTGCCTGAAGCATAAAAAAACGCGGTAAACAGGTTACCGGAAGGTGGCAGACTCCAGGAAACAATAATCATTGTTACCACTATAACTAAAACAACTTTGTTACGAAGGAAATTGAAAAATTGCATCAGGTTTGATTTAGATAAACGAAATATTTCGTATAAAAATACGATAATATTCGTATTTACTCATTTCTAAATAATGTGTTAGCGAAAGTTTAACACTAAATGAGTCATAATGAAAACAATACGTGCTTTATATTATTTGCCGGGCAGCCTCTTCGCCTGTATTAACCGCACCTTCCATAAACCCCTGCCAGTCGGCCAGGTGCTCGCCTGCAAAATGTGTATGCAGAAAGGGTTCGGCTAAAGCAGGGCGCAACCTGAACCACTGGTTAATGCCAAAAAGCGCGTAGGCGCCCTGTGATATAGCATCTGTACCCCAATAATAATTTACCTGCTGCCGGATCAGGGGTTGTATATTGCCGAAACAGGGAGCAAGGGTTTGGGCAATAGCCGATGCATTGGCAGCATTAGTCCCATTAGCCATGACGGCTGCCTTATCACCGATAGTATAGGAGATCAGCACCCCTTCAGCTCCCGGCTGTCCTTTTGTGGCATGATAGAAGTATTGTGGCGTTTCATCACTGATAAGATCAAAGGCTTCTTCTTTCCAGAACCGTTCTTTAAAAACTACTGCATGCTTGTTAATACGGGCATACTGCAGCTCATTAATGGCACCCATTTTCTCCGGTGGCAACTCCGGCTGCCATTGTATTTTGCTTAGCGCAAAAGTGGGAATAGAGCAGATTATTTTGTCGGTGCTAAATGTTTTTCCATTACTGCAGGATACTGTTACTTTTTCCTTTTGATCAATCTTTGTTACAGTATGCTGTAGTAAGATATTTTCGCGGCCGATGGCATTGGCCAGCTTTTCCGCCAGCATTTGATTGCCACCTTTTATCTTGAGGTCCATTTCATTTTTCTCACTGCTTTCTGCATATTCTGCTAAAGCTGCAAATGCAGACACATGCCGGATACTTTCGCCAAAATCGGTACTGTCCAGCAATTCCCGTATCTCCAGGTCGCGTCCTTCGCAACCATTATTAACCAGGTACCGCCACCAGTCATAATGATCCAGTTGCTGTTTATCAACATCTGACAGATGCCCATATCCTGCAATCAACTCGTTCCATTTTTTCTTCCAGGATTCACTGTAGTCCCATTTTCCGGCAGAAGAATAATGACCTTTATAAATGAGGTGGGTATCCAGTTGGTTATTCACTAACTCCAGGCCAAACCCGCTGCATAATTCCTGCATTCTTGTATGAGAATTGCCCACCCATTCACCTCCTAATTCAATCACAAGGCCATCAGTAACCGGATGCAAAAAAACCCTGCCACCAACACGGTTCCTGCTTTCCAGCACAATTACCTTATAGCCTGCCTGCTTCAATTTGTAGGCTGCTGCCAGCCCGGCAAGACCTGCACCAATGCAGATGACTGTTTTTGAAAATGCAGCAGTTAGCCTGCCTGGCAACGAAGCAGTAAACAATAACCCGGCACCTGTAATTCCTGCCTGTTTTATAAATCGGCGACGTGTAATCATAGTGAGTATTTTCTGAGTGTAAATTTTCAGATAAAAATGATTACTTGAACTCCCTAATTATAGTGATAATACTGGGATTGATTTTCTGTAAAGGTTAGCGACGGCTACAAGAAGATCAGCCGGGGTTGACCCGGAAATCTGTTTATTAATGTGAGCTTTGGATACTCTAAATGTCCCTTAGCGACAAGCAACGATGCTCTGCGAAACATTTTGTTTCGCAGGACTATAATATAGCCTTTGGCTACATTTAAAAGTAGCCAAAGGCAACAACATGGAGCTCGGGACTATAAGTCCCGAAGAGCGAGGTTTTCAACAGCAACAAAATATCGGTCATATATAAAATGCCAGGTACTCTCCTGCCATTCACCTTCAGTTGGTGTCAAAAAAGATTGCCTTCAGAAATTACCAGTGGTAGCTCCTGAAGGCAATTGTATATTTATTATTTTATTTAGCGTTACAATTATGCTTCCTGCGGATTCTCTTTCGGGTCCTTGGCTGTAAAGAACAGCTTATCTTTTTCTTTATCAAAATCTACCAGCAACACATCGCCCGGCTTTACGCTCATATTTAAAATTTCCTCTGCCAAAGGATCTTCGAGGTATTTCTGAATAGCCCTGTGCAACGGTCTTGCCCCAAACTGCTGGTCGTAACCCTTATCTGCCAGGAAGGTTTTGGCCTCTTCGGTAAGCTCCAGGCCATAACCCAGGTTCTGAATACGTTTTAAAACCCCTTTCATTGAAATATCAATAATGCTGAAGATATTTTCTTTGGTAAGGCTGTTGAAGATCACCACATCATCAATCCGGTTTAAAAACTCCGGCGAAAACGTACGTTTCAACGCTTTTTCAATCACCGCCTTATTTTCTTCATCTTCATTGGCCAAACGAGATTGTGTGGCAAAACCAACACCTGAACCAAAATCTTTCAGCTGACGAACACCAATATTGGAAGTCATGATAATAATGGTATTCTTAAAATCCACCTTTCTGCCCAATCCATCTGTTAACTGTCCGTCATCAAGCACCTGTAATAAGATATTATAAATATCCGGGTGCGCTTTTTCGATCTCGTCTAAAAGTATTACACTATAAGGCTTACGGCGTACTTTTTCTGTAAGCTGGCCACCTTCTTCATATCCTACATAACCCGGAGGAGCACCAATTAAACGGCTTACAGTAAACTTCTCCATATACTCACTCATATCTATACGAATGAGGGAATCTTCCGAATCGAAAAGATATCTTGCCAGCGAACGTGCCAGCTCAGTTTTACCCACACCGGTAGGACCAAGGAAAATAAAGCTACCGATAGGCTTCCTGGGATCTTTTAAACCAACACGGTTTCTTTGAATAGCTTTTACAACCTTCACTATTGCTTCATCCTGACCTATCACCATACCCTTCATATCCTCGCTCATCTTACGCAGCTTTTCTGTTTCTGCTTCCACCATCTTCCTCACAGGTATACCTGTCATGATGTTGATCACTTCCGCTATATCTTCATCGGTAATAGGATAACGTTTGTGCTTGCTTTCTTCTTCCCATTGCGCTTTGGCACGTTCTAATTCCTCAGCCAGCTTTTTTTCAGTGTCGCGTAAAGAGGCGGCCTCTTCAAACTTCTGGCTTTTTACCACACGGTTCTTTTCCTCTTTTACATCTTCTATTTTCTTTTCAAGCTCAACAATATTATCCGGTACATTGATATTTTTTAAATGAACCCTGGCTCCAACCTCATCCATTACGTCAATAGCCTTATCGGGCAGTAAACGGTCTGTTACATAACGGTCGCTCAGTTTAACACAGGCTTCAATAGCCTCATCGGTATAGGTTACGCTGTGGAAATCTTCATACTTGGATTTGATATTGTTCAATATCTGTATGGTTTCTTCCACGCTTGGAGGATCTACAATTACTTTTTGAAAACGGCGGTCTAACGCCCCGTCCTTTTCAATGTACATGCGATATTCATCCAGGGTTGATGCACCAATACATTGCAGCTCTCCACGGGCCAATGCAGGTTTGAATATATTGCTGGCATCCAGCGAACCGCTGGCCCCGCCTGCACCAACAATAGTATGCATTTCGTCAATGAACAAAATGACATCGCGGTTTTTTTCCAGCTCGTTCATAATAGCCTTCATCCTTTCTTCAAACTGTCCACGGTATTTGGTACCGGCCACCAGCGAAGCCAGATCCAGTGATATCACTCTTTTGTCGAACAATACACGGCTCACGCGCCTTTGTACGATCCGGAGCGCCAGGCCTTCTACAATGGCAGTTTTACCTACTCCCGGCTCGCCTATTAAAATGGGGTTATTCTTTTTACGGCGACTTAATATCTGGGAGACCCTTTCAATTTCTTTCTCGCGGCCTACAATAGGGTCAAGGTTACCGCTTTCCGCCAGCTTGGTAACATCGCGTCCGAAGTTATCCAGTACAGGGGTCTTACTTTTTGTGTTTGATTTGGACGCAGCGGCTTTGGGCTGCTGTGCATATTTCTTTTCATCATCAAAATCATCGTCGTTTTCTTCGCCAAACTCTGCACGGGGCTCATTGGATTTTACAATGCCCAGCTCCTGCTTAAACATATCATAATCCAGGTCGTACTGGTTTAAGATCTGCGTAGCAATATTCTCCCTGTTCTTTAAAATAGAAAGCATCAAATGCTCGGTTTCTACCTGGCTGCTTTTTAAAGCCTTGGCTTCAAGCACCGTTACACGGATCACCTTTTCGGCCTGCTTGGTTAAAGGCAGACTGTTAATGTTGGCGATGTTTTTGCCCGTTTTATCTTTTATTGCCAGCTCAATTTCTTTACGCAGTTCAAAAATATCTATATTAAACCCTTTAAGTATTCGTATAGCGGTATTATCTCCTTCACGTATTAAACCAAGCAATAAATGCTCTGTGCCAATAAAATCGTTCCCCAACCTGAGAGCCTCCTCCCTGCTATAAGAAATGATTTCCTTTACCTGAGTTGAAAAATTATTATCCATATTATTGCAGATAAAATGATTAGTTACAATATTAACAAATATATTTGGTACTGGTTTAGGTTATTTATAAACGTATATATCCAGTTTAATCCGGCTTTATTATTATGCAGGTCAAAATAGATACCAAAGAGAAATTTCACGTCATCACGCCAATTGAAACTGCTTTAACTGTTACAATGGCAGACGGCATTAAGGTAGTGCTGCTGCCTTATATAAAAAATGCTGTGAAAAATATTGTACTGGATATGACTAATATTACTGCATTAGATATAGGCGCTGCCGAGCAATTACTTCATATTCAGCAGGATTTTTATGAAAATAATGCTTCTTTTGTTTCCTGCTGCCTGCGTAAGGACGTAGAAGATTTTTTGGCAGAAAATGAACTTTTAGAGCTTTTAAATGTTGCGCCCACGCAAAGCGAAGCTGCTGATATTGTGCAAATGGAAGAAATAGAGCGGGAATTGCTGGATGAGGATCCGCTGGATGAATGATTGTTTTTTAACCTAACCTGTAATTTCAAATGTTTGCGATCACTATACTTGGTAATAACTCGGCCGTACCTGCTTTTGACAGGCATCCTACCAGCCAGGTATTGACTTTGCCCGGACGTAATTTTCTGATTGATTGTGGTGAGGGTACACAGATACAGCTTATAAAGTATAAGATCAGGAGGAGTAAGATCTCTCATATATTTATCTCCCATTTGCATGGCGACCATTATTTTGGCCTGGTGGGCCTTATTAATTCGTTTGCCCTCTTAGGCCGTCAGCAGGAGCTTACTATTGTGGCACCGGAACCGCTGCAGGAAATCATCCAGATGCAGCTTGATGCAGCCCATACCACACTTTGCTTTCCGCTAAAATTCATAACTATCAATTGCAGTGGTTTTTTAGTGACCATTGACGGAGTGGAAGTGAGCTGTTTCAGAACCGATCATCGCATAGAGTGTTACGGGTTTGTTTTTAAAGAGATGGAGAAGCTGCGAAAGCTGAATATTGACGCAGTTAAGGCCACTGAAGTACCAGTAAATTTTTACCATCATCTGAAAGAAGGTAGGGATTATGTCACTCCCGGAGGAAGTGTTATTAAAAACGAGCTGCTTACGTTTCCTGCCGATAAAGCTAAAATGTATGCTTTTTGCGCCGATAGCCGTTATGATGAACGCATCCTTGATCATATAAAAGGCGCAGATATGATTTATCATGAAACCACTTATCTGGATACTTTTGCCGAAATTGCCAATGCAAGGTTTCATTCTACTACCAGGCAGGCTGGAAAAATAGCCCGGCTGGCGGGTGTAAAAAAATTACTGATCGGCCATTTCAGCAGCCGTTACGATACGCTTGAGGAATTTGAAACGGAAACCCGGGAAATATTTCCGGATACCGACCTGGCACTGGAAGGAGTGAGTTACCTGATGCCGTGAGGCAGTTTAGTTGAGGGATGACAGATGATGGTTGACAGGATATAGAGAATGTAAAATGTAGAATGTTAAGTCTCCGCCTGTGACCAGCAACCAGTAACCCGCACCCAGTATCCAGGCTACAAATAGCCAATTTTCAATACGCAATAAATCAATGTTCAATTATGTCTCCTAAATGAATGCCCCTGAATATTGAAAATTGAGCATTGATGGTTGATTTTTGGTCTGAAACCTTGTAACCTGTAACCAGCCACTTAATCATGCCCCACCATCCACATAGTAATACCAAAGCCGGTATAATGGGCCGATGTGTTGCCGGAACCACCGGCGCCCTGGTATTCATAAAGGTGGAAATCCTTATATACCAGGCCAATACCTTTGGCATATTTTTCAACAGACACTTCTTTGGTTCCGATCCTTGTTTCAGGAGTAGGCGGTATATTCATCGTTTCGTTGTGCTGCTCTACAGTCCATACATTATTGTACGTTTGCCCTTCCAGCGTCTCATTTCCAAAATCTGAATAAACAAAGCTCCAGGTATTCATATCATAGCCGGTGCTCATATCAAACAATGGCCCATAAGGCGCAAAAGGCAGCTGGCCGTTACCCTTCCAGGTAAAGTCCCGCTTTAAAGGCGCCTGCAAAGTAACCACACGCATGGTATTATCTACCACTTCAATTTTATTGTCGTAAGGAGTAATAAAATAAGTACCGTTATGTACCCAGCTGCCGCTGGCTGTTTCATTGTTGAGCTGCCTTTGTACAATAAAAGTTTTTCGCCCGTTATTATCAGTAGTCTCGCCGGTAATAGTATGCTTTGCCTGATATTTGTGTACTTCGATAACTGTACCGCTTCTTGTAAATACAGTAGAGTCCAGCCGGTAGGTAATAGATTTACCTATAACCAGCGGCATATAATCTGCAACGCTTTCCGTTTCAAAAATCTCTTTTTTTTCTGCACAGGAAAAGAGCAGCACCGGGAGGAACAGGAAGCACAGATACTTAACCAAGTTGTATTTTTTAAAGTTGATAGCCATACATAAGCCTGAATGGATACAGGCTTCATCATTATTTTACCGGCTAATTTATACTATTTTCCCTAACTGGATGATACCACCTCCAATAACATCATCGCCTTCATAGAAAACGGCGCTTTGCCCGGGCGCTATGCCTTTGGCATTCTGGTAAAAACTTACGCGCATATTACCATTCTCGGGGTACAGGTTACACAAAGTGCCGCTGTCCTTGTACCGGATCTTTGTAACAGCTTCCATGCCGGGCGTAACCGTTTCGTACTTGATCATGTTCAGCTTACCCACCAGCATTTCGTTTTTATCCAGATCGGCCTCATCACCCAGGGTTACGGTATTGGTAGAGGGGTTGATTTCAGTTACAAAAGCCGGTTTACCTAAAGCAATGTCCAGCCCTTTACGCTGCCCGATAGTGTAAAACGGGTAGCCTTTGTGCTTTCCCAGTATATTACCCTCTTTATCTATAAAATATCCGCCGTTCACACGTTCTTCCAGCCCTTCCACGCGGCGTTTCAGGAAGCCCCGGTAATCATTATCGGGTACAAAACAGATCTCGTAGCTTTCGCTTTTTTTAGCCAGCTCCGGATAACCATAGTCAACAGCCATCTGCCTGATCTCGGTTTTGTGATACCCTCCCAGCGGCAATAAAGTACGGCTGAGCAGATCCTGTTGCAGTCCCCAAAGCACATAGCTTTGATCTTTGGTAGCGTCTACTGCTTTACTGATGACATAGCGACCGTTATCATGCTGACGAATCTTTGCATAGTGCCCGGTTGCTATAAATTCGCAGCCAAGCGCGTCTGCCCTTTTTAAAAGGGCCCGCCACTTAATGTGCGTATTACACAGCACACAAGGATTGGGCGTGCGCCCGGCCAGGTATTCTTCCACAAAATCGTTTACTACAAAATCCCCGAATTCTTCGCGTATATCTAATATAAAATGGGGGAAGCCATGCTGTACTGCTGCCATGCGGGCATCGTTGAAACTGTCTACATTACAGCATCCTGTTTCTTTTTTACTACCCCCGCTTTGTGCATAATCCCATGTTTTCATGGTAATTCCCACTACTTCATACCCCTCATGATGCAGCATAAGGGCCACTACGGTACTATCTATACCGCCACTCATAGCCACCAGAACTTTCCCTTTTTTGCTCATTTTCTACAAAAAATTAAGGAGCAAAGATACTATTTTTATGTCCATTCAGCATCGCTTGCTTCTGACCACCTGGTGTTTCCGCAACTGTTGCAGATATCTACAGCCCCCTCCCTTTTAGGTTCGGTATAACCACAACAAACACAGGCATAAAGCCCATCCCTGGGATATTGCACTGTATAACAGTGTTTGATTTTGTCGGGCAGGATGTGCAGGCCAGGCGTTATATCATCTTTGGATTGTTTAAAAACACTCACACCTCCGTTTACTTCAAGAATAGCGTATTTTACCTGGCCCAGGTGCTCAACACCTGCCAACCGCAGCTCCATAAAAAACTCATCGAAAGATATATTCTCGTTTTTCACGATCTCTTCTGTGTACCGGCCGTTTTTTATAATAACTACAGGCTCTCCTTCAACCAGCTTTTCTATTTTGTCTGACTTTAAAAGCAGGTAGGTAATGGCCCTGTAAAAAATTATAATACTTACAATAGTTAGTACAGCTGGCAATATGCCAACATCACTGTAAAAGCCCATGTCCCCGGCAGCCGAACCAAGCGTTAAAATAATGACCAGCTCAAATACTGTAAGCTGGCGCACGCCTTTTTTGCCCGTAAGCCTTAAAGCCAGCAAAACAACAATAAATGAAATAAAGCAGCGCAGCAGCACTTCGGGTAAAAAGTCCCAGCCTTCGGTACCTAACAAAAAACTTTTCATACCAGTTACAAAGCAAAAAACCCACCAAAAGCCAGGGGTGAGCTTTAAACCGGTTATTTACAAGCTCTCCATTCCTGTGGTGTAACACCGTATTCCTGTTTAAACACCCTTGCAAAATAACCCGGATCGTTATAACCACAATCCAGTGCAACCGATGCAATGCTGTTAGCCGGATTCTGCAAAAATTCCTTTGCCTTTTTAAGCCTGATCATCCGGATAAATTTATTAGGAGAACAGCCCGTGAGCGCATCTAATTTACGGTGTAGCTGTGAGTGGCTCATAAAAACCAGCCTGCACAACTTTTCTACTGTGAAATTGATATCGGTCAGATGCTGTTCTACTGCTTCCCGCGCCCTTTTTACAAAACCGTCTTCAATAGGATAGCTGGCAGTCTGACCAGATAGCATAATTGTTTCCGGTAGCATTCCTTCACTTATCCCCGCTTTTTTGAGATAGTACTGCTGCAGCATTTTACGTGCCTCCAGCATTTTTTTCACCCTTACCAGCAGCTCTTCCCTGTTGAAAGGCTTTTCCAGGTATGCATCAGCCCCTTGCTGCAGGCCTTCTATTTTACTGCCTGCATCAGCTTTTGCAGTCAACATAATAACAGGAATATGACTGGTCTTTTCATCTCCCCGCAATTTACTTACCAGCTCAAAACCGTCCATGAACGGCATCATCACGTCTGTAATGATAAGGTCAGGAATCATATCTATAGCTATATCCAGCCCCTCCCTTCCATCTTTACCTACAGCCAGTCTGTAACCGGCCAAACAGGATGCAGTATATGCCACTACATCGGCATTATCTTCTACCAGCAATATCAGCGGCGCATTTACATCGCCAGCAGCCTCTGCAATTGTGCTGTCGGTTTGCACTATTTCTAAAGAGGCGGATCGCTCCCGGAAATCTTCGAAGACATTTTCCTCCACCACGGATATTTTTTTCAGTGGAAGTAATATAGTAAACTCACTCCCCTTAAAAGCCCCGGGTAGCGGGCTTTTCACTGTTATTTCACCATTCATCAGCTTCGCCAGCTCTTTTACCAGCGCTAAACCAATACCCGCTCCTTCCGTTTTACGGGTATAGCTGTTATCTAACCGGTAAAAACGATCAAAAACATATTGCAGTTGATCCTGGGGAATACCTATACCGGTATCTTTCACTTTAATGATCAATGCTGCCTGGTCTTCAGCGCGAAGCGGTATATTTTCTGCTACACTGATATAAATATTTCCTTTTTCGGGCGTGAACTTAATAGCGTTGGATAACAGGTTGGAAACGATCTGCTGCAATTTCCCGCCGTCATATTCCATGTACAGCGTATTGATATCGGTAAGAAAATGCAGCTGCTTTTGCTGGCTCTCGGCCAATGAATGAAAGGACTCAACTCTCCGGCACTAATGAATATCAAAAAGGAATGGAAATGAAAGATGCCGATGGCGCATATCACGGCGTATTTACCAAAGCATTGCTGCAAACGATCAATGAAAGCCCCAGCGATATTTCAGTAAACGATCTTTTTAATAAGATCGCAATACTTATTAAAAAGAAAGGGTTTGAGCAAACACCTATGCATGCCCAGGATCCGAAAAGACTCTCTTCAAACCTGATTGGTGTAAGCCCCACGAACTTCAGTAATCGCATACAGGCGAAATACATAGCCCAATCTGGCAACTATTATTTATTGAACGCCGGCAAGGCCGATGGCCTGGCATTAGGGAATATATTATCACTTAACGGGAACACTAATGCTGTACAGCTGAGGGTTGTGGCCCTGGAACCGCATATAGCCAAAACACAGCTGGTTAAAGGAACGGCATCACAAATGAAAAAAAACAGTAGCTTCACCCGTACTGATAATTTTACAAAAACAGCGCCGCTCCTCAAATTATACCTGCACCTGCAGCCTGTTGCTGCCACCGTTTATAAAAAAAATATGGATCAAACAATTATCCCTTTATCGCGATCAGGTGGCTATCGCAACTACTTCAACTGGTATGCCACAGAAACTTCGGGGTATATTTTTTTAAATAAAACCACATTTGCTGCAAACAGCTATCCCCTGGCAGAAGTGAGCCGCTATCCATCGTTCTTCATATTTTTACCACTGCCCGAGAATGTATTAAATACATTTAAACAAAAGCTCCGGCTGGATCAGAATTATGAGCTGGTTGACGATCCGTCTAAGGCCCAATTAGCTCTTTATCTCAATTATGCAAATGAAGAGGGCGGCAGCTATGTATTTAGCTGGGCGCCACCACTCCTGAAACAAAGCGGCACCCCTTCTTTTTATCACCAGCATGTAAAAACCACCCAACTGCCCGTCAGCAGCAGGGAAATTGCAGCGCTGACAGACGAATTGTATGAAATGACGGCCCGGCCGGCACAACAATATACAGGTGTATGGATGAACGATTATCCAAAGAAGAAATTATAATCCGTTATCAGAGTATGGGCAAATACTCCAGATAGAATATTACGTTTGATATTTTTAGTATTTTTGTAGTAGCAAAAAAGGACGAAAAATGAAAACTGTGGACATAGATACAAATTTGATTGACAGCTATTATACGCTGCTGAAAAGTCTTACTCCCAACAATAAATTGGAGCTTATTGCACGACTTTCAAAGTCAATGAAAACTACAAAAAAGAAGGAAAAAGAAATTTCACTTGAGTCTTTATATGGTTCTTGGGAATCTGATCAAACCGCAGATGAATTAATTGAAGAACTTAAAAATGCAAGGAACTTCACCCGTAAACGAGAAGAATTGTGAAAAAATACTTGCTTGACACCAATATTTGCATCTATTTCATAAAAGGACAGTTTAACCTACATCGTAAAATCAGAGCCGCTGGTGAGGAAAATTGTCTTTTGTCAGAAATAACAGTTGCCGAGCTGAAATACGGCATTGAAAATAGCATACAGAAAGAAAAGAACCGAAAAAACATAGAAGCATTTATTGCTAAATTTGACATTCTTCCTATTTTTCCTGTGCTTGACATCTACGCAAAAGAAAAAGCCCGACTGAAAACCAAAGGTAGAATATTAGACGATTTTGATTTGCTTATAGGCACTACAGCTATTTTCAACAGCTTGACTTTGGTAACAAAAAACATAAGCGATTTTGATCGGCTTGACGGAATAGCTATTGAAGATTGGACAACGAACTGAAAACAATACAGCCGGTTAGCTACCACCCTTATATTGTCCAACCACTCTTTTGCAGTTCCTGTAAAAATCATCGCCCCGCCTTTACCCAGCTGTCTTTTAAGGTAGCAGTACGGTTAAATACCAGCTTATCTTCAGGGCTCTCTTTATCCGGCACAAAATATCCTTTACGCAGGAACTGGAAGCGCTCCTCAGGAGTAGCCTCTTTTAATGCCGGTTCGGCCAGGGCGTTGGGGACAATTTTAAGAGATCCTGGATTTAAGTAGGATTGAAAATCACCGGTTTCACCAGCAGGGTCTTCTACAGTAAACAGCCTGTCGTACTCGTTTACCTGTATAGCAATATGATCTTTGGCATTCACCCAATGCAGGGTTCCTTTTACATGAATACCCGATGTATCTGCACCGCTTTTGCTTTCAGGAATATACGTACAGTTCAGCTGTACAACAGTACCCGACTCATCTTTCACCACTTCATCGCACTGAATAATGTAAGCATGTTTTAAACGTACTTTTTGACCGGGTGCCAACCTAAAATATTTCTTAGGAGGATTCTCCATAAAATCTTCGCGCTCTATGTACAGCTCATTGCTGAAGCTGATCTCCCTGTGTCCTCTATTGATATCTTCCGGATTGTTTTCTGCCAATAATATTTCACTACCCTGGCTATAGTTGGTAATCACTACTTTTACCGGGTCAAAAACAACCATCCTCCTTAAAGCGATCTTGTTCAGATGCTCGCGCGCACAAAACTCCAGCAAACCTACATCCACCATATTCTCACGTTTCCCCACTCCTATCCTTTCACAAAAATCGCGGATGCTTTCAGGTGTATAACCCCGGCGCCGGTAGCCTGCTATGGTTGGCATACGGGGATCATCCCAGCCAATAACATGATTTTCGTTTACCAGTTGCAACAGCTTTCTTTTGCTGGTTACTGTATGGCTCAAATTACGCCGGGCAAATTCATATTGCTTGGAAGGAAATATTTCTAACTTTTCAATGAGCCAGTCGTACACTTCCCGGTGCGGTATAAATTCCATGGTACAGATAGAATGCGTGATACCCTCGATAGAATCACTTTGGCCATGCGCAAAATCGTACATGGGATAAATACACCATGTGTCTCCTGTACGATGGTGATGTGCATGTTTGATCCGGTAAATAATGGGATCACGCATCAGCATGTTGGGCGAGGTCATGTCTATTTTAGCGCGCAGCACTTTTTCGCCATCGGCATATTTTCCGGCACGCATATCGGCAAACAACTGCAGGTTTTCCTCAACACTTCTTTCTGCATATTGATTACGACGGCCAGGCTGCGTTGGTGTCCCTTTCTGCTCAGCAATCTCTTCGCTGCTGCTATCATCTACATAAGCCAATCCTTTCCTGATCAGCTGCTGCGCATACTTATACAGCTGCTCGAAATAATCAGAGGCATACAATTCGTTCTTCCATTCAAATCCCAGCCATTTAATATCCTCTTTAATACTCTCTACATACTCTGTATCTTCTGTAACGGGATTGGTATCATCGAAACGAAGGTTGGTACCCCCGCCATACTTTTGGGTTAATCCAAAATTCAGACATATACTGCTGGCATGACCAATATGCAGGTAACCGTTTGGCTCCGGCGGAAAGCGGGTCATGATTGACTGATATTTACCAGTCGCTAAGTCGTTCTCTACAATTTCTTCTAAAAAATTGAGGCTTTTTTCTTCCTCCACATGCTTATCTGCGCTCATATAATTTTTACTTGAGTAACGGCAAATTTAACTTTTTAAGCGGATTTGCAGGGACAATCTTTTTTCTCTTAACAGAAATAAACAATCTTCAATTATCAATGCTCAATAATCATTTTGGAGCGGTTAGCTTTGCGCATTCCTGCCCGAATGATTGGTCAGGCTGGGATTTATTGAACATAGCCTATCGGGTGTTAAAAAAATTCACTCATAACCGCAGTTGCTTAACGCCCGTTCCCGATGCGATATTTAACGATCGAGCTGAAAGATTTCAGCTTATAGCGATCCGAAAGAATTTCGTCCTGTAAAATATCCAGTTGCTTCCGGCGATTATCCCTGGCTTTTGCAATGGAGCTAAACACATAGTCAACCATATCTATGGCCGCTTTGGCCGTTAAAGGATTAAAAGTGATGCTTTTCAATCTGGCATTCCCGGCTGCTGTATTTTCATTTATCTCTCCATACAATACCCCGTCAATTTTTGAAAGAAATGCTCCCGACAATGCATCTATATCAATAGCTTTGGAAGCAATACAGTCCAAAGCTTTCTTTTTATTGTCATTATTGCGGATACAGTTGATCAGGCGCTCCTTAAAAACAGCGTAGGCCAGATCCATTTTTCCATATTCGTTTTGCACTTCAAGATAGGTCCTGTACAATTTCGGACTTTCGTTCCCTTGCTGAAGTATATCATTAAAAAGGGTAAGCTTGTTCTCTACTAAAGTTTTAAAAGTAGTAAGAGCGATAAAGCCCGACTCATGGGTGCCGGTAGCCTTGCCGGTAGTATTTTGAGCGTTTAATGTAACACATCCTGTAAAAAACAACGCCAGCAAAAATTTCATATTCTGATAATTTTATACCTTTTATCGTAAAAGACGTGCAAATGTCATCAAAAACAAAGCGCTTATTTCATCATATACTCAAACGTCATATAGGAAGGGGCATCGCCGTTGTTTTAATATTAACATCCCTGCAACCTGTTTATCCTTTAAATTTGATCCCGGGAATTATCAAAAATAAAAAACGCTGAAAACATGTCATTACTCAATCAAAATAATAAGAAAGGAAAAAAGAACAATAAAAAAGCTGATAATAAACAGATCAGCAGCTCTAAATTCGCTCAAAAGCCCCAAACAAATACGTTTGTCAGCAAACAGCAAAATACAGGTTCCCAAAGAGGAAGTTAAAAGAAGTGGACAGAGGTCAGTTTAGAGTTCATATAATTCGGTTACCTGTCATCTTTTCCTAATCAAACTTTTCCAGCATTTCAAAATGTTTCCGGGCTGCCTGTAAATATTTACGGCCTCTTTTGTATGACCAGCAGGGATGTCCGTTCTTTGCATTATACCGGCTTATTTTATATAAGACCTTCCAGTGATGCAAAATGGTTTTGTATGCTTTACCAAGGCTCATGCCACAATCATAGATATGATTGGGCTCTGCCCCTGCCCCGTTATATTCAAGAATAGTAAAATTTTTTCCCTGTTTCAGGTCTTCAATAGTATTTGCTTTTATATCATAACGTCCATAAAAGAAACCGGTATGCCTGCTTAGCTCATCAAATATACCAGTCAGGCTTTCATTGATCTCTTTTTCAAGATTGGTAAACTTAGCTCCCCGGTTATGGTTTCCGGCAAAAGACAAATAAAATATTTCACCTTCAGGTATCACCCGTTCAAACCTGTGGCTATGCCTGTGCTCCATTTCGGCCTTACGATGCTTTGCCTGCGGATGCTTTTCTATTAGCTCTTTTAGTGAGCTCATACCATCTCCTTTTACCTGCAACAGTTCCTTATGTATAAATCCCGATACTACACCCTTTTGTTTCCAGGGATAGCGATAATAAAATATGCTTACCTCTTCTGCATAATTTACCTTTTCCTGTACAATATACCTGACAGGTATGCGCGCGTGGTATTTCCTTAGCTGCTCCTCGCTTTCAATAATCCTGAACAGTATACCTTTCATGCCCACATCGGGCTTTACCACAAACGGATAATCAAACCCCGCTTCACGCACCCGGTTCAACAGTTCTTCAAAAGCAATGCCCTGTTTAATGTAAATAGTCTTAGGAACAACATTCTGCGGCAGCAGGTTATACATTTCCTTCTTACCCTCGCCTTCAAATCCGCCAAATGTGATCCTGGGATTGGAAGGTGTAAAGAACCATAATGAACGGCTTTTAATGCAATACCAGAGCCATACCGGCGAAATGGGTGCATACAAAACATTAAAATGCCACAATTCCCAGTTAAAAAGGGTTTCAAAAAATTTCCTGATTTGCATGAATATTCAGCAAATATAAAAGGCCATGTAATAAAATGAATTAATTTTATCCGGAACAGGCAAAGTATGCTCTTTTGCCTGCAATAAAACAGGACTATGCAAGTACCTACAGTAGCTGAAATATTTGCAAATGGCGAAACCCCTGAAATACTGTTTTGGGTGGGATGCGCAGGCAGCTTTGACCAGCGCGCCCAAAAAATAACCAAAGCATTTATTAAGATTTTAGATGCCACAAAAACCAAATATGCCATCCTAGGCAAAGAAGAAATGTGCACGGGTGACCCGGCAAGGCGGGCCGGTAATGAGTTCCTGTTCCAAATGATGGCCTACCAGAATATACAGGTACTCAATGGGTATGGTATTAAGAAAATAGTTACAGCATGCCCGCATTGTTTTAATACCTTAAGGAATGAATATCCTGAACTGGGAGGCAATTATGAAGTAATACACCACACCACTTTTTTGCAGCAATTGATTGATGAGGGCAGGATAACCATTAAAGAAGGAGGCAGTTTTAAAGGAAAGAAAATCACTTACCACGACAGTTGTTACCTGGGCCGCGCCAATAATATTTATGAAGCACCACGAAAAGTACTGGAAAAGCTGGACGCTGAACTGGTAGAGATGAAACGCTGCCGGAGCAAAGGATTATGTTGCGGAGCGGGTGGAGCGCAAATGTTTAAAGAAGAAGAAAAAGGAGCGCAACGCATCAATACAGAACGCACCCGGGAAGCACTTGAAACCGGCGCTGCTTATATTGCTGCCGCCTGCCCCTTCTGCAATACCATGATAACGGATGGTGTAAAAAATGCAGAGCAGGAAGGCACTATAAAAGTGCTGGATATTGCGGAGATAGTTGCGGAGAGTATGGAAACAGATGACTGATGACAGATGATAGTTGACAGGGTATAGAGAATGTAAAATATAAAATGTAGAATGTTAAGTCTCCACCTGTTACTAGTGTACGCTTCTGGCTTCTGGCTTTTGCCTCCGGCCTCCGGCATCCAGCCTTCAGCGTTCATCTCGTACACCGTACATCTTACATCGTACAATTTATGTTGTCGGGCTATAAACCATGAACAATAAACTATCTTTACACTATGAACTTAAGTTATAAAGAATTACTGCCTGAAGATTTTAGCCCTGCCTCGCGTGTTTGGGTATACCAGGCCAACCGCTTATTAACGATGGGTGAGGCATTGGATGCAGAACAAAGACTGAATGATTTTGCCGGGCAATGGCAAAGTCACGGCGATGATGTAAAAGCTGCCGGATTTTTGTTTTTCGGGCAGTTTGTGATATTAATGGCTGATGAAACTGTAACCGGGGTAGGAGGATGCAGCACTGACAGTTCTGTGCGTTTTATCAAATCTCTGGAAACAGCTTACAATATTCATCTTTTTGAGAGAACTTCCCTTGCTTTTGTAATAAAAGACAAGGTACAGCTGCTTCCCTATTCCCAGCTGCAATATGCGCTGGATAATGGCTTTATCACTCCTGATACCCTTTACTTCAATAACCTTGTTGCAACTAAACAGGAACTGGACGATAAATGGATTGTGCCGGTTAAAGAAAGCTGGCTGAAGGACCGTATAAAGATCACCGCTTAAAAAATTTGTTCCAATTTTGGGGTAATGGCTTCTTCATCCGCTGATGAGGATATTATTTTGCCGTCTTTATCTGTCAGCCATAAATATAATATCCCTGCGAGATTTGCCTGGTCAAAATAGTATACTGAGATTTTCGCTGGTTCAACAATCGTTCAGGATCAGTGTTATTAATATAATTCCGGAACTCAATGGCTGCGGATAAGAAGGGCGATGAGGAACGAGGCAGTGCAGAGCAAGGAACCATGAGGCAACCTGAACCGTAGCTGATCTATATTTCTCAGCTGACAGCCCCAAATTATTTAACTTTGCAAAAATTTTTAATAAATGCTCGACTCAATAGAAAGTGCGATTGAAGCTATTAGACAAGGGAAGCTTGTAATTGCAGTAGATGATGAAGACCGTGAGAATGAAGGCGATTTTATTGCCGCCGCAGGAGCCATTACACCCGAGATGATCAATTTCATGGCTACCCATGGCCGCGGTCTGATTTGTGCTCCGCTACCCGAGGAACGCTGTGATGAGCTGGGCCTCGACCTGATGGTAACCAACAATACCGCATTGCACGAAACCGCATTTACCGTTTCAGTAGACCTGCTGGGAAATGGTTGCACAACCGGTATTTCGGCACACGACAGGGCTAAAACTGTTGAAGCCCTAAACAATCCTTTTACCAATCCGCGGGACCTGGGTCGTCCCGGTCACGTATTTCCGCTTCGTTCTAAAAAAGGCGGCGTATTACGCCGGGTAGGCCATACCGAAGCAGCTACTGATTTAACGCGGCTGGCCGGTTTTCCTTACCCTTATGCAAGCGTACTGGTAGAGATCATGAACGAAGACGGCAGCATGGCCCGCCTGCCCGATCTGCTTAAAGTGGCTGAAAAGTTTGACCTCAGGATCATATCCATCCAGGACCTGATCGAGTACCGTTTGAAGCGCGACTCGCTGATTGAGGAAATTGTACGCGTAAAAATGCCTACCCAATATGGAGATTTTACGCTGGTAGCGTTTAAAGATAAAAACAGCAATAACGAGCACCTGGCACTAATAAAAGGAACCTGGGAAAAAGATGAACCGGTGCTCACCCGGGTACACTCCTCCTGCTTTACCGGCGATATTCTGGGCAGCCTGCGCTGCGACTGTGGCGATCAGCTACATACAGCTATGCAAATGGTGCAGCAGGAAGGAAAAGGCATCATTTTATACATGAACCAGGAAGGCCGCGGCATTGGCCTTATGAATAAGCTGAAAGCCTACAAACTGCAGGAAGAGGGCATGGATACAGTAGAAGCCAACCTGCACTTAGGCTTTAAAATGGATGAGCGCGACTATGGGGTTGGCGCACAGATACTACGACATCTGAATGTAACCCGGTTGCGCCTTATGAGCAATAACCCGCGCAAACGCGTGGGACTGATAGGCTACGGATTGGAAATTGTTGAAAATGTGCCTATCATCATTTTACCCAATGAGCACAACGAAAAATATTTAAGCACTAAGCGTGAAAAGCTGGGGCATGACTTTTAGTTGACAGAGGACGGATGACTGTTGACAGATTATGGGCCGTAAAAGTTGAACGTAGTTGTATAAAGTGAACTTTAAATCAGCAACAATGATCAAACCCACAACTGTAGAAGAATACCTGGCCGGCATTCCTGCAGAAGCGTCAGAAGCCGTAAAGAAGATCCGTGCCATCATTAAAAAAGCCGCCCCTAAAGCAGAAGAAGGGTTAAGCTATGGCATCGCCGGCTTTAAGCAAAACGGAAAATATTTTATTTATTATTCCGGTTATAAAAAACACACAAGCATTTATCCCGCGCCCCGCAGCCATGAAGATTTTGCAGAGGAGCTAAAAGCTTATAAAGGTGGCAAAGGAACGGTTCAGTTTCCTTTAGATAAGCCGCTGCCAGCAGACCTGATCAAAAGAATAGTAAAATTCCAGTTAAAAGAGAATGAGGAAAAGGCAGGTTTAACTAAAAAGAAAAAGTAAACTGTATAAACCGGATACGCCTCCGTTGATGTACAATGGTTCATTTTTAAGCATATAGTATGCAGCACCCATACAAGCCACAAATCATCAGCAATTTTGATGAGCTACCGGAGCTAATCCGAAACATTGCGAGCAGCATGCTGGAAAACTCATTAAAGGCACATATAAAAAATGTACAGTTTGGCCTGGCCGTGGTGTATGATCTTGAACAATATTTTGCGGACTATCCTGAAATACGCGATCCCAAAAGTGCTGCGCAATCCGGAAGAAGTATAGTACCCAAATACAATCTTCATTACACTTACTTAAATCCGGCCGACAGGCAACAACAGTATAGTTTTCAATTAGATCTTGATGAATATGGGCAGGTGCTGAATTATGATTTGCCACGGCATGATGCAGGAACTATCGAAGTGCTCAATGGCAAAAATGAAGCGATAGAACAAGCTGAGATCTATGCCCGAAGCGCCGGCTATCAAACTGAACCGATACACAGCAAGCTAACCAAAAGCAAAGATCAGGATACCCTGATATGGAACATCTGGTTTAAGCAAGAACAAAAAAGGACGAATAAACTGACCACATCAACCTGCAGGGTAATTTCTGTTGATATATTGTCGGGTTGGATCGTTTATGATACCAGTGGGCAACTGACTGAGAAACTATAAGCGTGGGAGTATTAGCAATTAATAAAATTCCATTTTATTATACCAGGTAAGGTAAACGTATCTTGAATTTAAGCCAGAAGCCATTTATGCGGCAAATAATACCATCCGCCATCCGCCACGGACTTTAAGCAGGGTACTGTACATTTTTATAATCATTGCACCCCTTCAGGAGGTTATAAATCAAGCCTGAAGGGCTGGCAGGATTATAAAGTAAGGGTAGTCACACTAAAAAACTCCGCAAGGAGTGACATAAAGCATAGAAATCTGCAAAATTTAGATGCGTTTGTTCTTGCAGAACAAATGTATCCTATAAAAGAAATAACTATCTTGCCAGCTCTTAAATCTGTCAGACATGTTTTTAAAAAGTTGCTTATCCAAAAAGAAGTTTTTACTCCTGCTCCTGTTGCTGCCGGTTCTTATAACAACAGGCCAAACCTATACCATAGCCTCGTACAACCTTCGCTATGGCAGTGCAAATGATCAGGGCAACTTATGGAAAGACAGGAAAGGTGCTATGTTCAGCCTGGTACGTTATCATGACTTTGATATTTTTGGTACACAGGAAGGCCTGCCCGAACAATTAAATGAGCTGGCAACCACGTTACCTCAATACAGCCGTTACGGGAAAGGCCGTGATGACGGCAGCGATAAAGGAGAGCACTCGGCTATCTTCTATAAAAAAGACAAATTCCGGCTTTTAGCTTCCGGTGATTTCTGGTTATCAGAAACACCTGATAAACCCGGCCTGGGGTGGGACGCTACCTGTTGTAACCGGATCTGCTCCTGGGTATATTTACAGGATAAAAAATCTAAAAGAAAATTTTACTTCTTTAATGTGCACCTCGACCACCAGGGTAAGGTGGCGAGACTGGAAAGCAGCAAGCTAATACTTAAAAAAATACAGGAAATAGCAAAAGGCACCCCTGTTGTTTTGACCGGTGACTTTAATGCGGAGCGCAGCGCTGAGCCTTATAAAATTATCGCCGGCTCAGCCATTGTTCGCGATAGCTATAAAGACGTACAATACCCTTATGAAAACAACGGGTCTTTTAATGCTTTTAAAAATGACTTTACAAGCACCGGGGTTATTGACCATATTTTTATCAGCCAACAATTTAAGGCTGTAAAATGGGGCATTCTTACCGATACCTATTTTGGTAAATTCCCGTCTGACCATTTCCCGGTTGAAGCAGTGGTTATATTGAGATGAAAGAGGACAGATGACGGAGGACAGAAGAAATGTTGAATGTAAAATGTTGAATATTAAATGTAGAATGTTAAGGACACGAACTTCCGTCTTCGAACTTCCGTCTTCCGGACTTTCCGACTTCCGGACTCTTTCTGGAAAGTTTAAAGGTTAAAAAGTTGATAGAGCGGATGGCTATGTCAATCATACAGTATAGAAATCCTATACCTGAATAATCAGCCGTTTAAATGACTCTTAAACTTCAGGTGATGGATAACAGTTCACCGGGATCACGGCTCCTTAACAGGTACGGTTCCAGGTACGAGGGGTTCAACTTTTTTATTTGTTGAATCTGGCTGTATCCTGTTGGCGGAATCTGCAGGTAACGCGGTATTCCTGTTAGCTTCGCGCTCTGATCTCCTTCGTGTATTGATAAACAATTCTTTTAACGTATTAAACTCGCGTTTGAAAGAGATACCGCCGCCGGTTCTTTTAAGTGTTTTTGCCGCTCCTGAGCTGGAGGTTGTAAGATAATCCAGATTCTCCCTGTAAAATAAATTAAGCCTGATACTGCCGCTTGTATTAAGCAGCCATTCAGCTGTAACATCGGGCAGGAACAGTGGCTGAGTTTGTTGCAGGGCAGACTGTAAAGGCACTTCGAGCGAGCTGCCCAAAGAAATAACCAGCCGGTCTTTAAAGAAAGGCACCAATAAGGAGCCGCTGATATTAGCCTGGTTAATATTAAAATTACTGGTGTTAACGCCAAACACATTACGGTTATAAACCGAGCCGCTAAAGTTTACCCTTACATTTTGTCCTAATAATGAAGCTAAAGCAGTATTCAGCTTTTTATTTACCTCGTTAAACAGTAATCCCGATAAACTGGAAATAGTATTATAAGTAAGCTCATTTACTGCAGCCCCAATACCAATATTTGAAACACCCGTCTGGGGCGGGGCAAAGCTATTGAATACAATAAGATAAGTAACCTGCCTTGTCACTTCTGTCTGGCTTCTTTCAATTTGCTGTAAAGCATTGGTTACATTAAAATCGTTGTTATACCGACTATTAGGATCTAATTGCAGCTCAAACTTAAATTCAGGCTGAAAGAGCTGACCAGTAAGTGCAGCATACACGTACACTGTTTCTCTTGTATTGGCATAGCTCTGATCTATGTTAATTCCGGCTAGCGGTGCAAAGCTTACACGCTCAGCCTTGTACTTTGCCTGTATATTTATATTGGCTTTTAACGGATCTCCGGCCCAGGATATATAGTTCTCTGTGCCTTTAATAATTTCGAAAGGCTTAGGGAAAAAAGATTTGAAAGTATAATTATAAGTACCTTCTTCTATATCCAGCCTTCCTTTTATAGCGAGCGGCTCGGTTGTCCCTGCCTTAATGTTCAGGGTACCATAACCCCGCCCTACTATCTGGTCACCTGTCAGATCATCCATTACAAACTTCATCAGCACTTTAGGGTTTGCCGTTACATCCAACTCGTAGGACATGTTTGACTGATCTCCCCGTATTTCCATGAGGCTGTCAGTTGCCTCTACCCCGTACTTTCTTTCCACCAGCCATTCAGGCATTTTATCAGCATAGCTGTTTGCAGAAGCGATAGTAAAACTGCTTTCCTCCCTGTCGGTAGCAATAGCATCAATTTTCATGAAACTGTTATCTTCCGAACCTACCAGCACAAATGATCCCGTTGCTTTTACATCACCGTAAAATAATTTATTGTCAGCATAAGTGGTTTTTAGCACCTGTACCGGTCTGTTGTTCCTGGCATCGCGCGTGCCGGGTTTACGTGTAGACACCGTAATATCATAAAACATATCGTCAAAAGCATTATGCAGGATACTACCGGTTAAATAAACGGGATTCCCTGTAACAGTATCTTCCAGCACAATCCCGTTAAGATTGATCTCGTTTTCGTTCAGCTCAATTTCCCTGTCCAGTATTTTATAATAGCATTGGGTAAACTTAACTTTTAAACCGGCATTTTGTATACGGCCTTTACCTACCACTGTTACCGCATTAAGTGGGCCCTTTACCTGAAAATCGCCGGTAACATTTCCGCTGATGTCTGAAAACAGGATATTGAGAAACCGGTCTATGTACCTGAGATCAAAATTCTTTGGCTTTAATGCAATAACATTATCTGCCTGGGTTTCCTGGTTCTTTAAATAAAGTTTAACGTCGTAAGCAAGGCTTTTATCTCCCTGCCCCAGGGTGCTGCCATTCACCTGCAGCTCCTTTGTTGGCATATCAAACACTATTGTAGCGCCCAGGTCTCCTATTGAATCATTGTCCAGTCTTAT
>JASGDI010000018.1:0-4174 GCA_049841335.1 Niabella sp. | reverse complement strand
TTATCAGGGTCACGATCTAAATCATAACCGGCAACAGTAACAACGCCGCTGGTCTTTTTACGCAGGGTTTCTATAATTTCCAGCGTAGTAGACTTACCCGCGCCATTAGGCCCCAGTAAACCGAAAATCTCATTTTCATACACTTCAAATGAAATACCTTTTACCGCATTAAAATCACCATAGTTCTTTACCAGCTCCTTCACCGAGATGATCGTATTAGCCATGCGTTAAAACTACGAATAAAACGTGAACGGATATAATTACACTCAATATTTCAGTTGTAAAACGGCTCTTTTGAGAAAAACATCGACATTTGCACTTCTTAAAAAAGATCGGGATGATAAAGGTATTTAAGTTTGGAGGCGCATCGGTAAACAATGCGGAGCGGGTTAAAAATGCTGCAGATATCCTGCAGCAATATAAAAACGAGAAACTGCTGGTTGTAATTTCTGCTATGGGTAAAACCACCAATGCACTGGAAAAGGTGGCGGAAGCTTTTTATAGTAATAAAAAGGACGATGCCCTGCGGCTTTTTGAGAAAGTGAAGCAACAGCACCTGACCACTGCAAAATATTTGCTGGTTACCAGTTACCTGGCTTGTGAAGCGCGGATGAGAGATTTCTTTACTGAGGTGGAATGGCTGCTGCACGATCAGCCCGTACGTGAATATGATTATTATTACGACCAGATCGTCTGTGCCGGTGAATTATTGTCCACGGCCATTGTAAGCTACTACCTGAACGAAGTGGGCATCAATAACGAATGGCTGGATGTGCGTGATGTGATCAGGACCGATGATAACTTCAGGGATGGGAATATTAACTGGGACTTTACCCGGCATAAAACAAATGAGTTGATAAAACCCTTGCTGAATAAGGGTGTGATAGCCATAACCCAGGGATTTATTGGCGCTACCGATGAGAACGAAAGCACTACGTTGGGAAGGGAAGGCAGTGACTATACCGCCGCAGTGTTTTCGAATATACTGGATGCAGAAAGCCTCACTATATGGAAAGACGTGGAAAGCGTAATGAATGCTGATCCCAGGGAAATTGCAGATGCCCAGCCCCTGCATGAGCTGAGCTATGCAGAAGTAATTGAAATGGCTTATTATGGCGCCCAGGTCATTCACCCCAAAACCATAAAACCTTTACAAAACAAAAACATACCGCTTTATGTAAAATGCTTCCTGGATGCGGCTTTACCAGGAACTATCATTCATAATACCAGTAGTAAGAACCTGCCCCCCATTGTTGTTATCAAGCGCAACCAGGTAATGATCGAATTAAAGTCGAAAGACTTTTCTTTTATCGGGGAGCACAATACAGAAGTATTGTATGAACTGTTTGAGAAACTGTTCATCACCCCTACCCTTACCCAGAACGGCGCTATCAGTATTATTTATGCTTTTGATAACCGCGAAGAAAAAATAAGCCAGTTTGCAGCAGAGGCTGCCCAAAACTTTGATGTGCAGGTAACGCCAGGGGTAACATTATTAACGATCCGACATTATGATGATGATTCACTGCATAAGTATGCCGAAGGAAAACAGTTCCTCGTAAAACAGCAAACCACGCATAACATGAGGTTGCTATATAAGGAGCAGCTATAAGAACGTTCGCCAGATCATTGGATTCATCCACCTGGTAGCATTCTTCCATTCCTTCGCACGCGACTTTCCTACTTCCGTCAGGATTTGCATTAACTCTGTTTCGCTTTTCTTTTTACCTTTTACAGGTTCCTTAATGGCTGGCTGGCTAAGCGTGAGCGTTGTAGCGATCCAACTGGTGTATAAACGGGGAATGGTTACCCCCAGAATCATTCCCGGTAATCCGTTCAGGCTCATGGGACCACCGCTTACCGTAATTTCATCGGTATAATACGCAAACACATACACACTATCAAATAATATTGTGCTGGCACGCCTGCAGTTAAAGCCGGCTATAGTGGTTATATCATCCGGGTATAATTTCCACCTGATCTCCTTCAGGTCCCCGGAAATGATATAATTATCGTCTATAGCCTTCTGGTTAACAAACCTCCTGCTTTGATAATCGTTATACCAGAAATCATCCTCGTTAACATTGGTTAGCCAGGGAGTGGGCTTTTTAGTATCGCCGGACCTGTCGTACTGGTAAGTGGCCTTATCCCCATTAAAATTATACTTATAGTAGCTTACCGTGAATTGTGGTTGTGCCGCAATAATCTGCTTTACCCAATCGCCATTTTCATCACCCCACCTGTCGTTAAGAGATCTGTGCAGGTTGGTCTTCACTTCAAATTCTATTGTACCACTGGTAATAAACTTCTGGGCTTGTACGATCCCTGTACAAAAGATCAAAGCAATTAAAAATAAGTTTTTCATCCTATATATTTATTTTGATGGTGCTGTTGCACCGTTTTTAGTAATATTCCATACAAAAGAAACCAGCCAGAACCTTTGCAGGATGGTACGATAGGTTTCTGTAAAGCTATAGCTGCTGAAGTTCCGGTTATATCCCCTGTTTTGATTCAGGATATCATATACCGAAAACCTTAGCTCAAACTGGTCCTTATACATCTTCTTGGTAAGGAAGCCATTCCAGATAACATAATTATTATTAGCCGGGAACCGGGGGTCTTTTTGTACAAAATTGGCATCCAGGTCGGTCCTGATCTCAAACTTCAGCGGCAGCTGCACATTACCCCATAAATTGGCGCCGCCCCTCCAGTACTCTGCATTGGCAGAAGTATTTACAGTAGCTTTTGTAACATTGTAAGCGGCATTGGGAGAAAGACCAAAATCGTATTTCCCGTCTACGCTTTTATAAATATCTACACTGAACCTGTAGCCGTTTGTAGTACTGATATTCTTTTGTCCCTGCCCGTTGTTTGAAGTAAAATTGCTCACAAAATCAACATTCCGGTTAAAGTTATATCCTCCGCTAAATCCTAACCGCATTCCCAGGCTTTTCAGTTTAAATCCATAGCTGATGTTGGAATTAAAATTGGCTACTCCATTGGTGTTTACAGTATAGAACCTGCGCACCCCTTCATTAAATTCACTAAACTGTACAAACGCGTTTTGTGTAAAATTATAATTCATATACGCCCATATATTTCTTTCAGTCAGCATTTTAAAACTGTTATAGTAAACGCTGAAATTATGATTGAAAGAAGGGTGCAAAGAAGGATTACCCACATAAATATTCAAAGGGTCTGAATTGTTAGGTATCGGCTGCAGTTGGTCCAGGGAGGGCGCCCGTCCGTACCCGTTATAATAAAAGTTTACTGTTTCGCTTGGCTTTATCTTGTAGGTTATATTGGCTCTGGGGTTATGGTTCACGAAACTGTAATCCCTTGTTATATTCCTTGTAAGATCTACCTGCTCATACGTGGTGAATGCCGCAGACGTCCCAACTGAAAGATTTATTTTCTTTTTACTGAACCTGAAGCCCACCCCCGGCGCATTACTTATGGAGTTAAACTCATAATTATTACTAAGCGAATCTATGAGATTATTATAATTACCTGCATTGTTTGCATAAACATTCCTGTCGTTAGTATTTTTACCCAGGTTAAACGCATAGTTCAGCTCCAGGTAAACATCCTTTAATAAAGGCTCTGTATAAGCAATACGTGTATTCACATTATTCGATACATTGTCAGACAATGTATTCTGATCTATGATAGCGGTACTGTCTATGATCCCGTTTTTATAGAAGTCCAGCTTTGAATACAGCAACGCCTCTCCCTTAGATTCGGTATGATTAAAGCCCCCATTGACAGAGATGGTCCTGTACAGCTTTTTGAACTTGTGCATCCAAAGCAGATTAGCACTTATGTTCTGATTATCTGTTTTGTTCTTTCCCTCCCGGCTGTTGGTATTGATAAATGCACTGTCCACACTCCTGTTTTCGTTATAATAATTATAATCAGACTCATTATTGTTCGTATTCCCCTGTGCTGTCAGCTTCAGGGTATTCATTGAGTCCAGCTTGGTCTCAAAAATCAGGTTGGCACCCTGTTTTAAATTAGAACTGTATGAGCTGTTATCATTATAGTTCAGCCATGTAGAATCGGGCAGAAAATTCCTTGCATATGTTTTAGTACGGGTAGGGGCATTTATTTTGGTAACCCTGTACCCGGCATTAAGGCTCTGCTTATCCTCATTAAATTTGTTATTGTAATGTAT
>JASGDI010000017.1:0-21363 GCA_049841335.1 Niabella sp. | reverse complement strand
CTGGCTGGCCCCGCCAATCATCTCCTGGTTTGAAGCCAGGGTCATCAGGTTCAGATACTGGAAAGCGTTAACTGCCGAAGTAGCAGTTTTGCCAATACCACCCCTGAGCTTAAGCGTATTAATCCATTCCGATTCAAACCACTGCTCATTATCTATCCTCCACCCTAAAGATGCTGCGGGTAAATTGATCCAGCGCGAACCGTTCATGCCACTAAACAAATAGCTTCCATCTCTCCTTATGGATACCTCTGCCAGGTAACGCCCGTCAAAATCATAATTAAGCCTTCCTACATAACCTATCAGCCTGGACTGGCCGCTGGATCCACTTAAGGAAGGAATGCGCTCGCTTCCGTTACCTGAAAGATTGGTTATTTTACTCAATTCATCCAACTCAAGAAAGTCCAGGCCATATCCCGTAACGCCCAGCGTATTGCTAAATGCGTTCCTGGTTTCTGCCAGTCCAAGAAAAGTGATCCTGTGTTTATCAAAAGCGCGATCAAAGTTGATACTGGATTGGGTTACTACGTTTGTTGAATTATAGGCAGATTCGGTTAAAGAAATATTGCCCGAGTTATCCATAAAAACCCGGTAGTCTATTGCTTGTGTTGTTGCATTGGGCAGGCTAGCCAGCATTGTTTTATAAGGTATTGCCAGCGATTTTGCAAACTGGAACAGTTTGTCATAAGCGCCCATAAACTTAAACGACAGCCCTTTCAGCCATGGTGCATTGTACACCAATGTCAGGTTTGATTGTATATAGTTATTATTTGATCTTGCGTAGCCTGATTCATTGATGGCTGCCAGCGGGCTAACCGGTGAAGAAGCGGTGGGTGTAGAAGTATAATACTCAACCCCGTCAATTGTAACCCGTTCAGGGAAATAGGGTACTGCCCTTACTGCCTGCTGGGGTATATTGTGCCAGTCATTAGGGTTGGCCGAATACCGGGGATTGTCCCTGTTTTCTACGCGCCCGCCAATACCCAATATCATTTTTATGCTGCTTGATATATTAGCATCAATATTTGCACGCAGGTTGTACCTGTCATAATTGAATTTGTCTACGTTGCCCTTTTGCGAAAAGGCTCCTACTGAAGTAAAAAACTTCACTTTTTCGTTACCGCCGGATGCGCTTATATTATTGTGCACCGTATTTCCTTCGCCAAAAACTTTTTTGTACCAGTTCGTATTACCCCATCCATCAACTCCATCAATCATTTTCTGTATTATATCGGCGTTAAAAACAGGCTGATCTCCGTCCAGGACCCTGGCCTGGTTATAATAATAAGCATAGCCAGGAGCATCTAACCATTCTATTTGCCGTGCATTCTGGCTAGTACCGTATGAACCGCTATAGGATATGTTCAGTTTTCCGCCGGCACCCTTTTTTGTGGTTACAATTACTACAGAGGTTGCATTTAATCCGTATATAGATGCGGATGTCGCGTCCTTCAAAACAGAAATAGACTCTATTTCGTTAGGATCAATTTCATTAATGCTGCGCACCACACCGTCTACAATATAAGTGGCGCCTTCACCGCGCACCAGTAATGATGCCGCATCGGCACCAGGCTGACCAGACTGCTGCAGCATGGTTACACCCGCAACCCTGGACCCCAGAACATTTGTAATACCCACAGGAGGTACTTTGAGTATTTCTTTATCGGTTATCGAAGAAACGGAGCCGGTGATGCTTCCCCTTCTTTGCGTGCCGTACCCTACCACCACTACTTCCGACATGGACTGCCCGCTTTCGGACAAGGTTACGGTTACATTTCCTGATGTTACCGTAATTTCCGATGGTGCATAGTTTATGCTCGTGATCTGCAATACATCACCAATTTCTGCACGAATCGAAAAAATACCCTGCTCATCGCTCATTGTCCCCGTGGATGCTCCTTTCAAAACCACCGAGGCCCCGGCAACGGGCTTGCCTTCCATGTTTTGTACGCTTCCCTTTATCTGGGTTTGCTGTGCCAATGCAGGGAGGCAACAGCAAATAACAAGAAACGAAAGAATTGATCTTCTCATAACCTTGTGTTTAATTTAAAAAGTTTATTTTAAAGTATCAGTGATGACCTGTTTTCCCTAAATGAAATAAATAGGCTTTACATCAACGTATGGCATAATGCACCTGTCTGAAATATATTAAGCTTTATTGCTCCAATGTTTTCCAAACCTGGTACAAGGCCCGTGGTACATGAAAACATCCTTTCCACTTCCCGCCTTTCAGGGGCAACAGCACTTCGCCTCTCCTGTTAAGATATCCAAACCATTCTTTGTAATCCAGATCTTTAAAATGCTGCCAGGTATAATCATGTACTTTTGTAAACCATTCAGCACATTGCTCATTTCCTGTAAACCTGTATCCTTTAGCTAAAGCAACCAATGTTTCAACATGCACCCACCATAATTTCTGATCCCATTCCAATTGCTGAGGTGGCTTTTGTTTAATATCAAGGAAATAAAATATACCGCCGAAATCATTGTCCCATCCATATTCAAGCATGCGCAGCATTCTTTCACAAGCGGTTTTTACCAGTTCTTCATTGCCAATTCGTTTTCCCAGATCCATAATAAACCACATGGCTTCAATAGCATGCCCGGGGTTGATCAGCCGGCCTTCAAAAGAGTCAACAAAAGAGCCGTCAGGAGCAATGTTCTCTAATACTAATCCTGTATCGGGCTGATAAAAATCATCCATCACTTCCCGTATGATCAATGGAACAAACTCATTCACCTTCTCTTTTCCCAGCAGGGGCTCCATTTCAAGCGTCAGGTTACATAATATCATGGGCAAACTGAAGTTCTTTAGAGGGCGTGTGCCGGGGTAGGCTTTGTTATATTGGCCCTTCCAGTTCTCCTGCCGGTTTAAAATGTTATCAAAAGTCTCAATGGCTATTTTTTTATATCTTTCTTCCGGGAGGGCTTTGTACAGTTCGGAAAAAGCCATGGCGGCAAAACAATCGCTGAAAATATTGTAAGGCTGCACCAGGGGTTTTCCCCCGGCAGTTAATGAAAAATACCAGTTTCCTTTTTCATCACGACCAAATTTTTCCATGAATCCGGCCCCTTTTAATGCCGTTTGCAACCATTCCTGCCGGGGCTCAATATGATTATAAAAGAAGCTGAAACACCACACCTGCCGGCCCTGTAACCACATAAATTTATCGGTATCAAACACCTGCCCGTTACGGTCAAGACATGTAAAATAGCCTCCGTTAACAGTATCTATACTGTGCTCTATCCAAAAAGGGAGCACATTATCCAGCAGCTCGGTTTTGTAAATATGGGAGTAATCCACCAGCATGTCGCACTTATTTATATGGTCTATATTTTGCAAATACAATTGTTAAAGTTTTGCTCAAATATAAATAAATTAATTTAATAAACCATAATTAGTAAAAAAATTTATTAATTAAAACTCTAGCTTCTATACATTGTTCATTAGCTATTAACCAAGATTGTTTACAAAAGATGCTTCAGTAGCATTTAAACGCAGTTTTTCGCTATCGGAACCATGAATACGGGTAGAAGCAAATATCAGGCTCTAAAGGAATTTTATTATATAAGTAAAGACATATAAAGAAAAAAGTTTAGGAACTACATAATATTACCCATTGAGTGAATGTTGTCGTCCTCGTTCCTGACAAAACAAATCATAGTGTGGCAGCCCAGTGTAGAATATTATAACCTTTGGCAATGCACAGTTTAATTAATACAAATTATTGCCCTTTGGCAATAGCATCATACTGCGAAACTTAAAGTTTCGCAGAGCCCTCAGTCCTTATTACCTACTAAAAAAATCGGCTAATCTTAAATTATTTATATTTTTGGTGCGCATAAAAGGCAGGAAAACTTTTCCCAGGAAATATTGCTTTGGTGATATCCTGGTTTACAATAAATAATTATTCTAATAGCAAGTGTCCGGTTTTTTACTGTCAAATATTATTATCTCTATATCAGAAAATGATGATGAGCAGGCTTTTAAAGAGCTGTTCCAGCACTTCTATCCGGGGCTGCTTTCCTATGCCTGCTCTATTGTAAAAAGTACCGAGGATGCTGAAGAAGTGGTAGAAAATGTATTCCTGAAAATATGGGAGGCCCGTGCACAATTGCCCGCTATCCAGAATTTCTCACATTATTTGTACACTTCCGCCAAAAACGGGTGCATCAATCTTTTACAAAAAAATAAAAAGTTTGTCAGCAATAATGACGAGGAAATAGAAAAGTTCACCTACAGTTTTCAAACACCCGAATCTGACCTTATAAATGCCGAGAACTTACGCCTGATATTGGAGATCGTGAACACACTGCCCCCAAAATGCCGGTTGATCTTCAGGCTGGTCAAGGAAGAAAAGCTCAGTTACGATGAAGTAGCCCAACTGCTGAATATTTCTCCCCGTACTGTAAATGCGCAGATGACTATTGCGCTATCCAGGATCGTGGAAGGCCTTAAAAGCGCCCTTCCAGAATTTTCTTCTTTTTACTTCAGAAAAAAAATAAAATAATTTTTGCATTTGCTTTAGGTATATCACGTACTTCGCCTGTCTATCATAAGCAGGCAGATGTATGGATACTAAAAAACTTGTAATATTATTTAATAAAAAAAAAGCGGGGAATATTTCCCTGCAGGAGTTGCACGAGCTGAACCAGCTATTGCAGCAGTACCCGGAGTATAATATCATCAACGATTCGCTGGAGCAGTTCTTTGACGAGCCGCTTTCTTTTGAAGGGGTTTCGCAACAAAAAACAGAAGCAGCCTTTGACAGGCTGCATTCCAAAATAAGCAGCCACAGTCCTGTCGGTTCACCTGAAAAAAGAGCCGTTAAAGTACGCTACATAGGCCGTCTGGCCATTGCAGCTTCGTTTGCACTTATTGTAGTGTTAGGCATTTCCATAATAATGGACAGGAAGCCTGCCACTGTTCCCAGCGAAGATAATACCATTGCTGCCGTAACAACCAAAGGCTCAAAATCTTCGGTAGTATTGCCTGATGGAACCAAAGTCTGGATAAACGGGGATACCCGGCTTTCTTATCAAAAAGATTTTGGGGTAACTACAAGAGATGTTTTCCTTTCCGGCGAAGCCTATTTTGATGTAGCCCACGATAAAGCGCATCCTTTTATTGTGCATACCGATGCTTTTGATATAAAAGTGCTGGGTACGGCATTTAATGTAAAAGCTTATAGCGGCGATGCCAATGCACAGGCCACTTTAATAAGAGGGGCAATAGAAGTAGCGCTGAACCAAAGGGAGGGTAAAAATATTTTTCTGAAACCCTCCGAAAAAATAGTGGTAAAAAATATTAACAGAACCAAAACCGAAGCAGAAACCCTGCCCGAAATTGCGGTCAGCACCATTAAACCCATTGCAGATTCCAGCTCTGTGGAAACTATATGGGTTCAGAATAAGCTGGCGTTTGACCAGGAGCCATTTGAAAATATAGCCCGTGAGCTGGAACGCTGGTACGGTGTAGAGGTAAAGATCTACAACCACCACCTGAAAAGCAAACGGTTCAGCGGTGTGTTTGAAAACAAAAGCGTGGATGAAGTATTAGAAGCCATACAGCTTGCCGGCAGGTTTCAATACTCTTATAAAAACAACACCATTGAGATCAGGTAAAATATTTACTAACGATAAAAGCTAAAAACCATTATGAGGAAAGAAACTTAAAACGATTGAGAATTTGTAAAAAAGCGGAAAATGCTTGGACCCATTTTCCGCTATGAAGCAAAAACATTGCAGCGAAGCAATATTATTTTACTTAAAACCATTTCAAAGTTATGAAATATTTTGATTGCCTGGCTATCAAGTGGCCAAGGTATGTTATCAAATGCTTATTGATAATGAAGCTTGTCTTATTTCTTTGTTTTTTCTTTTCCTTTCAATCGCTGGCTATTAACACTTTTTCTCAGAAAAGAATTAGTCTTAATATGAAAGGTGCTACCATCACCGGTATTTTAAAAGCTATCGAAAACAGGTCTGATTACAGGTTTGTATATGGTACTGAAGTAGCCACTATTCCAGACAAAATGGATTTATATGCCAAAAACGCAGACATAGATTATGTAATGCAAACGCTGCTTAAATCAACAACGCTTTCATACAAAAAATTAAGCAACGACCTGGTGGTAGTAGTAGGAGAAGATGTGAACTACACTGTGGCTATCCCCATAACAGGAAAAATATCAGATGCCTCCGGGGCGCCCGTTTCCGGTGTAAGCATTGTAGAAAAAGGCACCACCAACGGTACTACTTCGGCAGACGATGGCAGCTTTTCCATTGAAGTAAAAGATAACCTGGCAGTGCTGGTTATAACCAGCGTAGGCTATATACCTCAGGAAGTGCAGGTGAATAACAAAACCGACTGGAACATCATTTTAAAAAGGGAAGATACCAGCATGGATGATGTGCTGGTGATAGGATACGGCACAGTTAAGCGGCGAGACCTTGTTGGCGCCGTAGGCAGCCTGAAAGGCGATGAAATTGCCAAAGCAGCTACTGCTACGTTCCAGGACGCCCTGTCGGGCCGTATAGCCGGTGTACAGGTTACTGCAACTGATGGTTCGCCAGGTGGAGGCGTTCAAATAAAAATAAGGGGAGGAAGCACACTAACTGCAGGGAACCAGCCCTTATATGTAATTGATGGGTTCCCTATTTCGCCCGCCTTTGGTTTAGACCACAATCCAATGAGCGATATTAACCCTTCCGACATCATTTCTGTTGAAATTTTAAAAGACGCTTCCGCCACCGCTATTTACGGAGCGGAGGGAGCAAACGGTGTTATACTGGTTACCACCAAAAAGGGACATCTGAATGCTAAACCGGTTACAGATTTTTCGGTTTATACCGGTATAACGCAACCTTTAAAACAGTTACGGGTTTTAAATCCTGAGGAATATATTGCCTATAAAATCCATGCGTTGAATCAAACGGTAGAACAACGCCTGGCCATACCGGGCTGGCAGGAAAAAGATCCCGCAGAAGGTAAGAACTGGATGAACGAAATTTTACACCCGGGCAATATGTTCAATGCCGACCTGGGCATACGTGGTGGCGGCAGCAGCACTGTGTACAGCGTAAATCTTAACTATTATACCGAGAACGGCATTATTAAAGAGTCCAATTACAGAAGATATTCAGGAAGAATAAAGCTCGATCAGAACATCGGTAAAAGACTGACTGTTGGTTTTAAAATGTTTTACAGCAATACCGAGCGTGATGGATTTATGCAGGAATACGCAAGGGAGCAGTCGCTCTTCAAAACAGCCATCATGATGAGCCCCTTCTCTTTAGGACTGGCAGCTCCGGGATTGGCATCAGATGCTTATACGGCCAGTGCCGAACAAAATTTTTTAGACAACAACCTGCATGCTGTATTGTACGAATCCACCAAGAACCGTATCTCAGAAAGGGTACAGCCTCAGCTTAACCTGCAATATAAAATACTGCAGGGCCTTACATTCGATTTCATGTATGGTGCAGACAGGGTAGCATATGACTATGCGCTATTCTATCCGTCTTCTACCAGGCAGGGCTTTACCGTGAACGGCAGGGCCCAGGTGCAAAAGGGCTCTATGAATAGCTGGTACCAAAATTCAAGGTTAAACTACGTTAAAACATTCAACGAGAAGCACACCCTTAACGCATTGGCTGTGTTTGAAACCAAAGGATACAGGGACTATTCATACACACAGGCAGCCGAAGACTTTTCTACCGAATTATTGGGAGTGAATAACCTGCAGATGGCAGGCAACCTGGCCAAACCTGTTATTGTGGATAACCCGGAGCATTACCTCTCATACATTGGCCGTATCAACTATGACTACGCCAACAAATACCTGATCAACGCCTCCATCAGAAGAGACGGCTCTTCTAAATTTGGAGCCAATAACAAGTATGCCAATTTCCCTGCAGTGGGTTTGGCGTGGAGGATAGATAAGGAAAACTTTATGAGCAGGCTAGACCTGGTATCCTCCTTTAAAATAAGGTACGGCTGGGGTATCACAGGCAACAGCCAGATTCCTCCCTTCGTTTCCCTGGCATCATACGCAACAGATATGTCTGTTTTTGACGACGACTTCGCTACCGCTATTGTTCCCTCGGGTTTAAGCAACCAGGACCTCAGATGGGAAACCACCACACAACACAATATAGGATTGGACTTAGGCTTTTTGAATGACCGCATCAACCTGACAGCAGATGTGTACGATAAGCACACCACCGACCTGCTGTTTGAGGTGCAATTGCCTACCACATCGGGCTATAAAAAGGCGATCAAGAACATTGGCGCTATCCGCAACAAAGGTTTGGAGATTACTTTAAATACGGTAAACATCAGGAACAAGAGCTTCAGATGGAGCACTGATTTCAACATTTCCTTCAACCGCAGTAAAATATTGAAGCTGGGAGATGCGCCAATGCAGTTGTACAGCTACCCGGTAGCCAATGGGGTACAGAACAACATCATGCTCAAAGAGGGCATGCCCCTGGGTGTATTTTACGGCTATATCGGCGACGGGGTTTACAATACCTATACTGAAATTGCCCATTCGTCTGTCAACAATGTTATCAATCTCATAGGAGAGCAGTTGCTGGGGCAAATGAAATTTGCAGATGTCAACGGCGATGGCATAGTGAATGCTCTGGACAGGGTGCCGATTGCCTATACCGAACCAAAATTCATTGCGGGTTTTGTAAACAACTTTACTTACAAAAACTTTGATTTGGGCATTGTTTTGCGGGCTATTTATGGCAATGATGTGGTCAATGCCAATATTGGTGATTTTGCAGATCTGGGCTTAGCCTCCAACAATCTGAAAGTGAACGTGGATAACATGTGGCAGCACAAAGTGCCTATGAATAACTATGTAGGTGTTAGCAAAGTGTCCCGCAGGGCCTTTATGCACAGCGAGTATGTGGAAGATGGCTCGTTTCTGCGCTGCGATCGTATTTCATTAGGATACTCCATACCCGGCAAAACAGCCGAAAGGATGAAAGTAAGAAGCTTAAAGGTTTTCTTCAACGTAAGAAATGCCTTTTTGATTACACGGTATAGCTGGTACGACCCCGAAATCAGCGCCGGCAATACAATGACGGCCAAGCTGGCGCCGGGCATGGACCTGGGTGGTTATCCCCGCACCAGGCAGTTTCAGTTAGGTATTAATGCTTCTTTTTAATTTAAACGAGATTTTGACATGAAAAATATATTATACTTTATCATACTTTCAGGGTTCTTACTCGCCCTTAACAGTTGCAGTAAAGATTTTTTGAAAGAAGTGCCTGTTACCACCTTAGCACCCGAAAACAGTTTTGACACCAAAGAGTCGGCAAGGCTGGTACTGGACGGAGTGTATGATGGTTTGCAGGACAGGGGTTGGGGCGATCCGGGCACTGAAAATTTCTTTGGCATATATAGCTTTTCACTGCTGAACATGTTGGGCAGCGACATCAACAAAACATGGACTGCCGCTTTCTTCGAAGATGTGTCCATATATACACTGAATGCCAACAGCAGCCAGGTGTATGGCTTCTGGGTGTACAGCTATGATGTAGTTAACCGTGCCAATATGTTTCTGGACAATGTAGATAAAGTGCCTATGAGCGATGAGCTGAAAGACAAATACAGAGCCGAAGCCCTGTTTTTACGCTCGCTGATGTTTTTTAACTGCCTCCGGCTATGGGGCGATATCCCGATGCCTTTGTCAGCAGTAAAATCGTCCAACCTGGAGGAGATTCAGATTCCAAGAACGCCGGTAGCCAATGTTTATGCACAGATCATTAAAGACCTGGAGTTCTGCGAGGCAAAATTACCTGCAAAAGGCCAGGCAGTTGGCGGCGATGCTTTCAGAAAAGGAGAAGCCTCTAAAGGAGCTGCTCAGGCATTACTGGCGCAGATATACCTGTACAGGGCAAGCATTGCAAAGCGTGATGGCACCGGGGATGGCAGGACCGACTATACACAGGCGTACAACTATGCCAGCACGGTCATTAATTCGGGATATGCGCTGGAGCCTTATTTCCCTGATGTTTGGCGCAAAAATGACAACTCCAACACTGAAGTGATCTTTGCCGTTCAGCACAAATCGGGCGCAGGCCTGGGCGCATACGGCGAAGGAACTATGATACCGATGTACCTGGGTATACCATCATCAGGCCCCAACTATCTGCATTTGGGCGCTTCCTACGCCGAGCCTATGACTGCCAACTTCGGTCTTTATTATTACGAAGCAGGTGATTCCGTGAGAAAGAAATGGACCGTACCTAACACAAATGGCATTAGCCAGGTGGGCAGCAATTATGTGGTCTTAGACAATGCCAGTCCCAACCACTGGCGGTGGAGGCATGGCAAATGGCGCCAGTTTCCGCTAAGACAGCCCTATACCGGTACCGGGGATTACGGCATACAGGTACCTGTATTGCGATTGGGCGAAATGTACCTGATTGTGGCCGAAGCTCAGAACGAAATCAACAATAACCCGAACGCTATCGCCATTTCAGCAGTAAACGAGCTGAGGAAAAGGGCTTCCAGGACCAACACGGGTACCGTACATGACGATGTTTTCCCAAGAGTGCTCAATCTCAACGAAACAAGGGTACCGCCATTGCAGTTGTCTGCCTATAATTATACTTCGTTCAAAGAATATCTTTTCAAGGAAAGGGCAAGAGAAATGGCCGATGAGTTCTGCCGGTACTTCGATTTGCAACGCTGGGGCCGACTGATTGATGCTATCAAATATGTGGGTACAACAAACCATCCCGAAATATTCTGGGGGCCGGAACCTGAGTATTATGCGCACCTGTATGTTAGCCAAAAACATTACCTGATGCCTGTTCCGGCTGCTGAAATTCAGGCCAACCCCAAGCTGACACAAAATCCGGGTTATTAAAAAATGGTTTTAAAAAAAAGAATATCATGAAAACGAAATTGAATTATATATACCTTTTATTTACCGTCTTTGTTTTAGCGTCGTGCAGCAAGTCTGTTGACGTGCCTGATATTTCCTTCACCGCTTCAAAAACATCTGTAGCGGTGGGTGATACGGTAACTTTTACCATAAACGGCCTGGCCGATGGCTTTGCCATCTATACAGGGGATAATGGCCATGAGTACGAAAAAAGCAGGGCAGCCCTCACGCCCGGCAAGGATATCACCACCGAAGTGGTGTACCTCACACAGGCAAAATTTGACGAGATGAAGGCCGAAGCAAAGATCAGAGATAACATAACCCCCGAAAGGCTTGGCAAGATACAGGCCATGATAGGCAAACATTACGACGGGATGAGCCACGTGGAAGAGCTGATAAGGGAATACCATAATTACGAAATAACGCCAGGTATCACAGGCTATTCGGTGGCAGATATTACAGCATTCTTCACCGTAGAGGCTCTGCCTTTACCTGAAGATGGCTATGCTACCGGAGTAGGTATAGATCCCAATGCTATTAACAAAACATACAGTTATAAATACCCTGCCGCAGGCACTTACACCGTTACATTGGTAGCAACAAGCGTAGGCAGGAAAAACTATTCCGGAAGCGGTTACAAAAACGCCCGTATTACGTACGACAGCGAGTATGACCGTACCGTGGTTACCATGAATATAACGATCACAGTGAATTAGCCGCCGTTCTTCTTTTATTGATACGCAGCGGTAAACAACAGCGCATGTTTTGACTCCTCTTAGAGGCAGGGGAGTCTCTCATGCCTGTTGAGGCCTCACTCCCACCCCCAGTCCCTTTTTATTCCCCAGAGGGGAAAGAACACAGGGGAGAATGGAGCCGGCTACCGGTGCATATCAGATGACCTCCTATGCAATAAAAAATTTGTAAACGTTTTGCTGATGAAAATAAAAATCATACTGTTGGTTGGGGTAATGAGCATTGCCAGCCTGGTGTATGCACAGCCTGCTATAGAGCTGAAATACCTCTCCGGCCTGGGAAATGAAGATGGGGTACTGTGGGATTTCTATTGTACTGAAGGCAGGAACTCGGGCAGGTGGACAAAAATCAAAGTGCCTTCTAACTGGGAACTGCAGGGTTTTGGAAAATATGATTACGGACATGCTAAAGACAGCGTGAGAGGCAAAGAGCAGGGGCTTTACAAATACCGGTTCACTGTTCCCAAAGACTGGCGCAATAAAAAGGTCAATATTGTTTTTGAAGGTGTAATGACAGATGCCGAAGTAAAAATCAACGGTACATCTGCCGGCCCGGTGCACCAGGGCGCCTTTTATATTTTCAGGTACGATATATCAGCGCTGCTGCGGTATGGAAGTATAAATACACTGGAAGTAACCGTTTCAAAAGAATCAACTAATCCATCAGTTAATCTTGCTGAGCGCCATGCAGACTACTGGATCTTCGGTGGTATTTATCGCCCTGTTTACCTGGAAGCATTACCACAGCAAAATCATATATCGGCTGTTGCATTAAATGGCATGGCATCGGGAAAACTGGTTTCTAAAGTAACAATTGCCGGAAAAGCAAACAGGCTGACCGTGCAGGTATTGGATGATAAAAACAACCCGGTATCTGAAAGCGAGCACCAGGTTGATATAAAGGATGGCATTGCAGAAATAACAACGCAAACCCAAACCCCCAGGCTGTGGACCTCCGAGACTCCGCATCTCTATACAGCTGTTTACACTATTTACCACGGTAATAAAGCTGCGCACCAGGTAAAGCAAAAATTTGGTTTCAGAACTATTGAAGTAAGAGAAAAAGATGGCATTTATATAAATGGAGTAAAAATAAAGCTGAAAGGTATCGGCAGGCATTCGTTCTACCCCTCTTCCGGTCGCACTACATCTAAGAAACTAAGTATTAAAGATGTGCTGCTGATAAAAGAAATGAACATGAATGCGGTTCGCATGTCACACTATCCGCCTGACCAGCACTTCCTCGATGCCTGCGATTCGCTGGGGTTATACGTGATAGATGAGCTGGCCGGCTGGCAAAAAAAATATGATACGGAAATAGGCGCTAAGCTGGTAAAAGAAATGCTGGAAGCCGATGCCAATCACCCAAGCATTATATTATGGGCCAACGGCAATGAGGGCGGACATAATTTTGAGCTGGTGCCGCTGTATAAAAAGTACGACCTGCAAAACAGAGCCGTCATTCATCCCTGGTATTTGTTTGGCGGTATAGAAACGCAGCATTACAGGGAATACAATTACGGCATTAACAGCTACAACCAGGGGACAGATATACTGCTGCCTACCGAATTTTTACACAGCATGTACGATGGTGGCGGCGGCGCGGGGTTAGATGACTACTGGAAAGCGATGTGGAGTAACTCGCTTGCTGCAGGAGGCTTTTTATGGGCTTATGCAGATGAAGGCATTGTACGCACTGATAAAAACGGCTGGATAGATACCGATGGAGATAGAGCTCCTGATGGAGTTGTAGGGCCATACCGTGAAAAAGAAGGCAGCTTCTTTGCCATTAAAGAAATATGGAGCCCGGTTGTGATAGAAAAGAAAAATATAACGCCATCGTTTAATGGCATATTGCAAATAGAGAATCGCTACCATTTTACCAATACAAAGGACTGTTCTTTTTCCTGGAAGCTGAAAAAAATTGATACCCCCGGTGATTCAGCTTCAGGAACCATTACAGCACCGGACATTTTACCTCTCAATAAAGGAGCCCTGCAATTAAACCTGCCTGCAAACTGGCAACAGTACGATGCGTTGTATGTAGCTATAAACGATCCATCGGGCAGGGAACTGTTCACCTGGAGTTTTCCAGTCACCGCTCCTGCAACAATGGCGGCAAAAAAACTGGATGCGGGCAGTAATAATGAGCGTCCGAAAATCAGCAAGGCGGATTCCGTCTACCTCATTTCGGTAAAAAATACAGAATTCGTCATCAGCGAAAAAGGCATTTTGAAAAAGGTGCGTACACCCAAAGGTGAGCTGCCATTCAACAATGGCCCCTGGCTACAGGGGGCAGATAATAACAATGCTCCTGTTGAATACTATTACAAAGGTGATACACTGGTGCTGACACAAAGCGTAAAAGACAAAGGGAATAAAATAACCTGGCAGGTGTATCCCAATGGCTGGCTGCAGCTGACAGTTGCTTACTTCCCCAATAGCTTTTATGGGGACTACGCAGGTGTTTCTTTCTCACTGCCTGAAAACACTGTGCAGTCTGTACAGTACTTAGGTAACGGTCCTTACCGGGTATGGAGAAACCGTATGAAAGGAACACAATTCGGCATCTGGAACAAAAAATACAATGGCACCGAAACCGGCGAAGCATGGGAATACCCGGAGTTTAAAGGGTACTACTCAAACATATACTGGTGCAATTTTTCAATGAATGGTCAATCCTTTAGAGTAATGACCAGCGATGACAATGTTTTTTTAAGGTTATATACGCCTCATTCTTATACCGGTTATTATAAAGACAATTATAAGATGATTTTCCCTTCAGGCGATGTTTCTTTTTTAAACGCTATACCTGCCATAGGAAACAAGTTTAATAAAGCCGAAGATACCGGTCCGCAGGGAATGAAATATATCTATAACAATACCGAGAACATAGAAGCAAGAAAAATAAGCATGAATTTATACTTCAGCTTTTTACAATAAATCAACTACAAAACACATGCATCAATCAAAGAAAATACCCCTTTTAAAATTTAAAAATCGAGCAAAAATGAAAACAATTTTATTATTTATGGCAGTAGTATTTGCCGGGTTTGCAAATACGGCCACAGCGCAAACACCCCCTAATATACCGACTACGGTTACACTAAAACCAGTGCACGCAACTGTTTGGTGGGATCCCACCAACGGGAACGATGCCGGCAATGGCCTTACCAAAGCAACAGCTAAAAAAACATGGGCAGCGGTAAGAGATGCATGTCAATGGTGGGATCCGCTTACCCAACAAGCCGAGATAGCAGCTAACGGTACAGCGAAACACACTCAGATAATTATTGCAAGGGGAGTACACATGCTAACTACGGCCGATCGGGTTTATCAGCATTACGGCCTTGGCACCCCGTCTGGTAGTGTGCCTCCTTTTCCCGATAATTATGGAGGCGGTAATGGAAATTACAGGCGCCATCTTGGCGGTTCCTATTCAAATCCTGCTAACTGGCGTCCTGATCTTACAAAGGAAATCAGCATCGTAGGCGAAACCAACGATGCAACAGAAACGGTACTTGATGCAACAAATATGACTGGCCTTAACGCAGGTTCTGGTATCATCAGACTTGCCGGAAGAGGGATCTCTATCGAAAACCTTACTATCAGAAACTCTCCCAACTCAAGAGCTATAGATTTGCGTACAGATGAGGCTTATAATAACGTTGCCGGAGCCCGTCAAAACAATGTTTTGATAAAAAATGTAATCATCCACAATATAGGTTTCTATGGCATCTACATTGCGGATACCGATGGTGCAGTAGTGGAAAACTGTGTGGTTTACAATACCGTTTTGGACAATATAAACGGGCAGAAACATACTGCCGGGGGTACATTCGTGTCGGCAATTAAAACATCATACACAACCAATGTTGCGTTCCTGAACAACAAAGTGTACAATAATTGGGGCGAAGGGCTGAACTTCTGTAAAATGAACGGGGGGGCTGCCATAGGCAACGAAGTACATAATAATTACAGTGTGAATTTATACTGTGACAATGTTAAAGACATCGTTTTAAGAAACAACAAGGCCTGGCAGTTGAGCGACAGGACTTATTGGAGAATGCACACCAATCAGCCTACAGTAAAAAGAGCTGCTCCCAACCTCTCTATATCCAATGAACAATATGCGCCTGAAACTGCCGGCCTCAATCCGCGCGGTGTAGTAGAGAGGGATGCAGAAAATATATATGCTTACAACAATATATTCCACGGTTCTAATATTACCTTTGGTTTTTCGGACAGGCCTGCGGACAGGACTAACACTTATACCAATATCTATATTGTCAACAATACTGCAATAGATGTTAATGCAGACGCTAACGTGCCCCTGCCTCTTTTGAACTGTGTGTCTATTCCAAACGCCACCCTTTCCAATGCCACCACATTTACCAACTTTAATATCAGGAATAATATCTTTAGTATTCCTGCAGGTAAATTGAGTAGCGATATTGAGTTGGCAAGAACAAGCTTAAGCGACCAGACCCTTTTTCAGAATTTTGCCAGCAACAACGTGACAGTCACCAATTATTGGTCGGCCAATCCTTATAAAGCAAGCCGTAACAATTTTATCCATTCGGCCGATGTTAACTTCAACACTAACCTGCCCGGCAGTATTACAGATATAAATACGCTGAGCAATATTATCCCTGCAAATGATAATAATCTTAAATTCGCCTATACGCATGAAAGCTTTGTCAGCAGTGATTTTTTGGGCAATACAAGAAGAACTAGCCCCCAATCTAACGTAGGTGCTATTGAAAACACCGGGGATTTACTACCTGTAACTTTTGGGAACATTACCGCTTTTATCAGGAATAATACTTTAAATGTAAACTGGTCTACCCTTACCGAGACCAATAACAGCTATTTCGAAATAGAAGCCTCGGTAAATGGCAAAGACTTTACTAAAATAGGGCAGGTTATATCCAAAACCGAAACCGGTAATTCATCATTACAGTTAAACTATGAGTTCAGCAGTAGCTTAAACGGCGGTGCCCTGGCAGCAGGCATTGGTATGTTACTGTTAGGCAGTGCTGGTTTTGGTCTTAGCCGCCGCAAAAAACACCTGTTTATGCTGCTGGCAGCAGCAGGCATAGGATTAAGCATTGCAGGTTGTACTAAAGATGATGGCTTCTCAGTAGAAGATAGCAACAGCAGCCTTTATATACGCATTAAGCAGGTAGATAAAGACGGAAGCTTTGAATACAGCAAAGTGATAAAAGTAGTGCAGGAATAAGGGGAAATCCTGACAGGTATCTGCCGTGTGAGGTATTACCACCTCACACGCTTATCCTACCCCTGGCGATTAATAGCGCAGAGAGTTGTGTAGATCTTTATACTGTGGCAACAGACTTCACAGGTTTTGTTCGTTCAAAACAAAGTATAGTATCAAAAATTTAAAAGCCATGTCCAATATATCGAGACGGGAGTGGGCAAAATTATCACTAAGCAGTATGGCTGGCGTGCTATTAGCACCTTCGTTAAGCTGTTCACTGCAAAGCTGTGCAGCCCAAGGCAATAAAGTGATAATAGGTGTACAAACTTATAGTTTTCGCAACATGGATCTAGATGCAGCCATTAAAGCCATGCAGCAGTTAGGTATCAGCAACTGTGAGCTATGGAACGGCCATATTGAACCCTACGAATTCAGATGGAGAGAAGATGCCACGCCAGAAGAGCTTCAAAAAAATGCCGAAGGCCTGAAAAAGTGGAGGGCTACCATCACCATGGATAAAATTGAGGCAATAGGCAAAAAGATAAGGGACGCAGGCATTACTATACAGTCGTGCAACGGAAAATTTAATCGCAATTTTTCTCAACAGGATATCGAACTCATGTTTAAAATAGCGCGGGCCCTGGGTACTGATACTATTACTACTTCCACCACAACAGACCAGGTAGTGAGAATAGACCCGTTTGCACAACAATATAAAATAAAAGTAGGCCTGCATAATCATGACCATATTGAAGATCCCGACCAGTTTGCCACCCCTGAAAGCTTTATGCGAAGCATGGAAGGAGCTTCGGATTATATCTGTATCAACCTGGACCTGGGCCACTTTACCGCTGCCAATTTTGACCCGGTGGATTTCATGAAAAAGCACCATAAAAAAATTGTGAGTGTTCATGTAAAAGATCGCAAAAAAGATCACGGTCCGGCTGTTCCGTTTGGCAAGGGCGATACACCACTGGCAGAAGCACTACAACTGATAAGAGATAATGCCTGGCCTATTGCCTGTCATGTAGAATATGAATATGATGGTGCTGATGCAGTGACTGAAGTAAGGAAATGTATTGATTATTGTAATAAAGTGCTGGGATAAATATTAGGCGGCTGTGGCGACATTTTGAGCCGAAAAAGTTTTATGCACTCATGACTATTTATCTTAAAATGAATTGAAATAATATGAAGAGAAGAATTGCTATCAGGTACCTATTTATTACCGGAGGTGCTGTATGGCTGTTTCCGCAATGTATTGGTAAAGGTGGCGCCTCAGGCGAAAGCTTTTTAAGCGAACAGGAGCTGAGCCTTTTAGCCGATATTGCCGACACCATCATTCCTTCAACAACTACGCCGGGCGCAAAGGAACTGGGGGTACAGCATTTCATCCATAAAATGGTTACTGATTGCAGAAGCGCTGATTACCAGCAGGCATTTAAGGCCGGACTGAAAGCTTTTGAAAGTACTGTTAAAGCAAACAGCGGGAAAGCCTGGAGCAGGCAAAACAGTCTTGAAAAAGAGCAAACCTTAAAGTCCATAGCTTCAGATAGTGTGGCAGATAAAAATGTGAAAACCTGTATAAAGGGGATCAGGGAGCTGACTATTACCGGCTACAGGCACAGTGAATACTATGTAACCAAAGTGCAGAAGTATAACATGATTCCGGGCCATTACAATGGCTGTGTTAAAGTGAATGAAGCTGTTTAAACTTCAATAAGTTCAGACAACCTCCATAATAAAATTGTATAAAAGGATATGCAGGAAGAAAATAAAAAGCATGAGTATGATGCCATCGTCATTGGGTCGGGCATAAGCGGAGGGTGGGCGGCAAAAGAGCTTTGTGAAAAAGGTTTAAAAACCCTCGTATTAGAGAGAGGCAGAGATGTAAAGCATGTAAAGGATTATCCTACTATCAACCTGATGCCCTGGGAGTTGCAATATGCGGGCGAGATAACGGACAAGGAGAAAGAGGAGAATCCCATACTCAGCAGGTGTTATAATTACCAGGAAGATTCAAAGCATTTTTTTGCAGATGATAAGGATCATCCTTACGAGCAGCAAAAGCCATTTGACTGGATCCGTGGCAACCAGGTAGGAGGAAGATCATTGCTATGGGCAAGACATACACAACGCTGGAGCGATTTTGATTTTGAAGGTCCTGCACGGGATGGTTATGCCGTTGACTGGCCGATCCGCTATAAAGATATTGCCCCCTGGTACAGTTATGTAGAAAAGTTTGCCGGCATCTCCGGTAATAAAGACGGTCTGGATTGTTTGCCCGATGGGGAGTTTTTACCACCGATGGAACTGAACTGCGCTGAAAAATATTTTAAAGAGCAGGTAGCCAGGAACTATAAAAACCGGCATGTAATTATTGGCCGCTGTGCTCATATTACGGAGACAAGGCCCATCTACACACAACAAGGCAGGGTTAGCTGCCAGCACAGGGATCTGTGCAGGAGAGGCTGTCCGTTCGGGGGATATTTCAGCAGTAACGCTTCCACACTGCCCTGGGCAGAGCGTACAGGAAATCTGACGCTCCTGTCGCAGGCCATCGTTCATTCTGTTATTTATGATGATAAGAAAGGAAAAGCAACCGGTGTAAGAGTGATTGATGCACAAACAAAAGCAACAACAGAGTACTTTGCCAGCATCATTTTCATCAATGCCAGTGCCATAGCTACTAATCATATCTTATTAAACTCTACCTCTTCGCGTTTCCCGGCCGGCCTGGGAAATGATAATGGGCTGCTGGGCAAGTTTATTGGTTTTCACAATTACCGGGGAAGGGTTTTTGCAGAATATGACGGGGCGCGGGAATTTATAACCGATGGCAGGCGACCCGTAACCGCTTATATGCCACGGTTCAGGAATCTGTATCAGCAGGAAACCAGTTTTTTAAGGGGCTACGCAGTGGTGATAAACGGAAGCGGCAACTTCAATCCCGATGCAGAATGGGGCGAAGGGCTGAAAAAATACCTGGCACGAAAAAACTATGACGGCTGGAATATGTATGCCGGTATGATGGGCGAAACCATACCCAAGGCAACCAATACAGTAAGCCTGAGCGCTCAGCAAAAAGATCAGTGGGGCATACCGCTCCTGCAGTTTGATGTGGACTACGATAACAATGATGAAGCGATGCTGAAAGATTATTTCGAGCAGATCAGCGAAATGTTTGAAAAAGCCGGGTTTAAAAATATCAGGATAAAAGATACAAAGCAGGCGCCGGGCTTAGATGTTCATGAAATGGGTGGCGTAAGAATGGGCAATGACCCTAAAACCTCTTTGCTCAATAAATGGAACCAGTTGCACAGTTGCTCCAATGTTTTTGTTACTGATGGAGCCTGCATGACTTCTACCAGCACCCAGAACCCATCGCTTACTTATATGGCACTGACGGCCCGGGCTGCGGATTATGCTGTTCAGGAGTTAAAAAAGAAAAATATTTAAAAATGAAAAATCATCTTTATATACTGTTATTAGCTGCTGCACTCCCATTTGTTTTCAGCAATAAGAGTACTGAAAATGTTGCTCAAAGAAGCCCTTCTTTTTCTTTATCCTTACTGCCGGTAGTAGATACAAATCCTGTTATAAAACCTGTTCAAAAAACCGTGTACCTGAACCCTACCCGTGGTAACGATCATAACAATGGCAGGAGCAGGACTACGGCGGTTAAAACCTTTCAAAGGGCAATGGAACTTTGCAGCTATGGTACCGCAGGTATAGATGGCGGCCATTATTATAACGAAATAAGAATTGCCGGAGGCACTCATAAGCTAAGCGGCAACAATTTTTTCCAGCAAACCTGGCATATTAAAGGAGAAGATGGTTCAAAGATCAACGGCCAGTATCGGAAACGCAATCCGGATGGCACAATAGTGTATAAGGATATAAGCATCTATGGAGAGCCTTCCCCCTCTGCCTGCGTATTAGACGGAACCGGGCTAAAAGGATTAACTTCCGCCTGGGGAGTTATATCATTAGCCGGCAGTAATGTATCTGTCAAAAATATTACTATACAAAATTCACCGGCAAGCCGTGGAATCAGTATCGGAACAGGCAAACCTTATATCAATAGCCGCGAAGACCGCCTGCACGATATTCTTATCCAGGATGTTCACATCAACAGCGTAGGAACCTTTGGTATCAATCTTGATGAAGTAGACAGGGCCGTTGTCAGATCTTCAGTAGTAACAAATGCCTGCATGATAAATGCAAACGGAAAAAGCTATTCTGGTTATCCCTCCGCGCTTAAATGCAGGTACTCCACTCATGTTTCTTTTATTAACAACAAAGTGTACAACAACTGGGGCGAAGGCCTGAACTTCAACAAATCGAGCTATTGCTATGGCAGTAACAATGTGGCTTATGATAATTATGCTGTTAATTTTTACTGCGACAATGCCACCCACACTATTGTGGCCAACAACAGGTTATACAACAGCGCCAATAACCGCAGGTTCTGGAAACGGGT
>JASGDI010000016.1:0-9379 GCA_049841335.1 Niabella sp. | reverse complement strand
GGCTATGGCATTATCAGCAGAGAAAATGCTGACAGCCATACATAAGCACTATTCTCTTAGTGAATGGACTTTATTTCTGCAAAGCCAGCCTGAAGAAATAAAGTCCATTCACTAAGAGAATAGTGCTTATGTATGGCTGTCAGCATTTTCTCTGCTGATAATGCCATAGCCATCCCGAAAGTACCCACAGTATCCATATTAGCAGCTATAACAGGAACGCCCCTCCATAGTTTTTTTGAATGCAAAAAAGTAAACTCGCGCTCTAAATCCACAGCAGCGCGGGTTTTAAGGGTTGAGCGTTTAGGACGTATCATTACATCTTTAAACCCCAGTTTAACTTCGTATTCGATTCTCATCTTTTTCTTTTTTAAACAGGCTCTAATGCCCTTGAAAAGATATTCAAATTATTTTATTCTGCCAGCAAAATACAGTGCAAAAGAAAGCGGCTGCTCCAATAAATGAAACAGCCGCTTCCAAGTTCTTTAAACTTATTATTTTTTAGCCGCAGCGGCTTCTTCCTGTCTCAACTGTCTGGTCATTACTACAGAAGCAATAGGAATACGGGGAGAATTCAGTATCTCCATTTCAGAAGCCTTGATATCTTCAACCCTGATGTTACCGTTAATATCGAGCTCATCAACAGGAACTTCGATAGTTTCTGCCAGGTGCTTTGGCAAAGTTTTTACTTTTACTGATTTGATCTTAGATACAAAACGTCCACCGGCTTTAACACCTTTTGCAGTACCTGTAAACTTAAGAGGAACAGTAGCAATAACTTTCTTATCATCTACCAGTTCTAACAAATCTACGTGAATAAGAGCATCAGTAACTTTATCAAACTGAAGATCCTTTAAAATACATTTGTAAGTAGCTCCATCAACTTTAACTTCAGCTAACTGAAAGTTTGGCGTGTACACTAATGGCCTGAATGCTGCTGCTGACGCGCTGAAGTTGATCTCTTTAGCACCCCCATAAATTACAGCAGGCACACTACCCTGAGAGCGAATCTGGCGGGTGGCTCTTTTGCCAAAGTCGGTCCTCAGTTGTCCTTCGATTGTAATTGTTTTCATTTTTTTATGTTGTTTTAATATTTACTTAGCTTGTTCTTAAATTAGAGTGTACAAATAAACTGGTAATACTCTTATTTTCAAATGCGTGCCGGATTGCTACTGAAAAAAGTTCTGCAACTGAAATCACTTTTATCTTGGAGCTTTCTCTTTTCAGCGGGATGGTATTACAAACCACCAATTCTTCCAGCACACTACTTTCTATATTTTCGTAAGCCTTACCGCTCAAAAGCGGGTGAGTGATCATTGCCCTTACACTATTAGCGCCCTTTTCTTTTATAAGCGATGCACATTTTGCCAGTGTACCGCCTGTATCACATATATCATCAATAATTACTACATCCCTGCCTTCTACATCCCCTATCAATGTCATGCTTCCTATCTCATTTGCCCGCTTGCGATGCTTGTCACAAATAACCATTTCTGCATTAAAATAGCTGGCTATTTCCCTTATACGATTGGTTGCTCCCACATCAGGGGCCGCAAAGGTAAGGTTTTTTAGCTGTAACTTTTCCACATAAGGGATAAAAACAGCGTGGCTGTCCAGGTGGTCCACTGGAATATCAAAGTATCCCTGTATCTGGGGGGCATGCAGATCCATGGTAATAATACGATCTGCACCGGCTGCTGTAAGCATATTTGCCACTAATTTACTGCCTATGGCAACGCGGGGCCGGTCCTTCCTGTCCTGCCTTGCATAGCCATAGTAAGGTAAAACAGCTATCACTTTGTAGGCCGATGCTCTTTTTGCCGCATCAATCAACAGTAGCAGCTCCATTAAATTATCGGCAGGCGAATAAGTGCTCTGGATCAGAAAGATATAGTCGCCCCTGACACTTTCAAGGAAATTAGGAGAAATTTCTCCGTCAGCAAAGCGCTGAATACTGAGTTTTCCTGGTTCACAACCAAAGTGGGTTGCAATTTCGGCTGCTAGTTCCTGCGATGCAGCTCCTGAGAATATTTTGGCGGCGTGGGGGATTGATTGAGCTTTATGCATGGTTTTTTATGAATGAGGGGCGAAGATATTTTTTTATTTTTTCCGAACCATGATTTTTTTATTTTTATTGATCCCAGAAAAGAAACAGGAATGATGATGTAAGCAACTAACCAAAAAAAATTAACTTGTAGCTATGAAACCTAAAAACACCATTAAACAGTGGTCTAAAGATGATAGGCCCAGGGAAAAGCTTTTATCAATTGGCGCGTGTAACCTCAGCAATTCGGAACTGCTTGCCATACTTATCCATAACGGCACCAGGCAAAAATCGGCCGTAGACCTTTCCAAAGAAGTTTTGAGACTGGGAAATAATAACCTGAATGAACTGGGCACCCTAAGCATTAAACAGCTTATCCAGGTTAAGGGCATTGGTGAAGCTAAAGCTATTACCATTGCTGCTGCTCTTGAACTTGGCCGGAGACGGCAAACAGGCAGTTTACCCAATAAGGATATCATTGTGACATCGAGAGATATTGCTATGTTCTTAAAGGAACGGCTTAAAGATTATCAGCACGAAGTATTTGCCGTTATTTACCTGAACCAGGCTCATAAGGTTTTAAGCTTTGATATCGTAAGCGAGGGTGGTATTACCGGAACTGTTGCCGATCCACGGGTTATTTTAAAACGTGCATTGGAGAAAAATGCTGTAAAAATTGTACTAAGCCACAATCATCCTTCAGGAAGCCTGCACCCCAGTAAGGCCGATGAATACCTGACTAACAAAATAAGACAGGCCGCTTCGCTCTTAGACATTAAAGTACTTGACCATGTAATTGTGAGCGATGCCGGATATTATAGTTTTGCAGATGATGGGATTTTATAGGCTACTTTAGAAACCGGGCGAGCCCCGGAATGTCGTCTGTATTAATATAGTCTGCTCCAATACTCTGAAAGAAAGACCATGCGTTCGGGTTATCGGGTGCGCCCCAAAAACGGATGGGAGCGGCAGCTTTGTGTGCTTTTTCTACTGCAGCTTTTATATTTTTTATAGATTCGGGACTCTGCTCTCCTACTCCGTTCCATTGAGAATAATTTCTAAAATTAGCGCTGAAAAGCGCTATCCTGGACCGGTTTTTTTCAGAGTAATTATAATTAAGATTTCCATCAAACCAAATAAAAGACGGGTAAGCAAACAGTGAATCTTTATTGGGCTGGTTACCGGTAATCACAATTTGAACACTCTTACATTTTACTATCTGCGGATATTCCTGCAACTGGGCAATGATCCGTTTCAGCGTAGGAACAGCTTCTGTTTTACAGTCAATTAAAAGCAAAAGCCTTTTATGCCGGTTAGCGTACACCCTGCCTTTATTTTTGCGAATATGCATAAGCAAAGGACGGAGATATAAGCTTTTTAAATTTTTTAATGATTGGGTATCTCTAATATCATGAGCAACTAAAAGATCTCCATTTGTTAAAAACACATCGGCCTCAACAGAACCAAATCCGTATTCGTAGGCCAATTCAAACGGGCGGGTTTGCTCATAGTCGTTGTGCGAATGAGCATTTTGAACAGAGTATTCCCGGAACTGCGCCCAACCAGTATTTACAATGAAAAAACAAATGAGCAGGCCTACTTTTTTCATTACAGGCACATTTAGCTGAACGACATCCTATAATCCACTTTTACCTTACCGGATGCAATATCATTCAACTTTCTTTTAAGTAATTTTTTCTTTAAAGCAGGTAAATGATCAATAAAAAGCTTTCCTTCAATATGGTCATACTCATGCAGGATAACGCGGGCCGAAATGCCAGTGTAGGTATCAGTATGAAGATTAAAATCTTCATCTTCATATTCAATGGTTACCGATTGAGGCCGGGTTACATCTTCCCTGATCCTGGGAATACTAAGGCAGCCTTCGTTGTAGGCCCAGGGTTTCCCGTTCAGCTCTTTAACATAAGCATTGATGAAAACCTTTTTAATACCATTATCCCCGGGATACTGGTTCCTTTCTTCCTCATCCTCCATATTTTCAATAATCTGCTCAGAGTCTACCACAAATAATCTTATGGGCCTGTTAACCTGTGGCGCTGCCAGTCCTACACCATTACTGGCATACATTGTTTCCCACATATTGGCAATCAATTCTTTTAAACCCGGATAATCAGGTTCAACATCTTCTGCTACTTTTCTTAAAACGGGGTTTCCGTATGCTACAATTGGAAGAATCATGAGCGCAAAGGTAATTGATTAGGTGGAAAGTAGAAGAGTTGGAAAGTCAGGAAGTCCGAGGCCGGGAAGTCAGAAAGACCATAGACGATGGACCATAGCTGAAGGCCGAAAACGGAAGGCTAAAGGCTGAAAGCAATTAAAAGGAGAGCATTGGTAGCTGATTATTAGAGTATAGAATTTCTATGCTCCCTAACTGATAGTCCTTATCATGTTAACCAGCATCCTGTAACAAGAAATCAACTATGAACTGTCACTCACCTGTTCAAATATTCCTGCAACATGATGGTAGCGGCAATCTCATCTACCAATGCTTTATTACGGCGCTGCATTTTTTTTAGTCCCATTTCGAGCATGGCGTCTTTGGCCATTTTAGAGGTATTGCGTTCATCAACAGTTTCTATAGGGATTGCAGGAAAGTTTTTTTTCAGTTCTCCGATAGCTTTATGCACCAACGGCGTGGCATGAGTATCGGTATCATCCCAGTTTTTCGGCATCCCTATGATTATTTTTTCTACCGGTTCTTTAGAAAAATAATCTTTTAAAAAAGGTACCAGTTGTTTGGATTCGATAGTTGTTAGTCCGGTTGCTATTATTTGTAAAGGATCGGTTACCGCGATGCCTGTACGCTTAAGGCCATAATCTATTGAAAGGATGCGGGGCAATTGTGTAGGGTTAGATCTAATGAATTAATAAATCGGCTATTACAAATACAGCAAATACAACGGAAGCAATACCATTAGCGGTCATAAATGCCAGGTTAACACGGCGCAGATCGTGAGGTTTTACTATACTATGCTGATACACTAACATTCCTGTAAATACTGCAATGCCTATCCAGTAAAGCCAACCGAAATGACCAACAAACCCGGCTATTATGACACAGGCTGAGCTAAGCAGATGCAGCAACTCAGATATACGCAAGGCCTTCTTTTTACCCCAAACAGAGGGAATAGAAAATAGCTCGTTGGATCTGTCAAATTCCTCGTCCTGTAACGCATAAATAATATCAAAACCACTTACCCAGAATATAACTGCAAAGGAAAAAAGAATGGGCAGCAAATCAAATTTACCTGTTACTGCCAGGTAGGCGCCTATCGGCGCCAGGGACAACCCCAAACCCAGCACTAAATGGCATAAGGATGTAAAACGCTTGGTATAACTATATCCTAACACAACGGTAAGAGCTACCGGCGACAAGAAAAAGCAAACAGGGTTGATGAGATAAGCGCAAATAATAAACAGTACAGCATTAATAATGGTGAACCAAAGCACACTATCTGCTTGCAAAATCCCTGCAGGAATTTCCCTTACAGCAGTACGCGGATTTTTAGCATCAAACCTTCTGTCTAAATAACGGTTAAAAGCCATTGCTGCGCTGCGTGCAAAGATCATACATGCAATAACAAGCAATAGCGTTACCCATTTTTCCTTAAACAGGATTTTGAAAGTATTCCAGTAAGGCATATCCATTAAAAGGAAGTCATCTGTGTATACTTTTTGAAAAATCCTGAAACCGAGGAAAAACCCGATCATTGCAAAAGGCATTGCAAAAATGGTATGTGAAAACTTTACGAGGCTTAAATATTTTTTTACAGCAGACACTTTAACTTAAATATTTTTTTAACCGTGCTTTTAGCTCTGCATCGGTAATAGTTACTTTTTCTGATCTATTATGATGCAAAGTTAAACACTCTCCTCCAATTTTCTGCGTACCAGCTCCCAAAGCACCACGCCTGCTGCAGTGGCTATATTTAATGAGTGCTTCATTCCCAATTGCGGAATTTCGACGATACCATCGCAAAGAGCAATAGTAGACTGCTCTACCCCTGTTACCTCATTTCCGAAAATGATGGCTATTCTTTCGTGTGCCTCCCAGCGCAGGTTTTGGAGCAGTGTACTATTTTCTACCTGTTCTACAGCATACACTTTAAATCCGTCATTACGCAATGTATCAATAGCAGCACCGGCATTGGGAAAGTGTTTCCAGCTTACTGACTCCTCGGCCCCCAAAGCTGTTTTTTTGATTTCTTTATGTGGCGGACGCGCCGAATAACCCGTTATATAAATGGCTTCTATCAAAAAGGCATCGCTGGTACGAAATACACTACCTACATTATACGCACTCCTGATATTTTCGAGCACCACCACAATAGGTATTTTCTCTGAAGCTTTCACTTCATCAACGGATTTACGCCCCAGCTCATTCATACTTAACTTTCGCATCGGGCAAAAATAATAAAATCAATATTGATATACAGGAATACCGGGAAGAGCAACAACGTAAAGAAAATATACACAAAATAAAAATCCGGCTGAGGTTTACAGCCGGATTATGGATAAGATAATGGTTAGGTGTTTATAAAAATCATCTGCCAGCGCCAAGGCCAATATTGTAAGCTAAGCCAACACCCACAATACCTGCATTATACTTTTGGGTTTCATTGCCAACAGCAATGGATCCTTTATCGCCGGTAAAAGCTTTTGAGTAATGTGCGAAAATGTTCCAGTTACGGTTATGATACCCTATTTCGGGTTTTATATAAAAGCCACCGTCAGGACGTGCTGTGCCTGAATTTGAAGCCACATTCTTATCTCCTGTAATAACACCATAACCCAGGTCGGTACCAATATAGATGCCTTCGGCCTTTGGATAATACCTGACCAGGGCGGCAACAGGCACTACGCCAAAGCTATTGTTATCTAGTTTAGTTCCGTTAACATCATTTTCCTTACCAAAATGATGCTGATAACCCGTTGCAACGCCCAATCCAAAATGGCGTGTTACAAGGTTTTGATACGCCACATCAAGACCAGCCCCTGCTGCTGCATTATTAGAAGGCAATGAAGCTCCGGCCAATGCACCAATCTTGATCGTATTCTTCATGCTTTGCGCATGTATTGCTGCTGTTGTAAATAGCATCGCCGTTCCTATTAAAATTGCTTTTCTTGTTTTCATATCTGTACATTTTAGTTCAAAAATTTTGTGTAATGGTTCGCCAGCTCTTCCTGTTAAGGACAGGAACGTGCATCACCAACAAAGATTTTGCATATTCAGACAAATGCCGTGCCAAGATGGTTGCATGGATGTATAGAAATTTAATTACTGTGATAACAATCTGTAAAGTATAGACAGGTTATTAGTTCCTGATCACAGTATTGCCAATAGCACAATGAAGGCATTTTTTATACTCGCAATACTGCGTTTTTAATTCAATAAGGGCCTGGGAATCGCAGGCTGTTTTATTTTGAAGACCTAATACTTTGAAACTTTTCGTGATTGTGTTCTGCTCTGCCGGGGTTCCTTCCAGCCATTGCAATGCTTTGTCTTTTATTTCCTGCAGATGATGGTTGGTTCCATATACAAACAGCACGGGTACTATGGTATTAATAATTATATTATTAATCATATCTGTACCTACAGGCTTTTCTTTGAAACAGGATGCATCATTTAAAGTATAATGGTAGCTCCAGAAATCGTTGGGCGTTGCTGCCAGCCATTTTTTAACTTTATCCAGATCCGGCTCTTCCAATATTTTAGAAAACAGGTGCGCTGAATTGAACACTAATGCTGCCAGCTGTGCCAGGCGAACGGTAGGAAAATTACCAGGCCTCATCCTGAAAAAATGTACGGGAAATACAATCGGCCTCAGGTTATATTTTGCCTGTAAAAACTTATACTCCCTTTGCAACAGCAAAACATACTTATCGTCAAAAGCAGTACCCGAAAGCGCTCCGGCCTGGCCGAGCAATAAAGCTTCTAATTGTATCTGTTGGTTTTTATGCTTTGCAAGCATATTCACAGGAACACTTCTGGCTAATACCTCAAATGCTTCGGCATTTATAGTAGTGCCAAAAGTCCTGGCCAGGGCCCACCAGAAGCTTTCTTCCCAATGCTGGTTATTCTGCTCTAAATACTTTTCAATTAATGAAGCTTTGCGCTGTAACCGTTCTGCAATCAGCCGGTCCTTCCAGATGCTTATCGTGAGCTCAGGTACGTTACAGATCAGCTTTTCGCAGGCAATAAACTGCTTCGAAAGCATCAATTCATTATAGCGATACAAAAGGCTTTTAGCAATTCTGTCACGAAGCTTTACAACCGGGATAGGGTTTTCTTCCCTGTCATTCTCATATACTACATGCAAAATAACATTGGTATAATTGCTATCGCCTGTATGGCCATGTTTAAGCCAGTCCGAAGTTTTAAGGTGCAATTCTACCGAACCCACCCAAAGCGTATTGCCGATCCTGATTTTTGCATTGATAAAGTCGGGCCCCTGGTTGGTATTTAAGATCCCGGGCGTTATGATCTCAACAGGCTCACCAGTAACGGAAGTCAATCCTGATTTATTAAAATACTGGAACCTCCAGATAAACTGCAGCAGGTGTTCATTCATAAGTTGATGGAACGGGTTTAGCGCATTCCATCTTAAAGTTACTAAATATCCTTCAAAGTCTGCACTACCCTGCTTACAGGCAACCCCATAACATTATAAAAATCCCCTGTAATGGATTTGATGCCTGTAACACCAATCCACTCCTGTATGGCATAAGCCCCTGCTTTATCATAAGGCTTATATTTCTGCACATAAAACCTGATCTGCTCAGGACTGAGGTTATGGAAAACTACTTCGGTAACATCGGCAAATAATATTTGCTTCTCCCCTTTTATAATAGCAACCCCTGTAATAACCTGGTGCGTAACGCCCTGTAACCGGGTAAGAATACGAACAGCATCAGCTTCGTCCTCAGGCTTTCCAATTATTTCATTGTTCAATACAACTACGGTATCAGCGGCTACTATAGTGCGGGTGGCTGCAATATCATCTTTTACTGCCAATGCTTTTTTCAAGGCAATATGTATGGCAGCCTCTTTACTGCTCAGCGTTTCGGGAAAGGTCTCGTCAGTTGGCTTTACTATTACTTCAAAAGGTATCTCTGCCCATTCAAGCAATTGTTTTCTGCGCGGGGAAGACGAAGCCAGCACAATGGTTTCACTCATAAGACTACAAATAAATATAGAAAAACAACATAGATAAAATTCCGGTCAGCATTACACCTTTTGTATAATTACTTAACTGATGATAATCCTGTGTAGACTGCGCCTTAACCAGTTTCCGGAATATACGCAGCAGAGGCAAT
>JASGDI010000015.1:0-62554 GCA_049841335.1 Niabella sp. | reverse complement strand
GTACAAAACGAGCCCAGCCGGTTTATTGACGAGCTGCCGGAGCAATATTTAGACCGCAGCTATGCGGGGGGCGGTACGAAAATGTCGGGAGGATTTGGCTTTGGCGGTAATGCATTTGAACGTATGAATGGTGGCTGGGGTGCAAAAACGGCCATTGACGCAGAAAAAAAATACGGACCGCCGCCTGCCAAAAAAACAAGCACGCCAGGTTACCTGGCTCCTAAAGCAGAAAAAAAAGTAACAGAACATACCCCAAGCACCGGTTTTACACCCAGCGATGTTTCTGAACTCGCTGTTGGCCAAAAAATAGAGCATCAGAAATTTGGCTTTGGCGAAATTATTAAAATGGAGGGTGCCAGCCACAATCCTATGGCTGTGATAAAATTTGATACTAACGGTGAGAAAAAGATTTTGCTGAATTATGCAAAGTTGAGGATTGTTGAGTGAGTGTCTGACCAATTTCAAAGTATATAGCGTGGAAAGGAAAAAAATAATTACCCATCATTATTACAAACTCGTTTTTATATCCGCTTTAATCAGTGTGCTGAGCTGTGTTCTGGCTTTCTCATTAAAACATATTACAGAGCATTTCCAGCATGAAATATTCAATGCAACCAACGGGATCAGCAAGGCTTTGTTGGTGTTGTTACCTACCATCGGGATCACATCAATATATTTTCTGCGTAAATACCTTTTTCTGAACAGAAAGAACAAAGGCATTACAGAGATCTATAAAACACTGGACCTGCGAAAAGAGCACCTGCCATTTTTCAAGATCCCGTCTCATTACCTGAATGGTTTTCTCACGGTTATCTTCGGTGGATCAACGGGTGTAGAAGTGTCTACTGTTGTGGCCTCAGCTACTGTGGGCAATATGGGCTATAAAAGAGAATTCTCAGCCAAAATGTACAAGCGTGAACTGATTTGCGCAGGAGTTACAGCCGGTGTAGCTGTTCTTTTTGCAAGCCCATTGGCCGGTTGGCTTTTTGCAATGGAAGTGATTGCCCGGAAGATCAGCCGTTCGCTGATCATCAGCTGTACAGCTTCGGCCCTTATCGCAGGCCTGTTTGTTGTCTTTTTCGACAACACCCCGCTTCTTCATTTTTCTATTGAAGAATGGAACTGGTATGCGATTCCATTTTTTATTTTGTTGGGTTTGCTGTGTGGAACGCTCTCAACGTATTTTACATTCCTGGTTACACGCATTAAGAAGCTCTTCGGACAGATACATAATAATTTCATCAGGGTTAACACAGGCGCACTGGTGGTAGGCACAATGATCCTGTTTTTCCCCACTTTGTATGGCGACAGTTATCATGGCCTGAATAAGATACTGGAAGCTGTTATCAGCAAAGGCCAATTCTCCCTGCTTCTATTGGCAATATTGGTTCTGTTAAAACCTTTAGCCGCATCGCTGACCTTAGGCGCAGGTGGTGATGGCGGTGTATTTGCTCCCAGCATTGTTGCAGGGGCCTTTTTAGGCTTATTTGTTGCACTTTTTTGCAATACCTATCTGAATACGCACCTGGTGCCCCTTAATTTCGCATTGGTAGGAGCGGCGGCTACTTTATCAGCAGCTATTTTTGCGCCCTTTACTGCATTGATACTCGCATGTAACTTAATGCCTAACGGATACAACTTATTCATCCCTGTTTTGATAGGCTGCTTTACAGCCAGGCATTTTTCACAGCTGCTGCTGCCATACAATGTTTATACTTATGATCTTTATAAAATATCACGGTCCTGATTCCTGTTGCAAAACATCTCAGGACACACTATTTCAAAAGAAAAAAAGATATTTGTGCCTGCATTAATAAAGTATGTCTGCTATTAAAGAATATATATTATCCGATATCAGGGAAACCGTAAAATGGTTACTGAATGAATTGCAAGGCCGGAAGGTGATGGCATTACACGGCAATATGGGTGCGGGCAAAACCACGCTTATCAGCGCGCTTTGCGAATATTTAGGCGTGACTGACGGAGTAAGCAGCCCTACCTTTTCTATTATAAACGAGTACCCGTTTACCCTGAATGGAACAGACGATGCTATTTACCATATAGACCTTTACCGTTTAAAGGATGCAGAAGAAGCCATAAGAGCCGGTGTGGAAGACTGTATTTACAGCGGCAGCTATTGCTTTGTAGAATGGCCTGAAAGAGCGCCTGGTATTTTTCCACCGGAAACAGTACATATTTACCTGCAACATGAGGATGAGCATAAACGGACCATTAAAGTGGAGAGGAAATGATTAAATTTGTAATCAACCTAAATAAAAGATGGTTCAGTTGTAATTAATATTTTAAACCAGGGTAACTTAGTACACTTCTGTTAAAAGTATGAGTAAAAAAAAGCCTGTTATCAGTACATCGTTCAGCTACGAAACACTGGAAGAAACACTGGATGTAAAAGTGAGAGGAGAAGGTATGACGATTGGTATACCCAAAGAAATTGCCTTCCAGGAAAATCGGGTAGCGCTGACGCCGGATGCGGTAAGTGTGCTGGTAAGCAACGGGCACAACGTAATGCTGGAGCATAATGCCGGTGATGCCTCGCATTACCGGGATAAGGAATACAGTGACGCCGGGGCTAAGATTGTGTACAGCCGTGAAGAGGTTTTTAAAGCTCCTGTGCTTGTAAAAAGCGCCCCGGTTATTGAGGAAGACCTGCCACTGCTTCAAATGAACCAATCCATTATTTCGCCCCTACATTTATCGGTTTTGAGACCGGAAGTGCTGTCCGCAATGATGGAGAAAAAAATCACGGCTATTTCGTTTGAGAACTTAAAAGACGACACAGACTCCTACCCTATTGTACGCAGCATGAGTGAAATAGCAGGCAGCGCTGTTATGCTGATAGCTGCGCAATATCTGAGCTCTGCCAATCATGGTAAAGGTGTTTTACTGGGTGGCATTTCGGGCATTGCCCCCACTAAAGTTATTATTATAGGAGCGGGCATTGTAGGCGAATATGCCGCACGTGCTGCCCTGGCAATGGGCGCATCGGTAAAACTGTTTGACAATAATGTAAGCCGGTTAAAAAATCTTCAAAACACTATAGGTCAGCGCTTATGGACTTCGGTAATTGAGCCTAAACTATTGGCCAAACAATTACGTACCTGCGAAGTAGCAGTGGGCTGCCTGGCTAATCAGAGTGGCCGGACCCCTATGGTAGTTACAGAAGAAATGGTAAGTGGCATGAGGCCCGGATCAATAATTATTGACGCCAGCATTGATCGTGGCGGCTGCTTTGAAACTTCGGAAGTAACTTCACATGAATCGCCGGTTTTTATGAAATATGGCGTGATCCATTATTGCGTGCCTAACATTCCTTCGGGTTTTGCACGTACCGCCTCTCAGGCTATCAGTAATGTACTGATGCCTTTGCTGATTGAAGCCGGTGAAGAAGGCAGTCTTGAAGATCTTGCCTGGCACCATATTCATCTGCGTAACGGGATTTACCTTTTTAAGGGCTACCTTACTAATTTTTACCTCAGCCAGCGCTTTGATTTAAAATATACCGACCTGAATTTACTGATAGCCAGCCAACGCTAATCGTATTTGGGCGTCTCTGCAAAGCTGAAAGCATAAGGCCGAAAGCTTTTAGCTGGTGGCATATAGTTCCAGGTTTCAGATTCCAAGTTTCTGGTTCCAGCAATCAGCATAATGTACGGTATAAGGTGTACGATGTACGACATGAAAGCCGGACGCAAAAAGCTGAAAGCCAAAAGCGGGATACACAATCCAGTAACCAGTAACTAGCATCCAGTATCAGGCACCCACTTACAAATCAACCGGAAGTATAGAATTTCTATATTCAACTATTCAGCAGTTTGAGCGTATTTTCAATCCTCTTTATGGTTTCCTCCCTGCCAATGAGCTGTGCAATATCAAAAACTCCCGGTCCAAACTTGCCACCTACCATCATGATGCGCAACGGCAACATTACCTCACCGGGTTTTAAGTGATTAACCGAAGCTATTTCTTTAAATTGATGCTCCAGTTCATGTGCTTCCCAAACAGGTGCTAATTGATAATTACGGATCAGCTCTGTAAAAAACAATGCCTTGGCCTCATTCCATTTAGGCTGTACCGCATCTAGATCCACAGTTCCGGGCGCTGCAAAGAAGTATGCTGTCTGCTCATAGAAATCTGTAAGCAGGGTGCAGCGGTCTTTTGTCAGCTCAATAGCTTTTTGAAGCATAGCTTCGTCTGAAATAATTATTCCTTTATTCTCTAAAACAGGCTTAATTACGGGCAACAATTGTTGTACATCTGATTTTTTTATCCACTCATGGTTGAACCATTTGGCTTTTTCGTAATCAAACTTAGCACCTGCGCTGTGCACACGATCCATTGAGAACCTGGCCATCATTTCTTCCAATGAAAAGAGCTCCTGTTCTGTACCATCGTTCCAGCCCAGCACAGCCAGCAGGTTGATAAATGCTTCTGGTAAAAACCCTTTCTCTTTGAAGCCTTCGGTTATTTCTCCTGTTTTAGGATCGGTCCAGTTCATCGCAAATACAGGGAAGCCATATTTAGCGCCATCCCTTTTGCTCAGTTTCCCGTTAGGTCCCAGTATCAGCGGGAAATGCGCCCATTGGGGCATCTTATCCCAACCAAACAGATATTTCCAAAGCAGCACATGCACCGGTGCGCTTGGCAACCATTCTTCCCCACGAAAAGCATGTGATATCTCCATTAAATGGTCATCTACTACTACGGCAAGGTGATAGGTAGGCATGCCATCTGCTTTCAGCAACACTTTATCATCTACCAGCGAAGTATTAAAGCTCACTTCGCCACGGATCATATCATTAAAGCTTACTGTTTCATTTTCGGGCATTTTTATACGCACCACATAAGGCGTATCGCTGTGCATCAGCCCGTGCACCGTATCGCCATCCAGCGTAAGCGAATTACGCATCTGCATACGCACTTTATGATCGTATTGTGGCGATGGATTTTCTTCAGTACGGTATTGCTGTCGCATTTGCTCCAGCTCTTCAGGGGTATCAAAAGCATAGTAAGCATGGCCTTCTGCTACCAGTTGATCCGCATATTTCCTGTATATTTCCTTACGTTCGCTTTGCCTGTAAGGTCCAAAATTACCCCCGTGCTGCACACTTTCATCCGGCTCAAGACCACACCATTTCAGGCAGTTGAAAATATATTCTTCTGCGCCGGGAACAAAACGTGTCTGATCAGTGTCTTCTATCCTTACAATAAAATCTCCGCCATATTTTTTGGCAAACAGGTAATTATATAAAACGGTTCTTACACCTCCCAAATGCAACCCGCCTGTAGGCGATGGCGCAAAACGTACTCTTACTTTCTTATTGCTCATGGCGCAAATGTACAGTATTTGATGTACGATGTACGGTATTCGATGTACGACATGAAAGCCGGAAGCTAAAGGCCAAAGGCTAAAAGCAATCAAGATCCAGTAACTTGTAACCAGCATCCAGCAACCTGTATAATGTACGATGTACGACATGAAAGCCGGAAGCTAAAGGCTGAAGGCTGAAAGCAGAGAGCCAAAAGCTGGAAGCAGCATCCAGTAACCAGCATCCTGTATAATGTACGTACTATTTTGTATATCGCATTTATACCATTGTTAGCTTACAGCTCTGTTATTATAATATCCTTCCAGCGCACTTTTATGCCCCCGCCATCATGGATCTGCAACGCAATGAATCCGTCTGCGGCGCCGATCTTGGAATCGGCCAGGTTTATTATTTCATGACCATTCAGCCAGGTAGTGACCTGGTCGTTTACCACCCTGATCTTCATAGTATTCCATTTGCCGGGCTTCAGCCTTTTTTCGTCTTCAGCTTTGGGCTTTGCAAGCCAGCCGCGCCCATACGACTCATAAATACCTCCCGTATGATTATTCAATGGCGCTACTTCTACCTGCCAGCCGCTTATTTTTACCCCTTCAATGGAGGAGCGGAAAAATACGCCGCTATTCCCGTTGGCCTCCTGTTTAAACTTCAGGCTCAGTTCAAAATTTTTATACTTTTTATCTGTTGAAAGATAGCCATACTGCTTATCAGGTCCGCTTTCGCAAACCAGATCTCCTTTTTCTACATACCACTTTTCTGTGCCATGCACTGTCCAGCCGCTTAAATTTTTTCCGTTAAACAGCCAGGAAGATTTTTGACTGTACACTACTATGGAGCACAAGCTAAAGAGCACTACTGTAAAAAGACGTTTCATAAACCGTAATATTTGCGGTAAAAGATAACAAATGATTTTTAATGTTGCCCAACGTACATGAAATTTTTCATTCATAAAATCACACAAAGGATGAATGAATCCTGAATCCCAAAAAAACAGGGACAGGACATGGGAGTTCCCCTATCCAAAAACGGCGATAAATAAGCAAGGAATATGTATTAAAGATAAACGCCTGCAGGATATTACGTTTTTACAAAGGAATTGGTACTTTTACAAAGAGACATAAATAAACCATTTCTAAAAGAACTAATTATGTTACGCACATACATTACCTGCATCCTGCTTCTTTTCTCTTTTGTACTGACCGCTCAAAAAACAAATCCCCAATACAATAAGGTACTGGCTGATAGCCTTGGTGCCGACGAATATGGCATGAAAACATATCAGTTTGTCATACTAAAAACAGGTCAGCGTAAAATAAATAACAAAGATTCTGTACAACAATTATTTTCCGGGCACATGCAAAACATCAACAGGCTGGTAAAGGAAGGAAAGCTCATTATTGCCGGTCCTTTTGGAAAAAATGACAAACAATATCGTGGCCTGTTTATTTTTAAAGTTAAAGACAAAGAGGAGGCGCAAAATTTATTAATCACTGACCCGGCCGTTAAAGAAGGTTTGCTTGCTTATGAAATATATGAATGGTATGGATCTGCCGCTTTGCCCATGTATTTGCCATATAGCGAAACAGTCAATAAAACAGCCTTTTAGCATTCGAAATAAAGAACGGATACATATATATATTGTTTTTTTAAATATACTTATATCACAGGCTCAATAAAAAAGGTTTTGTATCTTTAAATATATTATTTAAAAAACTAAACGATAGGCAGTGCCATTACAATCAACTGCTTTTTAGATTTCTTTTTTTAAAAGTTTTGAATGTTCAGCTTTTAGATAAAATGAGAAACTAATCTTTGAGATATGCGAATGGTAAAAACAACAGGTCTTATATTATTGGCGATTGCCGCGATAATATTACTGGCAGCACTATTTATAAAGGGTGAAATAAGCATAGAGCAATCTGTAGAAATCAATGCACCGGTATCAAAAGTATGGGATTATACCAGCTCGATCCGTGACATCAATACCTGGAGCCCCTGGTTTGCGAAGGATGAAAACATGCAAACAAAAATCAGCGGAATAGATGGCAGGCCAGGTGCACAATTTTGCTGGGAAAGCAAAACCACCATCATCAGTAAAGGGTGTTTATCTATTGCAGATATCAAACCACAACAACAGGTTGATATAAATCTCAATCTTTACATCCCTTACCAGACTTCTGCTAAAGGCTATATAAAGCTGGAGCCTAAAGACACTTTTACTAAAGTAACCCTGATCTTTTACAGCAAAAGACCCTATCCGTCCAGGGTGATGAAGATATTTGGTGTTGTTGAAAAAGCAGTAAATAACAACTTTACAACGGGGCTTCAAAATTTAAAAATGCTATGCGAGGGGTAAATGACAGCGGCCGGATTATACAGGTAAGCAGTCCATTCCAGAAAAGGGTTTTACAACCTGTTTTTCCCTGCTTTTAGAATCTTTTCGAGCTACTTTTTTTGCATTGAGGTTCGCACTTTTTTACAAACGCTTCTTCCCTCTCAATTTCCTTTATGGTTTCTATAATTCCCGTAGTTTCTTTTTTACCTGTTAATTTATCCACTTGTTTTCGATATACACAAGATTTAAAAAAAAAACCGGCTTTTAATATTAGTATCAGCCCCTTCTCCTAAGAAGAGCGGCTACTTTTTCCATAGCTTCTTTAAATATTTACCGGCTTTATTAATAGCTCCAAACTGCTCACTAATGGTTTCTATAAGCTTACCATCAGCCTGTTGAATATCTGCCATATTGATACCCGTTTCCAGTTGTTCTGGGTACAGGATAATATAGCTATACCTCGAAAAATAATTAGATAAATAATAAGGGAGCTTATTGAACTGTGGCAAATAGGAGTTATAACCTTTACGTGATGAAATAATAATGAAAAGGTCATTTATATTCAGCTCCCTGGTAAAGATCAGGAAGTCATCCCAGTTAGTAAACTCCGTGAACAAAGCCTGCAGCGTGCCATTATTTTTTTGTGTAATATTTTTAATTTCAGTAAGCGTTTTTTCTGCACCACAGAAATTCACTTTCATACCCGCTTCTTTGGCAAGGTTTGAAACTTTTTGAACCCAATGGGTAAAACCCGGTTCCGTTTCTGCCTCGGGCGGAACGGCCACCATCATCCGTTTAAGTGTATTGAAAGGCTGCGATGGCTTATATACATAAATAGTTTTATATATCCTCCTGATAATATTCTCTGTGATCTCACCAAAAAAAACCTTTTGATCGGCACCTTTATGCAAGCCAATCACGATGTCTGTTATCTGTTGTTCTTTTATTGTATAAATAATACCATTGCTTATGCTCGAATCATACCTTATTAAAGGGTTGATTTTGTTTTCAGATGCAGCGGCATGAGATAAAGCCTTATCTAATATCTTCTTTCCTTTTCCTGCAGTATTCTGCGCTTCAGCCGCATCATCTACAATGTGCAACCCATATAAGGATATATTGCTCTTTTTAGGTTTCAGCATCACGCCAAAATCAACAAGGTCGGTAGTGATCTCGGGGTAGGGCAGCGATATCAGTATCTTTTCTTCATTAGCCACGTCTTCAACCGCGGTGTCCTTTTCCTCTTCCAGTAAAGCCAGTTTTTTGGCTGAACGCTCGGTCACAAAAGATCCCACGCCACAGCTTACAAGTATCAGCAGGATCGTTCCGTTTAGTACATCCTCGTCCAGGAAGCGGATAGGTTCACCGGTAGGTGTTTCGCCAATAATAAGATTATAGCCCACCAATATAATAGCCAGTGTTGCAGCAGCATGGGAGGCGCTGAGACCAAAAAGCATCTTTCCTTCGGTAGCAGTTAACTTAAAGATTTTTTGTGTAAGCCATGCGGCAGCATACTTCGTAACCAGCGCTACTACAATAATAACGCCCGCAACCTTTGCGGCACCCCAGCCTTTAACCAGCACTTTCACATCTACCAGCATGCCCACACTAATTAAGAAGAAAGGTATAAATAGTGCGTTACCCACAAAGTTGATGCGATTCATTAAAACGGAGCTGTGTGGCACAAAACGGTTCAGCACAAGGCCAGAGAAAAAAGCGCCTATAATAGCTTCTATACCTGCCGCCTCTGCAAGAAAAGAGGCCAGGAAAACCATGCCCAGCACAAAAATATACTGTGAAACGCTGTCATCAAACCGCTTAAAAAACCACCTTACAATAACAGGGAACAGAAAAAGCACAATACATACAAAAACAACAGAAGACAGACCGAGTTGTATCCAGAATTGAGAGGATACCTGCTCCTTAGCCATTCCGGATATGGCTGCAAGCAAAAGCAGCGCTACCGTATCTGTGATCATGGTTCCCCCAACCGCCATTCCTACGGCCCTGTTACGTATAACGCCATATTTACTGGCAATAGGATAGGCCACCAGCGTATGCGTGGAAAACATACTGGCCAGCAACATAGACGACAAAAAACTATATCCCAATATATAGTGGGATGCCAACGTTCCAAATAAGAATGGTAATAAAAAAGTGATGATGCCAAATACCAGTATTTTCTTCCTGTTTTTTTTGAATTCAGCCAGGTCTATTTCCAGCCCGGCTAAAAACATGATATACAGCAGCCCTACCGTGCCAAACAAAACGATGCTGGTATCTCGCTTTAACAGGTTCAGCCCGTGCGGCCCTGCTATAACGCCTGCAATAATAAGCCCGATAATATGCGGTACTTTAATCTTGCTGAACAGGATGGGTGCAAATAATATTATAAAAAGCACCAGTGCAAAAATGATAACCGGGTTGGTCAACGGTAAGGTAAAATCCAAAGATGATAGTAGTGCTACCATATAATATTTTTAAAAACAGCCTATAACCGATCCGCAGTGATTGAATAAGTGGTTTTACAATCAGGAAGTACGATCTCCCTTATACCGTCCATTTTTTTCTCATTAAGTATTCTCAATGTAACTTCAATTTTTGCCGCACCCGTTGTGCTGTTATCTGATAACTGCAGGCCTCTTTGTGTATAATTGCCATTGTATATTCTTGTAAGATTTTTGCCCACGTAAGCTTTCATTACAATATCGTTGCCGGAGCTGGCAAACTCCCATTGCTCTGTTTTAACATCACCAATGGCTGAGCCGCTGCAGGAGGTTTCCACACACTGCATTTTAACCTGCCATTTACCTACAATGGACGGACCATGGATGACTACGGAATCAATTTCCCTTTTGGTGCTGTCCAGCCTGTATTCGCGCTCCTGCAGTAATTTTTCTTTCTGCGTAAGCTGCTGCTCTAACAATAATAAGGTTTGCTGCTGTTCATTCAGCGCTGCTTCTCTCTCTTTTATCGCCTTTTCGCGCTCGCTCAATCCGCAGGAGCAAAACAATAAGGCAATAATGAATATGGGCTGTCGCAATTTCATAGTTACTGCAATAAGGTTCAATAAACAATAGGAATCAGGGTAAAAATAAGGAACTCTTTCAACAATATGATAACTTTGCTGTTCTACAGTTCTGTAAAACAGGCTGTAAAAAGGGGAGCAGCATATTTTTAAGAGCAAACCTCGGAAATGGCCCCACCTTTAAAAAAGCAATAATGAATAATACATTTTCTGCAGACAGTATAAAGATAAGCGATTCGGCAAAGGCCCGCATAGAGCAAATACTGGCCGAAAACAAAAGCCAGGGGAAAAACAGCTTTTTACGTGTAAGCGTTGTGAGCGGCGGCTGCTCCGGCTTAAGCTATAAGCTTGATTTTGACAGCGAGGAAAAACCTAAAGACCAGGTATTTGAAGATAATGGCATTAAAATAGTTACAGATATGAAAAGCCTGCTTTATCTTTTAGGAACTACCCTTGATTTTTCCGAAGGTTTGAGCGGAAAAGGATTTTTCTTTAATAACCCTAATGCTTCCCGCACCTGTGCCTGCGGCGAAAGCTTTGCTGTTTAGCATCCGAACCAACTTATTCAATTATACATATTCATGACACCCGATCAAATCTCCTACCTCGTATTCGGTATTGTAATTGTTATTGCCCTTGTGTTCGACATGGGCCTGTTCAGCAAAAAAAACACAGCTATTACCCTCAAAACAGCACTTTGGCAATCTATATTCTGGATAGCCCTGGGCCTGGGGTTCTTTGTTTTTCTTATTTATGAAGAAAATAAGACCATTGCGCTTGAATATCTCAGTGCTTACCTGATGGAAAAAAGCCTGAGCATTGATAATATTTTTGTTTTTATATTGATTTTCAACGCATTCAAGGTAAAAGATATCTATTATGGCCGGGCTTTACTGTTTGGGGTATTAATGGCAATTATATTCAGGGTCATTTTCATTACGCTGGGTGTAGAGCTGGTAAACCGTTTTCACTGGGTATTATATATTTTTGGTGCGTTCCTGGTATATACGGGTATCAAAATGTTCACAGCCGGGGACGATCAAGAATTTGATCCTAAAACACACCCCGTATATAAATGGATGAAACGCGTGCTGCCGCTGGTACCGCACGATGGAGACGGGAAGTATATCATAAAAGAAGGAGGAAAAAGACGCTATACCGTACTATTTGTTGTGGTAGTAATGCTTTCCGTAATTGACCTGGTTTTTGCAGTGGACTCCATTCCCGCAGTGATGGGCATATCCACCAACAAAATGGTGATCTATACCTCCAACATCTTTGCCGTGCTGGGACTTCGCTCGCTTTTCTTTTTGCTGAGAGGTGCGGTCAATAAATTCGATTATCTGCAGCAGGGCATAGCTATTGTTCTTATTTTCATAGGCGTTAAAATGCTTGCCGAGCATTGGATATCACAATGGATGAGCAAATCTCAGCAGGTAGTGCTTTCACTGGTGGTAATTGTGATTTGTATAGCCGGAAGTATCTTCTACTCCATGGCCAAAAAAAGAAAAGGCATACCGGAAGAAGTGGAAGACGGGACGATTGATCTATAGTGAGTATCTATTTATCACGAAATTTACCGTTTTTCTAATACAGGAATGTTTACACTTAAAGAAATAGCTTCTATTTTACATTCGGGAAAACAAAAACTCCCCGATGTTGTCATAACTACATTACTTACCGATAGCCGTAAAGTTACCCATACCGAAAACTCCCTGTTCTTTGCATTACCCGGACCCAGAAGAGACGGGCATCAGTTCATTCCTGAATTGTATAACGCTGGCGTAAGATATTTCGTGATATCAGAAAACACAGCTACGGCTAAATATCCCGGCGCTGTTTTTTTCAAAGTTGAAAAAGTGATGGATGCGCTGCAAAAAATAGCAGCAGTCCATCGAAGCCAATTTAATTTACCTGTCATTGGTATTACCGGCAGCAATGGTAAAACCATTGTAAAAGAATGGCTTTACCAGCTGTTGCAAGCCCAATATAATATTGTAAGAAGTCCCAAAAGCTATAATTCACAAATAGGGGTTCCCCTCAGTGTATGGGAAACAGGACCAGCCGACAACCTGGCAATTTTTGAAGCAGGCATCAGCCAGCCGGGAGAAATGGAGAAGCTGGAACCCATTATACAACCCAACATTGGCGTACTTACCAATATCGGGGCAGCGCATAGCGAAGGCTTTAAAAGTGATCGGGAGAAGCTCAGGGAAAAGCTAAAATTGTTCATTCATTCGTCGGTTATTATTTTCAACGGCGACAATGAAATGATAAAGAACGGAGTTGCAGCAATAAACCGGCCTTCTTTCTCATGGGGGAAGCAAAAGTACAACCCCCTCCGCATTACCAGCATAAAAAGAGAAAGTGGCGCTTCAAAAATAAAGCTTACCCACAAAAAGCAAGTCTTTGAAATAGCAATACCTTTTACCGATGAGGCTTCTTTAGAAAATGCCATTACCTGCTGTGCTGTGCTGGTTTATATGGAGGCGGACACGGCTGTTATACAAGAACGCATGAAAACACTTCAGGCTGTAAACATGCGGCTTGAGTATAAAAAAGGTATTAATAACTGTATCATTATTAACGACAGCTACAGCGCAGATACAGACTCGCTTTCCATTGCGCTCGATTTTTTAAAGCAACAGGCAAAGGGGCTGAAAAAAACGGTTATCCTTTCCGACTTTTTACAAAGCAGGGACAACACGATCCATCTTTACAGCAATATCCTTGAGCAACTTCATAAACATAATATCAGCCGTTTTATTGGTATTGGAGAGCAAATGCTCAACCTTGTACCCCAGCTTATGACGGGGAAGAAGCAAAAAATTGCTTTTTCGCCATTCCTCACTACCGAAGATTTCCTGCGCCATCTTCATACACCTGACTTTAAAGATGAGGCCATCCTGATCAAAGGCGCGCGTTTGTTCGGGTTTGAAGAGATTGCAGCACAGCTGGAGCAAAAAGCCCATCAAACTATCCTCGAAATCAACCTCAATGCCATTGCTCATAACTATAAGGCCTTTCAGCAAATGTTGAATCCGGCCACTAAAATGATGGTAATGGTAAAAGCTTTTGCTTATGGAAGTGGCGGCAGTGAAATTGCCGGACTATTACAATATCATAAAGCAGATTACCTGGGCGTTGCCTATGCAGACGAAGGCGTAGAGTTGCGCAAAGCCGGCATTACCCTGCCTGTTATGGTTTTAAATCCCGAAGAAAATGCTTTTGACGCTATTACAGACAACTACCTGGAACCGGTTGCTTTTTCTTTTAAACAACTGGCTGCTTTTCAAAAGCATATACAGCAGGCGGGATTAAAAAACTATCCCGTGCATATTGAAGTGGAAACAGGCATGAACCGCCTGGGCTTTAATATTGCCGATATTAAAAAACTCGGGAAGCTTTTAAAAGATAACGGCCTTATTCGTGTACAATCCGTTTTTTCCCATCTTGCTGCCAGCGAAGACGAAGTAGAAGATGCGTTTACCCTTGGACAATATGAGCTGCTGCTACAGGCAGCTAAAGAGCTGGAAGCTGCTATTGGTTACACTTTCTTAAAACATATTGCCAACTCATCGGCCATTGCACGTTTCCCATTACTCCAGATGGACATGGTTCGCCTGGGAATTGGCCTTTATGGTATTGGAGATAAGCAGGCCGGTAAAAAGCTTCAGCCCGCACTCACCTTAAGATCAACCGTTGCGCAGGTAAAACAGCTTAAAAAAGGCGATACTGTAAGCTACAACCGCAGGGGCCTTGTGCAAAAAAATGCTGTAATAGCCACCGTTCGTATTGGTTATGCCGATGGATATTCGAGGCGGTTAGGCAACGGCGTGGGGTATATGCTGGTAAAAAACAGGAAAGCCTATGTGATCGGCACTGTTTGTATGGATATGGTAATGATTGACGTAACCCACATTAAAGGGGTAAAAGAAGGCGATGAAGTGATTGTTTTTGGTCCCGGCCTGCCCTTGCAGGAGCTTGCTGAAGCCATGAGCACCATCCCTTACGAAATAATGACGGGCATTTCCCAAAGGGTAAAGCGTGTGTACTGGAGCGAAGGGTAATTAGTAATTAATAATTGCTGCACTTTATATTTCCCCCATTTACCCTGAAAAATTAAAAATTGAAATTTAAAAATTAAAAATCATCTTTGCGGACTTATGAAGGCTGGAAAATTAAGTACATCTGTATTCATTATTGTATTGATTTTGATCGTAGACCAGGTATCCAAGATCTACATTAAAACTCATTTCCCCATAGGGGAGGTTACGCGCATTTTGGGGATGGATTGGGCTCGTATCCATTTTATTGAGAACAGTGGCATGGCCTGGGGCTGGAAATTTGGCAATGAGGGGGGAAAGGTAGCTTTAACCCTGTTTCGTCTTGTAGCTGTGATTTTTGGCAGCTGGCTCCTGGTAAAATTTGCCAAAGAACAATACTCCCGCGGCTTTATGGTTTGTGTGGCGCTTATTTACGCAGGTGCGCTGGGAAACCTTATTGACAGTATGTTTTACGGGATGATATTTGACAAAGGACTCCATTTTGACATAGCCGTTGGCGATTATGTCAGCTACGGCGGTATTGCAGCTTTAGACGGCAAAGGATATTCTTCCTTTTTACATGGAAGCGTGGTAGATATGCTTTACTTTCCCATGATCAAAACTACTTACCCCAACTGGTTGCCCTGGGTAGGAGGAGAGCCTTTTGAATTCTTCAGCCCCATATTCAATATTGCTGACATGGCTATATCTACCGGTGTTATTACACTCCTGGTTTTTCAGAAACGTTTTTACAGGAAGGTTGAAGCTATAAATACAAATGGTATAGCAGAACAGGCAAATAGCATTTCGGCATAAAAAATCCGCTGGAAAATAATTTTCCAGCGGATTCTGGTGTTTCTCTGAATATTTTTGTGTTTTTAAAGTCCGCAGGTATTCTCTTCCTTCTTTTCCTCCATCACTTTTAATAAGATATGAAGGTAACTTAAATGTATGCTTTCACAAAAAAAACGGCATCGCTAATTTAGGTGATAGGCATTTTTAATAACTTGCAAAAGCAAAGAGCTAAAATGTGTTCATCATGACAAAACTCTCAGTAAATATAAATAAAATAGCTACTTTAAGAAATTCGCGCGGAGGCAATAATCCCAACCTTGTAAAAATGGCGCTGGATGCGGAAAAATTTGGCGCAGATGGCATAACCGTACACCCCAGGCCGGATGAGAGGCATATACGGTATGCCGATGTACGGGAGCTAAAGCCTTTGCTTGCTACAGAGTTGAATATTGAAGGTAACTGCACCGAACAAAAATTTGTTGACCTGGTGCTGGAAGTAACCCCCCGCCAGGTCACATTAGTGCCGGATGCCCTGGGACAGCTCACCAGCGATCATGGCTGGGATACCATCGCACACAAAGATTATCTTACTCATATTATTGGTATTTTTAAGGCAGCAGGCATAAGAGTTTCGATTTTTGTTGACCCCGATGAAAGGATGGTAGAGGGCGCTGCGGTTACAGGTACCGACAGGATAGAGCTCTATACCGAAAGCTATGCCAGCCACTACCATAAAGACAGGGATAAAGCTATTGAACCTTATATAAAAGCTGCTAAAAAAGCGCAGGAGCTGGGGCTGGGGCTAAACGCCGGCCACGATCTTGACCTGAAGAATCTCGGTTTTTTCGCCAGCTGCATTCCCTGGCTGGATGAAGTGAGCATTGGCCATGCCATTATCTGCGATGCGCTGTACCTGGGTTTTGAAAATACGATACAGCTTTACAAAAGGCAGTTTTCTGTTTAGATGACAAAAAACAGTTTACCAATAACAGCAAACCTTTTGTTCCAGCCGCTCGTCAATTGTTTGGAAATTTAAGAACATGAACTACTTCCTTACATTAATTCTTTCATTTTGGGTATTCACTGCCCATGCGCAGCGGGTAGAAAGTATCCATTTTCACTTATATACCGACAGCCTTAAAAAAGGTACGCATAATTACATTAATGTAGACGGGAAAATGAGCAATGGCAGCTGGCAGCCACTTACCGCTAAGGAGCTTGACTTTAAAACCGACTACGGGAAATTCCAGGGTAATGACCTGGTACTGCCTGAAAATCCTTCGGTTAGTAAGGTATGTGTTACCGCTACCTTAAAAGCAGATAAGCAAACTACCAAACAAATAACCATCTGGATAAAGCAAAAACCCGATCCTCCGCTGCCTGTGTACAGCAGTGAGGCAGAAGCGAGGAAACGGAAATAGTTGCTGGTTACTGGTCGTAAACCTTACATTATGCTGGTGGCCGGAAACCTGGAACCTTCGTGACAGATATAAACCACCAGGCAGCAAATACCACTACCATAAACTATATGCCATCAGTAAACCCTATGCCTGCGCTGTTGGTCCGCCGAAATTTACCGGTATCTGCACTTCATCTAAATCTTTTATCGGTCCCTGCATAGCTTCAAATTTCTCGATATTATCTATCATAGCCTTCATAAAACGCTTGGCATGCTGTGGAGTTAATATAATGCGCGCTTTTACTTTACTTTTTGGGGTTCCCGGCATAATATTTACAAAGTCAAACACAAACTCTGCATGTGAATGCGTAATAATAGCAAGATTGGCATAAGTTCCCTCTGCTATTTCTTCAGAAATTTCTATGTTGAGCTGATTAGGTTGTTGATCTTGCATGAAATTCATTTTGTTTAGAGCGAAGGTAATGAAAAGAAATGGGCGCTATGTCCGATTATTTGGCCAGAACATGCAAATACCGTCTGCAGCATTATGTAAAACTTGCGATTACGTTGTTAGCTTCATAGCTCTAACCCACACAATGGCATCAGCAACTTTTTTTACTCATACACTTACATTTTTCCTGAGCAAAAGATGTATGAGATGAGAAATGCCGCCCCATGAATATGAGACGGCATTTCTTATTTCAGTTTGTTAGCGGAAACACCAACAAGATAAAAGCACTAATTTAAAAATCCTGGAGGCATAGTAATGATCTCTTGTCCTGACCCGAAAGACCCTGCCGATACAGTAAACCCTCCTACAGTCAACACAACCTTACCATCAACTACTTTACCCACAACGTTACTCATGGTTATAGCACCATACGTACCGCTATTGTCCACCACCTGATTAGGGCAAACTACAGTAACACCATCAGATTTCACCATAAATGCAAAGCTTCTAAAACCATAGGGAGCTACAACTTTAAAAACATTGGCACCCTTTGCTTTCTGAATTTCTATATCTATAACATCTTCCATCCACCAGGAGTCCATAGTTGTTGCCACCGGTGCATCAAATTCAAGAATACTAGATGCATTAACATCTATTTTCTTTTTATTAGTAGGCGAAACATTATCATCCGCAATATTTAAAGCGAAAGGGAAAGCCAATCCTACGGTAACATCAGACCCTGTGGCCTGAGCGGTTACAGACAATGAACTGGGGTCAATACCAGAAAAATCTCCATAATTAACTTTAGCGTAGCTTTTCGCTTCTCCACTGGCAAAAGTAATCGGCCCAGCCAGGGTAAATACATTGGTGTAGCCAGTGCCGGTAGCCGTTAGCGTTACTGGCACAGATAGCTCTCCGTCAGAAGAAGTTCTTCCTACTGGTACACTCAAAACCCCACCTTCCATTACCAGGGAGGTAGCAGTAGAAAAGAAGCTGATCTTATTGGGTTCTCCGCTATAAAGCGCACCATCGGTTTTTTCGCAGGAAGAAAAAAACAATAAAACCGTTAACGCTCCAAGTATATTTGTATAAACTCTTTTCATCCGTTTATTTTTTAATTTCTTATTTTAAAGTGGGTTTTGATCTTTGGTAGCATCCATATTAGGGTTACCATCAAATTCCTTTTGAGGAATTGTTAAAATAAACTCCTTGTTGGCAGGATCCAATGTGTTCCAGGTTGGCCTTGAACTATGATTTGAGCTCGTGGCGTTCCTGTTAAACCCGGTTTTAAGGCGGAGGATGTCGAAAATGCGCTCCGCCTCACCCCAAAGTTCAATCCGGCGCTGTAATATAATATGGTCCATTAACGTTACGGGAGTACCTGTAGAGCCCATGGTAAGGTTTTTAGACAAAGTAGCCTGGTCTAAAATGGCCTGGTATCCTGTAGGATTTCTAAGCTTCCACAATGCAGCTAAAGCATCTTTGGCCTCACTGTATCTTTCTGCATTACACAGCGCCTCTGCTTTAACCAGCTGCATTTCTTCGGCACGCATAAAGATATAATCACCCAAATCTGCCGCCAGATCTGAATACCTGAATTTAACCTGGTTGTAAGGCTTGGTAACATTGGTACCTCCGTCTGTAGCGCCATTCCACCATTTTTTACGGGCATCAGCGGCCGGTATCATGTCATACAACCAGTTATAGATACATTTGCGGGAAGATCTTGCATAACGGTCGGCAGATGCATCCATGTGCGAGAAAAAGGAAGCATATATACCGGCCTGGTCAGCAATAACCTCTGCACCCCACATTACATCTTTTAATTTAGCATTGTTAAATCCTGAGTATAAATCGTCTCCGCTAATCATTGCCAAACCTGGCTTTGATAATGCTTCTGTAGCAGCAACAGCCGCTTCTGTCCATTTGTTCTGAACCAATGCAATATTAGCTTTTATACCATTTGCAACGTAGTAGTCTATATGTGACACATGTGCCTGAGCCCCTTTGCTTGCAAAAAGCTCTATAGATCTGTTAATATCAGCGTTAATTTGCGTATATACTTCTTCCACAGTTCCCCTGGCTTTACCTTCAGATGCAGACGTGGTAGGCTCGGTATAGAGAGGTACCCCCGGCGATGATTGATGACCAATATAGGTTTGCTGGTAAGATTGGATAAGCTGGAAATAGGCATAGGCACGTATGGCATAAGCCTGCGCCATAATGTTATTCTTAACATCCTGGTCTCCCTGCAAATTATCCTCCTCAGCAAGAATATAATTCGCATTACTTATCAAAGTATAATAAAAATTCCAGGTAGCATAAGGCCTCCATGTGGTTAAGGTAAAACGGCTCCTCACATCATAACGGTAGTCAAAGTAGAACCAGCCATTGCCCTGGGCATCCTGCAAAAGATCCTCTCCCATGAGCGAGGTGTACAACTTGGTTGACATAATACCAAAATTCTGGTGGGTATTACCTGTTGCCCAGCCTGAGGTATATAACATTCTATAAATACCATCCATTGCAACCTGGGCGCCATCTGTAGTTTCAAATAATGTTGGCGCTGCTACTCTATCCGTTGGACTGGTTTCTAAAAACTCCTTCTTACAGGAAATAAAGCTCAGTCCTATAAAAAGTGTTGATATATATATGTACTTTTTCATTGTCATTGGATTAAAAATTAACATTGATTCCCATAGAAACTACCCTGTTAGGGGTAAAAACATAGTCTGTTGTTCCGGTAAAATTATATTGAGGGTTCAGTCCCTGGCGGGCTGCAAACATTAATAAATTATCCCCCTGTACAAAGTATCTTATAGAGTTAAGCCCTATACGGTTAATATCAAAGGTATATCCTGCAGACACACTTTTAATAGCGAAATAAGAAGCATCTACCAGGGCTCTGTCATTAATGGTGTGGGTTACTTCTTTCTGTAACCTGGGAACATCTGTTATATCCCCGGGTTGTTTCCATGACCTGAGCACTTCTCTTGAAAGGTTATTTCCAATATATAACGGGTTCAGGTAAGTGTACCCCACCACATCGTATATTTTACCACCGATAGAATAAGCAGTGAGCAAAGAGAAATCAAGTTTTTTAAAGTTCAATGTAGTTCCAATAGAGCCATACAGCTTAGGGATACGATTTCCAGCAATTACCCTGCTGGCAGCAGCTTTATTCTTATCACTTGAAATATAATGCTTGCTAAGATCAAACTCATCCTCTTTATTGTCATAAATCCAATACAACAACTCTCCAGTTGCTGGATCAACCCCTGCGCTTCTTGCCATATAGAAAGAATTAACAGCTTCTCCTACCCTGATGATAGTAGTACCACTGATAATTTCATTTTGATCACCGGTCAGCTTAAGCACTTTATTGTTCACCTTGGATGCCATAGCAGTAATATTCCACGTTACATCTCCATTTCTTATGACATCATAGCCAATCGACATATCAATACCGGAGTTCTTCATATCGCCAATGTTGTCATTAAACCCGTCGAAGCCCAAAGACAATGCCAATGGCCTGTTCAGTAACATGTCGGTAGTTTTACGTGTGTACCAGTCGAAGCTTACGGTAAGCCTGTTTTTTAAGAACCTGCCATCAAATCCTATATTAAGGCTCTGGTTCTTTTCCCAGCTCACCTTCTTGTTTTCTACAGAAGTTACCGTACCCCCATTATTATTGGCGTTATTCCATGTAAGATCGTAAAAAGCCTGCCAGGCGTAATAGGCTGAAGCACCATCAAACAGCAGATCATTGTTACCCTGTCCACCGTAACTGGATTTGATCGTAAAGCTGTTTAACCAGGTAAGCCCCTGAAGAAATTCTTCCTCAGAAATTTTCCATGCACCACCTATGGACCAAAACTGTCCCCACCTGTTATCCTTGAAGAACCTGGAAGAGCCATCTGTACGGAAACTACCCGACAAATAGTATTTTTTAGCGAAGTTGTATTCTACCCTTGATAAATAGGATTCCAGGTTATCATTATTTTCATAAGAATTGGCATCGGCAATTGATGAACCGGGAGCCAGCTCATAAAGACCACCAAACGGGAACCCTGTTTTTTGAGCACTCAGCAAATTAAACCTGTAAGCATAATTTTCATGCCCTGCTAAAACATCTACGGCATGATCACCGAAAGTCCTGTTCCAGGTTAACAGTTGGTTAAAGGTATATGAGAAGGTTTTGTTCCATTCTTTATTCAAGCGGCCCGATCCGGCTGCATTACCGAAATAAGGGTTATAATAATAAGTATAAGCCCTGTCAATATAGTCAGCCCCAAGGTTGAATGTTAAAGCAAAGCCCTGGAAAGCTCCATATTTCTGGTCCCTTGTATTGAACTCTACAGACGCCCTGGAACCTACATTATTTCTAAGATCATAATACCTGTCATCATATAAAACAGCTATCGAGTTAAAGTTTTGCTGAGCACCGGCGGCTCTGTTCAAACCGTAATCAAACAGCTTTTCTCCATTAGCGCCCAATTTAAGAGAGCCGTCCGCATTACGTTCATAGATAGGGTAAATAGGCGCCATCTGTTCGGCAGAATACCACACATTCGAAGTTGAACTGCCCGTAACGCCCAACATATTTGATGTTCCTTTAGAAAGGTTTATTGATAAGCTTGTCTTAAACCAGTCTTTAGGCGTAAATTCAGTATTAGCACGTCCGGTAAACCTGTCAAATGAGGTTGTTTTTAGCAATCCGTCTTCCCTTAGCACATTTATGGATGCAAACCCTTTCATCACGCTGCTACCCCCGGAAAGATCGAGCTGATATTCCTGGCGTACAGGATTTTTTGCCATTACTTCATCCAGCCAGTTGTCGTTCCATTTTAGCTGTGCAGAAGGATTTAGTTTTCCGGTAACCGGGTCTATCAGCTGGTCTACCGGAACGTTATACGGATTATACTGTTCATTAACACCAAAGATCGGATCTACAGTACCTTTCATCCGGTTTAATGCATTAATGCCTGCCTGACTTTCAGGAATTCCTTTTTCGAAAATTTCCTGATTCTTATATGCCAGGAATACTGATTCCAGATATTCCTGTGTATTCATTACATCATAGCGCTTAACAGCACGGGAAGCTACACCTACATTTGCTTTAAAGTTAACATTTATTTTACCCGATGTATTTCTTCCTGATTTGGTTGTGATCATTACCACACCGTTTGCTGCCCGGGAACCATAAAGTGTAGAGGCCGCTGCATCTTTCAATACAGTAATGTTCTCCACATCATTAGGGTTGATTGAGTTCAAATCACCTCTGAACGGAACCCCGTCAACTACGTATAAAGGATCAGCAGAAGCATTGATAGAACCAAATCCTCTTACCCTCACTCCCGCGTTAGAACCAGGCTGACCAGAACCCAGAGTTGAAACCACACCGGGAGCTACACCATCTAAAGCTTTTGTGATGCTGGTTAAAGGACGCCTCTCAATTACATCTGCATTTATTGCTGTAGCCGCACCTGTAAATGTTGATTTTGTTGATTTTCCGTAAGCCGTAACTATAACTTCATCAATGACCTGTCCTTCTCCTTTTGTAAGAACTGCATTAACAGTACTGCCTCTTACTATTACTTCAACCGTGGTAAAGCCTGTGGCTGAAAATACCAAAGTGCTTCCAATAGACGCGTTGATGCTGAAGTTACCATCCGCATCGGCCGAAACACCGGTATCCGTGCCTTTGATAGAAACAGAGGCAAAAGGCACCGGGTTGGCAGTTTCGTCCACCACCGTACCTGTAACCGTCCTGGTTTGAGAAAAAGCCAGAAACGAAAATCCCATAAACATTGCTAAAAGCAATAGAATTTTTCTCATGTAAAACTTTTTTGTTAAAAATGAATTAAATCGGATTAAAAAAAGAGACTTAATATGAAACATACTAAGTTCTTTTCATTCAAAAGAGGAAAGTTATATTTTTTTTAACAAAACATTGATTTCTTCTTAATATTTTTTTCAGATTAAATCACCACTATTTTTGAGACATTTTTATAAAATCATGATAATCAGCATTGTAATTTTATATATAATAAAAATAGTATATAAAAAATTGACTAAAATCAACTGGCAATATTTAGCATTTTTTATCTGATCCATCAAAATAAAATTATTTCCCCCGGCCTTAAACAAACTTTATGCATCTTTGCAGCATGCAATTACTGGACGGAAAAAAGACAGCCAAAGCTATCTTGAATACAATTAAAATAGACGTAGCCCAGCGTGCTGCAACAGGGAAAAAAGTGCCTCATTTAGCCGCCATTTTAGTAGGAACCAATGGAGCGAGCCAAACTTATGTGAACTCGAAAGTTAAAACCTGCAACGATATCGGGTTTATATCTACCTTAATAGAATATGAGGAGGAGGTGAGCGAAATGAAGCTGCTTGATAAAATCCAGGAACTAAACGAAGATATATCAGTGGATGGCATACTGGTACAATTGCCCCTGCCCCCTCATATTTCAGAAGAAAAAGTAATAGAAGCTATTGCTGTTTCAAAAGATGTGGACGGTTTTCACCCCGAAAATATGGGTAAAATGATCATGGGGGAAGACGCTTTCATACCTGCCACGCCTTATGGCATCCTGCTTTTACTGGAGCATAATAACATTCAAACAAAGGGTAAACATGCCGTGGTGCTGGGCCGGAGCCATATTGTGGGCCGCCCCATAAGCATATTATTAAGCAATAATTCCAATCCCGGCAATTGTACCGTTACCGTTTGCCACTCTAAAACCGAGAACCTGGAAGAAATATGTAAGCAGGCTGATATTATTGTGGCCGCTATTGGCAGGCCCGAGTTTTTAAAGGCAGAAATGGTAAAAGAGGGCGCTGTAGTGATTGATGTAGGCATTACACGCCTCGAAGATGCTACCAAAAAATCGGGTTACAGGCTGGTAGGCGATGTGGATTTTGAGAACGTAGCGCCCAAATGTGCTTTTATCACCCCTGTTCCGGGTGGCGTAGGCCCCATGACTATTGCCGCATTGATGAAAAATACGTATAAATCTTGTGTGGATAGGGATTAGGGCAAATGTAGAATATTGAATATTAAATGTAGAATGTAAAATCTAACATCAGACATCAAACATCAGACATCTCAAATAACATCCACAGTACTTCCTTCCATAACCGGTACACTTCCCGTTATGGAACATTTTTACACCCTGCAGGGCGAAGGCTTTCACCAGGGAAGGGCAGCTTACTTTGTACGGCTTGGAGGCTGCGATGTGGGCTGCGTATGGTGCGATGTGAAGGAAAGCTGGCCTATAGAGGGACATCCCGTTCTGAGCATTGAAGAGATTGTTTCAACGGTAAAGCAATCGGGTACTCCCTTAGCCGTTATCACAGGGGGTGAACCCCTGATGCACAACCTGGATACCCTTACAAAATCCTTACAAAAGGAGGGCATTGAAACTAATATTGAAACATCAGGGTCCTCCCCTCTTTCCGGCAGCTGGGACTGGATCTGCCTTTCTCCCAAAAAGTTCAAAGCGCCGTTACCTGAAATTTTACCTGTAGCCCACGAACTCAAAATAATCGTTTATAACTCATCAGATTTTGCCTGGGGAGAACGCTTTGCTGCACAGGTTTCGGAAAAATGCAAATTATACCTGCAACCCGAATGGAGCAAGGCCGATAAAATGACGCCTCTTATTATAGATTATATTAAAGATCATCCTAAATGGGAACTCAGCCTGCAGATACATAAGTTTATTAATGTACCGTAGCTCAGATGGCAGTTCACAGAGAACAGATGACTGTAGCTTTATTTTGTCAACTGCCAACTGTCAACTAAAAAAAAAGCACCCCTTATAGAAATAAACGGTGCACTCTCGAAAACTATCTGCTTAAGGAAAACTATACTTTCATTGTCGGGACAACTCTCTAAAAACTACCTGCTGTTTACAAGAGAAAAAGCGGGAGAAGCCCTGATTGCTTTTGTTAACACAAAAATAGACGGCACAACCAAAGATGGTTGTCGAAATCGGGAAAAACTGTTTACGAAATGCGGAAAAACATGAAAGCGAAGGAATACACAGCGTATTCTGAGATTCTGTTAGCAACACTCAAGTCAACCTAAATACATTTATATCTCACAGACTACACAGAAGATCACAGAAGTATTTCTGTGTGCTCAGTGAATAAGCCTGTGAAGCCCTGTGGTTCTTAAAATATTATGCCCCCCTTTTACTTTTTTAAATCAACTTTCAATTAAGTATCTTTAATAATAAAACCAACCTCACCTTATTTATGCAGTCCAAAGCAACCTCAGTTGAAGATTATTTAAACGAAATACCGGCAGCAACAAAACCGTATTTTGAAAAATTAAGAAGCACCATCCTTAAAAACCTGCCCAAGGGTTATAAGGAAGTGATGAACTACGGGATGATTGGCTATGTAGTCCCACACAGCATTTACCCGGCAGGCTATCATTGTAAGCCGGAACTGCCTCTGCCATTTATCAACCTGGCTTCGCAAAAAAATGCTATCAGCTTATACCACATGGGTATCTATGCTGATCCTGAGTTACTTGCATGGTTTACTGCCAAATATCCCAAGCATAGCAATGCTAAATTAGATATGGGTAAAAGCTGTATCCGCTTTAAAAAAGCTGAGGACATCCCATTTGAACTGATTGGAGAACTGGTAAAAAAAATACCGGTAAAGCAATGGATCACCATTTATGAAGCAACTTATATGAATCAAAAGAAATAAAGCCGCTTTCAATCAGCTATAATTGTTTAGCTATTCATCTGAAAAATTTTAACGAGATCAGGATTGTAAGGTTTTAGCGAGGCGCTCAATATTGAGGCTCCTGGCCGATGCATCAAATATTTCCTTGTACACTCCGTCTATTTTTACCAGGTCTTCATGCTTCCCGCTTTCCACCAGTCTGCCCTGCTTTAATACATAAATAATATCTGCATCTACAATCTGGGAAATAGAATGCGAAATAATTACAACTGTCCTGTTTTGTTTGATGGCATCCAGGCTGTTCTTGATCTGTTCCGTAGCAATGGCATCAAGACTGGCGGTAGGCTCATCTAAAAATATAATGGGCGGATCTTTTAAAAACAACCTGGCAATAGCAATACGCTGCTGCTGGCCTCCGCTTAACAATTGTGCGTCGCTTTTATATTGCATGGGCAACTCCATTACCTGGTTGTGCAGGTACGCCTTTTTTGCAGCGGCTGTTATTTCCTCATAGGAAGCATCTGTTTTCCCATAGCGGATATTATCTTCTATGGTGCCCTTAAAAATATGATTCTTTTGAAGCACCAATCCTATTTCACTTCTTAATGAGCCGTTTTCATACTCTGATAAAGGCACACCATCAAGTAATATTTCCCCGCTGTCCGGCTGATAAAACTTGTTGAGCAAATTCAGTATAGTGCTTTTGCCGGCACCGCTTAATCCTACCAGTGCTGTGGTTTTGCCACGTTCTATTTTCAGACTTACATCATGCAACGCTTTGGTTCCGTTGGGATAGGTAAAATCCACATGTCGCATTTCAAAAGTTCCTTCTGCTTCTGTTACGATATGTTTCCCGGTTTGCTCTACTTCATCATCGTCTTCAATAATCTGGAAATAAGCCTCGGCATAAATAAACGCATCGTTCACCTCATCATAGATCCTGTGCAGCTGCCTGATGGGCGCCGATACGTTATTGAACAACATAATGTGCAACATGATGGCTCCAATGCTTATCTGGTGCGTAAGTACCAGGTAAGCAGTAAGGATGATTATCAATACAACACCGATCTGTTCTATAAAGCTCTTTACGCCATCATAAGTAAAGTTGGTTTTGCGGGTGTACAACTGGTTATCCGTCAGCTGCTGTTGAATTTCCAGCTGTTTCTTTTCCTCAACATCTTCCTTTACAAAGCTTTTGATAACTGTCATTGAGTCGATGATATTGAGCAAGCCGTTGCTTTTATTTTCCCTGCCGCCGCGCAGCTGCCGCCTTACGCCCTGTAATTTTTTAGCCTGTCTTGCGCTTACATAGAAATAGGCCGGCAATATAGTAATGGCTATCAAACCAACATACACATTAGCCATAAACATAATAATGAGCGCCAGTATGGAGTTACAGAAAAGTGGCAGAATATCTATAAAAAAATTCTGCACCAGGCGGGTAAGGCTTTCAACGCCCCTGTCTATACGGGTTTGCAGCTTACCTGACTGGTTTTCGGGCGATGCAAAAAATCCCATGTGATAGGTGAGTATGCGGCTGATGGCTTTTTGTGCCAGGCTGTTGCTTACATTGATGCGAATCTTTTCCCCGTAAAATTTTTGTCCGAACTGGATAAAAATGTTCACAATTTCCTTTGTAAAAAGAACAATCGAAATAAAGATCAGCAACTGCGCCCCTTCCTTCATAGGAGCTGGCGATTGCAGTAAAACATCTACATGATCAACCGTATATTTTAAAATAAGCGGGTTCACCTGCGCTGCCAGCGCCCCTACCAGCGTCAGCACAAGCGTACCTAGTACCATGGTACGATATGGCTTTACAAAAGGCCATAGCTGCTTTACTATATTGACAAGATTTAAGGTTTTGGAAAAAGGTTTAGCCACTGAGGAAATGTTGAAAGGTTGAAAAGTTAAAACGTTGGTTGCCGGTTACATGTTACTGGATGCCGGTTACAAGTTACCAGTTACAGGTTATTATACAACTTGAAACTTGCAACCTGAAACTTGCAACCCGTCACAACCTTTCGATCACTCCTGCTATACCCTGTCCTCCACCAACACAGGCCGTTACCATACCGTATTTTTTGCCTAATCTTTTCAGATCCCCCAGGACCTGGATCGTAAGCTTGGTACCGGTACAACCTAAAGGATGTCCTAAAGCTATAGCGCCGCCATTGATGTTCACTTTTGACGGATCAAGGCCTGCCTCCCGGATAACCGCCAGGGATTGCGATGCGAAGGCTTCATTCAATTCTATCAGATCTATATCGCCCAGGCTTTTACCGGCCTGCTCCAAAGCTTTGGGAATAGCCGCAACAGGGCCAATACCCATAATGCGCGGGTCAACACCTGCCACTGCAGAAGCAACCAAACGACCGATAGGTTGCAGTTGTAACTCATTCACCATCTTTTCGCTCATTACTATTACAAAAGCAGCGCCATCACTGGTTTGGGAGGCGTTACCGGCCGTAACCGTTCCTCCGGCAGCAAATACCGGTTTTAGCCTGGCTAGAGCGTCTATCGAGGTATCGGCGCGGGGGCCTTCATCTGTATCTACAACGTAACTGCGCTTTTGCTTTTTACCTTTTTCATCCAGGTAAATTTCCTCTACATCAATGGGCAAAATACCTTCTTTAAAATAGCCCTTGCCGATGGCCTCTATAGCTTTTTGATGCGAATTATAGCTGAACTCGTCCTGCGCTTCACGACTGATGTTGAAATCCTTAGCCACCGCTTCGGCCGTTAAACCCATATTCAGGTAATAGTCAGGAGCATCGCTGGCAATGCTATAGGAAGGCACGGTTTTCCAGCCGGATGCCGGCACCAGGCTCATGCTTTCTGTGCCACCCGCAATAACACAATGCGCCATGCCACTGCGAATTTTAGCTGTAGCCATCGCTATGGTTTCCAACCCCGAAGCACAATAACGATTTACGGTAACACCAGGCGTTTCTATACCCAGCGCACGTGCTGCAATGATGCGGCCTACCTGCAGGCCCTGCTCCGCTTCGGGAACGGCATTGCCTACCATTACATCATCCACTCGTTTGGCTTCCAACTGCGGAACACTGGCCATCAGCCCTTTGATAACCTCTATGGCCAGATCATCAGGGCGGAAAAAGCGAAAGCCTCCTTTTTTGGCTTTGGCCACCGCTGTTCTGAACCCGGCTACTATATATGCTTCCATACTATTTGTTTATAAGGTTCTTATCCAATAGTTGCATAAGCAACTTGTGTTTCAAACTTACGAAAATTGTATGAGCATTCGGAATTCCTGTAATGAACTGCTCAACAGTAAAGCATAGCACTTGCCTGACGATATATGCACCACAATACAAGTGAGCCCCGATAAATCTTATCGTGCAGACATATTTTTTAGGTGACCCCCCTCTATTGATTCACAGTCCACCCCAATAAAGTCTCCGAATATCTGAGACTCAGCACTCCCTACTCTATCGAACACGCTGATTGTTTGAGCCGTAATAAAGTGAGGTGATAGAAAATGCAGAGAAAAAGACCGCAGCTTTTTTATAGCAAGTATTTGTGTCCACACGATAAGGCTCATCGGGGCAAGACCGCCGGGTAAAGTTCAACTGTTGATAACATCATTATACAACCTTAACTTGAACTATATTTGCATCCGATGTATTCACTACTCCGCAAAATCTACTTTATGTTCCCGCCTGAAAAGGCGCATTATATGGCTATGAACCAGTTGAAATTGCTTACGGCAACATCGGCAGGGAAAGCGCTGGTCAGCTCATTCACCCGTTCTAAAAACCCCTCCTTAGAAACACGCTTTTTAAACATAGCATTTAAAAACCCCGTGGGATTGGGCGCCGGGTTTGATAAAAACGCAAAATATTTAAACGAGCTGGAAGCGCTAGGCTTTGGCTTTGTAGAGATCGGAACGGTAACCCCACTGGCTCAGGATGGCAATCCACAGCCCAGGCTGTTCAGGCTGCCGGCAGATAAGGCCCTCATTAACCGCATGGGCTTTAATAACGAGGGGGTTGATGTAATTACCGAAAGGCTGCGGTTATGGCGTGAAAAGAAAGCCAACAGCAATGAAAAATACCCGTTGATCATTGGCGGCAATATTGGCAAGAACAAAGTAACTCCTAATGAAGATGCCTGGAAAGATTATGCCACCTGCTTTAATAAGCTGCATCATTACGTGGATTATTTTGTGGTGAACGTAAGCAGCCCCAACACGCCGGGGCTACGTGAACTGCAGGAAAAAGAATCCTTAAGAAAAATTATATGGAACCTTGCTATGATCAATAATGGCAAAGCGGTTGCCAAACCTATATTATTAAAAATAGCGCCCGACCTTACCCAATCGCAGATTGACGATGTAATAGAACTGGCTGCAGAAGTGAAACTGGACGGACTTGTAATATGCAATACCACTATTGACCGGAATGGCCTGAACACACCTGTTGCCGAACAGGAAAAGATCGGGGCAGGAGGTTTAAGCGGCAAACCGGTGAGGGCTAAAAGCACCGGTATCATTGAATACGTGCATAAACAAACCGGCGGCGGCATTCCTATCATTGGCTCAGGCGGTATTTTTACCGGTGTTGACGCCAAAGAAAAAATGGCAGCCGGCGCCTCCCTGGTACAGGTATGGACAGGGTTTATTTACCAGGGCCCCGGCATTGTAAAGCAAATCTGTGATTCTTTATAATCCCTGACTATGGATTTATTATTTATCTCCGCTGCTGAGTTGTTTACATTTGACTCCCTGGTAAGCTTTGTTATACTCGTTATACTTGAAGTAGTGCTGGGAATAGACAACGTGATCTTTGTAAGCATTATCCTGAACCGGCTGCCACAGCACCTGCAAAAAAGAGCCCGCAGTACCTGGATGGTAACCGGTATTATAAGCCGCTGCCTGTTACTGGCCGCACTCAGCTGGCTGCTGGCCCAAAAAGGGAAATACATCATTCCTGAAAGCTGGTTTGGAAAGAGTTTCGACCTGGCAAGTATTGTAATGTTGGCAGGAGGGCTATTCCTTATTTATAAATCAGTAAAAGAGATCCACCATAAGCTGGAAGGGGAAGATCCAACAGCCAATGTACAAAATCAAAAGAAACTGAGCTTTAGCCAGGCTATTGCGCAGATACTGGTGATAGACGCTGTATTCTCTTTTGACAGTGTAATAACAGCAGGCGGTACGGCCAAGCATCTTGAAATAATGGTGGCGGCGGTTATTGTTGCCATGATCGTTATGTTCACCTTCAGTCCTAAAATTGCTGCTTTTATAGAAAAGCACCCAACATTAAAAATGCTGGCCCTATCCTTTTTGGTGATGATTGGTGTAAGCCTGATTGTGGAAGGATGGAACTCCGAAATGGCACACGAGCTGCATTTGAAAAACTACATTTATTTTGCAATGGCATTCTCCTTTATTGTTGAAGTACTGAACATGGTAATGCGGAAAAGAACCGGCTCTCATGTTGTGAAATTAAATGCACCAAGGTTAGAAGCAGAAGCAAAGGAACCTCAATAGCCTGAATTAAGTCATTGAACGCTATGGGTGATGTTCTTACTGTGTATTCCTGTTCTGTTGGCACTTACCAATGTAGTCTGAGGTTACAAAATACAGGTGTGAAGCAAGGACGCTTCACACAGCACAATTACGGTACTGTTTACTTATAATACCTGCTATGAAAGCTATACAAACCGGACCCTTTTTTTACAGGTTGCTTTTCCCCCGGTAAATATATTTCGGCAGAGGTATTAGAGGGAACTTCAACATCCAGGTAAAAGCCATTCCTGTCAATTCTCCATTCTGCTGTAACAGGTCCATAGGGTAAATGAAAGGAGGCTTTTGCAAACCTGACATCACCAACCGGCTGCGGCCTTATTATAATTTTTTTGTAACCAACAGAACCAGGGGCCTGCGTTATGCCCGCCAATCCACCGTAAAACCATTCCATAATATGGCCCAGCATAAAATGATTCTGCGACATCCAGTCCTGTACATCCCAGGATTCTACCAATGCTGTGGCACCTTTTGCAAGCTGGTATCCATAACCGGGCACATCACTGCGACTGTTCATATCAAAGATCACATCCGGCCTGTTATATTGCTGCAATACCTGCAATACATAGCGGTAACCAATATCTCCCGCGCTAAGCGCATTGTTACGATCCCTGATGTTTTTTACCAGGTTTGCCAATACAGCCTCTTTATATTCCTGCTCCACCAATCCCATATAAAGCGCCATGGCATTGGCTGCCTGGCTTCCGGTACCATAATTCTTGCTAACAGGATCAAAGAATTTTTTATTAAAAGCAGCTTTTACATCAGCCGCTTTTGTTTTAAACAGGGCCACATCAGATGGTTTGTTCAACAAAGCAGCGATCTTTCCCAGGATGTCCAGGTCGTAATAATAAATAGCTGTTCCTGTTAATCCGCGTGGCGTCAGCTGCGACTCTCCCGGTGGGTTCGGGCCAAGATCTACCCAATCCCCCAGCCCCTGCATTACAATGTGTTCTACAGAGGTTTTTTCCAGGTACCGAACGTATTTTTTCATAGGCTCGTATGCTTCTTCCAGCAAACGCTTATCACCATACCACAAATAGTTATACCAGGGAAGAATGATAAGCGCGCTGCCCCATTCGGGAGAGTCTCTGAACCCGCCTTCAAACACTACATACTCCGGTGCTATATCGGGGACCAGGCCGTCTTCCGTCTGGCTGTTGATCATATCCCGTACTACTTTGGCATTAAGGGACGCGATATTATAATTGTAATGAACAGAGCTACCCATAAGGTGCGCTTCTTCCAGCCAGCCCAGCTTTTCCCGGTGCGGGCAATCAGTAAAAACACTGGCCATATTGCTGGTAATGGCCCAGTTGATCAGCCGGAATGTTTGATTGAATAGCTCATTAGAACATTCAAAAGTCCCTGTTTGCTCAGCTGCATTATGTGTATGAATTCCTCCGATATCTTTTACCACCGGGAGCTTTCCCGAATTCTTACCTGCCGTCATCCGCTCCACCTGCAGATAGCGGAAGCCATAATAGGTAAACTGTGGTTGCCAGCTTTCTTCTCCACTTCCCTTTAAAATATAATTATAAAAGTGAGGGCCACCTGAGGAGCGCTGGTTAACGGTTCCATTCGCGTGAAGCAGTTCCGAAGGAATGATGCGGATGGTATCTCCTTTATTTCCTGAAACCTTAATAAAAGGAATGCCGGCAAAATTCTGTCCAAGATCATACACTTCTTTGTTGTCGGCCAGCTTTGTCTTTTTTACAGCCTGAAACCGCTCAAACATTTTCAGAGGCTCGGTCATCTGTGATACCAGTACCGGCGGGCCATCTGTTTGTACTGCCTTGCTCCACCCTGCATCATTAAACTCCGGTGTATCCCAGCCGGGTTGTTCCAGGCCTGCATTATAGTCTTCCCCACCATAAATACTGGAAAAGGTAATAGGGGAAGGTGCTGCTTTCCAGCTGTTATCTGTAATAATATTTTCAATGCTGCCATCTTCATATTCCAGCAAAATACGGGCGATCAGCCTGGGATAACCATACCCCCCGGTCAGCTTGCGATACCGCTCGCCGGGTATATAATAAAATCCGTTGCCCAGCATAAACCCTACCGCATTGTCGCCTCTTTTTATATCATCCGAAATATCAAAGGTCACATATTGCGCTTCTTTGCTGTAAAGCGTCCAGCCCGGATCTAAAAAATGATCTCCTGCTTTTTTACCGTTGACATTCATTTCAAAGTGGCCCAGCCCGCAAATGAAAGCTGTAGCAGATCTCACAGGTTTATTGATGGTAAACAATTTCCTGATGTAGGGTAATGTGTTTGCCCTTGCTCCCCAGGCAGGATCACCCCACCCGTGTGCAAACGGTACAATCTTCTTTTCCTTTGGTAGGGTATCATACGCGATCCACTGTGCGTTCTTCCAGTCATGCCGGGTTAGCAACCCCATTTGCCAGGAAGCAACAGGACCTGATACAGGTTGACGGGATTTATTTGTCCATACAATAACCTTCCAATAATACTTTCCTGCAGCTAAAAGCTTTTGCCCGTTAAACTGAACCTGGATGGACTGATCAGACAAGACCTTTTTTGAATCCCATATATTCCCAACGTTCTTTTGTACATCTTCTTTATTATCTGAAACTATGATCCGGTAAGCTGTCTGCACAACATTTTTTACACCACTGGCTTTGAGCTCCCAGCTTAAAGCAGGCTGAGCCGCATCTACGCCCAGAGGATTGATACGTTGCTCACATTTTAAATTCCTGATCTGAAATTGCTGCGCATGAGCATCCGTGATCAAAAAAGCGATAATCAATAAGACAATCCATCTCTTCATAATAAAGCCCTTTAAAGAAAATTTTTTAAAACTTAAACGCCCTGTCAACAATAGCTCAAATAACACTAATGCACAGGTCTGGAGACCTGCGCAAGAAGCAGAGCCCAATCAATGTGGCTATGACAAATAAGTATCGTCATATCGACCAGAGGGAGATGTCTCAACGAAAAGCGTTGCTTTCTTCACAATTCAGCCTCACGTTGAGATTTCTCTTTCCGCTTCGCTCCAATCGAAATGACGATCCCTTTTGTCTATATTTCTAATCTGGTTCGTATTGAAATTCTATTGCATCCCAATTTACGCTTCCCGGCTGTTGCTGAACAGGTATTACCGTGAACATCAATTTGGGGGGCTCCTGCCAGTCTTTTAGCGGATCAAACTGATCAACAGGAAGTTTTACCAGGATGGTATTCCAACCTTTCTTCAGCTTTACCTTAACAGGATCCCGTAAATAATACATTTCATCTACCAGGGGTTCTTCCAATTTCCCGCTTGCCCGGCCCGGGTGCTGCCATACAGGCGGATCAATTATTGAATGATTGATCCATACCTTGCTTTTATTGTAATCCCATTCTCCTTTAGGCGGCGTGGCATCAGCACCGGATTTAGACTGATCTTTAGTATCAACCCAAAAGCTAACGATGCCGGCAGTGTTGCTCCAAAACTTTGTATAAGCATACCAGGTGGTTTGCTTTTGCGGATGAGGCAGCCAGGCGCTTGTTACAGGAAAATGTGTATGCCATAACCAGATGGTTCCACCAGTTGCAGCTATACCTGATGAATCCGGGGGAATGTCCCGTTGCGTTTCGGGCCAGAACTGCTGTTCCAGGTTCCCCTTATTTTCAAACGGTCCCAGCAATTTCCATTTGATGTGCGTTTGCTTTACATACGTGAAGGGCAGACTCTTAAAATATTTTGATTTGTGATGCAGCAAGCGCTTCTCAAAATCTTCAAATTGCTGTGCCTTCTCTGATCCCTTTGCTCCTATATAATAATTAACCCCATCATATCCTCCTCCCCTCCAGCTTCTTTCTGCAAAAGTTACAATAGCGGGGTACACCGCGTTTTGCCTAAGCAATATTTCCTGGCTGCCCATGCGCCGGTCATTCCATAAACAAATTTCGGCGCCTAAAAGACTTTTATTACCATGATCCTTTTCAAAGAACTTCCGGTTAAAGATCGTAACTACCGTATTCTGAGGATCCATATCGCTAAAATATAAAAACCTTGAATCAATATATCTGCCAGTTGTATCCTGCTCGTAATGCCTGTCTTCTCCTTTCCATAATTGCTGGATCGTTTTGTCACTTTTACTCTCACCCGGGTTCCATGCGATCTCAGTTTTTCCCAATGAACTGATCAGCGCCTCCACTTCCGGAATAAACCGCTCATTCGTTATTTTCACTTCATCGGCCCCGATATGAAGATACGGCACATCGTAGGTAGTACTTACTTCCTTAAGCATATTTTTTATAGCCTCCAGGCCCTGCTCGCTTTGCATATCAAAGCCCATAGCACGGGTAAAGGCTTCGCTATGGCCGGGCATATCAATTTCGGGCACCAATGTTATATAGCGCTCTTTGCAATAGCGGATCAGCTCTTTCACTTGTTCAACAGTATAAAAGTCACCCTTATTCCGTGTCATGTTCTTTGCATCGGTTAACTGGGGGTACTTTTTGATCTGCAGCCTCCAGGCCTCATTTTCGGTGAGATGGAAATGAAAAATATTTAGCTTATACCGGGCCATCACATCAATCTGCTGCTTTAGCTGAGCCACCGATTGAAAATTACGGCCTACATCTACCATATACCCCCTCCACGAAAAAGCAGGATAATCTGTAATCACGCATCCCTTTACTTTATTCCCGTTTATAAGTTGCGCCAATGTTTGCAAGCCATTAAATATGCCATGAGGAGTATTGGCATACAACCCGATCGTATTTTGTGTTACTTTTAAATGATATGCTTCATCACTAAATAGTGGTACATCTACCTGGTTTAATGAAATATATACATATTTTTTACTGGATGCCGGTGCCTCAGAAAACTCCATTGTCCAATTTTTAAATTCCGGAGAAATAAATCTACGCACTACATCTGCCAGGCTTTTATCTTTTATGAAAATGGTCCCTACAGTACTAATCTTAAAGGGCTTTTCACTCCATTGCACTTTTTGAGGTAAAGGAATCAATTCAACAGCATTTTGTTGACAGAACGAGGGCTGGCGCAGAACTAATAAACCAAAAATTAAAAAAAATTTCATCATTGTTATGTATTGAACTCTATGTTAGTTGCTCCCGAACCACTTTTTTAAAAAGCACAAGCTAACCGGTATTCTTTAATGAGCCTACTCAAAAAATTATTTAACGGGTATTGCAACGTTAGAAAGATGAAAATATAAAACCCTGCAAGACCTGTACTTCGATTTTTGATATTAGTTCTTAGACTATTGACCTATGAGCCGATAATCCTCTTAAAACAAACCCGATTCTACTACGATATACCTACTTTCGCAATGCTGACAAAAGGATACTAAATTATTCATACTCGATTACTTACCAGGAAAAATCTCGTTTTGATATTTCATATTTAAACTGCAAGTATCTATTAATATCAGTCAAAAAACACAAACTTTTTTAATACAAAATTTATCTTAAAATGAAAATATTATTATTGTTTTTTATCGCTCCATCATTTTTATCAGGAAATGCACAAAACACCGATTCAATGAGGATTAAAATAGAAAATGTCATAAAATCCAAACATGCCTATGAAGCTTCTTTAAAATTATCAAACGCTAAAATAAGCATGGATAGCTTCAGCAGAGCAGTCTACGTCAAAGCAGGTGCGGGAAATGTTAACACGACATTTTCAGCTTATGTGAAGGAGATACTTTTAATTAAAGCAAACAAAAAACAATGTGCAGCATACCTGGAGAACGTAATAATATCAAAGATTCATTGCTGACTGAAAGATTCGTAGTATATGACTACGAATCTCCTTTGAGTTCAATTAGGAAGAAAAACAATATCCTTACCAAATTGTCTTATTACAAAATTTTCAAACATTTTATTTTGGATCTGGACAGAAATATGTTACCTCCTTTAGATGAAGCGCTACAATATATTAACAATTCACCAGCAATGAAATAAAATAACAATAGCCAAAATACGAGGCTGTCAAAAGTCAATTTGTTGTCATATTGTCCCGATGGCTATCGGGAGACGAAATATTGATATCCAAATCTTTAGCCTTCGACAAGCTCAGGCTGACACACCTTTTGAGACAGCCTCATCCTCCTTACACTAAAATCCGTAAGCGCTTATTTCTCCCAATACCATGTAAGGCCCCTCCCCGGTAAGTCCAACAAATTTAAAATAGCGCCCTTTAGCCTCGGATGTTATTGTAAAAAGCTGCTCGCCGTTTGAATGCCTGTCAAAATTAAACACACCCAGGCTGGTCCAGGTATTCTTATCAGGGCTTAAAAGCACTTCAAAGGTATCGGGCCCGCGGTTATCGCCACCTGGCGCATCTTTATTAGTACGTTCAACACCAAATTGTGTAAAACGGTATTCGGATTTCATATCAACAATCACCCAGTGGGGATACGGTGCAGCGCTGGGGATAGCCTGACTATGCCACCGTGTAGTAAAAGTGCCGTCAATTACGGCAGCTGCGCCGCCGCCCGGCTCTGCATGCTCATCAGAAAATTCGACTACGTTCCAAACTGTTTTGTTAAGGGCCATATTTTTAAAGTCCTGGTACGGTGTATAAAAATAATCAATGCTAAGACTATCCGGCTTATACAGGGTTCTATATTTAAAGTAAGTGCCCTCTTTTAATCCTGACAAAGTGCTGGTTGTTTCTGTTATTGAAAATTGTCTGGTTACAGAATCGCCATTTGTATTCAGGTATTTCACCTCGGTAGCGCTGGCACCATCTGTTATATTAGCCAGTCCCCAGGTGATAGTTACATCAGTGCCGGAAGCCATTATTTTACCATTTGTTACCGGCCTGTTTAACAAACCCTCTTCATAAATACTACCATATACTTTTGTAATCAACTCCACAGGCACTGAAGCATGACCTTCAGCATCATAAGTCTTAATTATAAAAGAGTAAGTTCTTTCTTCCAGACCAGAAATAACCACGCTGATGCTATCGCCCGTTGCCGGATAATCCACACTAACCGAATCGGCATTATTATCCCACGAAACAACAGCTCTTTTTACTAATGGATCAGCGCCTCTTGGCCATGCAATCTTTACTCTTGTATTACCGGCAAAGGCTACAGCACCATTTGCTTTTCCTGCATACTTAATGCCATTGGGCACTACATACTGGCTGTAGGTGCTGTCCATTTTTTTACAGCCTGCAATAACAATCATAGCTCCAATGCAAACGATTAATATATTAAGGAGTACTTTTTTCATTCGTAAATATTTTATTGTTTTAATTTACCTGTCCCCAGAAGGTTAATTCTGAAAGAACGATCAGCCCGTCGCCACCATAGTTGGACAATGTTTTAAAACGCAGATAGCGCACCGGCGGAACACCATCGGGGAAATTAATATCATCTCCAAGGAAAGTGGCATAATTATAATCCTCTTCAGTAGCCTGGCCAAGCGGTAAACCGGAAGGCTTAAATGCTTCGAAAGAACCGAGCAATGTCCATCCGTCAAAACTGCCATTGGGATTGGGTGTGGTTGCCGTACCCCATATTTCGAAGGACTTTACACCGCCATCAATATAAGCATGCTCTCTTGTAGAAAATAACTTCAGGCGGCTTAACGAAGCTGTTACGCCCAGATCAAAAGTAAAATGAGAAGGCATAGGCGCTGTTCGGGCAGTAATATAGGCATCGTACACTAATTTATTATCCCATATCTTACTAACAGGAAAGGCACCTGACACCGGCTCCATATCGGTGGGCAAAGTATGCTCCCTGAACTTTGACTTATCTAATAACTGCTCTGCCAGTGGTGTGAGTATTTTTTCTAAAGTGGAGGAACGATTATTCCAGCGATCGCGCAGGTAAACTGAAAATTTCTTAGCCTCTGACGGAAAGCCTCTCACTGAAAAACTGCCTGATTTTGCAGCCGTATAAAATGTAGTAACCGGCGCCCAGGTACCCTGCCCGCTGCTATCTACCATTACTACGATTGCAAGGTTGGATTGCAGCTCATTAGTGAACTGTATATTAACACCGCCAAAAGTAGAAACCATTGAAAGGGTATTAAAAACAGTATTAACGGGCGCTTCTCCCGGCCTGATCTTTATTGAAAGGGGCTCTGAGGCTTTTTCATTTTTACCAACGGAGTATAATTTCACTTCATGCTCGTTCGTATCGCCATAGCCTGCAATAGAAAGCGTATCGTTATAAATAGAGGCCTTGGTTTCCCTGGTAACACCCGGCTGAATTTCATATACCGCTTTTACATAAGCGATATTGGGATCGGAGGGAATAGTATAGGTTATTAAAGCCCCGCCAGCGGTAGGAATTGCAGTAACATTGCTTATCTGCGCCGGCGCCGGTGTATTGGGATCTGTATAATCCCTTATCTCAGCCTTTTTACATCCGTACCAAAGTACGATAGTAAATAATATCATTATTTGAAATATCTTTTGCATATCACTCATTATTTAGATTATAAATCATTCCTTACCAACCCAGATTTTGCTTCAAATTGGGGTTCGCTGTAATATGACGGTCTGCAATTGGCCAGAAGTAGTCTTTTACACCGAAGGTTTGCATAAATATGGTCACAGGCCTGTAATAATCAGCCGCCAGCTTCTGCCTTATATCCCAGGCTTTTACCGGCCCATTCATTTCACCTGCTGCTCTTTTCCATCTGCGCAGATCCCAAAACCTGCCTCCTTCAAAGTTTAACTCAATTAACCGCTCTTGCTGAATAATATCTCTCAGGCCTGCCTGGGTTGTGTATTTTGCGGGATTGGTGGAAAAATTGGCCCATGAAGTTTCTACAGGCTGCAACCCTGCCCGCGCTCTTACTTTATTTATATAATTGTAGGCTTCTGCATTAGGGCCAAGAGATTCGTTCAGGGCTTCTGCATACAAAAGATACAAATCAGCCAAACGCATCAATGGCCAGGCATAAGAGGTTCTTACATAAGTAAGATCCACAATGTTTTGATAATGCACCAGCTTCTTTGGCCAGTAACCGGTAATGGAACCATACATGATTGCAGCTTTGCCATTCAGCTGACCGTTTTTTGCCTGTACCGCCCACAGGTCTCCTTTATCATCGTACCTTCCCTGACCGTACCATATTCCCCCGTCAAAACCTAAATTGGCATAGAAGCGCGGTTCCCTGTCGAAATGCAGATACACAGAAGTATAGTTATTCAGCATATACAGCTTCTCCGCAGGCACTGCAGTTCGTAAAGTATAGCGGGAATTGTAGTTATACGTTTTATCTTCATTAATAGGCACGCCGTTTTTTGAATAAAACAGCTCAGCTATTTTTAAAGTGGGTGACATATTATCCTTCACTGTAGTGTTGCTAACCCCAACAGGATCAAGATGCGCCTGGGAGTAGGTTTGAATTTCATTGCTGATACTTTGTGTATTAGCCCAGATAATTTCATCATTCCATGGCTCTGCAACACAGTTTCTGATGCTCAATTGAGTTCTCATGGTATCACTAAGCAATGCGTTCTCTGTATAGTTATATAGCTTTATTCCCTGCTGCTCGCACATGATTACCGCCTCTTTGCAGGCAGTAACAGCAATATCCCATTTTGTTTTATCAAACTGCGTATTAAATAGTTTTGTGCCATCATTATTTACAAGCGCCTGCTGATCTATATTTCCATTAAATAACGGGCTGGCAGCAGTTACCAGCACCCGCGCTTTTAAAGCCAGTGCTATTGGCCGGGTAATACGCCCCAGCTCACCGGGGTTGGTGATCTTTAAGGGCAGGTCCGGAGCCGCTTCATCCAACAATTCAGTAATATAGTTAAAGCAATTATCAACGGGATCGCGCGAAACCCTTACCTGCTCTGTACTGGCATCTACAGGCAGGTTCTCTTTGATTAAAGGAACAGGCCCATACATTCTTACTAAATAAAAATGATAATACGCTTTTAAGAATTTAACCTCGGCCTTCCACTGGTTCTTTTCAAACACGGTCATATCCGGCACTTTATCAATGTTTTCCAGCAGTATGTTGCAATCTCTTAAAGCGCGGTACAGATGCCCCCAGTAGTGATCATTGAATGGATAGGGAGACACTTTATTTTGAAGCCCTTTAGCAATATTGAACATTTCATCATCCCAGGGTGGCGTCAGGCCCTCAGGTCTCCAGTTCTCATCCCCGGCAGTAAAAGTGGGGCTAAGGTTGGGATCTGCATCCCTGGGCATATAGGAGTAGCAGGTAAACAGAAACTTCAGCGCCTGTGTACGCATGGTAAAAGCATTATCAATGGTGGCCACGTTATCGGGTACCACATCTAAAAATCTTTTACATGAAGTAAATACAACGGATACTAACAGGAAGAAAACGGTATATATATAATATTTTTTCATACTAAAACAGATAATTCATTAATTAAAAGAAAGCCTTACACCCAGGTTATACACTCTTTGCAGCGGGTATCCAAGGCCATTGCCTCCCATTTCCGGATCCCATAATTTAAACCTGCTTATTACAAAAAGATTGCTGGCAGTAGCATATAAGCGAACATTGGAAGCATGCATCCTTTGCGTCAGCTTTTTGGGGAAGGTATAGCCCAGTTCCACATTCTTCAACCGCAGAAACGATCCATCGCGCATGAACCAGGTACTGGGTTGCGCATTATTCTCGTTCACAGTAGGGCTAAGGCGGGGCCATAAAGCGTACAGGTCCTGGTTTTCCTCCGACCAATAACTATCTGCATACGCTTTTATTACCTGGTTGTTAAGCGTTTTTGCAGCAATGGCCCCACTTTCCCCCGCATACAAATACCTTGCAAAAGGAGCGGTGGCCCGTGCATCTATCCAAAAGCTTTCATTAGCCAGCCCCTGGAAGAAAGCCGAAAGATCAATGCCTTTATAACTTGCCGAAAAGCCAAAACCATAAGTGATTTCAGGGAGCGTAGGATTACCAATAGGTACCATATCTGCTTCGGTTATCTGGCCATCGCGGTTTACATCAGTATATTTAATATCGCCACCGCCATACTGGCCAAAATTTTGCCTGGGCGAGTTGGCCGCTTCATAATCATCAATAAATAACCGTTCTGCTATATAGCCATAGTTCTGGAAAATGGACTGCCCTACCCTTGACCGGTATGCCTCAGCATAAGCCGGTTCTTCATAAACATCGTACCGGCTTTTGGCATAGGTAAAATTCCCTAATGCTGATAAAAATAAGCCATTAACGAAAGAATGATTATAGTCCAGCGAAATATCAACACCCTTACCCGAAGCCTTTCCTGTATTGGCTCTTATGGGTGCTGAAAAACCCATTGTAGCAGGTATGGCAGCCCTGGTCATTAAAATATTTTCGCGCTTCTCTGTAAAATATTCTGCCCTTATGTTTGCTTTATTAAATAATCCGAGGTCTATTGCAATATTCCTTTTCTCAGCTGTTTCCCAGGTAATATCAGTATTGGAATACCTCGAAACAGAAACACCAGGCAGCATGGTTTCTGCGCCATTACCCTGCCCGAAATAGGCGCGCCTGTCATTGTCATTTAAGCTTACATTAGAAAGATAAAAGAACCTGTCGGATGGGGAACCAATTTCGTCGTTACCAATCAAGCCATAAGTAGCCCTAAGCCGGAGGTTGGTAATAACGCCTTTATATTTTTCCATGAACTTTTCATTGGATAACGACCATGCAACACCAAAAGAAGGGAAGAAGCCAAAGCGTTTGTCTGCGGCAAAACGCTCGGAGCCATTATAGCCAAAAGTAAACTCTGCATAATAGCGGCTATCATAATTATACGTTGTTTTTCCTGACAGGCCCAGGTTCCTGAACGGAAGCGACAGCTGAAGATTCCCGGCATTTGCCTCACGCCTTTCCCTCATAATATATACGGCCATCGCATTAATACCATGCTTATTAAAATTACGTACATAGTCGAGGGCATTTTCCATATAAAACACTGATGATATTTGTTTGGGGCCCTCTGTATATCCAAGGTATTCCGTGGCATTATCATCTCTTATCTGGCTAATGGCATAATTACCTGTAAATACATCATACCCGGCAAGCTCATAATAATAGGGGTTATAGAACCTGCTTACATCAAAATAAGAGGTACGGTTCGTATTCAGCATACTTCTGAATGATAAACCCTGTGTTATCATGGCCAGGTCCTGCTTTAGCTCAAACTGCGCCAGCATCAGGGAGCGGGAATAGTCTTTGTAACCCTTCACCATATCTGCATAAGGGTTCAGATAGCTGCCATCGCCATAATTCCCAAACATAATGTGCCGTACAAAAGAATGCGCACTATCAAGCGGGTAATAGGCAGGGAACAAAACCGGGTTAGTCCGCATAACATTTCTGTAAACAGTAGCGCCTCCGTCAATGGGTCCTGTATAATCATCAAAATTACCGCTTAACCTTACTGTTAGTAAGGTAGTTTTGGTAAGGTCAATATCTACATTCGTGCGCAGCGTATAGCTTTTTAAATTGACATTATTATTAAAGTTATTACGCTTATCTACCTTTAATATACCATTGTCTACATTATAAGAACCGGAAACATAATACCTTGCCACACCTCCGCCGCCTCTTATATTAATATTGTAACGCTGGTTCATGGTATAATCCTTAAACATAATGTCCCGCCAGTCATTACGTGGAAATACCAGCTCATTTTCGCCTGCAATGGTTTTCTCTATTCTTTCATCAGAATAAAGTATGGCGCCTAACGGGTTTCGTGTAAGTACTGCTTCATTGGCCATTTTCATATAAGTAACCGGATCGGCCAGTTCAATATTACGCGTAGGAGCCGATACTGAGTTCTGCGCTTCTACTACAAAGTTTGCTTTACCCACCAGCCCTTTTTTGGTGGTTACCAGGATAACGCCGTTTGCTCCGCGGGCGCCATACACTGCAGTGGATGTTGCATCTTTCATGATTGAAAAGCTCGCAATATCGTTGGGTTGCAATCTTGCCAGGTCTGTAGTGGTCAGTTCAATTCCGTCAATAAGAATCAGTGGCGATGTTTTATACCCAAAGGTGGTCACTCCTCTTATAAAGAAGTCTGCATTATCCTGTCCCGGCTCACCACTGCGCTGGTAGGCAATTACACCCGCAACCCTTCCTGCCAGGGCAGTGGTTAAATTACTTGAGGGAACCTTAAGATCGTCCGGATTTACAGATGTTACCGAACCTACCATATCCCGGGCCCTGGTGCGGCCCCCAAAAGCTGTCACTATCACTTCATCCATTTTAGTGGAAGATTTGATTAAAGTAACATCAATCACTTCCCTGCCCTGCACAGAGATCTCCTGGTCAATATATCCTACCATTGAAAACACTAATATGGAGGTATCGCCTGGTACATCTAAAATATATTTACCATTTAAATCGGTAGTTGCCCCCCTGGTTGTGCCTTTCACGCTGACCGATACACCGGGAAGCACGCCCGCAGAATCGCGAACCGTACCCCTTATCTCAATGTCTGTGAACTGCTGCTGCAGTGCATTGAATCCCGCTATTGTAGCCGTGTGCCTGTCACCTGGAAGCTCTGTACCCGTAGCTTTCAGCATAGTGAAAAACATAATAAACCCTATTGATATGGTTCTAAAGCAGTGTGTTTGCATATTCAAAGTTTTTATTTTCCTGTTTGTTGGTTTAAGAAAATACTTTTAAAAAATTATTCTACCTATAGTCATTCCTGTACAACCTCATTCCGCCCCTTCTTATCTCCCTTTCAGGGAGAAAGAATACAAAGGAGAAGGAAGCCAGGCTTAGGACTTCATACATTCACTTTTTTTATCCCTTGCGTATTATACCTAACACACTTTTACAACTTCCATATTCAGCAATGCGCCTAATTTTTCAATTTTTGAAGTAATATGCCCTATGCCTACCGCGCAGTGATGGGCGGGGCCATTGGCGTTCCAATCGTTTACAAATTTTCGTGCGCCAATTGAGAACCTGTACCTGCTGTTGGTATTGCCGATCTTCAGTATGGGGCCGGCCACTGATTCGCCTTCCGCTACCAGAAACTTTAGCTTTCCCTCCGGTGTTTCCAAAATTGACAGCAATGTAACCGGTCCGTGCTTTACGCTCATCTCAACAGATAAGCCTTTGCCTACTTTCCCATGATAAACAATCAGGGGACGTACCACAATTTTGCCTTCGGCTATATCAATATGTCCCGGGCCATCGTGACCCATCAATACTACATCATCATTAAAATCCATTGCGTAGTATTCTGTAAAAGATCCGCCGGCGCCAAAAGCATCCATTATTTTCATTGCCTGTGCGTTCTTTACTTCGTACTCTCCGGCAACAGGTATGCCACGGGCAGTTAAAAGAGAGTTCCCTAAAATAACAGAGCTTACCGTATCCATATTGGCATTACCGCGCGCACCCTTATAATAATAAGCCATGGAGCCCAGCTTATACCTGTTTACCAGCATGTCCAATGCTACCGAAGTTTTAGCTGCCCTGGCCAGCTCTTCTTTATCGCATCCTTCCTGTACATCAAAAACTTCCATAAACTCTTCTACCCGCTGGTTAATGCGCCTGCCAGTAACTCTTTTCCGCAGTTCCGTCAGCTCATCCACTTCCAGTAGTTCAATATGGCCGCCAAAATAGGCGTATTGCCTGGTAAGATCTGTGTATATATCAAGCATACCACTGTAATAATGGCCCATGCATCCCAGCCTGTTATTGGACATAATGTGCATCACTTTTGCTGCTTCTGCCCATTCCGATATTTCTGTCCAGCACTCCTCATCATTTTCAAGCATCCCTGTAACCTGGTGAAAGGGGATACCGGTTCTGTGAAATACATTGGCAATCTCCGGCACAGGGCAGGCAGAACAGTATTCAAGCCATTCTCCCGTCATTTTTCTGCGATCACCATTACCATTAAACGATTCGTACTCTATACTTGCTGCTGAGGAAAGATTCAGCACCACTACAGGCACTTTAACACGCTGAACAAGCGGGAGCACCGTTGCAGAAAGCGCATAAGTAGTAACATACAAAAAAAGAACATCTACTTCCTGCCTGCGAAATTTGCTGGCAGCTGCAAAAGCCTTGTCAACACTGTCAATCAGCCCTACATTCACAATGTTGGGGCAAATCTTCTTTAACTTCTTTTCTACTGTTTCCAGGTTGGTATTCAACCGCTGTTCTAATCCTTCAAACTGATCCCAGTATGTTTCCAGGCCAATGCCAAACAATCCAATCTTGAAATTATTATCGTTCCCGCTCATTTAAACCATTATTACTTGATAAAACTTACAGGCAAACTGATGTGAAAAGCCTCTGGCATTAAATCGTTATTCTCAATAAACAAATTGCCTGTTAAAATCCTACCCGAAATTACCAGGTACAGATAACGATATACTATAATTATTGATACGTGTGCTTAGATTTTTGACATATTTCAAGTTAGTAGCGGCTGTACAAATAAACTATCTGATATCTTTACCCTGCCATATTTTTTTAAAAACAAATGCGTGTTTTTAAAACAGCAGAAACTTTCTAATTTTATCAAAGCAAACTGTCAGCACAAAAAATCTCGCCAACAAAAATATTTACCTATACAAACATTTTTTTAATGCATACGCAAAAAACAAATTCAAACACCGTCTTCAAATACCTTATTATTAATCCACGGGACAAAAGCTTTGGATTAACAATAAATACGGTAGGGTTTGAGACAATTAAACCCTATACTGCTTATCCTTTAAAAGGACATCCCAACGCATATAATTTTGTACCGAACGTGGGGCGGAGACTAAATGAATACCAGGTCATTTATTTTCTTGATGGAGAAGGACAATTCAGATCTGACTCAACCGCAAAGACCAAAATAGAAAAAGGAAGTGTGCTGATCTTATTTCCCGGCCAGTGGCACACGTATAAACCTTCTGAAAAGATAGGCTGGGATGTATTCTATATCGGCTTTGAAGGACCTATCATGGAAAATATCTGTTTCAATGGTTTCTTCTCTGATGAAGCGCAGATCTTACAGGTAGGTTTCAGCGAAATACTGGTTGAGCTGTTTAAGCGTGCGATCGAAATTGCTAAAGAAGACAGCTTTGTATCGCAGCAGCGCCTTGCAGGTATAGTGATGAATATCCTTACAGAATCGCTGTTCCTGGCTCAAAAGCATAGTTCTGAAAAAGAAAACTCAAACGAGGTGATCGAACGTGCGAAAGCAATCATGTATGAAAATTATAATGAGGACATCAACCTGGAATCCATTGCTGTTAAATTGTGCTCAAGCTATTCCAAATTCAGGAAAATATTTAAAAAATATACCGGCTATTCCCCTGCTGATTATTTCCAGGAAATAAAGATCAGGAAGGCAAAGGAGCTCCTTTTAGAAAGCCAGCTATCCATTAAAGAAATATGCTATGAGCTCAACTTCAGTTCTTATGAGTATTTCCTTACCAGGTTTAAAAAACGTACCGGCTTAAGCCCGCAGAAGTTTAAACAACAGTTTCAGAAGCATTCTTTGTAATAATTAAATGTTCTCTGTTTGCGCTGAAAAATATAATTTTACATTTTCTGTATGGGCTTAGACATCGGGGCGTAGCGCAGCCCGGTAGCGCGCTTCGTTCGGGACGAAGAGGCCGCTGGTTCGAATCCAGTCGCCCCGACACTTATAATTGAACATCTATTAAATTAAAAACTGTCCGGATATACTTCGGACAGTTTTTTGTTCTAAATGAGCTTATATTATTTTAACAGGCTTTGATCAATTCCTCACCGGCAGCAAAGAATAGTCCCTCGCATATTCTATCATCTGATCGTAAAAAGAGGCGGGAAACTCAATCCGTACATCCTTCACTTTGTCACTATCCATCTCAGCTGTAAGGCGCGGCTGTATAAACCCTTTATAGGGCTTGATGTTGAGCGTTGCATAACGTTCCAGCACTTCTTTATGCAAGTCGGGATTTACGTTCACCCCATAAGTTTCTACCAGGTTTTTGCCGGCATTGAAATCGCCTTCCGATTTGATGCGTTGTATCTCTCTCAGCAGCTCACCAAATAAGGTGCGCAGCTTATCGTAATCATTGATCTGCACATAAGTTTTACCGTCTTTTTTGATCAATTCTACCACCTGGTCCTTCTTTCCTTTTTCATAAACCCAATAAGCATTTAAGGCGCGGTTGCGCATGTGTGCTTCTTCTATTTTATCGCCTAATTTCAACCGCACCAGTTGGGTCATCAGTCCGTTCATCATATAATTGTAGTACTCGGCCTTGCCCACTTCCAGGGAAGGCATTACACCTATTTCCACCAGCTTGGGATCCATAATATAGTAGAGCGCTACCAGATCAGCACGGGCTTCTTCCAGGCAGGAAGCATAGTTTTTCAGCGTCTTGTCGGGCGTGGCTATACCGGGATTGATCTGGCCCGATGCGTGGCCGATGCATTCGTGCATATCCGTATGCAGGTCGCTGCCCAGGCTGCCATACTGTTTGATGCGGTCCAGGTTTTCTTTGGTATCTACAAATTCTTCCAGCATACCGTTGCTGGCACTGCTAAGGTTATAAGCTTCTACAATATTGGACAGGGCTACTGATTTAGAGCCATACTCTTTTCTTAACCAATCCGAATTAGGCAGATTAATACCAATGGGTGTGCTGGGGGCTGCATCGCCGGCTTCTACAATTACATTAATGGCTTTGGCATTAATGCCTTTTACATTTTTCTTTTTATGTTCAGGCATCAGGGGAGCGTTATCTTCAAACCATTGCGCCTGTGCCGCTATTTTTTCAATGCGCTTTGATACTTCAAAATCTTTGATGGAAACAATAGATTCGAAACTTCCCTTTTTACCAATCGCATCGTTATACACTTCAATAAACCCACAGGTAAAGTCAATCACGCTGTTGGTATTTTGTGTCCAGGCAATATTATACTCATCCCATTTTTTCAGGTCGCCGGTCTGGAAATATTCCACTAACAACGTCAGCGCTTTTTTCTGTATATCATTTTCAGCTAACGGGATCGCTTTTTTGATCCAGAAGATCATTTGGTCAATAGCAGGAGCATACATGCCGCCGCTCTTCCATACTTTTTCTGCCAGTTGCCCGTTTTCTTTAATGACTTTGCTATTCAGTCCCCATTCAGGTTCCTGGTCACTATGTGGAAACTTAGCATAAAAAGCTTCTACTTCTTCCTGGGTAACTCCTTCATAAAAATTGTTGAAGGAATTAGCCACATTATCAATACCGGCACGCAGATCCACCATCTTAGGTTCAAATTTTGGATCAAAGATCACCGGCCTGATACGGGTTAAAAAGGCATCAACTGTTTCTCCATTGTCCAACGGCAGTTTACCGGCATCGCTTTGCTTTACCAGCTCGCTGAAGTATTCAAAGCTGCAGGCAGGAATGATCTTGTCGGTACTATAATGATGGTACACGCCATTGCTGAACCAAACCTGGCCTGCATAGGTTTTAAATTTTTCCCAATCATCGCCGCTCTTGTTGACCTTAGTGGTCTGCCATATTGCTTCCAGTGTTTTGCGCACTAAAAGATTGTATTTGCCACGCTGATCATAGATGATATCCCTACCCGAAAGAGACGCCTGGTAAAGATAATAGGCTAACTCTTTTTGCTGTGCTGAAAGCTGGTCCCAGCCGGGCACCTGGTAACGCAGAACCTGCAGGTCGGCAAACGACTCAGCGGTGACATTAAATTGTTCAGACGAAGCTATATTTTCTTTATCTTTTGTTTCACCGGATGGCGCTCCGCATGAAGCAAAAAACAGGGAGCCTGATACAAGTGTTATCGTCATTATATTTTTATACATCATTATCATGGGGCATTTAGTTCCGATAAAAGTAAGAAAAATAGTAGCCTGTGTAACTTATTTGTATCCCAACTTTTTTAGACCTTTTAAAGGCGCGCCTGTTTTCACTTCGAATAAAGAAATAGCATACCCACCGGCAGGAACGGATTTCAGCTGCAACTTCGAGCGGCTACTGATAATGCCTTTTTGAATGGTATATGCCTGCGGGTTGGTTTTATAATTGGCATCTTTGGCATCTGTATAAATAGTAGCCTCGTATAACTTGCCCGGTTCCAGGAAATCAAACGACAGCTTGCTGGTATGTCCATTATCACCTGCTACATTTCCTACAAACCAGTTACCCGTTCCTTTTGCTTTACGGGCAACCGTTACATACTCGCCCGGCTCGGCTTCAAGATATTTGCTGTCGTCCCAGTCAACGGCCACATCTTTGATGAACCTGAACGCATCGGGAAAACGATCATAATTCTCAGGCAGGTCCGCAGCCATTTGCAAAGGGCTGTACATGGTAACGTATAAAGCCAGTTGATTGGCCAGGGTGCTGTTTACATGCGACTTATTATTGGGGTTGATCTTTGATATATCCATCTCAAATATACCCGGTGTGTAATCCATCGGGCCACCAATCAATCTTGTAAACGGTAATATAGTAACATGATTGGGCTTACTGCCTCCAAAAGCCTGGTACTCGGTCCCCCTTGCCGATTCATTTCCTATAAGATTGGGCCAGGTACGGCATATGCCCGTAGGCCTTACTGCCTCGTGGGCATTTACCATGATCTTATACTGCGCTGCCTTTTCAAGGGCGTACTGGTAATGGTTGTTGATCCATTGACTGTAATGATATTCCCCACGCGGAAGAATATCGCCTACATAACCGCTCTTTACAGCATCATATCCAAAAGCTTTCATAAACCGGTAGGCCGTGTCCATGTAACGCTCGTAATTGCGTACAGAGGATGATGTTTCATGGTGCATGATCATTTTTACATTTTTGCTTTGGGCATACTCCTGTATAGCTTTTATATCAAAGTCGGGGTAAGGTGTTACAAAATCAAACACATGATCTTTTGAATTACCAAACCAGTCTTCCCAACCTATATTCCAGCCCTCTACCAGTACCCCGTCAAAGCCATGTTTTGCTGCAAAGTCAATATACTTTTTTACATTGGCTGTAGTAGCACCATGCCTGCCATGAGGTTTTGTTTTAGTATAATCCGTTACTCCCAATTGTACTGCGGGCACATCACTTGTGTATGACCATTCACTTTTACCGGTGATCATTTCCCACCATACGCCCACATATTTGGTGGGCTTTATCCATGAGGGATCTGCTATTGTAGAAGGTTCGTTCAGGTTTAATGTCATTTTGGAAGCAAGTATATCACGCGCATCATCGCTTACAATAACAGTGCGCCAGGGCGAGTGGCAGGGAGCCTGTAAATGTCCTTTACTCCCATTAGCATCCGGTGTCAGCCATGATTCGAAAATGAAGTTCTTATCATCCAGGTTCAGGTGCATACAGGCATAATTGATCAGCGCCGCTTCATGCAGGTTGATATAAATACCCTCATCTGTTTTCAGCATCAGCGATGTTTGCACGCCTGTGGGTGAGAAAGAAGTTTGGGAAGCATTACCTGTAATGGCCTTTGACATCAGCCCTCTTATTTCTGATAATTTAGAAGTAGTATAATCGTATTCCTGCGTATCATAGTCACCGGGTATCCAGTAAGCGGTGTGATCGCCTGTCATAGCAAACTGTGTACGTTCTTCCTTGATAACAAAGTAGGTAAGATCTTTTTGCTGCGGGAACTCGTAGCGGAATCCCAATCCATCATTAAACAGCCTGAAACGGATGATCATCTGACGGTTGGAAACTTTTTGTTTCAAAGTAACTGCCAGCTCGTTGTATTGGTTACGGATATCCCTGGTTTCACCCCAAACCGGTTGCCAGATTTCATCAAAAGCAGCCGTTTGCTGGTCTGCCAGTTCAAAATTATCGTACAGGGAAATACCGCTCCTGGCGGCAGCATTGCTCTTTTGTATTTCTGTATTAAACTCCTGCTTTACCGAATTGTCGAGCAATTCAAGGCCCAGTTTACTTTTCTTAATAACCGGCTTCCCTTTATAAAGCAACTCGTATACAGGAGATCCGTTCTGCTGTAACGAAAAACTCATCAGGAAATTACCGTCGGGAGACTTTAACTGCTGAGCATGGGTAATACATATGGCTATGCACATAACTAATAAAATCGCTAGCTTCTTCATAAACATATCTTTTAAAAATCTATAAATCTAATGCTGCATTGTTAAGGAACTGACTGGCAGATCAGGTAGCAAGCAACATTTATGAGCTCCAAAAATATGCTATTGTGTATAAAGTACACAATTAAATTTTTGAGCATATCCATAAAAATATGACACGCTTTTGCTAATACTTATCTGAACTGGTTATTTTTACTGCCGTCCTGGTACAAGGAATACTCCGGCAAAACATCCAGGACCTCATAAAAGCAACATATAAATGGATACTTCAAATAACGAAAAGAAAATGGCAGCGCTTGAGGCTGTTAAAGAAATTAAAGAAGGAATGACTATAGGCCTGGGAACAGGTTCTACCGCTTATTACGCCATACAGGCCGTTGGAGAAATGGTAAAACAGGGCATGAAACTGCAAACCGTTCCCACATCAGAACAAACCAGGCAAATGTGTATTGAGCTGGGGATACCCATGGTGGATATGAATACGATCAACACTATTGACATTACGATCGACGGGGCCGATGAATTCACTTCCCAGTTGGAGCTGATAAAAGGTGGCGGCGGTGCCCTGCTCCGGGAAAAGATTGTTGCTTCCATCACCAAAAAACAGGTCATTATTACTGACAGCTCTAAAATGGTCCATCTGCTAGGTAAGTTTAAAGTGCCGGTTGAGGTAATACCCATGGCTTACAGCTATGTATTACGCTGCCTGCAGGCCATTGGCGGTATCGGCGTGATACGAAAAAAAGATGGCGCAACCTATATTACTGACCAGGGCAATTATATTATTGATGCTGATTTCGGGTTAATAGAAGATCCCGCTGCACTTGATCAGCAGTTGAATAATATAGTGGGAGTGGTGGAGCACGGGCTGTTCATAGGTATGGCACATAAAGTAATCATGAGCAAGGATGGGGAATTGATCACGTTTTCCTGAAATATTGAATATTAAATTCTAAATGATACTTAAATAATCAACAACCCATGCTCAATTTTCATTTGCCGAAAGCTAAAAGCTTTAAGCCTTATGCCTTCAGCTTCCTGCTGCAGCCATCCCTAAACATTGAATATTGTAAAAATGTTCCCTATTTTGGGCACGCATACAGTTCTACCTTCCGCACCTGTTCCTCCAGGCTTCCTTAAATTTTTCCTTTTCTTCATCGGTCATATTCCTGAACCTTTCACGGAAACCTCTTGACGGGCCGCCACATTTTCTGCGCCCCCCGCTAAAGCCGCCAAATAATATTTTGCTTAATATCAATATACCCAAAGCCTGCCAGTAGGTAATAGCAGATACATGCAATACATCGGGCAATATGGCGTTCCATAATAACATCACAACAGCCCCGAAACCAAAAACAGCAGCAATAGCACACAGTGCAATAGCAAATTTTGGTGGGCCGAATCTTCTTTTATCATTCATAATACTATTTTTAATAAGTTATCAATTCATTGTATAAATACTGTAAGCGCTTGCGCAAATGCAGCACCGCATAGCGTTTCCGGCTAATGATGGTTTTAATACTCTCCCCTTTTTTATCCGCGATCTGCTGCAGCGTTACGTCTTCCATTTCGTTCAATATGAACACTTCCCGCTGCGCTTCGGGCAGTTCGTCCAGGGCCAGGAACAGCTCCTCCCAAAAAAGCTCTTTAAAATCTTCCAGCTCGGGGTTATCCTTTATAGCCAGCAGCATTTCCCTGAACTGCACTTCGCCGTCTTCATTCTCGTACCGGTAATCATCTATCAACTCGGGTTTTTTCTTACGGTATTTATCGGTGATCTTGTTGCGCGCTACTCTAAACAGCCAGCCGCTCACTTCTTCAATGGTTTGCGTGGAAGACACATTCGTGAACTGATACCATACATCCTGCAAAATATCTTCCGCATCAGCATCGGTGCTCACCTTGCCCCGGATAAAGCCAAAAAGCCGCTTACTGTAATCCCTTACAGTATCTATAATATTTTGCTTCCTGTCATCGGCCATTATTGCTATACCATCGCTCATTGTAATAAGGGAAACGATGGAAGGAGGAAATTACTTTAAATTGTTGGAACTATATTTTCTGGAATACAATAATTATTGGGTCGGCGACTGAACATCGCTCATCGAAATTGCGACGCTCCGTTTTTTTGTGGAATATGTATCTGCAGTAGTCAAATCGTGGTACTACTTTTCTTGCTCAGGTCTCTCCCAAGGAGTCTCCTTGGGAGTCCTCTGGACCTCCGGACCCGACCTGGGCATACCAGTTACTTGATTTGTATAGAAGCCAGCTCTTTTTACAGGCCTATGAAATCCGTACTAAGTAACTTTAACGCACTGGCCGGGGAGGTCAGAGCCAGGAGATACCACGAGGTAAATAGCTTCATTAAATTATAGGCCAGTCAGACCGGGACGGTCAGATTGGGGTCGACGCATAGCCTTCTCATAATCAATCCTGCTAACCCCAAACACCAGCTTCAGCCAGTTGTTCAAAAGCTACCTGCTGCTGCTCACCACTTGCAAGGTTCTTAATATTTACAATGCCCTGCTCCAGCTCCCTGCTGCCCAAAATAGCCACATAGGGAATGGCTTTTTTTTCAGCGTATTTAAACTGCTTATCGAATTTAGCATTCTCATGAAAAACTTCGCAACTGATATTTTTACTTCTTAATTGCTGTGCCAGCTCCATTGCTTTAGCAGCTTCGGCCTCTCCCAGGTTAAAGAACAGGATCTTTGTACCCGCAGCTGTTTCCCGGGGGAAAAGATCCAGTTCGCTCATGACGTCATAGATCCTGTCCACACCAAAAGAAATACCCACTCCCGGCACATCCGGCACCCCAAACAAGCCGGTAAGGTCGTCATAGCGGCCACCACCACCAATGCTGCCGATCTGTACCCCGATAGCTTTTACTTCAAAAATGGTCCCGGTATAGTAATTCAGTCCGCGAGCGAGGGTCACATCTAGGGAAAATTGACTGTTGACTGTTGACTGTTGACAGTTCGCTACCAGGTAATCAAGCTCTTCTACACCTTTTAAGCCGGTTTCGTTTCCGGTAAAAATGGCTTTTAGCTGGGCGAGCTTTTCTTCATTGCTTCCTGTAATATTTAAAAAGGATTCAATGATCTGTATCTGTGCATCATCCAGGCCCCGGGCCCGCAATTCTTCTTTTACTTTCTCCATTCCTATTTTATCCAGCTTATCAATAGCAATGGTTATGTCCGTCAGTTTTTCTGCGCCGCCACATTTATCAGCCAAAGCAGCCAATATTTTACGGTTGTTGATCCTTATTTCTACCTGGATGCCCAGCTTCTGAAAAACCGTAGCATAAATATTAACCAGTTCCAGCTCATTCAGCAAAGACCTGCTTCCCACTACATCCGCATCGCACTGGTAAAATTCGCGGTAGCGACCTTTCTGCGGCCTGTCCGCCCGCCATACCGGCTGTACCTGGTACCGTTTAAAAGGCATAGCTAATTGCTGGTGATTCATGGCCACATAACGCGCAAAAGGAATGGTAAGGTCATAGCGCAGGGCCCGTTCCGTAATATCCTTGCTGGACTTCCCCTCCATTATTTTTTCAAATCCTGCTTTGGTCTTTTCAAACTTCGCTTCATTGTCCAGGCCATTATTCAGTATCTTGAAAATAAGCTTATCCCCTTCTTCACCATATTTGCCCATGAGCGTTTCCAGGTTCTCCATGGCCGGTGTTTCCAGCGGCTGAAAACCGTACAGCTCAAAAACGGCTCTTATCGTATTAAAAATATAACTACGCTTACGTACTACTTCCGGGCCAAAATCGCGTGTGCCCTGTGGTATAGTTGGTTTCATTGTTTTCTGTTCATGATTCATGGCCTATCGTTCATGGTGTTGTCTATGAACCATGAACTATTACCTATGAACCTATTTATACTTATCAATTATCACATTACATGCTTTGTCGATCATATCATATACTTCGTGGTAACCCGGCTCGGGACCATACCAGGGATCTGGCACGTCCCTGTTTTTACCAGGGTAGACTTCGTTCATGAGCAGGTCCACTTTGGATGCGTCGAACTTCTCCCTGGCGATCCATTTCATCTCATCTATTACATCATCTGCCATGGCGTATATTTTATCAAAACGGTCAAAGTCAGCCGCTGCAAACCTGCGGGCACATTGTCCGCTGATATCCAGCCCTCTTGCCCTGGCCACTTTTTGTGAAAGCCGGTGCGGCGCCTCACCTACATGATAGCCGTTGGTCCCGGCGCTGTCCACTTTCCAGTCCAGTCCTGCCTCTTTTATCTTATGCTGCAAAATACCTTCAGCCAGCGGGCTGCGGCAAATATTTCCCAGGCATACCATTAAAATATTCATGCGCGCAAAGATAAGCGCATTTCAGATTTGGGGAGGGGAATCCGGTAGGAAGCAGGAGTATTGTATGCCACGAATACACGAATTAATACAGGGAGATGTTTTTTCACTAAACAATGCGCCCTTAGTAACTTATTCGCGTTCCGGTTAATATCGGAATGGCCATATTTCGCTGTCACCCGGTATAATTTAAGCATCTATTTAACAGCATAACTACTGTGTGTTGAAGCATCCGAAGACTCACAGTTTATAGTCCAATAAATCCTATATAGAGTTTGTCCCGATGGATAGATGGAGAGGTGTATATTTTTTCTATACTTCATTTTCATCAAATGATAAGGCAATATTGCTGATGTTGGTTTCTACCCGCCTGATACTGACACCCGCCTTTTCAAGCATTTTCCGGGAAGCTACAAAACTGTTCTCTTCAGCATATTTATCCGACAGGTAAATAACTTCACAGATACCTGCCTGTATAATGGCCTTGGTGCATTCGTTGCAGGGGAAAAGAGCGGTATATATTTTGCATCCCTGTAAACTGATACCAATATTATTGAGTATGGCATTTAACTCTGCATGGCAGACATAAGGATACTTGGTGTCTAAAAAATCACCCCGCTTTTGCCAGGGAAACTCATCATCGCTGCAGCCTATTGGGAGCCCATTGTATCCTACGCCTACAATTTTATTCTGAGGATTCACTATACACGCCCCTACCTGGGTAGAGGGGTCTTTGCTACGCTTACCCGAAAGCAGTGCCACGCCCATAAAATACTCGTCCCAGCTTATATAGTTTTCTCTTTTACCCATTTCAGCTATTTTAAGATGTATGGTGCAAAAGTATTGTAACAAAACCAACGGGTGCATACCATTTTTACATGTAGAATGGTAACAGCGATAAGGCGAAGAATGGACGCCCCCTCCGAAGGGGATATCCTTTCGATTGCTCCTGTTTTCCGCCATTCACCTTCAGTTGGTGTGTGATACACAGAAATGTGTCCAAACAATAGCTCAGAGGCGGGAGATATTTGGGTTTCAAAAAATGTTGAGTACAAAATATTCAGCTTTTGCTTTAAACAACTTATTGTTAAAATGAGGATACTATGTATGGAGTAAAAATAGCACCGCATCTCAATTTATAAAAAATGGCATGCAAAAAACATTGTTCCTCTTCCTGGTTGCTTATTGGGGATGTGGCGCTACTGAAAGCCGCACTGAAAATCTTTCTATTAACAACCCTTTACCGGAGCCGGTAGCTTACGCTACTATTGGCGCTATACCTGCTCCCGAAGGATTTATGCGCGTAAAAAGCGGAACCGGCTCCTTTGGCTATTGGCTCCGGAATATAAAGCTGAAAAAAGATAACACCGTGTATCTGTATAACGGTAAGGTCAAACCCAACCAGTCTGCTCAATATGCCGTTGCGGACATACCGGTTGGTAAAAAGGACCTGCAACAATGTGCTGATGCGGTTATGCGGCTGCGTGCCGAATATCTTTTTGACCAGAAACGGTTTTCAGAGATCGTGTTTAGCGATAATTCCGGTAAAAAATACAGCTGGAAAGGCGGCGCCGATCCCTCCTCCTTCCCTCAGTACCTGGAACGTGTATTTGGCATGTGCGGTACGGCTTCTTTAGAGAAACAACTGAAGCCGGTAGCTGTAAAAAATATAAAGCCCGGCGATGTGTTTATAAAAGGCGGATTTCCCGGCCATGCCATGATTGTAGCCGACGTTGCCAAAAACAAAAACGGCAAAACTGTGTATATGCTGGCCCAAAGCTATATGCCTGCCCAGGACATACATATTGTAAAAAATCCTGCGCTACCTGGCAGCCCCTGGTTCGAGGTTAGTGAGGGGACTGAAGTTGTAACGCCGGAATGGACCTTTTTAAGCACCCAGTTAAGAGAGTGGTAAAGCCCAATAGCTTAAAATGGCAGGGGTGATAACAATCATTCAGTAATTTGAGTTTAGTCATAACTAATAATAGCCGATACCGATAGTTTTACACCATCTTGGCTAAACTAGAATTATATATATCGGAGAATACCCGGCCTGAGGATGTGAAACGCTATTTCTCATCCTGCTATCCATTTCTGAAAATTGAGCTGTACAGAATGTGGGATAAGAATGAAATGCCACAAAAGAAGCATATACCTGTTACCTATAAATTTACCGGCCTGCTAAGAGAAGGCGCTGTGGATATCAACAGCGATATAACCGTAGCCGAACTAAGTAATAGTTTTGCAGCCTTTGGCCTGAGAATTGAAGTTTTCAGGAAAAGCGGCAATGTTTGGGTAGAAACTTTTTTAACCGATAGCTGGACCCTGCAGCAACAAAACAAAGCCGGAGAAGAAATTTCCACTCCGGCCTGAAGCATTCCTTTAATAAGGGAGGTTTCGTAATTTGTTTTCGTTCAATATAATAATACTTCCACCTTTTATATCAATCAGTTTCTCGGCTTTAAAATCAGATAATGTTCTTATCAGGGATTCTGTTGCAATACCGGTTGCCTGCGCCAGGTTGTCCCTGGATAGCCGTATCTCTTTTGTATCGCCCGATTCGCTTTTAAACTTTTCCAGCATTACAACCAGCTGGAAAGCTACTTTTTTCCTGAGCGAGTTGTAGGCTATGTTTAAAAGGCTTTCTTCTTTTTCTAATACATTATGTGTAATGAGACTGATAAACTGCCTGGCCACCTGCATATCGGCCGACATGAGCACCAGGAAATCTTCTTTCGGGATTGTCATAATTTCTGCATCTTCCAGCACTTCCGCATTTTCTTTATATACAATGTTTTCAAGCACATAAGTGTACCCGAGAAAATCGCCTTTGCCTAAGATATTTGTAATAAGCTCTTTCCCATCATCGTTCGATTTGAAAGTTTTTACTTTACCGCTTTTGATGTAGTAAACCGCTTTGGGCCTTTGATCTTCTGCGTATATCTGCTGCTTTTTCTTGTAGCTGTACACTTCTCTTTCATCAGAAAGCAAAGGAATATGGCTTACACTTTTTACATTATCTAAAAAGTTGCTTAGCTGGTCTCCTTCAGGGTTAGTAGTGGCTACAGCCAGTTGCTGCTTGATGGTTTCGGCTTTATTCAGCCTCATTTCTACCGCTTTTAAGAGCTCCACACCCTCAAATGGCTTGGTAATATAATCATCAGCGCCCAGCTCCATTCCTTTCCTGAAGTCAGATTTTTCCGATTTTGCAGTAAGGAATATAAATGGAATGCTGTTGGCCTTAGGATGCTGGTTCAGCAGGTACACTACGCCATACCCATCCAGCACCGGCATCATAATATCGCAAATGATCAGGTCGGGCATTTGCTCTATTGCTATTTCAGTTCCTATTTTTCCATTTGGTGCTGTTATAACATCATAGTTGGAAAGTTCCAGGATCTCTGCGATGTTATCCCTTACTTCATCGTTATCTTCTATTACCAGAATTTTTTTCATCCGTAATTTTTTTATGATTTTAATGGCCCGATGGAACTTTTCAGGTATGATCCCGAGTTATCAGGATCACTACCCTGTCCAAATGAAAATTTTATAATAAACGTTTCATCTCGTGATCTAATAGTTTATTGTGGAATGCGTACCGTAAAAACAGAACCCTGGTCTAAATTGCTTTCAAATTCTATGCTCCCGTTCATTAGCTGAACATACCTCACCACAATGTTCAAACCCAGCCCTGTTCCCTGAATATTCACGGCGTTCTGAGCGCGGAAGAACCTTTCAAACAGGTGCTTCTGATCCTCCTCCGAAATACCAATGCCATTGTCCTTTATCGAAAGTACAACCTCTGATGGATTAATAGTGCAACTAATTTTAATTACTCCATATTCCGGCGAAAATTTTATTGCATTGGAGAGCAGGTTGATACAAATATTTTTAAGTAAACGCTCATCCACAAAAATGACACCGGTTCCCTGGTAATTGGTTTCAATAGTTTGTCCTTCTTTTCGGTGCGCTGCCATTTCCTGCACTACATCGTTTAGCTCTTCAAAGCACTTTTCAGCGCTGATATAAATAGGTTTGGTCTGCACAATTCCTTCGTCCAGCTTATCAGAGGAAAGGAAATCGTCCAGTATCATTTTCATATCGTTCACCGCATGTTTGATACGGTTTATATGTTTAATACGTTTGGCAGGCTCGTTCAGGTCGTTGTATTTCTCTAACAAAAACGAAGAGGACAGAATAGTGCTTAACGGGGTTTTAAACTCATGAGAAGCCATGGATACAAATTTTGATTTCATATCGCCCAGGTCTTTCTCCTCCTTTAATGCATCGCTTAGCTCCAGCTTGGACTGTTCAAGCGCAGATAATGTTTCCCGCAGCATTTTTGTACGGTCGTCTATCTTTTTTTCAAGGGATACGTTCATTTGTTTAATTTCCCTGGTCACCTTTTCCAGCTCCCTTTTCTGCTCCAGCACTATTTGCTCGTGCTGCTTGCGTACAGTAATATTAATTACAAAAGCTATTACAAATAATTCACCACCCAGTGTATAATTGCTCAGGCTTACTTCAACAGGAAAAACGCTGCCATCTTTTCTTTGCGCGTACAGATCTCTTCCTGTCCCCATAGCCCTTGGCCCGGGATTTTTATAGAACCCATCGCGGTAGCTTTTGTGATGCCCTTTTATTGAAGGAGGCAAAAGTATTTCCATCGGCTTATTCATCACCTCCTCTCTTGTATATCCAAAATCCTTTTCTGCCTGCTTATTAAAATTGATGATCAGTCCCTGCATGTTTGTTACCACAATACCTATCGTAGCATGACTGAACAATGCTTCGAACATATTAGACTGACCCGGCGTATCGTTTATTTCCTTAACGTTCATTTATAGCTAAAATGCTGATGACAGTTTTCTAAAACTGCAAAAATAGAGTGATATCAACAAAAATCACCTTTCTTTTCAACGTTTTATTGTAGTATGAATATCAGCTTGTCACCACAGATGCGTAACAGCATCTTTGCGGGATGCAACCTGCCCGTAGAAGGAGGATGCATGAACAAATAATACTATTTGTGTATTCGTGGCTTTTTAATCTCCAAGCAGATCGGGCCTTCTTTCTTTAGTACGTTGCAGGGACTGCTCATACCGCCATTCTTCAATTTTCCTGTGATCGCCGCTCATAAGTACGTCCGGCACCTGCATGCCTTTAAAATCTACCGGGCGGGTATAAACCGGTGGTGCCAGCAGGTTATCCTGGAAAGAATCGGTAAGCGCCGAGGTTTCATCATTTAGTACGCCGGGCAACAGTCTGCCGATAGCATCTGTGAGAACGGCGGCAGCCAGCTCGCCACCGCTTAATACATAATCGCCAATGGAGATCTCTCTGGTTACATATTGCCGGCGGATGCGTTCATCAATTCCCTTATAATGCCCACAGATCATGAGCAGGTTGCCTTTCAGCGAGAGTGAATTAGCTATTTTCTGGGTCAGCCTTTCCCCGTCAGGGGTCAGGTAGATGATCTCATCATATTTTCTTTCCCGGGATAATGCTATTGATGCATTATCCCGG
>JASGDI010000014.1:0-60952 GCA_049841335.1 Niabella sp. | reverse complement strand
TAGTAACAGGTCTTACTCAAATGATACTTACTCATCACCGAGATCCACGTATTCTGCGCCTTCCAATTCATCTCCGTCTTACTCGGCACCTTCCTCTTCTTCTGGCGGTGGCGGTGGAAGAAGCGGAGGAGGTGGAAGCACTGGTGGCGGCGGTGGAAGCGGCAGAAGGTTCTGATAGAGTACGCTACACTTGAAATTCGATGCTTTTAACCTTATTTAAATTTTATAAATGAAAAAAATTTTCCTGGCTGCAACGTTAATCGCTGCATATAGTATTTCCTTGGCCCAGACTCCCGAAGATGCGTTGAGATACTCCTGGCTGCAAGCTTCAGGTACAGCCCGCTCTCAAGCTATCGGTAATGCCAATGGCGCCATAGGTGGGGAGATATCTACCATTTTCTCCAACCCTGCCAATATAGGGTTTTATAAAACCGGCGACTTTGTTATTTCCGCAGGTAGTAACATTATGAACAATAACAGCACCTACCTTGGTGTATCAGAAAAAGAAAGCAAATCTTCCGGATTTTTAGGAACCACAGGCTTTGTATTAGGTAAGCCCTCTTATGGTAAAGGTGCTGTTAAAAGCTCTGCATTTGGTATTGCAATCAACAGGCTTGCTGATTTTAACAACCGGGTTATTTATACCAACAAAGGCGGGCAACTGAGCCGCAGCTCCATGGCAGATTATTTTATTGAAGATGCCGTAGCTAATGGTTTAAATGATTATGGCTCTGGCCTGGCTATGGATGCCGGCTGGATCAAAGAAGACGGAGAGGATGGAAACGGCAATATAAGGCTGGCTTCGCCTGCCGTAGATCTGGCAATGGCAAGTGGCCTTGAACAAAGGCAACTTATAAGCACCAACGGAGGGATCACAGAGCTGGCATTAGCCGGCGCCGTTAATCTGAATGAGCGGGTGTTCTTAGGCGGTACTGTGGGTTTCCCTATGCTAAGGTACGGAGCCAGCAGGCAATACACAGAGCAGGATCCCTCCACAAATGACAATGGCTTCGATGCCGCCTGGTTTGATGATGATCTGGTGACAAAAGGAGTTGGTGTTAATATTAAAGCCGGTATTGTTTTTAAAGCTACTGATAATTTAAGACTAGGTTTTGCTGCTCACTCCCCAACCTTCTATTCCTTAAGCGATAGTTATGTAGCTTCTGCAGGCGCCAATCTTGATGCAGGTGCTAACGGCGACCGCACCTATCGCAGCAATGAACTGGTATATGACTACAATTTACACACACCCTACAAGCTGATGGGTAGCTTTTCTTTATTATTTGGTAACGTTCATGACATAAGCACGCAAAAAGGCTTTTTATCCGGCGATGTAGAGTACGTGAACTACATGGCTTCCAATTTCAGAACCACGTCTGATGACAGGGGCTCTAACGATGGCTACTTTACCGACCTGAACCGGGCTATTGATAATGCTTATAAAGGAGCAGTAAATGCACGCCTGGGCGCTGAATTAAAATTCAATCCGATAGCTGTACGTTTTGGCGGCGCTTATTATGGCAACCCCTATAAAGATATAGCAGGCGAAAAAGGAAGTATCACCCAGGCTACCGGTGGTTTGGGTTACAGGAACAAAGGCTTCTTTATAGACCTGGGCTATGTGCATACTTTGGGTAAAGATGTCTTATTCCCTTACCGCTTAACAAGTGCACCGTTTTCTCCTGCCTCTGTTAAAAGCACAAATTCAAGAATACTGCTTACACTTGGTTTCAAAATTTAGGCAATCATACTTTTATATACAAAAATCCCCGCTGTATATTATCGCGGGGATTTTTTTATGGATATCGGTCCTCCCTATAACGGGCTAATCAAAATCTGATTTTTCACTCACTTCAATATCCGGATCGCGGTCTTCCGGCTCTACATATTCCAAAATAAAATTATTCTTTCCTTCCCCGGTCATGATCTTTAAGAAATTTTGCTGTACCAGTTCCAGTACAGACAGGAACATGAATATGGCCTGAACACGGTTTTCTGCTCCTTCAAATAGCTTCTCAAAAGAAAGGTTCTTTTGTGTTTGTGCCATTTCTATAACTTGGCTGCGGCTGGTTTCCATGGTATAGCTGTACCTTACTACCGTATGCACAGGCTTGTTTACCCTGTCGCTATACTTTTGCATAGCCTTTTCAAAGGCTTTCATTAGCTTAAATAGTGACAAGGCCTGAATTTCGGTCCCTTCGCCGGCTTCCTCGCCCACTCGGGACAATTCTTTCTGAATATTACCCCTTTTAATCATCAGCATGCGCAAAGCTTCCTGCTCAGCTAATTGGGCCGCGGCCTCTTTGAACTTTTTATATTCAAGGATCTTATTGACCAGCTCCTCGCGGGGATCAATCTCATTACCCTGGGCATCCAGCTCTTTGCGGGGTATGAGCATTTTAGCCTTGATACGCATAAGCGTGGAAACAAACAGGATAAACTCACTTGATAATTCAATATTCAATGCTTCCTGGCCATGTATATAATCCAGGAAATCATTGGTAATCTGGGTAATAGGAATATTGTAAATATCCAGCTCATCCCGCTCTATAAAAAAAAGTAAAAGATCGAAAGGACCTTCGAATTGCGAAAGTTTGATCTGGTAAGTAGAATTTGCCACTAACTTATTTTTATGCTGATAAATAATAAAGTCCTGCAATAAAGCAGGACTTTACAAAAATAATGAAATACTTTTCCCGGTAAGTGCAAAAATCAGGGATCAGGGCCTTTTCTTTAATTCGTCCCTTATTTCAGCCAATAATTTATCAGTAGAGGATGGTTCAGCAGGCGCTTCTACCTCTTTTTTCTTAATACCATTTGCAAATCTTATTAATAAGAATAAAACAAATGCAATTACAATGAATTTAATAACTGCAGATAAAAACTTTCCGTACAAAATTCCGTTCCATGCCAGTTTTTCTATATTTTCGGCTCCTGCAGCTTTTAAAGCGGGATTTAAAGCAAGCGGTGTAATTACATCATCAACCAATGATGTTATAATAGCCCCGAAAGCAGCGCCAATAATAACAGCAACCGCAAGGTCAATAACGTTGCCCTTTAAGGCAAATTCTTTAAAGTCTTTAAGGAATCCCATATTATATCATTTTATTGTTTGAACAAATATAAACGAGTTGACAGAAAAAATAAATTTTTCCCGTTACTGTAAAGACCTTCCTAAATAGCCATTATTTCTTTTTCCTTGGCGACAAGATGTTTTTCTACTATAGCTATATAGTTATCAGTAAGCTGCTGAACTCTGGCCTCAGCATCCTTAGCAGCATCCTCGCTCAACCCATCCTTCTGAAGTTTTTTAATAGCTTCAATAGCATCTCTTCTTCCACCTCTTACACCTACTTTCGAGGTTTCACCCTCACCCTGGCACCGCTTAACCAGCTCTTTTCTCCTCTCTTCGGTCAGAGGAGGCAGGTATAACCTTATGTTTATGCCATCATTCTGCGGATTGATACCAATATTAGCTGCAATAATGGCTCTTTCTATGGGTTGCAACATATTTTTCTCCCAGGGCTGTATATTAATGGTACGGGCATCCATAACAGTAATATTACCTACCTGATTAACAGGAACAGGAGCACCATAATAATCCACCATAATGCCATCCACAATTTGAGGAGTAGCTTTACCGGCACGTATTTTTGCCAATTCTGCTTCCAGGTGGCCAATAGCCTTTTTCATGCTCTCTTCAGAAGCTTTTATTATCTTATCTATTTGATCTTGCATACATTATCATTTGAAGTGTGCAAAGCTAATAAAATGCCTGAAGATTAAGAAACTACATAATAGAAAGTTTAGCCCTGTACTTTTTCGAGAGGCTGCTTTGTAGAAAGATCAATAACCTTTGAGGCTCTTTTGGCCTGCAGGTTGGAAATGATCTGCCTTTGCATAACCAGTTTACGACGCGATAAAGAGGAATATAGCAGGCCAATTATAATAAACGAAAAGGCAAACATAATTATCAGCATCAGCGTATCATTTGACCCTTTAGCAAAATATACTGCTGCAATGAATGCTATATTAACAGAAACGCAGATCAAAGTAATAGCAGAATGGCTCAAACCTTTATCTAACAATATGTGATGAATATGATTCCTGTCGGGAGAGAAAGGTGAACGGCCTTTTAATATCCTTATGGAAAATACTCTTATAGTGTCTACCAACGGGATGAGTAAAAGGGAGATGCCAATAACAGTAGCTGAGGGAATAGGCAATACAGCAGTTGAACTGGAAGCTGTATTAATAAACTTTAGCACCAGCACAGAACAGATCAATCCTATTAATAAAGACCCGCAATCGCCCATAAAAATTTTAGCAGGGTGAAAATTAAAAATCAAAAAGGCCAGCAATGCTGCTGATAATGAGAATGAAAGAGCAGCGTAGGCGGTTAAACCGGCAAAACCAAAATAGGTCCCTAACAGTAAAGATACCATCAGGCCTAAGCCCCCAGCCAGCCCGTCGATACCATCAATTAAGTTAAAGGCATTAATAACCAATATCATGGTTATATAAGTTAAAGGGACACTATACATAGGAGCCAGTTCATCAACACCAAAAAGGCCGTACAGGCTTTCAATTCTAATACCGCCAAAGTGTATTATAATACCTGCTGCTATAATCTGGGCCACAAACTTTTTAAAAGCCGAAAGCGCTATAATATCATCCTTGAGCCCTATAAAAAAGATAATAAACATGGAGGCGAAGAAATATTGAAACTCAGGGGAAGACTGAAAATCAGCACTTACCAGGCAGGAGAAAACAATAGCAATAAACACACCTATGCCTCCTAAAGAAGCGATAGTATGCTTATGGAGCTTTCTTTCATCGGGTATATCGTATAATTTCTTCTTGTCAGCAATATGTATTATTACAGGTATCGCCAGAAAAGCAACTATAAACGAAATTATAGCGGTTACAAATAACTGGAGCATTCAATAAGGATTAAGGTGGCACAAAAGTAGATATTCCTGATGCTAAAAACAACTTTCGAGCCACTTTTTTAGATTTTTATATATACCAAACATTATTTCAACCTTTTACAAAAAATCCTCATTTTTGCATCTCATCAAAAAAACTGTAGCGATGGCAACTTTGCAGGAAATAGCATCTCAGGTACGAAGAGATATAGTAAGAATGGTACATGGCGCCCAAAGTGGGCACCCGGGTGGCTCATTAGGCTGCGCCGATTTTTTAACTGCCCTTTATTTTAAAGCAATGGAGCATGATCCTTCTTTTAATATGGAAGGTAAAAATGAAAACCTTTTCTTTCTCTCCAATGGGCATATCTCCCCGGTATTTTATTCGGTATTGGCGCGGTCTGGTTATTTTGATGTAAAAGAACTGGCTACTTTCAGAAAAATCAATAGCCGTCTTCAGGGGCATCCTGCCACTCACGAACACTTACCAGGTGTTAGGGTAGCCAGCGGCTCTTTAGGCCAGGGATTAAGCGTAGCCATTGGTGCGGCATTAGCAAAAAAACTGAACGGAGATGATAAACTGGTGTATTCCCTGCATGGCGACGGTGAATTGAACGAAGGACAGATATGGGAAGCCGTAATGTTTGCTGCACACCATAAAGTAGATAACCTGGTTGCTACCATAGACTGGAATGGCCAGCAAATAGACGGCCCAACCGAAAAAGTTTTAAATATGGGGAACCTGCATGAAAAATTCGAGACATTTGGATGGCATGTTTTAGAAATGCAGGGCAACGATATGGACGATGTAATAGCTGTTTTAGATAAAGCTAAAGCTGCATCAGGACAGGGCAAACCTATTGCTATTATGATGCATACTATAATGGGCAAGGGCGTAGACTTTATGGAAAATGACCACGGATGGCATGGTATTGCCCCTAACGATGAGCAGCTTTCCAAAGCGCTGGCGCAGCTGCCCGAAACATTAGGTGACTATTAAATATCAATTGTATTGTATACAAAAGCCTGGATATACTTTATTCAGGCTTTTCCTTATTTAAGCTTCTATTCAAAAGTCTCATACGATAGGCATTCATGGCTGTTTTGCCCAGCTTTTTGACAAGCGTGTAGTTGGCAATTATACCAACTGGAGCGCCAATTACTGGTAAAAGCTGCGCCATTTTTGCAAGATCAAGATAGTCCCTGTATTCCTGCTGAAATTTACGCCATTCAAACTGGTTGATATCTTCAGGAAGCTTGTCTGCAATATTGTTCCAGTCAGCCAGCTTTTGATAAACTTCTTTGCTGTGCCGGCGGCCCGAAAATGCCAACTCGAAAATGTGAAGCAAATAAACCCGCTCTTTATAATCGTTCAGATCAAAGCCATAAGTAGCTGCTATTTCATATAATAACTTTAGCTTGAGCGCCAGCAAAATAGGAAAATCAGCAAGCCCGAGAAATATACCCCCGGCTCCTGTAACACCACCCTCTATAGCAGCAGTACTGCGGTAAAACTTTATCTTTTCTTTTACTACCAGCTCTCTTTCAAACAAAGTAGCATTTTGCAGGGGTTTTGGCGTAGTGTATTTTGCACCAAACAATACGCCCCTTACCATTTGCCTGATTATTGCAGTAATAGCGTTGTGTACTTTTTCCGGGATATATGAGTTGATTTTATCCTGGGTTCCTTTGGATAACCTGCTGAACAACCCCGGATTTCTCATCATATCAATCTGCCATTTTCGTAATTCGTTCTGTGCCGATATTTCATAACCCGTCATACTTATATCCTTTCAAAAACTATACCCTGCCTTAGCCTCAAATAAAAAATACCGGCCGGAAGCAATTTCCGGCCGGTAAACAGTAAAATAAGCCACATACTACCAGAATCTTACATAAATGGCAGTTATCAGCAATAAGGTAATGACAATTAAAATCATTGTTCTTGGATCCACCTTAAACATTTTGCTATCTATTGCAAATGCTTTTGGATTCACCTTAGGTCCTGCAAGGCTGATGGCAACCATAACAGCAACTGTAATTACAAACGACCAGCCCATATTAATGAGGAATGGTATTTCAGTAATGGTATGCACCACGCCTTTCTCCATTTTTTCGTAGGTAAATGCTGTGTACATCCATGTTTCTTTACCAAACAGATCAACCGCATACCCGTTAAAAAATATGGCCAGCAGGAAACCAAGTATCACGCCAACGAGCGCTGCGGCACCGGTTGTCCGCTTCCAGAACATACCTAACAGGAACATGGCAAATACGCCGGGGCTGATAAATCCTGTGTATTTCTGAATAAAGGTAAACCCACCTTCACCGCCAATGCCTAAAGCATCGGTCCAGGTAAAGGCCAGGGCAATTAACATCGAAATAATAATAGCCCATCTGCCGGTTCTTACCATCTGGATTTCAGTAGCATCTTTCTTGAGGTATTTTTTGAAAATATCAAGGGTGTAAATTGTAGAAATACTGTTTACCTTTCCGGCTAAAGAAGCAACGATAGCTGCAGTAAGGGCGGCAACAGCCAGGCCTTTAAGACCTACCGGTAAAAAACCCAGTATGGCCGAATACGCACCGTCTTTAATACCGCTGAAACCAGGCAGTTGCCCTTTGGTATATAATACATAAGCAGCAATACCTGGAAGCATTACAATAATAGGCATGAACAGCTTCAAAAACCCTGCGAATAAGATACCTGTACGGGCTGTCCTGAGGTCCGCGCCCAGGGCACGTTGCGTAATATATTGGTTACAGCCCCAATAGTTCAGGTTTACGATCCACTGACCTGCAAAATACATTGCAAGGCCAGGTAAGACCACGTACTTCTGCACATCAAGGTTCTCAGGCATACTTAAGGTGGTGGTGGTGACCGTTGGTTTTTCCAGCATCAGGTTAAAATGCCCCGGAGCTTCGGTCATTAATGTTTTGAAACCGGCAATAGCGCTTCCTACTGCCACACCGTTGATACGTTGATCTACAATTTGCAAAGCCATATATACGGTTGCAAATCCGCCAATAATAAGTACCGCCACCTGAATAACATCTGTATAACCAATTACCTTCATACCCCCCAAACCAATCAGCAATGCCATTATAAGCAGGGTGATCATAATGATATGCAGGTATCCGCCACCCAACAAGGTGTCAATAGCCAAAGCACCAAGATACAAAATGGAAGTAAGGTTTACGATCACATACAGGAACAGCCAGAATACCGCCATAATGAGCGACACGGACTTATTATACCTTGTTTCCAGAAACTGGGGCATGGTATAAATCTTATTCTTTAAATAGATCGGGATAAACCATATAGCGATAATGATTAATGCAACAGCCGCAATCCATTCATAAGCAGCCACTGCTACTCCCACAAAAAAGCCTTCCCCGCTCATACCAATAAATTGCTCAGCCGAAATGTTAGATGCGATCAGCGATGCCCCAATGGCCCACCACGTCAAAGACCCTTCTGCCAGAAAATAATCATGCGAAGCTGAAACAGTTGCCTTTTTCTTACGTATATAAACCCAATAACCATAAGATGCAACAAGAATAAAATACACGAAAAAGACAATATAGTCCAGTGTGCCCAAGTTATTACTCATAATGACAGCATTAAATTTTTTATAAAATATTTGCTAATATAACTAATAAATAAATCGTGAAACCTAATTTATTTTAAGATTTATTCAATTGATAATACACATCGCTCCAGCGTAATTCATTCTTAAAATGATACAGATCTGTGTTTTTACCAATCAATGTAAACTCAATGCCTGCCATATCAGCAAAATCTTCCAAGTGCTCAGCTGTCAGGTTTTGAGAATAACCGGTATGATGGGCACCACCAGCTAAGATCCAGGCGGCACAGCCGGTATTCATATCAGGATAAGGTCTCCAAAGTACGCGTGCAACAGGCAATTTTGGTAAATCCTCCTGGGGCTCTAAAGCCTCAACCTCGTTTACCAATAAACGGAAACGGTTACCCATATCCATAATAGAAGCGTTTAAAGCGGCACCACCCGGGGCATTAAACACCAGTCTTACAGGATCTTCTTTACCGCCAATACCCAACGGGTGTACTTCTACTTTTGCTTTACCGCTGGCAATGCTCGGGCAAATCTCCAGCATGTGAGAACCTAATACCAGGGCGTTATTGGGATCAAAATGATAAGTATAATCTTCCATAAAGCTGTTACCACCCGGCAGTCCCGCACCCATCACTTTCATAGCACGAACCAAAGCAGCCGTTTTCCAGTCGCCCTCGCCGGCAAAACCATAACCCGCTGCCATCATGCGTTGAGAACCGATACCAGGCAGCTGTTTCATGCCATAAAGGTCTTCAAACGTATCACTGTAGCCTTTAAAGTTACCATCCTCAAGGAAATGCTTTAACCCCAGTTCAATCTTTGCTGCATCCAGTAATGACTGGTATTGAGGTCCCCGCTGGTGCAGGCTTTCCATTACTTCATAAGTTTCAAAATATTCTTTCAACAGCGCCTCTGTTTCAGCGTCTGTTACCTCATTGATCACTTTTACAAGGTCGCCGATACCATGCGTATTAACGCTGTATCCAAAGCGCAGCTCCGCTTCTACTTTATCACCGTCAGTTACGGCCACATAGCGCATATTATCTCCAAAGCGAACAAACCTCGCACCCTGCCAGTCATGCCATCCGGCCGCAGCTCTTGCCCACACAGCAATACGCGCTATAGCATTATCGTCTTTCCAATGGCCCACTACCACTTTGCGGCGTTTACGCATACGACTTACCATAAAACCAAATTCCCTGTCGCCATGTGCCGACTGGTTCGTGTTCATAAAGTCCATATCAATAGATCCCCACGGAATATCCCTGTTGTACTGTGTATGGAAATGCAATAATGGCTTATGTAAAATCTTCAACCCATTGATCCACATTTTGGCCGGAGAAAAAGTGTGCATCCAGGTAATTACGCCAATACAATCTTTACTATGATTGGCTTCTGAACAGAACGCATAAATTTCTTCGGTAGACTTCAACGTTCCTTTGTACACAACCGTTACCGGAATATCGGCATGATCATTAATATAGGCAGCAATCTCTCTGGAATGCTGATCCACTTCAATGAGCGTTTGCTCTCCGTAAAGGTTCTGGCTACCGGTTGCGAACCAAACCTCCAGTTTTTTAAGATCTATCATTGAGTTGTTTTTATTTTGTTATCAACTATTTAAGATGACAGTTGAAAGTTGACAGATGACAGTAGTGCTGTCATCATCTATTCTCCGTCAACTAACTATATACCCGACTGCCCGTAATAACTATCCGGACCGTGTTTACGCTCATAATGCTTATTAATCAAAGCATCCTTCAATCTTGGCGCCTCAGGATTGATCTGCTCTGTCAGCAAAGCCATTTTTGCTACCTGCTCCAGCACAGCGCTGTTGTGCACTGCTTTTGCCGCATTCTTTCCCCAGGTAAAAGGCGCGTGGTTGCCTACCAAAACCATTTCCACTTCTTTATAATCAAGTCCCTTATCATTAAAGCAGTTCATGATCTGGAACCCTGTTTCGTATTCATAATTCCCTTTAATCATTTCATCGCTCATAGGCGGTGCACACGGAATATCAACTGTATTATAATCTGCATGCGTAGTTCCGAAAATAGGGATATCTCTTTGCGACTGGGCCCACGCGGTGGCATAGGTAGAGTGCGTATGCACAATTCCCCCGATATGCTCCCAGTGCTTATATAATACTGCATGGGTTTTTGTATCGGAAGAGGGATTTAATGTTCCTTCTACTGTGTTGCCATCAAAGTCTACTATCACCATTTTTTCAGGTGAAAGATCATCATAAGCCACGCCGCTAGGCTTAATAGCAAAAACCCCCTGGCTACGGTCAGCTTCGCTTACGTTTCCAAAAGTAAACAGTACAAGCCCCAGTTTTGGTAACTGCATGTTGGCCTCATAGGCCGCTTCGCGAATGTATTTGTAGTTCATATTCTGTTATTGTGTCCATGGTCGATAGTCCATGGTCCATTGACTATCGGCTATCGACTAAATACTTTCCTCAATAAATTTTCCAAATGCTTCATATTGCTTCATACGCTTTGCGTAATAGGCCACGTTTTCGGAGATAGGGTGATATTCAGCATCAAAACCCTGGCCCATTGCCTTCATAGCTTCGTTGACATTGGGATATAAACCGGCTACAGTGGCGGCAAACATCGCTGCTCCTGCAGCACAGGTTTGCTCAGACTTATGGATCTTGATAGGCATATTCATTACATCCGCCATCACCTGCATGATATATGGAGATTTCTTAGCCACTCCTCCTACTCCGATCAATCCTTTTACCGGCACTCCTTCGCTGATAAATCTGTCAACTATTGCCCGCGCACCAAAACAACTGGCTTCTACCAAAGCCTTAAAAATAGCCGGGGCATCGCTGCCCAGGTTCAACCCCATAATGGCGCCTTTCAGTAACTGGCTGGCATCGGGTGTACGGCGGCCGTTGAGCCAATCTACTGCCAGCTCATCTTCCTCATGCAAGGGGAGCCTGGCCGCAGCTTCAGAAAGCTCTTTTATGATCTTCGATCCAATGGTTTTTTGTAAATCCGCATCATCTAAAAACTGCAATGACCAGGAGATTAAATTCCTGAACCACGCATAAATATCTCCAAAAGCACTTTGCCCGGCCTCCAAACCAATCATTCCTGGAATCACAGAGCCATGCACCTGTCCGCAGATCCCGCGCACCAGCTTATCTCCAAACTCCTCCACCGGTACCACCAGCATATCGCAGGTAGACGTACCCATTACTTTACTTAAATAGTAAGGCTCTATCTGGCCGCCTACAGCGCCCATGTGCGCATCAAAAGCGCCAATACCTACTATAACATCCGTACTCAGACCCAGTTTCTCTGCCCATTCTTCAGATAAATTGCCAGCAGCCTGGTCCGCAGTATAGGTTTCAGCGGGCAGCTTTGATGTAAAACCATTCAGTAACGGATCGAGGGAAGCGAAAAAGTCATTAGGCGGAAAACCTCCAAAAGCTTCGGCCCAGATACCTTTATGGCCCGCAGAACAAACCCCGCGTTTAATATCTTTTACGTCCTTTCCCCCTGTCAGAAGAAATGGTAGCCAGTCGCAATGCTCCACCCAGCTTGCTGTTGCGTTTCGCACTTTTTCATCTTCACGAAACACATGCAGCAGCTTTGCCCAGAACCATTCACTGGAATAGATACCTCCTACATATTGCAGGTAATTGGTATCAAATTTTACAGCATGTTTATTTATTTCATCTGCCTCTTTTATAGAAGTGTGGTCTTTCCAGAGAACAAACATCGCATTAGGATTCTCAGCAAACTCAGCGCTTAGCGCAAGCGGCGTGCCCGTTGCATCTACAGCAACAGGAGTAGAACCCGTTGTATCTACAGATATCCCTTTTATATTCTTTGCAACCTCAGTTCCGGCTTTTCCCAGGCACTCCTTAATAGTCTGCACCAACCCTTCCACATAATCCAGCGGGTGCTGGCGGAACTGGTTGGCAGCGGGATTACAATACAAGCCCTTTTTCCACCGGGGATATTCAAATACGGCAGCAGCAACTTCTTCCCCATTACCGGCATTCAAAATAACCGATCTTACAGAGTCTGATCCGTAATCTACTCCTATTACATAAGCGTATTGAGACATGGCAGCATAAATTTTAAGTGCGCTAAATTAAAGAAAAAAAATATTAATTGTATCAATTACAATTATTTTATTTTGTTTAACATTACTCCTTTGTTTGTAATGATAACCGGTTTTATAAAACCATCTTTGTCAAATTCCATTTTATCTATACAAACTACCCTTGCATTTCCATCCCTTTCGCCCAAAGGCCTGCGGTGATAAACAATGTAATACGCTTCTTTTCCAGGAATTTGCAGTACCGAATGATGCCCGGCACCGGTAGCTACAGCTGGGTTTTGCTCAAGGATTTTACCAACTCTTTTAAACGGGCCCAAAGGTGAATCAGCAATAGCATAGGCAACACAATAATCAGGGCCAGTCCATCCCCCTTCTGACCACATGAAATAGTATTTCCCGTTCCTGATGAACATAAACGGGCCTTCTACATACTTTTCGGGAGTAACTTCTTTAAAAACCGAACCATCCTCAAAAGGAACAAATCCTGTAAAATCTTTTTTTAGTTTAGCCACATTGCAATGACGCCAGCCACCGTAATATATATAATACTGCCCATCCCTGTCTTTAAATACAAACTGGTCAATAGGTTGTGCCCCGTTGTAAAATTTATCAATCAGCGGCTTTCCCAGGTAGTCTTTGTAAGGTCCCCACGGTTTGTTGGAAACGCCAATGCCAATACCACCATACTCATTATCACTCTGAATATCGTTAGCGGCAAAAAACAGGAAGTATTTTTTATTTTTCTTTACAATAGCGGGTGCCCACATAGCCCTCCGTGCCCACTTTACGGCGCTTGTATCAATTATTTTTTCATGTTTTTTCCAACTGACCAGGTCTTTAGATGAAAAGGCATCGAGGAATACCTGCTTTTCGTAGGGAGCTGAATAAGTAGGAAATATCCAGAAGTTCTTTTTGAACACAGCCACTTCAGGATCGGCATACCAGCCGGGGAAAACAGGGTTGCCGGTGTTAGGGGCCTGGCCGTATAATCCGGCACCAAAAATTATCCCTGTAACAATTAATATCATTCTTTTCATACGCATATATGCCTGTGCTTTTTGTAAAGGCAATAGGTACTAAGATACAGAATAGCATTTAACACAAAATCCTTGGTATCAATTTTGTTTAGACAAACTAATACTAAATCAGTTAAATTATGAAGGCGATATGGACAGGCGCTATCGGATTTGGGCTGGTTAATATACCGGTAAAGCTCTATTCGGCAACAGAAGAAAGCAATCCCGATCTGGATATGCTGGATAAGAAAGACCACAGCCGCATCCGGTTTAAAAGGGTCAATGAAAAAACAGGCAGGGAAGTGGAATGGGGAAACATTGTAAAAGGTTACGAGTATGAGGGTAGGTACGTGGTATTGGATGATAAGGATTTTGAGAAAGCCAGTCCTGAGAAATCTAAAATCCTGTCGATAGACAGCTTCGTAAAAGAAGAAGAGATCGACAGCATTTATTTTGAAACACCTTATTATTTAGAGCCGCAGAAAAATGGTGAAGCAGCCTATACCCTTTTGGTGGAGGCGCTGAAAAAGACCCAAATGGCAGGAGTAGGAACCTTTGTAATGCGCAATAAAGAAGCATTAGGAATATTAAGGCCACACAATGACATTTTGCTGTTCCAACGGATACGTTATGAAGAAGAGATCAGGAAAACATCGGAGCTTACCATTCCTAAAAGAACCGTAAAGCCTGCCGAACTGAAAATGGCCGTTACCCTGATCGATCAGCTCTCAGAAAGGTTTGACATTTCCTCCTATAAAAACACCTATTCAGCCAAACTGATGAAAATCATAGAGGCAAAGGCAAAAGGTAAAAAAGTGGCAGCCCCTAAACTGAGCGTGGCACACATTAAATCAAAAGACCTGATGGAACAACTCAAGGCCAGTCTCTCACTAAAGAAGAAAGCCTCGTAGAACATGCCTGCATTGTCAACATACAAAAGCAAAAGAAACTTCGGATCTACAAGCGAGCCTGCAGGAAAAGTGAAGAAAGGCAGCAAACAGCTTCGGTTTGTGGTACAAAGACACGCGGCATCACGCCTTCATTATGATTTTCGCCTGGAAATGGAAGGAGTGCTCAAAAGCTGGGCCGTACCCAAAGGTCCATCCCTGAACCCTGCAGATAAAAGGCTTGCCATGATGGTAGAAGATCACCCTTACGACTACCGTCATTTTGAAGGAACCATACCCGAAGGTAATTATGGCGCAGGGGAAGTGGAAATATGGGATGAAGGTCCCTACGAAGCCTTACAAAAAGATACACACAAAAAAGAGGAAACCGTTTTACTGAATGAACTGAAAAACGGCTCCATAAAATTTATCCTGCACGGCAAAAAGCTAAAAGGAGAATTTGCCCTTGTAAAAATGCGCACGGAAGATCCCGGCAATGCCTGGTTGCTGATTAAACATAAAGATGAATATGCCGTTGCAACAAAATACGATGCAGAAAAATTCACTAACAAAACATCAAAAGTAACCAGGGCTATTGAAGCCAAAGCAGCAAAAAAAACTGCTGTAAAAAAAAAGTCCTAGAAGCACCAAAGTATATAAATAATTATGCACTGAAGTACTCCGGCGAAAAAAAATTCAGGGATTTCATACACCCTATGCTGGCCAGTCTTAGTAGTCAGCCTTTCAACGACCCTAACTGGATCTTCGAAATAAAATGGGATGGCTATCGTGCTATAGCTGAAATCGGAAGTCATTTCAGATTATACTCCAGGAACGGACTATCCTTTTCAGAAAAGTTTCCTCCTGTGGCAGCAGCTTTGCAAAACCAGGAGCATGACATGATACTGGATGGTGAAATTGTGGCCTACAACGAAAACAACCTGCCTGATTTTCAGACACTGCAACATTTTGGAGAAAATCCTGATATACCATTAGTCTACCAGGTATTTGATCTGCTGTATCTGAACGGGCACAGCACTACCTCGTTATCAACAATCGAACGTAAAGAGCTTTTAAAAGAAGCGTTGGCAGAAAATGATTTTGTAAAATATTGTGAGCATGTAGAACAAAGGGGCATTGATTTTTTTAATGCTGCTAAAGAAAATAATCTTGAAGGCATCATTGCCAAACGTGCTACGGCGCCTTATTCAGATGGCAGACGCAGTGGCGACTGGCTTAAAATAAAACATCACAATACCGAAGAAGTAGTTATTGCAGGTTTCACTGCACCGCGCGGATCACGTAAAAAATTCGGCGCGCTGATACTGGGACGGTATAAAGATAAAAAGCTGGTGTATGCCGGGCATACGGGAACTGGTTTTGACCAGCAGTCGCTAACAGAAGTGTATGACTATCTACAGCCACTCATTACCCAAAAGGCTCCATTTGATATAACGCCTAAAACAAATACACCGGCTACCTGGGTTCGGCCCGAACTGGTTTGCAATATAAAATTCAGCGAGCTGACAAAGGATCATATTTTCCGCCACCCCGTATTTATGGGATTGCGTATAGATAAACCCGCCAAAGAAGTAACTATCCCACAAAACGAAGAAGCTATGGCAACATTTAAAAAGGCAAAAAACAAAAAGCCTGAAGCAAAAAGTAAAAAAAATAAATTGCTTAATAATCCGGAAGTAAACCGCACGGTAAAGATCGGGGCAAAAGAAGTTAAACTCACCAACCAAAACAAAATATACTGGCCGGACGAAGGGTACACCAAAGGCAACCTGGTTGATTATTATGAGAAAATGCACACATATATTCTTCCGTATTTAAAAAACAGGCCGGAAAGTCTGAACCGCTTTCCCAATGGAATTAAGGGCAGCAGCTTCTATCATAAAGATGCCGGTGATACAGCACCGGGCTGGGTTGAATCTGTTGAAATATACTCAGAAAGCACACAAAAAAATGTGGATTATATTATCTGCAACAATAAGGCCACGCTTCTATACCTGGCGAACCTGGGCTGTATTGAAATGAACCCATGGAACAGTACTGTTAACAAAATGGAATATCCGACCTATATGATCATTGATATTGACCCGTCGGAAAAAAACACATTTGACCAGGTAATTGACACCGCCCTGGCCACCAAACAGGTGCTGGATGAATGTGGCGTGCCTTCCTATTGCAAAACATCCGGTGCATCGGGGCTGCATGTGTTTGTGCCGATGGGCAACAAATACAACTATGAGCAGGTTAAAACCTTCGCACATTTAACTGCTATGAAGGTCACAGAATTATTGCCAGACATTACTACCCTGGAGCGCAATCTTAAAAAACGGGGCAACAAAAAAATATATGTGGATTACCTGCAAAACCGGAAAGGGCAAACCATAGCCAGCGCTTACAGCGTGCGACCTAAAAAGGGCGCTACCATATCCGCCCCACTGGACTGGAAAGAGGTAAAAAAGGGTCTACACCCGTCACAGTTTGATATTAACACGGTCCCTAAGCGCGTAGCTAAGCTGGGAGATATTTTTAAGCCTGTGCTGGGAAAAGGCATTGATATTATGAAATGTTTGAAGCAAATGGAGGTTTAGTTCATAGTCAATGGTCCATGGTCGATAGTCCATGGCCCATAGACTGTTGACCAAGCTGATGCCATATGCACAACAGCACAAGTGAATGACACCCGCCTGAACGGACGGGCAGGCAACGAAGATGCTAAATAACCTGCTGCCGGTATCATAAAAATACCTAAATCGCAAAATCATAATATCTTCGCAGCCTTTTAAGAAAATACACAATGAAGTTTCACGACGAAATAATGAGAAGGCGCACGTTCGCCATCATCAGTCACCCGGATGCAGGTAAAACTACACTGACGGAAAAATTCCTGCTTTTTGGAGGCGCCATACAGGTAGCTGGTGCTGTAAAAAGCAACAAAATAAAGAAATCTGCTACATCAGATTTTATGGAAATTGAGCGCCAGCGTGGTATCTCTGTGGCCACTTCGGTAATGAGCTTTGAGTACAATGGCATTTTGATCAACCTGCTGGATACGCCCGGCCACAAAGACTTTGCTGAAGATACCTACCGTACGCTTACAGCGGTGGACAGTGTAATACTGGTAGTAGACAGCGTAAACGGTGTGGAAGACCAGACCCGCCGCCTGATGGAAGTGTGCCGCATGCGTGATACGCCGGTGATTGTATTCATTAACAAAATGGACCGTGATGGTAAAAACCGTTTCGATCTGCTGGAAGAGATAGAAAAAGAGCTGAGCATTCAGCTGCACCCGATGACTTGGCCTATCAATAGCGGTAAAGATTTTAAAGGAGTTTACAATCTGCATGATAAAAACTTACGCTTGTTTACAGCCAACACCAAAGCTGATGATGAAGACGCCATTGCTATCAGCGATATCAATGATTCGGTTTTAGATGAAAAATTAGGAGCGGCTGACGCTGCCATTTTACGTGAAGATGTGGAGCTGGTTGATGGCGTAAATGGTGAGCTGAATGCAGACGATTATCTGAAAGCAAAAGTATCTCCGGTGTTTTTTGGAAGCGCCATTAATAACTTTGGCGTAAAGGAAATGCTGGATACTTTCATCCGTATTGCTCCTACCCCGCAAAGTCGTGAAACGAATGTACGTAAAGTAGATGTGGAAGAACCTAAACTGAGCGGCTTTGTATTTAAGATACATGCCAACCTTGATCCTAAGCACCGCGACCGCATCGCATTTTTCCGTGTGTGCAGCGGCAGGTTTGAGCGTAATAAATATTTTCACCATGTAAGGCTGGATAAGGAGGTGCGCTTCAGCAATCCTTACTCATTTATGGCGCGTGATAAAAGCGTGATCGAAGATGCTTATGCCGGCGATGTGGTTGGTTTGTTTGACACGGGCAATTTTAAGATCGGCGACACCCTTACAGAAGGCGAAGATTTTTATTTTACAGGCATTCCTTCTTTTTCACCAGAGATATTTAAAGAAGTAATTAATAAAGACCCGATGAAAACCAAGCAGCTGGAAAAGGGTTTATTACAATTAACAGATGAAGGCGTAGCACAGCTCTTCACACAATTTGGCGGCACCAAAAAAATTATCGGCTGCGTGGGCGAGCTGCAGTTTGAAGTGATACAATACCGGTTATTACATGAATATGGAGCGTCTGTTGAGTTTCGTGCGTTGCCGTTTTATAAAGCCTGCTGGATCACCAGTAAGGATGCTAAAAAATTAGATGACTTTACAAAATTTAAGCTGGCTAACACCGGCGAAGACAAAGACGGGCACCCGGTGTACCTGGCCCAAAGCGAATGGTTCCTGAATACCGAGATCAGTAATAACCCTGATATTGAGTTTCATTTTACGAGCGAGATACATAAATAGTCAGGAAGTCGGAGGTCAAGGTACGAATTTATCGACCCGCTTTTCATCAATTTAAAGTATTACCAGCTCCGTATTTCCTGAACTGACTGTTGAGCTAAAAGATATTTCCGCAATTAATATTTCGCTGCTATGCCCGTGTAATTATGCGGCGTAATTTTCTTCAGCTCTGCCTTTATTGCAGCAGGCACTTTTAAAGAGTCGATAAATTTGTGTAAAGACTGTTTGGTAATTCCTTCTTTGCCCCTTGTCAAATCTTTCAAAGCCTCATAAGGATTAGGATATTTTTCCCTGCGCAGAATAGTTTGAATAGCCTCTGCAACTACGGCCCAGTTACCTTCCAGGTCTGATTTTAAAGCAGCTTCGTTCAGCACCAGTTTACCTAACCCCTTTTCTATACTTTTAATAGCAATAATAGTGTGAGCAATGGGTACGCCAATATTGCGCAGCACGGTACTATCCGTCAAATCCCTTTGAAGGCGACTTACAGGCAATTTGGCCGAAAGATGCTCCAGCACGGAGTTGGCTATACCCAGGTTACCTTCCGCATTCTCAAAGTCAATAGGATTTACTTTATGTGGCATAGCCGATGAACCCACTTCCCCTGCTTTGGTTTTCTGCTTAAAGTATTCCATGCTGATATAGGTCCAGATATCACGGCACAGATCCAGCAGTATAGTATTGATCCGTTTTATACAATCGAAGTGCGCCGCCAGGTTATCGTAATGTTCTATTTGCGTGGTAAACTGCATCCTTTGCAATCCCAGCACTTCTTCTACGAAATGGTTCCCGAATTTTATCCAGTCTGTTTTTGGATAAGCAACATGATGCGCATTAAAATTACCGGTAGCACCACCAAATTTAGCAGATACAGGGATATAAGAAAACAATTGAACCTGGTTTTCGATCCTTTCTACAAATACCATTATCTCCTTACCCAATCTTGTTGGAGAAGCCGGCTGGCCGTGCGTTTTGGCCAGCATAGGTATTTCTTTCCATTGCCGGGCCAGCTCGTGTAAATGATTTTGCAGGTTCAGATAAGCGGGTAATAATTCAAACTCCAGGCTATGCTTCCAAAGTAAAGGAATGGCCGTGTTATTAATATCCTGCGAGGTAAGGCCAAAATGGATCCATTCTTTTGCCTCCTTGGAGTCTGTTTTATCTAATTCGCTTTTCAGGAAATACTCTACCGCTTTCACATCATGATTAGTGGTTTTTTCAATCTCCTTTATGGCTTCAGCATTTTCCACGCTGAAGTTTTCCATTACACTGCGTAAATGTTTTTTTGCGGAGGCCGTCAGTTTTAAAAACTTTTTATCAGACAATAAAAACAGGTATTCGATCTCTACAATTACCCTGTATTTGATAAGGGCATACTCACTGAAATATTCCTGCAGGCTTTGCACCTGTTTGCTGTAGCGGCCGTCTATAGGCGAAATTGCGGTTAAAGACATTTTTTTGTTTATTGGTTCATAGTTCATGGTTGATAGTTCATGGAAGAACAGACCCAACCTGTTACATAGATTCTCGGAGTTTGGTTAGCATTTTACACAATAATTCATACTCATTATAATACTTTTTAAACGATTCTTCGGTAATAGAAGTCCTCATTTTTGACAAAAAAAGACAGGCTACCACTTCTATTGATGACCTAGAGCAATATTTAAAAATCTCTTGAATTCCGGTACGGATTGTCCTGTGCTTTCCTCTGCAATATTCAATACAACAGAATCTGCTGCCCGTTTTATTTGGGAAACAAGGCTAAAGCGCTCCTCCACAGGAAACTGCCTTGCCAGCAAATCTATTTCGTTGGACAATTCCGCGGCTTTATGCCACACTTTTAAATCTTTAAATCTAAACGCCATAGCCCGGGGTTCATAGTTCATCGCTCTTAATTTATAGCATATTCTATGAGCCATGAACTACGAACTAAAAAACTATCTTCGCGCAAAAATAAGCATTACAAGTGGAAGAAAAGATAAGAGTAGGTATTGTTAGTTATTTAAATACACGACCACTGATCTATGGCCTGGAGCGGCTCCCCATAAAAGATAAGATAGAGCTGATTGAAGAACATCCCGCCTTATTGGCAGATAAGCTCAAAAGCGGGGAGATCGACCTGGGATTAGTGCCTGTGGCTGTAATCCCAAAGCTACCCCAGAGCTTTATCAACGGGAATTATTGCATAGGATCGGTTGGTGATGTGGCTTCGGTAGCGCTTTTTAGTGAAGAGCCGGTTGAAAATATCCGGAAAATATACCTTGACTACCAAAGCCGCTCATCGGTGCAGCTCCTGCAATGGCTGATGAAGCATCACTGGAAAGCAGATCCGGAATATATGAATGCCAATGACGAAAGCTATATAAAGGAAATAAAGGATGATACAGCCGCCCTGATCATCGGAGACAGGGCATTAAAACAGCGGCAACATTCAAAATATATTTACGACCTGGCCGGCGAATGGAAAACAGCCACCGGCCTGCCTTTTGTATTTGCGGCCTGGGTAAGCACACGGGAACTGACTGGCGAGTTTATTAAAGAATTTGATGAAGCCAATGGATATGGATTGCAGCATATAGATGAAATAGCCGCCGAGCATAATAATGGTATTTATGATTTAAAGAAATATTTTTCGCATAACCTCAGCTATGAGCTGGACGAAGAAAAAAGAAGAGGACTGGAATTGTTTTTGAAAAATATTATCTAAAGCAGAATATGTTCAGCTGTACATCATATCTGATATTATCATCTGCATTTTTATTAAACGGGTGCGAATATACATTGCAGGCCTCTTTAATATAAAATTTAAACCCTGCATTAGCTACCCAATCCAGCATCTCCACCAGTTCGTTTTGCTTATCAAAATCTCCATGATATTCAATAAAGATATTTTTAAGCAAATGGAATTTATCTTTAATGTCTTTTAAAACCTGGTATTCTGCGCCTTCAATATCTAATTTAAGCAGGTCAACTTCTTCCGTTAACAAGTCTCTTAGCCGGAAGGCCTTAACTTTTACTATATTACTTTCGTTACCCGTTGCTATCCTGCTTGACATTGAAGCATCAGAAAAAAAAGTAAGCTCTGTGTGCTCAATCCAAACAGCTTCATTTCGCAGTTCAATATTATTCTCATATCCCTGGGCCCGGATATTTTCCTGAAGTATCTGAAAATTCCGGGGATCCGGTTCAAAAACAATAATGCCGGCCCCAGGATGCTGATGTTTAAAATAGATGGCACTCAACCCTATGTGACCGCCACAATCAATAATTTTGGGGGTATTTCTGGTTTTTAAATCATAAATACCATCAACAAATATTTCTTTTACACCATGGAGAAACTCCGAAGCATTATAAAACTGAATGTAACCATTAAGGAATCTTTGCTTATATAAGGACTGTTTAGGTTTATTTTTTAGCAAACGCAAATCTACCCAGCTGATATGAAGTTTTTTATAAGGATTACGCATCTGCTTTAACTTTTTGGTAATCCCTTCCGCAATATTATGTAACATTGAAGCCATACATTAAGATTTTTTAAGCCTGCCCATTTTCCCGGTCTTGTAATGTACCAGGGCAAGAACGAGATACTTTATAAGTGTTATTCTATTACTACCATATAAAAAATTATTCTTTATCCTGTTCCGGATGTCTTTCTTCCTTTGCAGAAGCAATAGTCGCGGCAGTTTTGATTTATATTTTTTATTAACATACAAATGATTCCTGACCATATAATAAATCCTGAGAGGGGTGTGCAGTACCCTGGGCGTTTTTTTAAAGCTTTTCAGAGAGCGGTATTGCAACACTGAGCCTAAAGAATGATGTAAATAAACGTTTTTAAATTTAAGTGTCTTATATCCGTTCAAACCGGCCCGGATACAGTACTCTACATCTACATCATCAATAAAAAGAGCCTCATCAAATCCGCCGATACACTTATAAATAGTAAGGTTCACCAGGCTGCCCGATGTAATAATATTATATGCTTCAATCGTTTCATTGCCAATGTTCCCAGGCAGTTGTTCAAACTCCACCCCAAACATTGCTACCCTATCTTTATGCTTATGCTGCTGAAAATATTCCTGGTAAAGCACAAGATTGCTTTCATCAAAAAAAGAGTCCTGGTCCATGGTCAACAGCCAGGACGCACCTTCGGAAAGCGCATACCGTGCTGCTTCATTCAGGCGTATAGCAATTCCCTTATTACTACCTTCTGCAATTAAAACAACTTTATCTTTATCTTCTAATTCTCCTAAATCAACTTTTGCAGGCGGCTCACTGTTATCAATCACAAGCAGCTTATCTACAAAAGATAAATAGCTGGATATGTTACGATTAACACCTTCCTGAGGATTAAACAGGATTACAACTCCAAAAACTTTTTCCATTCTGAACTAAAAGAAATTATTTTGCCAAGTTAAGAATAATAAAAATAGGCAATGAAAATAACAGATGCAGTTATTACAACTATAAGTGCGTTCAAACATCCCGGCAAACGGGAAACAATAGCTTTCGCCAGGGCCCTGAAAGGCAAAAACGGACTTGAGATTGGAGGTCCCAGTAATTTTTTCAGACAAAAAAGCTACTACCCCATTTACCTGTATGCTAAAAATGTAGATGGCGTGAACTTTAACTCAAATACCGTTTGGGAAGGAGAAATTAAGGGAGGTTATACTTATCAATACCTGAAAGGTTACCCTAAAGGTAGGCAATATATTGCCGAAGCCGCAGAACTGAACGGAATTGAAAACAGTCATTACGATTTTTTACTTTCCTGTCATAGCTTAGAGCATATAGCCAATCCTATAAAAGCCCTGAAAAGATGGAACGAAGTATTAAAACCCGGGGGCACAATAGCGCTGGTTCTTCCCAACAAAGAGCACTGTTTTGATATTAACCGGCCTTATACAAATTTTGAACACTTAAAAGAAGATTATGAAAAGGGCACAGACGAAACAGATACCACACATTTTGAAGAAATACTTACCCTGCACGATATCAATAAAGACCCGGGCATTACCAATTTCGAAGACTTTAAAATAAGAACGCTTAACAATTTCCACAATCGATGCGTGCATCATCACGTGTTCTCGTTCAACGCTATCAGAGAGCTTTTAGAATTTTGCAATTTCAAAGTAGTTTTTCAGAAAGAGATACATAAAATCAATCTGTTCACCCTTGGCATAAAAAATGCTTAATATGCCGTTCATTTCTATTTGTATACCTGCCTATCAACGTCCGCAATATCTGAAAAGATTGCTGGATTCTATCCGCGTGCAAAGTTTTGCGGATTTTGAGGTAATCATAACTGACGACAGCCCCGATGATTCTGTTCATCAGCTTTTTCATGAGTATGCAGATATTCCTTCACTGTACTATCATAAAAACCCAAGGCCATTAGGCACCCCTGCCAACTGGAATGCTGCTATTGCCCTGGCCAAAGGCCAGTGGATAAAGCTGATGCATGATGACGACTGGTTTATGGATACAGGCTCATTACAGCAATTTGCAGATGCCGCTAAAAAAAATGATGGCGCATTTATCTTTTCGGCATTTATCAACAAATATGAAAACTCAGGTATAGAGAAAATACATTTCCCCGAAAAATTCCGGTTAAAGCAATTAAAAAAACATCCGGGGTCTATTCTTTCCAAAAATATCATTGGTCATCCAAGTACTACACTTTATCCAAATGATGGCAAATGCTTGTACGATGAAAAATTGAAATGGTTGGTTGACGTAGAAATGTATATAAGAAGGCTGGATAGTAGCCGGTTTGTATATATCAAAAAAACTTTAGTAGCGCTTGGTATGAGCGACAGCCAGGTTACAGCACAAGTAAAAATGGCGCCTGAAGTTGAGATTCCGGAACACTTGTACTTTTTGAAAAAGACGGGAGTGCATATATTAAAAAACATCATGGCCTACGACTATTTCTGGCGCTTTATAAGAAATTTCAATGTTACAACACCCGCCTATTTCAAACAATATGATAAAGAAAACACCGCTCCTGAAATTATAAGCAGGATGATAAACGCTCAGAATAAAATCCCCAAACCTCTCCTTAGAACAGGAGTAATCTCTAAATTATTAATGTTACTTCACTACCTTACAAACAAAAAGTATATAAAATAATGACAATAGCTTTTAATTGCTGGGTATTGCGTAATAAAAATATTGATGGTATTGGTAATGTAGTCATTGAAGTTTTACGTCCAATGATTGAAGCACATCCCGAAACAAAATTTTTACTACTATGTGATAAAAATTTTACGGAAGATTATTTTGATTTTCCGAATGCTGCCGTTTATCGGATTTTTCCTCCTTACCGACATCCGGCTTTATATATTCTTTACCTGGAAATCGTTTTACCTGTATTTCTAAAAAAACATAAACCGGACGTTTTTGTAGGGATGGATGGAATGATCAGTCTGCGTTCAAAAACAAAACAAATTGCAGTTATACACGACCTAAATTTTGAGCATTTCCCTCAAAATTTACCATTTAGAAACAGGGTATATTATAAGTACTTTTTTAAAAAATTTGCTGCGAAAGCAGAAACAATCGTAACAGTATCCAACTATACAAAAAGTGACATAATAAAGTATTACAATATCATTCCAGATAAGATTGATGTTATTACACTTGGAGCTAAAGAATTATTTCAGCCACTGCCAGAGACAGACATTGCTTACACTCAAGCCAAATATACATCGGGTGCATCCTATTTCTTTTTTGTCGGTTCAATGCATGCAAGAAAAAATATACAGCGGCTTATGCAATCCTTTGACAGTTTTAAGAAAAAAACCAAAAGTGATTTTAAACTGGTATTAGCCGGAAATATTTTATGGGAAGCCAATGAAATAAAGTCCGTTTATGATAGTCTGACGTATAGACATGACATCATATTCACCGGAAGGATCAGCGATTCTGAATTAAAATACTTATTGGGTGCTGCCTACTGTCTTACATTTATTCCTTTGTTTGAAGGCTTTGGACTTCCTATTGTTGAAGCCTTTCAGGCAGGAGTTCCTGTTATATGCAGCAATACATCCTCAATGCCAGAAGTAGCGGGAGGTGCCGCTTTATTAGTGAACCCGTTTAATATTGAGGAAATAGCCATTGCTATGAAAAAAATCACCAGCGATGAGAGTTTAAGAAAAGAACTAATACAAAAGGGGAACACCCGAAAAAATTTGTTTGACTGGAGAAATACAGCTGGTATGCTTTACGAATCCATTGTAAAAACTGTTACTTAAAACATTTTTCCTTTCAGTCTTTATCTGTGTTATCACTAATAACAACTAATTGACTCATTTCGCCCTTGCAGGTATTATCACCTGCAACTTCGTAGCCGGGATTTTACTGAACATGGATTATTGCATATTGAAAACTGAATATTTAACACGCAATGCTCAATTTTCATTTGCCCTATACTTCATGCTCTGGGTTTTCGGCTTTTCGCACACAAGAATAAAATAGCCAGCATCTTTTTCTGATTCGAACATCCTGACTTCCGGTCTCCCACCCCAACTACAATCTGCTCACAATTCTCACAGCCTTCTTGGCAATCGCATCCCAGCTAAAATGCTGGTAAAAAGATTCGGGGATATCGCCTGTAGCTGAATTTATTTTTTTGCAGATAGCCGCAGCAAAACCTGCTGCATCCTCATCGTCAATAATAGTTAGATGGTTTCCGGTAATAGCTTGAGGTACTCCGTATGCCCCGGCCTTAAAGGAAACTGCAGGCGTATTAGCGCCTAAAGCCTCTACCAGCTTGGTTTTAATACCGCCCCCGTCCGTAACAGGATTGATAAAAAGATTCGCCGCTTTAAAATACAGGTCTATATCTTCCACAAAACCCTTATAAATAATGTGCTGTTCTTTGTAAGCTTTTAGTTGGTTGTAGCGCTCCGGTAATCGTAAACCGCAAATAACAATCCTGTAAGGGAATGAACAGGCTTTGAGCAGTTCAGGATTGATCTCATTCAATATCCTGTCGAGCGCGTCCCTGTTTGGGCCATAGTCCAGCGTACCGTTAAACAGGATAAGCCTGGTATCAGCCGGCAAACCCAGCTCTTTGCAAACAGTGTTCCGGCAATATTGCTTTTCCCGAACAGGCGGAACGGCGTCTGCCTCAATCCCGTAAGTAATAACATCGCAGTTTTTCGCATCAAGCTTATACGCTTTTATCGCATACGCCTTGTCCTCTTCCGTGATAAAAAAATTAAAATCGGCATAACGGTGGGCCAGCTTTTCGTATTGGAACATGATGCGCCACCACCACTTATTCATGCTCTTAAATCTTGCTGCTTCAATATTGTGCGAATGGACGATCAACTTTAATCCTCCCAGCTTTTTCAAAGCGATCCCTAACCAGGCATAATAAGGATGCTCTATAATAACATGTTTGATCCCTCTTGTTTTACAGGCCTTTTTTATTTTATTAAAGAGAGAAAAATTGGCATAACGGGATTTTTTGCCAGTGCTGCCCAAAACATCTATAAAATCAATGCCCTCTTCTTTACCCGTATTTTCCGAAACAGTAAAACAGGTTACGGCCGCATACCGGGCTACATGCTTTAAAAAATAATAAATACCCTTTTCACCTCCCTTTACGGCAGGGATTATTTTATAGGGCACTATAGATGCGACATTGCTCAAGTAGAAATGACAGTTGACCGTAGTAGCAAAGCCACCCGCATTATTAATTGTTAATTACTAATTATTAATTGCTAATTGCTTCTTATCCATCCACCATTGCATCAGGAAGCCGCCCACCACTATAATGATCAGCAGCCATGAGCTGAGGTAAGAAATCATCAATCCTTTTTTTACTGTTTCCGGCTCAAAAACAAGCTTTATGGTATGCTGTCCCTGTGGAATGACCACGCCCCGCATAAAATAGTTGGTTTTAACAATATCTGTTTTCTTTTCGCCGATATAAGCATTCCATCCGGCTGGATAATATATTTCACTGAACACGGCAAATCCGCCTGTGGGAGTACTGGCTGTATATTCTATTTCGTCATTGGTGTACTTTACCAGTCTTATGACAGAAGAAGAATCTGCCGTTGGATGGCCTGCATTTTCCAGGAAAGAACTTTGCACCACAGCAGTATCTTTTAAATTAGTATTTCCAATAAGCTGCAGTTCTTCCACTTCATTTGCAACCGGCTTCACCGCTTTTACAAACCAGGCGGCTCCATAGGCATTGGGATTAGGAATAATATGCTGCTGTCCGTTTTGATCGGTGTTAATGATATACCGTACATCGAGCGCGTTCAGGATTTGTTCATTGGGAGCTCCTGTAAAGTATCTTTCTATAATATCCTGATATATCCGAAGCTTCACAGCTGAGTATCCTAATGCTGAACGATGGAAATAAGAAACCCTGTTGCTGTTCATTCCTGCCAGGTCATACACCCTGAAATGCGGATCTTTATCCTTTAAGATTTCCAAGTCTATAGGGGTGGGAGCTTCAATCTGGCTGGCTATTTCATCTTTAGCAATATAATGGTCATCGCTGAAATATTGTTTGTCTACCACCCAAAGATCTATAATACTGATCACTGCAAAAGCTATTACCGCCATTACCGGCCTGATCATATTTTTTAATACGGCATAAATAACACCCAATACTATCAACATAAATAAAACGGCTCTAAGTACCTGGCTGCCAAACATTGCCTGTCTGTCGGCCTTCATTCCGGCCAATATTGCACGGTTGAGGCTGTCTCCGCCGTTTGATTGCATAATCTGCTCATCAAAGGCTGCGGTATAGTTTTGACCAATGTACAACAACGCCAAAACTGCTGTAATACCACCCAGTGTATATACTATTTTCTTGAAATTTGCCTGCAGCACATTTTTGCTGTCTTTAGTAAAAAAGAGCGTATAAACAGTTATTACTGCCATTAAAGGCAAGGTAAACTGGCAAATAACCAATGCCATTGACGGGGCACGGAACTTGTTATACAAAGGCAGCGTGTTAAACAAAAACTCATTAAACCCCTGGAAATAGCTGCCCCAGCTCATCATGACAGATATGATAGAAATGATCAGCAAAGGCCACTTTATTGGATTTTTTACAACTACAAAACCAAGGATCGCCAGTATAAATATGATAGCGCCAATATAAGCAGGTCCTCCGGAGTATTCACCCTGTTTACTCATACCGCCCCAATAAGCGGGTAATTGCGATGGAAATTGTGCTGCCTGCATTTCAGGCACTCCTGCTGACACCGCTTTCTCAATAACTTTAGAATCTTCCTGCAGTGTGGTGCCACTGCTTCCTCCTACAGCTTTAGGCATTAGCATAATAAGAGGCTCCACCTTACTCAAACTATACATAAACGCATAATCAGTATCCAAACCCGTGGTATTTGCAGCTTTAACCTCATTTCCTGTTATCTCAACACTTTTACCTCCGCGCATGGTATATTTCGTGTATTCATTCGTTGTAAGGTAGGCCAGGGAATAGCAGCCCAACCCTACCAGAGCAGCTACAGCAGTAAGCCCGAAAGCAATGGCTGTATGCCTGTATTCTTTATTTTTTATCCAAACCACCAGGTAGCCTATTGTAACAGCAACTGCAATCAAAAAGAAATAGTATGCTATCTGGGGATGGTTAGCCATCAGTTCCAGCATAGCACCCAGCGTGGCTACAGCCAGCCCTATCCAGTATCTTTTATTAAATATCAGCAGCAACCCTGCAAGCAATAAAGGCATATAGGCAATGGCCATCATCTTGGTTTCGTGACCTGCACTTATAATCAGCGGGTTATAAGTAGCATAGGCATAGGACAACGCACCCAAAATCCCGATAGCCGGGTTAAAACGCAATACCACACATAAAATGTAAAAGCAAACACAGGCCATAAAAAAGAAATTCATGGGTTTGGGTAAGCCCAGGCCAGACACTTTGTTCAGATCAAATGGAAAGGCATATTTGCCCTCCGTAGCAATCTGGTAATTAGGCATGCCGCTGAATACGCTGGTACTCCACAGGGGCATTCGGCCGGTTTTTTCTTTTACTTCAAAAGCATTTTGTGCCGATCCGCGCCAGCCAACAATACCGGTATCGTGCTGGTTCAGCACTTTCCCAACCAATACCGGTTTACAAAAAATAACGGTTACTACTAAAAAAACAAGAATAGCGGCTACATGGGGCAACGCTTTTTTCAACCACCTATTATTCATTATCAGAAACTTTATTATTTATTGACCCTGCACGGGCACAATCCCGGGCAAAATAATACTATTTTATACGAAACCCTGCTGAAATTTTCAGGATTATATTTATTTTATAAAAGGCTGAAAAATTTCAACTGGCTCCCTTCAGGCTAAAATAAATAATAAATTTGCAGGATAAATTCACTTATGCGCTGGTTAATATTTTTATCGAGGGTGGCTTTTATATGTGGCGCTTTCATGCTGCTGGCATTTTCTCTGCTTTTTACTTCAGGTAATAAAGAAGAGACCGTTTCATCCACTATTATTATGGCCGGCTACGGGTTAGCTATGGTAATACTGCCCTTAACAGGTTTCTTCTATTTAATATTTACGATTACCGGTAAAAAGCCTGTGCAATATGTGCCACGCTGGCTTATGCTTTCAAATATTTTCCTGCTTTTTATTTTTCTACTTTTTACTTTTTATATCAATGATCCGTACTATCATTAAAGATAAGCCTACCAGGCTGTATATCTTATTGGGAGGTTTTTTTATAGCCAATGCCATTATTGCGGAAGTCATTGGGGTTAAAATCTTTTCCCTGGAGAAAACACTTGATATTGCCCCATTCGACATCAGCCTGTTTGGCAATAGTTTTTCTTTCAACCTTACTGCGGGAGTTTTGCTCTGGCCTGTTGTTTTTATAATGACAGATATTATTAACGAGTATTATGGTATGAGAGGAGTGCGCTTTTTATCACTGATTGCCGCTGTGCTGATTGCTTATACCTTTATTGCGTTCCAGGGCGCTATTGGCCTTGCTCCTGCCGACTTCTGGACTACCAATTACAGGCATCAGCATATAAACGATGCAAATGATGCTTATCGCATTATTTTAGGGCAGGGCTCCTGGATTATTATTGGCTCGCTGACAGCATTTTTAGCAGGGCAGATTTTAGACGTACTGGTTTTTCACAGTATTAAAAAAGCCACAGGCGAAAAAGCTATATGGTTAAGAGCTACCGGCAGCACGCTGGTTTCTCAGTTAATAGACAGCTTCGTGGTTTTATTCATTGCATTTTATATAGGTCCGCGCGTATCTGCCAACCAGGGTGAGCCCTGGAGCCTGAACCTGGTAATGGCTATTTGTGTGGGTAATTATATTTATAAGTTTATAGTAGCCATAGCAATGACGCCGGTAATTTATCTGGTACATGGCATTATAGAAAGATACCTGGGCGCCGGGCTGGCAGCAGAAATGAAAAGAGATGCAATGCAAAAAAGCAGCTGATATTCAGGCTGCCCGAAGGCTTCTAAAAAATGGTTGGATTTGAAGACACACAAAGGATTGATCTTCAATTGTATTCACTTCTGTACTTTAGCAACAAAATATTACTTTTTATATCCTTTTTGAAATCAGATGAATTGAATCTGTTTTAATTCTGCCCCAAACTCATGCAGCCTGCGTTCTATTTTTTGAGTGGTCTTTTTGCTTGGTTTCCGGTGGCAGGTTAGGTAACGACTCAATTGCCCCTGCGCTACACCAGTAAGACGTTCCAGGCCTGGTAAAGAAAGTGTTTTACTATAATAGGATAAAAAAGAGGCCATATCGTAAACAAATTCAAAATCCGCTTGCACGAACGTCCTTCCCTGCTCAGCATAAAACTTTTTCATTTCTAAATAAGAAATATTAAAATCATCAATAGCTTCTTTTACAGTAGCACTATCGCCGTGAATGCCATAATTTAAAGTATTGATCCAAATCAACATACACCCTGTAACGGCCATCATTTCCCCTTTCGATATATGCTTTTACCTTGTTCATAATTTCAATCCTGATTTTTTTAAAATACCTTATTGTGTTCCTGGTTTCACTTCCTGGCCTTTGTGATTACTCATCTTGAAATAATTGTCCGTTACAGGGGCTATACCACAAAGGGTGTCAGTTCATTTCTTTTCCTGTATCGTAACATCCAATCTTTTAACTTTCTTTCCAATTCGGAGTATTTCATTTTTACATGGTTAGCACAATAGAGATATTCATATTAATATCATTTGCAAAATATTTTTACGGCTTTCAGATAACGATGGGGATGGCAGGAAAATGAAAAGAGATGCGATAGAAGATGACTGATATCTGATCACCTCAATATGGATTATATTATGATTTTACCAGCAAACTTTACCAGATTATAAATTTCTGCCTCTGTTTTACTGTGCAGGTTGAGGCTGTAAAAGAATTTAACCAAAGGCCTGCTTCATCTTGCATCTATTTAGCTATAATGGACGAAATATTTGAATCCAGCCATATTTCCCACTCAGGCTGCATGAAAGAAAATCTCAGGTGCTTTATGAATTGCTATCCGTTATGTTTATAAATTTTGGAATCCCCCTCATAAAATCCAGATTTTTCACCCTATTTTTGCACGATTTTTTTGTTGAATACTTATTCATCAGCGTCCCGAAAACTTTCGGAACTTAAAAAAAGAAAAATAAATGCCTGATACTCAAACACAGTCCCGCGCTATTTTATTATTACAGGATGGCACCGTTGCCGAAGGTTTTGCCTTTGGCGCTATTGGCACCACTACCGGAGAAATTTGTTTTAATACCGGCATGACCGGCTACCAGGAGGTATTTACCGACCCCAGCTATTATGGACAGATCGTAATTATGAACGCTGTACATGTGGGCAATTACGGCGTAATCCCCGAAGACGTGGAAAGCGACAGCGTAAAGGTATTGGGAGTAATTGCCAAGAACCTGAACGAGAATTACTCCCGCAAAAGAGCCGAAGGCTCGCTGGATGCCTACCTGAAAAAGAATAATATTGTTTCCATTCATGGTGTAGATACCCGTGCCCTGGTAGCTCATATCCGTACCAAAGGCGCCATGAACTGCATTATATCTTCTGAAACCTTTGATATTGAAGAGCTGAAACAACGGCTGGCTGCAACACCCGATATGAGCGGCCAGGAGCTGGCTTCAAAAGTTTCTACAAAAGAAGCTTATGAGCTGGGCGACGCCAATGCTGCTATAAAAATAGCAGTAATGGACTATGGCACCAAGCAGCATATTTTAAAATGTATGGCAGATCGTGGTGCGCATGTAAAAGTATTTCCCGCAAAAACTCCACTTGAAGAGGTAAAAAACTTTAACCCTGATGGCTATTTTATATCCAATGGCCCGGGCGATCCTGCCGCTATGGATTATGCTGTCAACACCGTTAAAGATATTTTAAAAGAAGATAAACCTGTTTTTGGCATTTGTCTGGGCCACCAGCTGCTGGCATTAGCCAATGGCATAGAAACCTTTAAAATGCACCACGGCCACAGGGGATTGAACCACCCGGTAAAAAACCTTATAACCGGTAAATCTGAAATTACTACACAAAACCACGGTTTTGGCGTAAACCCTGAATCGGTAAAAGCATCGGATAAGGTAGAAGTAACGCATGTGAACCTGAATGATCAGTCCATAGAGGGCATCCGGGTAAAAGGCAAGCCTGCCTTTTCGGTACAATACCACCCCGAAAGCACACCCGGCCCCCATGATTCGAGATACCTGTTTGATGATTTTATTGCGCTGATCAAAGCTTCAAAAAACTAATTATAAAAAATATCGCGAAGCCGCCTCAAAATAATTGGGGCGGTTTTTTTGTGGCTACAGGTAGCTATAAAACCTGAATGTTCTGCATGTTTTATCTTTTTTTTGCAAAAATTATCAGCTTTTTGCAGGTTTTTGCAGGAAATTGTATTATCTTTAATATAACTCTAACAAAACATTAAGGTTGCTAAGAAAGAAAGACAGGTTCATATACTTCACCAGCTCAATCTTCACAATAAAATTGAGTGTTGGGTTTATATAGTGAGAATATGTTTTGAAGGATAATGCTTGCCGAAGCATCCAAAAACCTATAATGGTTTAACAGGTGACAGAACATTAAAGGCCTAAAATAGCAATTGAGAAGTAGGGGCGGTAGTATTAGAATAGGAAAATTGATGGTTGATTATTGATCCATAGACCGCAAACAGAGTTTTAGCGCCCTTTACACGAACAGGGTTGGTTATGTAAAAATTCAGAACAACTATACTTTTAAATTAGAAACTATGAGGAAAACAATTACCAGTGCTGTATTCCTGTGGCTGTTTTGCTGTTTGCTGCACAGTATGGCATTTGCTCAAACCCGAACAATAACAGGTACTGTTACTGATGAAGCCGGAAAAGCAATTTATGGAGCTACAGTTTCTGTGAAAGGTACAGCCCGGGCAGTCTCTACTGACCAGGAGGGGGCTTTTTCGATTGCAGCTTCTGCCGGCGATATACTTGAATTCACAGTTGTTGGTTACAAAATGCATAGTGTTACTGTGGGTGAATCCGATTTTATTTCGGTCAGCCTTACACCCGGCGATGCCAGCCTGGATGAAGTGGTAGTAGTGGGTTATGGTACACAAAAGAGAAGCAACATTACCGGTGCTATTACCAATGTAAACGTAGACAGAGTGCTTGGCAGCAGGCCCATTGCTGATATAGGCAGAGGTTTACAGGGTGCAGTACCAGGCCTTTCTGTAAGGATATCAGGGGGTGAGGTGGGCTCTGACCCCTTAATACGTATTCGCGGATTTGTAGGCTCTGTTCAGGGTTCCAGTGCACCCCTGATATTAGTGGATAACGTGGAAATACCCAGCATCCAAATGATCAATCCCAATGATGTAGAAAGTATTTCAGTATTGAAAGACGCCTCTGCTGCCTCTATATACGGCGCTAAAGCGGCTTTTGGCGTTGTTTTAATAACTACTAAAAAAGGATCTAAAACAGAAGGAAGCACACTTTCTTATTCCAATAATTTTTCATGGCAAAATCCGGCTAAAGAATTGAAAATTGCCGGGATCGACGGCTTGCAATACACACTCGATGCACATAACAATATGAAAGCGAGCGGCCCGGCCGGTGGCTTTTGGAGGATCAGTGAGGAAAGTTTACAAAAATCAAGAGAATGGCAGGAAAAATATGGCAGCACCGTAGGCCGCTACGATCCCGTTGTATATAACAGGGACTGGTATTGGGATGGAACAGACAAATATGGAATAAGGATTTATGATCCTGTTGACGCTATGGTTAAAAAGAATGCGCTTACTCAAAATCATAACCTTTCCTTGAACGGAAAGTCAAATAATACAACTTATAATATTGGCTTTGGCTATTTTAACCAGCAAGGTATGATGAAGCCGGCAGAACACGATGATTTTATAAGATATACGGGTAATTTAAGTCTGTCAACCAAAGTAAACGATCATATTACTATAAGAGGGGGCGCCTTATTTGCCGACAGAACCAAACGCTACCCTAATTCTTTTACCGGATTTGGAGCTGATCCATGGTTATACCTGTATCGCTGGAGTCTTTATTTTCCAACAGCTGTAAAAACACAGCAGGGAGAAATTGTTCGTGATCCGTATTGGGATACCAAGTACGCGCATACAGCAATTTTAGGAAACAGGTATAATAATCTGAACTTTGGTACTACTATTGATATAAACAAAAGCTGGCAGGTCATTGCAGATTATACTTACGACACCCGTATAGATAGAAGCCAATCCTCCAGGCCCTCCTATTCTTCGGCGTGGACCTGGTATGGTGTAATTCCTTACCTGGATGACAGCGGAAATCCGATTTACGTAGATGACGATGGCAATGTTACTGAATCAGGCGGTGTACCTGCGTTCAGGTTTCCCATGCAGGAGCACTACACCAAAGAAGCGTCCTATATCTATCAGTCAACTTCAATTGCCCAACGACATACCATTAACGCATACTCAACCTACAATTGGGACTTAAACGATATCAATAATTTCAAATTTACTTTAGGTACTAATATTGTAGCCAATAAATGGAAAAGCCATTGGTCAAACAGAACCAATCTGATCAGGAACGATGATCCCCAGTTCGACCTGGCAACGGGTGTTCAGGAATCCGGGGGTGGCGCCAACTGGGATTCTCAATTAGGTTATTTTAGCCGTATTAACTACGCTTTTAATAATAAATATCTGCTGGAAGCCAATTTACGCTACGATGCCACTTCAAAGTTTCCTGCTTATTTAAGATGGAAATGGTATCCGTCTTTCTCTGCAGGATGGATCCTTACTGATGAAAAATTCATGCAGCCATTGAAGTCGATCCTAAGCTTTGCTAAATTCCGCGGCTCCTGGGGATCTATTGGAGATCAGTCCGTATCTAATGCACTCTACCTTCCAACAATGGATATCTACCAAACCTCCTGGTTAAATACTGAAAATAAGCAGCTATTTTATCTAAGCACACCAGATCCGGTTTCCGCCGGCCTTACCTGGCAGGATATTGTAACATTAAACCTGGGGGTAGAGCTGAAGCTGTTTAAAAATAAATTTGGTATTACATTCGATTATTTTGAGCGCCAGACCAAGAACATGATTATTTCGGGAGAAGCGCTTCCTGCTACATACGGAGCTGCTGCTCCACAGGGCAATTACGGTAACTTGTTAACCAAGGGATTTGAGCTGGCGCTGGACTTCAACCACAGGTTTGAGAATGGTTTGGGCATTAATTTAATGGCTAATATTTCTGATGCCGTTACCGATATTACAAAGGCTGCGGATTGGAACACTCCGTGGGAAAACCGTTTAATTGGCAACACCTGGACCACTGGAAAAAGATATGGCGATATTTACGGCTATGTAACGGACAGGCTTTACCAGAAAGATGATTTTGTTTATGACGCCAATGGAAATTTTGTCCAGGAAACAATTATATGGCAAGGCTCTGCCAAAAGAACCAATAAGCTGGCAGGAAATAACCCTGTGTACCAAACTCAATTTGAGGACGGGAACCAGATACTTTTGATAAGCCCGGGCGATGTTAAGTTTGTAGACATAGATGGCGATGGATACATTACTCCCGGTAAAGGCACATTTGGTGATCCGGGTGACAGGGTAGTTATTGGTAATTCGTTACCAAGATACGAGTATGGATTCCGTATTGGTTTGGACTATAAATCTTTTGACTTTTCTGTAATGGCACAGGGCGTAGGCAAAAGGCATATCTGGGGTGAGGGTCAGCTGGCTATTCCGGGATACCATGTTAAAGACGGGGCCATGCCACAGGCCATTGCTGAAAATTACTGGAGAGAAGACCGTACAGACGCTTTTTATCCCCGGGCCTGGAATTTGAATGGTGCCAGTTCGGGATTTGTGATGGTACCTCAAACGCGCTATTTACTGAATATGGCCTATTTCAGGATAAAAAATATAACGCTGGGATACAATGTAGCCCCTAAAATGCTGGATAAAATAAGACTGAAGCAGGCAAGGGTATATGTTTCTTTCGAAAACTTTATCACCTTTGATAAGTTACGAGGTTTACCAATTGATCCCGAAGCAATATCCGGACAATCTATGCTTGCAAATAACTACAACCTGGGACGTACCGGAACAAACAACCCTATTTTCAAAATTGCCTCAGTGGGTGTTAATATTTCACTTTAATCCTAAACAACCATTATTATGAAACGAAGCAGGATAAACTTTAATAACAGCAAAAGGGGTCTGTGCAGCGTTCCATCAGGCCTGATTATAACAACAAAAAGCATTCGGATGAAATCTCTATATAAAAATTATTTATTACTGGCACTTCTGGCAATGACCTCATTTAGTTGTAAGAAATTTTTAGACCGTCCGCCATTGACGTCTGAAACCGACCTCACAGCCTGGACCTCAGAAGACAATGTAAGACTTTATGCCAATCAGCACTACGAGCATTTTTTCCCAGGGTATGGGTTGGGATTTGGTACTACCGGTGCAGCTTTTATGGGCTATCAGTTTAGCGATGATATTTTTTTAATGGGCAATCAGGGCAACTTTGCCCGCGCCGTGCCTAACAGCAGTATATGGGGAATGGGCACATTGCGATCCCTCAACCTCATGATTGACAGGATCCAGAATAAGATGAACGGCATTTTATCCGAAGAAGCATTTAATCACTGGATGGGCATCGGACGTTTTTTCAGAGGATTAGAGTACGCGTCATTAGCGACACGCTTTGGTGACGTGCCCTATTACGACCATGTTCCAAGCGATTTGGATAAGGATGATTTGTACAAACCAAGAACTTCCCGAAACGAGGTGATGGATGCTGTTTACGATGACCTGCGGTATGCTTTGCAGAATGTAAGAGTAAATGATGGAGCGCTGTTTGTGAACAGATATGTTGTGGCTGGCTTTATTTCACGCGCTGCTCTTTACGAAGGAACCTGGCAAAAATATTATTACAACAATAATGAACGGGCCAATAAATTTTTAAACCTGGCAGAAGAAGCCGGAGATATAATTATTTCAAGCAACAGGTATGACATAGTAACAGATTTCAGAAGCCTTTTTGCTTCCAATTCGCTTGCGAACAATAAGGATGTAATCTTTTACAGAAACTATGACCCTGCTGTAGGTGTTACCCACTCGGTAGCGTCATATAACAACCTTTCTGAATCAATTGCATTCGGTCCCACTACCGATTTGCTGAAAAGCTTTATTTGTGTTGATGGAAACGTATGGCAGAACTCCGAAGCTCCCTCTGCTAATAACTTTGCAATATCCCAAATGATTGTCTCCAGGGATTCGAGGCTGGAAGCCTCATTTTACGACAAGGCTACTGTAAAGAACAGGGCATCCTACTGGTATGTTACCAAGTTCATACCCAGGGACATCATCAAAATAGTCGAAACAACAGGCAATGTTCCCAATGAATTTTCAAGCAGCAGGAACGAGACTGATTACCCGGTTTTCCGTTATGCAGAAGCTTTACTGAACTGGATAGAAGCCAAAGCAGAACTTTCCACCATTGGAGGAGGTGCTGTTACTCAGGCAGATATAGATATTTCCATTAACAAAATACGAAACAGGCCTTTAGCCCAGGATGCCATTGATAAGGGCGTGGTAAAGACAGCGCCATTAAATATAAACGCGCTCCCTAATGATCCTGCACGCGACCCCTCGGTACCCGCCTTGTTATGGGAAATAAGAAGAGAAAGAAGAATGGAGCTGGCCTTTGAGCATTCACGCTTTGAAGACCTTAAACGCTGGTCAAAATTAAATTATATGGAAACAGACACTAAAAAAGACTTGCTTTCAGGCGGCTGGGTTAACTTTCCAACAGAACTTCCCGGCGAGTTAAGTACGGCCAAAGTAGGCCAGATAGCAGTGGTTTCGTTAACAGGAACAGAAACGGTTTATAGCGGCACTAATGCATCGGCAATGAATGGTTTTTATAAAGGCACCAATACAAACGGAAGGCTACCTTTCTTAAATCAGCCCGGAGTAAATCCTTATCTGACCCCTGTAGGAAGAAATGAAATAGATGACTATACAAGTAAGGGATATACTTTGGCTCAAACCGAAGGATGGCCACAGAATTAACGAGTAAAGAAATTCTTAATCTGAAAATTAAAGAAAATGATATCTTATTCTTTTAAATACAGGCTGATGCTTGCCACAGTGTTATTGGCAACATTATTTTCGTGTACTAAAGATTTTCCCACAAACGTAGAATCTTCAGATGAAGTAGTGCTTCAGTCTATAAAAATCCTGAACGCCGGGGTCAATGGGAATACCGTGGTAGAAGGAGTGATAGATGAAAATACAAAAGCCATTTCCTTTCCCCGGCTTGATCCAGAAACTAACTTTGAAGCGCTCAGGTTTGAAGCTACTATGTCCAGTGGAGCTAAATTAGACCAGGACAGCTACCAGTTCGTTTTTGGGGAAGGAGTATCCTCGCAAACAGGAATTATTAAAGTAGTTAATAACAAGCGCTTTCGGGAATACAGGGTAATACTCAGGTTAAATGTACCGGTTTATGGCGCTGATTTTACCAAGCCGCTGATCTATGATTATACCAATAACGAATTAGGCAATCCCATTTATCCAACCTATACTGGGGCTACCACCAGGGGTTCAGGATTTGACGGAGAGCATGTACTGATTGTAACCAGGGCCGCAGGAGGGTCACATCTATTAAAAGTTTCTGACCTGAGAAATAACACAATTGCGCCAATACCGTTAAATCTCACAGGTGTAAGTGGCGGAACCTTTCCTGTTAATGTGGGGGCCCAGGTAAACGGGCATTCCTATATCGCAAACTTATCCGGGAATTCTGCTGCTTCTCCAATAAAAATTTATCATTGGCAGGATCCTACAGCAGTTCCTCAGTTAATAGCTTCAATTAATGTACCTGACGGAGGTGTAAGAATCGGAGATAATATGTCGGCCAATCTTGATGCCAATGGAAACGGATACTTTTTCTTTGGCGACAATGCCGCTACAAAAGTGATACGATTAAAAGTCACCAATTACACTACTATTTCGGATCCATTTGTGTTTGCCAGCCTTACCGGTTCAAGCTACACGATGTCTTTTAACAGGGTTGGTAATACTTCCGATTATATTTATACCGGTTACGAAGCCCCAATAAGAGTAGCTAATGAATCGGGTACCGTTTCTTATGCTTTAAGTAACACTGCGGTTCCCGTAAGAGGATCTGATGCACATGTAATTACCTTTAATAATGAACGTTATCTTATAATGACAACAGCCGCCCGAAGCGGTTCGGATCCTGTTGTATTATACATATACGATATTACCAAAGGAAATACTACTACAGAAGCCCTTACACTATTTAACGAAAGAGCAGATAAATCTCCCATATATCAATACTCCTTGTTAGGGCCGGCGGGTGCCAACTGTTTTACCCAAACCAGGTGGTATATAACAAAAGATGAAGAGGGCAACGATGAAACCTTAACCATATTTTCATCTCACACTGATGCCGGTTTCGTGATCGTTGATTTTCCAAAGAAAACGCTTGATGACTAATATAAAACAAGCAGTCTGACATAAGATAAGTCTCCATTTGTTGTTGTTTCAACAAATGGAGACTCTTGTAAAATTTACCCCATGAAAAAATTTCATTATCTCATATTATTAGTGCTGCTGGCGGGCTTTCTCAATGCCTGTAAAAAAGACAATCCCCGCAAAGACCCCACTCCAGACCCGCCTGATCCTCCGGCAGGCAAAGAAATGATCCTTCCCAAAAAACAGATGCGTGCCGCCTGGATGGCTACGGTATGGGGACTTGACTGGCCGGGTACTGACTACAATGCTGCCTCGCAGAAACAACAATATATTGCCTACCTCGATAAATTTAAGCAGCTTAAGATGAATGCTGTTTTTGTACAGGTAAAGGGTATGGGCGATGCATTCTACAACTCGCCCTATGAGCCCTGGAGTATAAACATCACCGGTACAAGAGGCCAGGATCCCGGATACGATGTGTTGAAGTTTATGATAGATGAAGCGCATGCAAGAGATATTGAGTTTCATGCTTGGATCAACCCATTCCGTATTGCAACAAGGCCAAGCAACACTACGCCATACCCCCCTTTACATACTTCTGTTCAGCCAGGATGGGTTGTAAGCCACGAAAAGTGGCAAATGTATAACCCTGCTATTCCCGAAGCCAGGCAGCGGCTGGCAGATATTGTAAAAGACCTTATCACTAAATACAACGTGGATGGGATACACATGGATGACTACTTCTATCCTGATCCCAGTTCTGCCGGACAGATGGTATCAGATCAGAGCGACTATCAGACCTATAAAACCGGTACCGAAACAATTGAACAATTCAGAAGGGCTAACGTAGACAAAGCTATTAAAGGTGTATATGACGTAATTGTAGCAAATAAACCGGAAGTAGTATTTTCCATTTCTCCAACCTCCGACTTTAGTTATAACATGAATACGCTTTATGCCGATGTTAAAAAATGGGCTACCCAGGGCTGGATGGATGTAGTAATACCACAGATATATCATAACGCTACTTTTTCTTCCAGGCTCAATGAATGGGATGTCTTCAACAACAAACCTCATTTGATGGTGGGGCACGGCTACTATATGATGAATAACAGTTCCGAGTTGTCTACTCAACTCAATCTCACCAAAAATAAAAAAGCCGTTGTAGGCACATTGCTTTACAGCGCAAAGTACCTCAACGAGCAGCCAGCGCTGACTACCAAACTGGCCGAGTTGTTTGCAGATCCGGCTGTCATTCCTTTTTTAGGCCGTTCAGTGGCCCCTGCTCCTGCCGGGCCGCAGAATGTTCGCTTCGAAGGCAATATCCTTAAATGGAATACATCGGGAGCTGTAAGATCTGTAGTGTATTTTACTACTGATATTAAAAAGGAAGCGATAGTATTGGCTGTTACAAGCGGGAATGAACATAACGCTGCTTCCGCAGGCTATTATGCGGTATCAACTTTAAATGCCGACAATAAAGAAAGTGCGATAACTATAATAAACAAGTAGGAGCACATGGACCATTACCAGGTTGTTGCTGTTGTTATTACTCTAAACCTGTATCTCATATGATATTTTTTTCGGTTTTTTGCTGGTTTTTGCAGGAAATTATATTATCTTTAAGATATCTCTAACAAAACCTTATAAATTGCTTAAAAAAGAAAGACAGGCTTATATACTTCATCAGCTCAATCTTCATAACAAAGTATTGAGCGTTGACCTATGTAACGAGATAGCAGTTTCGGAAGATACCATAAGAAGAGACCTGCAGGAACTATCGGAAGCAGGACGACTCATAAAAGTGCATGGTGGTGCGCTTTCTATGGCCTTTAATGAGGTACAGTTTAAAGCCGGGCACGTTTATTCCCAATCTCATAAAAAAATCATTGTAGGCAAGGCATTGCAGTTGATAAAAAGTGGAATGTTCATTTTAACCAGTGGTGGCACTACCATCCTTGAATTGGTTCGCGCTTTACCGCCACACCTGAACCTTACCATAATGACGGGTAGTATACCTGTGATCAACGCCTGTATGGCCCATCCGCATATTAATGTAGTAGTAATTGGGGACAGGCTGTCAAAGGATTCAAAAATAACCGTAGGTGCTGAGGCAATCGAGAAGATCAGCCATGTCAATGCTGATCTGTGCTTCCTGGGAACAAACGCCATTGATTTGGGACACGGGGTTACAGATAACGACTGGGAAGTAGTGCAGGTAAAAAAAGCTATGGTAAATTCAGCATCAAAGGTTATCAGCATGACGATCTCGGAAAAGCTCGGAACTTACCAGCCCATACGCGTTTGCGGATTAGATAGTATTGATTATCTGATTACAGAGTTGGAGTCAGAAAATGGATTATTACAACCATTTATACAGGCAGGTTTAAGCGTTTTATAATTAATAAAAATATCAATTATGAGAAAAACAATAACAAGTCTACTCTTGTTTTGGATGTTCTGCTGTTTATTACCAACACCGGTATTAGCCCAAACAAAAACAATTACAGGTACTGTATTAAGCGAAGATGGAATACCGCTGCAAGGTGTTTCCGTGTCGATCCAGGGAAAATCGGCTGGTACGCAAACGGCAGAAAACGGCTCGTTCTCCATTAGCGCCAATACGGGCAATACCCTGGTTTTTTCTTATGTAGGCTATGTTACCAAAACAGCAATAGTTGGATCCCCAACAGTCATAAATGTTACGCTGGTAAAGAGCGAGGCTGAAAACATGGGCGAGGTGATTGTTACAGCCATGGGTATCAGGCGCGAGAAAAAAGCATTAGGTTACGCTGCCCAGGATCTTGGAGCTGAAGAGCTGATGAAAAATAAAACAGCGAATATCGTTAACTCTCTGGCAGGCAAGATAGCGGGGGTAAATGTAACGCAGACAAGCGGCGGGGCTGGCGCAGGTGCCAGTATCATCCTTCGGGGTGGCACATCCCTGCAACGGGACAACCAGCCTTTGTTTGTGGTAGACGGGCTTATCTACGATAACTCTGCCAGTATCAATGGCGAAAGCGCCTTCGACGGAGCGCAATCCACAAACTCCACCTACAGTAACCGGGTAATGGACATCAACCCCGAAGATATTGAAAACGTATCCGTATTGAAAGGCCCGGCCGCTGCTGCGCTTTATGGTTCACGCGCTGCTGCCGGGGTTGTCCTGATTACTACCAAAAGCGGAAAGGAAGGCAAAGCCAGTATTGGTCTTAACTCCCGATATGTGACCAATTGGGCCAACCGCCTGCCGGAATACCAGAACCGCTATAAAAGAGGGTTCTACCAACAGAACGGAGACCTGATGGAAGGAAATGCAACCACTACCATGGGCTCATGGGGAGCAGAGTTTGGTCCAAACGATGTGATGTATGATAATATTGGCAATTTCTTCCAAAAGGCAAATACCTGGGATAATTCGGTCAGTCTTTCCGGAGGTTCCAAAACAGGAAGCTTTTACCTTTCGGCCTCAAACTTCAACTCCACTGGTATTATACCAAATACAGAATATGAAAAAACCACTTTCCGTTTCAATGGCGAACAACGGTACGGCATTTTGAAAGTGGGTGCCAATGTGGCCTATTCTGCTGCGGATCAGTTGAGCTCGCTGACTTCCGGCGGGCTGTATGGTTCAAGTGGGGAAGGCGCAGTACAGGCAGCATTTATATGGCCGCGAGACATGGACATGAAGCACTGGCTGAACGAGGACGGTTCTAAATATCGTCCGTTTGACTGGGAATTGGTTCAAAACGATTTCGACAATCCCTACTGGATATTGAACAAGATGCCCCGCACAGATAAAACCAAGCGCCTTACCGGTAGTATCAAGGCAAGTGTGGATATTACGGACTGGTGGGATGTGAATTACCAGATAGGAATTGATCGTTATACACAAAATACAACCCGTTTTTCGTCTCCCGGTTCGGGCATTTCCCTGATTTACCAGAAAGGGTTACTATCAGAAAACGATAGAACGTTTGAATTTAAAAGTTCTAATCTCATGACGAACTTCAAGAAAAAGTTGGGTGATTTCGACATGAACCTGATGTTAGGAACTACGGCCGAATGGACGGATGTTGAATATAACGGAAGAAAAGCCTGGAACTTTATTATCCCCGGGAAATACATCTATATGAACTCAGCCGTTACCGATCGTGATGCGGCGCAGCAATTGTCACAGCAGCGTTTAATGGGAGTGTTTGGAGAATACCGTGTTTCGTATAAGGACTTTGCTTACCTCACATTTACCGGGCGTAACGACTGGTCTTCGACGCTACCTGTTGAAAATCGTTCTTATTTTTATCCTGCCATACAGGGAAGTTTTATTTTTTCGCAGTTCATTCCTAAGAACAATATCCTTACCTATGGTAAAGTGCGTGCTTCTCTCGCCCGAGTGGGTAAAGCCACAGATCCCTACGTAACAAATACGTATGTGGTAACACCGGCGGAATATACCTTATATAACGGTGGTACGGGTATTGGTGTGCGCAACGACTGGTTACGGGGTAATAAAGAGTTATTGCCTGAAATTACTGAAGCACAGGAATATGGGGTGGACCTGAAGTTTTTCCGCAATCGTGTAGGACTGGAATTTACTTATTATAAAAACAGCAGTTTTAACCAATTGATGCAGCCTCGTACCTCACAGGCTACAGGTTATATCCTGATGTGGACCAATGCAGGAAATATTGTAAATAATGGTCTGGAGTTGACACTGACCGGTGCCCCTGTCAAGCAGGAAAATTTTACCTGGGATGTAACCATCAATGCATCCCGTAACAAAGGCAAAGTAACAAACCTCTTGCCTGGATTGGATATTCTGTACGTAACGGACGTACAGGTAGGAACTGCCAAGGCGGCTTCGTTCAATGGCGGAAACTTTATGGCCATTTCGGGTTCGAAATGGCTGAGAAGCCCCGAAGGTCATTTGGTATTGAATAAAGACAACGGTATGCCCCGATCTGACGGGCTGGAGACATACGAGATTGGAAACAGGGAACCAAAGCTTTTCGGCGGTATTAACAATAGCTTCCAATATAAAAACTGGAATCTTTCTTTCTTATTGGATTATCGGATCGGAGGCGATGTATATAACGGCACCGATTACTATATGACTACTATGGGAATGAGCGCCCGCTCTGCAAATCGTGAAAAACTGACGATCACCGGGGTAGTTGAAACCGGAAAAGCTGATGATGGAACGCCTATTTATTCTGATCTGCAAACGTTTGAATACGAAAGAGGTAAAATGTACACGGTCGGAAATCAAACAGCAAGTGGAGAAAGCCTCATTAATGGTTACTGGCAGGGTGCTTATAACTTAGAGTCCGCCAATTATATGACGAATACCAACTGGCTGCGTCTGCGCACTGTTTCTTTGGGCTATTCGCTTCCTGCATCGGTGTTGAACCGTGTGAAAGCTATTAAGGGCGCAAATCTTACGGTAACAGGAACAAACCTTTGGCTATTGACAAACTATAAAGGTATGGATCCAGAAACTTCTGCAGCCGGCGCCGGAGCAATTGGCCCAAGCTCAGTGGGAATAGACTACAATGGCATTCCGGCCTTATCGGGTATTACTTTTGGACTTAACCTGACTTTTTAAAAACAAGGAATTATGAAAAAACTATCATATATATTAGTCGCTTTGCTGGTGCTGAACCTCGCTTCCTGCAAAAAATGGTTGGATATAAACGATAACCCCAGCAAAGCCAGTGAAGTGGTACCTACACCAGATTTGCGGTTGCGGTCTATACAGATGCAATTTGTGGATGCTTATGAGTCTTCGGGCACACGCGCTGGTTGGATCACACAAAATGTTACCAAGACTATAGGTACTACCAATAATGATGCAATTATCCGGTGGGACTTTCCTTTGGCGTCAACAACCTGGCCTTACCAGGCATGGTTCGTTTACACTGCCTCCAACCTGGAGCCGCTTATCAATAAAGCTACGGAAGAAGAAGCCTGGCACTATGTGGGCGCTGCACAGCTGATCCATGCCTGGGGATTTATGCTGATGCTGGATCTATATGGCGAAATGCCTTATACAGAGGCTTTAGGAGCCAATATTTCTCCGAAATACGACGATGGTAAAACAATCTTCTATGGATGTATGGAGATGCTGGATAAGGCCATTGAAAACCTGTCCAAAGCACAGCCGGCAAAAGCCACTCCGCTATCCGGTGGTGATATCTGGAACGATGGCGACCCGCAAAAATGGTTGAAACTGGCATACGGGTTAAAGGCACGTTGGCTGAACAACTTATCCAAGAAATCCTTTTATGACCCTGATGCAGTGTTAGCCGCCCTGGCAAACGGACCCCAGTCCGTAGCAGACAATACCGTGATGGATGCAATCAATACGTCGGAAACCAATATTTCCGGTATCGTTTCCGCAATGCAGCATACAAATTTAGGAGGGACTGCAAACCGCGTGACTAAATGGTACACGGATTTACTCACCAACACATTTACTGGAGGATCAGGTGTTATAGATCCCCGTGCTACGCGTATTATTCCAAGCGCAGAATTCTATAACAGCACAACAGGTAAAAAGGAATGGCGCTTATCGCAGGGAGTGGATTTGAAATCCAATATCCGTACCAGCTCAGGACCTGTTGCATACGAAATTATGGCTACGAGAGCAGGTACTACTACCCACCCTTCTGGTCATGTACGTGCAACGGCGGCACAGCGTAGCGATGGTTCGTTTACTAACCGATGGTTTACTACAAATACCACAGCTGCCCGTCAGGGAGATTCGGTATATATCTCCGTTTATTCGGATCGTTTGGATTGGATCGCAACGCACCCTGACAACAAAAATGACCAGTACCTGGCTAATCGGTATAACGGGATGACGCTCGATAATCCGAGTTTTAATGACAATGTGATCAACATCAACTCTACAGGCAGCTTTTATATCCGGGCCGACGCACCGGCCCACTTGTTAACCTACCACGAGATGTGCTTTATCAAAGCAGAAGCCTTGTTCCGAAAAGGCGACCGGGGAGGCGCATTGACGGCATATAGGGACGGCATTCGCGCACATATGGAAGCAATGAACGAAAAGCTGAAAGAATATGATCAGACCAAGTATGGCAAGCAGGTTATTACTGCAGCCGAAATTGCTGCATTTCTGGCAAGTCCGGCAGTAGCACAAAACGCCGGCGAGTTGACGATGGCTAAAATCATGCAGCAGAAGCAAATAGCAATGTCGTTGACCGTTCAAAACTGGAACGATATGCGCCGGTTCAATTATTCCGCGCCTCATCCGCAGTTTGGTGTGGTATATCCGGATTTCGGGCGTCCTGCAGAAGTGAACGCTACTGGATTGGAATGTTATCCGGGGGGCAGTCCAACAGACGAGCGTTACTGGCCCCGCCGTATTCAGCAGTGCAGCCACGAACGGAACTACAACTCTACCAACTGGAGGGCCTCTCATCCGGAAGCCAACCTGAGAACTATTCTCTCCGCCCCGGTTTGGTGGGACACTGTTGAATAAAACAGCTTATCACAAAGTAGTGATCACACCCGCTAAGTCAGCGAGCAGTTCAGCTCCAATGACTTAGCGGGTGTTTGCTGTTTTCAGGTTACTGCTACGGATAACCGGCTTCCGGCTATAGACGGTCACCAATCGTCAATGAACGCCCTACTTTACATCCTTGAAAATAAAATATCAGTACCCGTAAACGATTAGTGAAAGCACCTAAAATGTATATTCGTAATAGCAGACCATTGTCTAAGGGGTTAATAACATAAATGAATTTCAGGGCCATCCTGTTATTGGTTCGTAGGAAGGTTATATAGTGGAGCAGATAAGACAGGTAAAACCTGCAGGCTTAAAAAGCATCTTCTCAAACTATAACACATCCTTGAAAATATTTTATCCAAAAAACAGATAGCTCACCGCAATAGCAGTGATAACTCCTGCCAGGTCGGCAAGCAGCATGGCTCCCACGGCATATCGGGTGTTTTTTATGCCCACCGCCCCAAAGTAAACGGCAATAATATAAAAGGTAGTATCTGCCGATCCGCGGAATACCGAAGCGAGGTTCCCTGTAAAAGAATCGGCACCATGAGCTTTGAGCGTATCAATCATCATAGCGCGTGCGCCGCTGCCGCTAAAAGGTTTTAGTATGGCTGTAGGTAAAGCGTCAACGATCCGTGTATCGCCACCGGCAAAAGCAAAAAGAGCTTTAATACCATCCATAACAAAATCAAAAGCACCACTGTTGCGCAGCAGGCTGATAGCCACCAACAAACCTACCAGGTAGGGAATAATTTTAACGGCCGTTTCAAATCCGCCTTTAGCGCCATCTATAAACGCATCAAAAACCGGGGCTTTCTTATAAATAGCCCCTGCAACGATCAGTAAAAAGATCAGCAATATAAGCCCATTGCTCAGGCTGGTGGAAAACAGCTGCACCCCTTTAATATCCAGTGTACGTACATACAATATCAAAGCAGTGAACACTGAGGTTATACCCATCACCCAGGCTATAATTACAGGCTGAAACACCCTGATACCCTGCCTCACAGATACAATGATCATCGCAGTAATAGTAGCCACAAAAGTGGCAATCATGCAGGGAATAAAGATTTCGGTAGGAAATTGCGACTTTAGAGCTACCCGGTCGGCAATAATTACAGTAGGAATAAGTGTTAACCCCGATGCATGCAGGCATAAAAACATGATCTGCGCATTGGTGGCTCTTGTTTTATCAGGGTTCAGCTCCTGCAAACTTTCCATTGATTTAATACCAAAAGGTGTTGCAGCATTGTCAAGCCCCAGCAGGTTGGCAGAAAAGTTCATCACCATGTGTCCCATTGCCGGGTGGTTTTTAGGCACTTCCGGAAAGATCTTAGAGAAAAACGGGCCAATGATCCTCGATAAAAACCGCACCCCTCCTGCCTGTTCGGCAATATTCATAAACCCTAAGAACAGAGCCATAATACCGATAAGACCAATACAAAGTGTAACAGCATCTTTAGTGGTATCAAAAACACCGTTAGTGGCTTGTAAACTAAATGCCTTTAACTTTCCATCAGCCGATGCAGCCAGCTGATACCCTTCCCATTTTACAGTTTGCCCTGAAGCCATTTGTTCAGCTAAACCGGCAGGTAGTAAGGCAGCATCTACCTCTTTAACATAAGTAGTGTCGCCACTTTTACCTGTGACCATTTGGGTAAATATCTGCTTCTGTTCGGGCTGAAACATAAACCTTCCCAAAGCTACGGCCAGGGCAATAAGTATAAAAGCGCTCCAGATTCTGCTTAAAACCATAATAGGTAAATATAATAAATAACAGGTCATAAATCTCAAATTCCTGATGACAATCCCCATCTTTATTTACGTGTAATAAACCGTCAATTACGGGGGTTGTATGGCAAACGCATCTTAAATTCAAGTCCAAAATCAATAATACCATCCGTCGCGATGGATTCTAACTGAAGTGCTTTATTTTTTAGAATCATTTCACAAATAATCGGACAATTAGGCCTGAACGGCTGACAGGATTATAAAATAAGGGTAACCATGTTAAAAACTCCGAAGGAGTGACATAAAGTATAGAAACCTGTAAAATTAGATGCGTTTGCCCTAATGCCAAGCGGCACTGCATATTGAACCTGGATAATAATTTGTACCTTCGCGGACTTTTTATGGTTAATCTCAAATCAGAAATCTCAAATCAGAAATAAAAATGGCTTTACAGGCAGGAATAGTAGGACTACCTAATGTAGGAAAATCAACTTTATTTAACGCGGTAAGCAACAGCGCAAAGGCGCAGGCAAGCAACTACCGTTTTTGTACTATAGAACCCAATGTAGGTTTGGTAGATGTGCCGGACGAGCGGATCGCAAAGCTGGCAGAGTTGGTTCAGCCTAACAGGACTGTGCCTACCCAAATTGAAATTGTGGATATTGCCGGCCTGGTAAAAGGCGCCAGCAAAGGCGAAGGACTGGGTAATAAATTCCTGGCCAATATCAGGGAAGTAGATGCTATCATTCATGTGATCCGTTGCTTTGAAGATGATAATGTACTGCGCGAAGAAGGCGCTATTAATCCAGTAAGCGATAAGGAAATTATAGATACCGAGCTGCAGTTGAAAGACCTGGACAGCGTTGAAAAACAAATTCAGAAGAAAGACAAACAGGCCAAAACAGATCCTAAAGCGAAGCCGGAGCTGGAGGTTTTACTGCGTTGCAAAGTGCACCTGGAGCAGGGTAAAAGTATCCGTTCACTGGATCTGAGTAAAGAAGAAAAACTGGCTGTTGCCGACCTGTTTTTACTCACCGATAAGCCGGTGTTGTATGTGGCTAATGTTGATGAACCATCTATGCACACCGGCAACAAGTATTCTGAAGCATTAAAGAAAGTAGCGGAAGAAGAAGGTGCTGAAATTATTGTGATGAACAATAGTATTGAAGCGCAGATATCTGAAATGGAAGATCCTGACGATAAGGCCCTGTTTATGGAAGAATACCAGATGAAAGAGCCTGCGTTGAACCGCCTGATCCGTTCTGCCTATAAGCTATTAGGCTTAAATACCTATTTCACCGCAGGGGTACAGGAGGTACGCGCCTGGACCTTCCACGAAGGCTGGAAAGCCCCACAGTGTGCAGGTGTGATCCACACCGATTTTGAAAAAGGGTTTATTAAAGCAGAAGTAATTGCCTTTGAAGATTACCTGCAATATAAAAGCGAAGCAGCCTGCCGTGAAGCAGGGAAATTAAGAATTGAAGGCAAAGAATATATTGTGAAGGATGGAGATATCATGCACTTCAGGTTTAATGTGTAATGATAATAAATAATTAAGAAACTGTTTTAGAAGGCCCGGCTATAATGCCGGGTTTTTTACGTCTTAGAATATTAATTACCTTTATTCATAGCTTCGTTTTTATGAAAATGAAATATCCGTCATCCCGCCTGTTGGTAATTTTTTACCTGGTACTGATAGCAGCCTTTCTCTCTTCGTGCAGTAAATCTGATCGGGAAAAGGACACAAAAGGCCCTCCCGTTGTTGACACAAGAGATTCTACGGTTAAAATCTCATCTTTTATTATCGAAAAAAAGAATAACCCGCAGCTGCCTGCCGACATTACTTTTCAGGTACAAGGCGATAGCATAACAGGAAAACTTTCAAGATTTTATTACTCCGTTACTCCCTCATTCACATCCAACGCAACCAGGGTTACCATTAACGGCGTTGAGCAAACAACCGCAGCCAATACCCTTGATCTCAGGAACAATATCACTTATTCATTTTTTGCAGAAAACGGGAAAAAACACGATTATAAGATAGGCATCACCTGGAATGACAGTTTACCTCATATTTCTATCAACACTGCAGGTAACGCGCCTGTTGTATCAAAAGAAGATTACATACAGGCATCCATAAACATTGATGGCAAAAATATCTACAGCAACTATTCCGGCACCACGCAAATAAGAGGACGTGGCAACTCAACCTGGGGCTATCCTAAAAAACCCTATCGCCTGAAGCTGGAAACAAAGGCTGACCTGTTTGGCCTTTCAGCAGAGAAGGATTGGGTATTGATCGCCAACTACCTTGATGAAACACATTTGCTGAATAATATAGCTTTTAATATTGGCAGGAAGCTGAATATTCCCTTTACCAACTCAGCAATACCGGTGGAGTTAACCTTGAACGGACAGTATAAAGGAATCTACCTTTTTACCGAACAGGTTGAAGTAGAATCGAACCGTGTTAATATAGGAAATGATGGCTTATTGTTAGAGCTGGACAGTTATTATGATGAAGATCCAAAGTTCCAATCCGACAATTTTCAGCTGCCTGTAATGATAAAGGACCCTGAAGTCAATGATCCTTTGGAACTGGCTGCTATTAAGGCACAGTTTCAACAAATGGAAAACCTGGTATATGCAGGCAGCTTTCCTGACAATAATTACCTGGACTATATAGATACCGAATCTTTTGTTAATTACCTGATCGTTTTCTTAATTACAGATAACGAGGAAATGAACCATCCCAAAAGCATTTATATGAACAAAAAAGCAAATGGAAAATTTGTAATGGGGCCTCTCTGGGATTTTGACTGGGCTTACGGCTACGAAAGTAGTGGTGGTAAACACTTTTCTCATTATAACAGGTTCTTCTGGAGTGGTGCAGCAGCCAGACCAGGCACCAGGTTCTTTCAAAAGTTTTTGTCTGATCCGAAAATAACAGCTTTGCTGAAACAGAAATGGGCAGCCTTCTCCGGCAACAATGACCTTCATAGTTTTATAGATCATTGGAGCTTTATTCTTAAAGGAGCAAGAGAAAAAGACTATTCCGTCTGGAAAAGAGGTAATATAAACTATGAAACAGATATAGCTGCTTTAAAAACCTGGTTAACCAACCGGATCAGTTACCTCACATCGTATATAAACAGCCTTCCATAATATACTACCCCACCATCAGGCTGCAGCCTCTCAGGTCACTGTTATCCATTCTCCCGGTAACTTCAAAGCTGCGATCACTGTATAAAACACCCAGGTCATCAGTAGCAATAAAGCTACAGGAATAAACATTGGCCAGGTCCGTTACATTAATCAATCCCCGGGCCTTGTTTGTTTCAGTATCCTTTATGGTTAAGGGATCTTCTTCGTCCCGCAATAAAATGCGCATCCAGGGCGGGGCCTGAAAAATACCGTTACCTTTAGAGTAAGCCTGGGATAACAGCTCCGACATTCCGTATTCGGAATGTATGGCGCTCAGCGAAAATGCTTCTTTTAAAATATCATGCACTTCATTCCTTATCATTTCCTTCTTCCGGCCTTTCATACCACCGGTCTCCATTACTATTATGTTATGTAAAGGCATCTTATATCTTTCGGCAAAGTCAAGCAAGGCAAAGGTCACGCCAATCAGCAAGGTTTGCTGCCCACGCTCTTCCAGGGCAGATAAAGTATGTGCAAGTTGATCAAAATCATATAAGTAAAACCCGCTTTTTTCGTGCCCGCTTTTTTCAATCAGCTGCTGCACCATATAAACCAGTGAGGAATTCTTTCTTTCAAGATAAGAAGGTAACAGGCCCAGCACGCACCAATCTTTCACATTTCCATAAAAGTGGCTAAAGCAGGAAAAAAAACTTTCTTCGTAAATGCCGGCGTCTTTTACCTGGTGCTTACTATTAACGGTTTCGGTAGTACCGCTACTTTCAAAAATCAATTCAGGGCTAAAGCTGCCAGTTGTAACCTGGTGCGTTTTAAAAAAGCGGATCGGCAAAAACGGAATTTGCGTGGGAACCTGAACTTGCGATACCTTCACACCCAACGCATCCACATACTTTTTATAAATGCTGTTATTATCATATTGAAACCGGAATACTTTAAGGCTGGTCTCATCAAAATCAAAACCACCCTTAAACACATCTTCAATGAGGCTTTTGCCGGTATCCATTTTATTTTTGAATATTTTTGAGTAGCAAAAGTAATTCTAATTGAGTGCATCATATAACAGAAAGTTTTTCGACTTTATCATTTTCAGCAATATTTTTATTGCCTTGTGTGCCGTGCTGATGGCCGCATACAGCACTCATCTTCTTTCGTCAGCATGGATCCCCAGGCAGTTTGCCGGGTTTTTATTTTTTTCCACACTTGCTAGCTACAGCATACATTGGTACTTAACTGATGAAACTACAGAAACCACAGCAAGTCGTACTTCCTGGCTGGCAAAAAACAAACGGGTACACGCTATCTTTTTCATAATCAGTTCTATTGGTTGTGTTATATTCCTGTTGCAGGAGCTTAGTTATATAAAGTGGATACTGCCGGCCATATTTTTAACCCTGCTGTACACGGCGCCTAAATTCCCTTTTCGCCCTTTTGTTTCTTTAAAAAAATTAATATTAGGTAAAACCATCCTGCTGGCACTTATGTGGACCTATATTACTTCTTTCCTGCCTTTTTTAATTATGGAAAAAACGCTACAATGGCAGCATATATGTTTTTTTGTAAACAGGTTTACCCTGATTTTCCCCATCTGCATATTGTTTGACCTGCGGGATAAAGAATATGATAAAGCTACAGGGGTCAAAAGCCTGGTTACCCTGTTATCCCGTCAAAAAATAAAAAAAATATTTAACGGGGTTATTATCCTGAACATACTTTCCGTGTTACAACTGGCCTGGTTATCCCAACTTGGTTTTGTGGATAATTTTATTTTATTGATTCCTACTATCTTAACCTTTGCCCTCTATACAAATGCTACAAAAACCAAAAACGATTATTTATTTTACTTTATCTTAGACGGCTTAATGGCCCTTTCTCCAATATTATACTTTTTAAAATATATTTGAACGGTACAATATTTGATGGGTACAAAAATATCTTTTTCGACAAATGCACACTTCATTTATAAAAATTATACATTTTAGCAGGCTGGTTAAAATCAACGACAGGTTAAGAGAGTTTAATTTCAAAAAAAATAATAACGCGGGTGATTATGTTTTTGATATTGACACAGCAGACGACAGGGGGAACCGTTTGTTTTTCAGGCTGACCAAAGACAGTGATAATCAATGGGCTTTAAGCTTTAAACAGCCTGTTCCCGACTGGATAGAAAATCATCTGCAACAGCTGGTCACCGAGCTTGAAGAAGGTTTACAGAGTAACTGATTCATCACTTACGTATACTGCACCAGTAATTTTTTATGTACCCCGTAAAGGTTGCAATGGCATTTTTATGCAAAAAAAATTATAGTTAGATTTGTTTTATACAACCTGCTTTAAATGGCGGTGATCTCTTTATAACAAAATCTTACTAAGTGTTTTCTGTAACCGGTAATTATGTAGACATACAACAGCGGGCTATATTTCCGGCTGAAATAATTGTTTCGGATGGAAAGATAATAGCCATTAATAAGCTTGGCGATTCCCAACAGGGTGCCTGCTTTATTATTCCCGGATTTATTGACAGTCATGTACATATTGAAAGCAGTATGCTTATTCCTTCGGAGTTTGCCAGGCTGGCTGTAGTACATGGTACAGTGGCTACAATCAGCGATCCGCACGAGATCGCTAATGTATGTGGTATGAGAGGGGTAGAATATATGATCGAAAATGGCAAAACTGTTCCTTTCAAATTCAATTTCGGTGCACCTAGCTGTGTGCCAGCAACTACATTTGAAACGGCAGGGGCAACCCTGGGTGTTGACGATGTAAAAGCCCTGTTACAGCGGAAAGAGATCAAATACCTGAGCGAAATGATGAACTTTCCGGGGGTGCTGCACGAAGACCCCGAAGTGATACAAAAAATAAAGGCCGCACATGATTTAGGGAAGCCGGTTGATGGTCACGCTCCCGGCTTACGTGGGGATGACGCAAAAAAGTATATCAATGCCGGCATCAGCACCGATCATGAATGCTTTACTGCCGAAGAAGCGTTGGATAAATTAAAATATGGTATGAAAATCCTGATCCGGGAAGGAAGCGCTGCCAAAAATTTCGAAGCCTTGATACACCTGCTGAACGAGTACCCGGATCAGATCATGTTTTGCAGCGATGACAAGCACCCCGACAGCCTGGTGGCGGGACATATCAATGATCTTTGCGCAAGGGCCGTTGCTAAAGGGATTGATGTATTTAATATACTACAAGCTGCATGTGTAAATCCCGTTAAGCATTATAAATTAGACGTTGGGCAATTGCGGGTGGGAGACCCTGCAGATCTCATACTGGTTAAAGAGCTGCAAAATTTCAGAGTTGTGAAAACTTATATTAACGGGCAACTGGTTGCAGAAAATGGTGTAAGTCTTATTGCTTCGCAACCTTCGGGTATTATAAATAATTTTAGCTGTGCGCCTAAATCTCCGCAGGATTTTGTTATTCCGGCAACGGGTGATAAAAACATTCCTGTTATTGAAGCACTGGACGGGCAGCTTATTACTAACAAACTCTTTGTAAAACCTAAAATCCAGAATGGCAATATTGTAAGCGATACGGATAATGATATTTTAAAAATAGTGGTTGTAAACCGCTATTTCAATGCTCCGGTAGCCACAGCCTTTATTAAAAATATGGGGTTAAAGCATGGTGCCCTGGCCTCCTCTGTTGCGCACGACAGCCATAATGTTGTTGCTGTGGGTGCGGATGATGATAGTATTTGTCGCGCTGTTAATCTTATCATTGAAAATAAGGGCGGCATAAGCTGCGTCAGGGGCACCCCATCCTTCCTCCCCGGCAGACACGTTGAAGGGGACCGGGGGGAGGTTGTTCTGGCGCTTCCTGTAGCTGGTTTAATGAGCCCCGAAGACGGATATAAAGTAGCTGAAGCATATACGGCCATAGATGCAATGGCTAAGGAAACAGGCAGCAGTTTAAGTGCCCCATTCATGACCCTTTCATTTATGGCACTGCTGGTTATACCGGAGCTAAAACTAAGCGATAAAGGGTTATTTGACGGGGGAAAGTTTCAGTTCATTTAAAATGGGTCAGAGGTCAGACGACCGAAGTCAGAGGGCCCCTGGCATCTTCGGACTTCCCAACCGCCCGCTTTTCACCGACCTAACTCCGCCATTTACCGATATATTAGGTTTATATGCAATAAATCTGTTGCTTCAGCAGTTATGGCGTGCTATTTTTACCTAAATTTAAACACAATGAGCGAAAATAATCCATACAACACCGAAATGTATAAAAGTGAGCCGGCAGGCTACCCCCAACCAGGCCCCGGTAATTTCAGGCCCCGGCAATCCCAAAGCCATATCTGGATAGGGGGTTTCCTGTTAGTAATTGGCGTTGCCTACTTATTAAAACGTATAGGCATCCATTTGCCAGACTTTCTTTTTTCATGGCAAATGTTCCTGATAGCGTTGGGCATTTTTATTGGCATCCGTAAAAACTTTGAAGGTCCGGGATGGATGATCCTCATCCTGATTGGTTCTATATTCCTCATAAACGAATTTTTCGTTTTTGGCGAATTAAGGAGGTTTATCCTGCCCATCATCCTCATAGGTTCCGGTTTGTTCTTTATTTTCCGTCCTAAAGGATCTAAAAGTTATATACAATTTGATGAGAGCGGCACTGCTCCACTTGCCGGAGCCAGCGGACAAGATTATATAGATACCACTTCTATTTTTGGTGGTTCTAAAAAGAAAGTTTTTTCCAAAAACTTCAGAGGAGGCGAAATGACCAATGTTTTTGGAGGCAGTGAGATAGACCTGAGCCAGGCAGACCTTAATGGAACAGCGGCTTTAGACGTTACAGCTCTTTTTGGTGGCGCTACTTTAATTGTACCTTCTCACTGGAACGTAATTTCAGAAGCAGTTGCCATCATGGGCGAAGTAAAGGATAAGCGCGTAATGCAAACCCTTCCCGATACCAATAAAACCTTGCTCATAAAAGGTACTGTTATTTTCGGAGGCATTGATATAAAGAGTTTTTAAATTGCAGTCAGAAAGTCGGAAAAGTCCGGAAGTCAGAAAGACTATTAATACTTTTCTTCTATATTCCGGACTTATGGACTTCCTAACTTATTAATTATTCATTACTCATTATTAATTGCATCAATGCCTTCGCCTCTTTCAACTAAGCGATTCCTCTTTTACCTTATACTTGGCTGGGCAGTGTTGGTTATTGCACAGGTACTGATCTTTAACCGGTTGTTTACTTTCCCTCTTAAGATCACTATAACCGATAGTTTGTTAAGCATTACCATGTTGCTGTTAGCAAGCCTGCTGGTATTAAACATTACAAAATATTACCTGCCTACATCTTACCAGTATGCAGGTATTATTGCTTCATCACTGGTGTTATCACTGCTGTGGCTGCTCATCACCAACAGCTTTCTTAAAATAATTTTCGACAGCCAGGTTGCTTACCTGGGATTTTTACATAACTCGCTGGTGATAAGATTTACGTTTGCCTTTCTTTTATTAACTATTGTTACTACTGCATCCATTTTATGGCACAACTGGCAGGAGCGCCAGAAAGAATCGCAACGCAAGTCTGACGTAGAGGCGCTTTCCCGGGAAGCAGAATTATTTAAGCTGCGCCAGCAACTGCAGCCGCATTTTTTGTTCAACAGCCTTAACTCTATCAATGCGCTCATTGGCCTCGATCCTCAACAGGCCCGAAAAATGGTACAACAGCTTTCAGATTTCTTACGCGGTACGCTTAAAAAAGAAGAGTCGCAGATGGTAACGCTGGAAGAAGAGATCAGCTACCTTAATCTCTATCTCGAAATAGAAAAAGTACGGTTTGGCAACAGGCTGCAAACCCGGATAGATATCAGCCAGGGCTGCAAAACGGCACTGTTACCTACGTTGCTGCTGCAACCCATTGTTGAAAACGCAATCAAATTCGGACTTTATGATACAACAGGGCAAACACTTATCACCATCTCCTGCCATTTAGACCAGCATGAGTTGGTTATTATCGTTTCCAACCCCTATGATCCCGAAACATCAGTACCTAAAAAAGGAACCGGCTTTGGGCTTTCATCTATTAAAAGGAGGCTATATTTGTTATTTGCCCGGAACGACCTGTTAATAACAAATGCAAAGGATACTATTTTTGAAACAATTGTAAAAATACCTCAATAATATGGCCAAAGTTATAATTATAGATGACGAATTTTTAGCCAGGAGCATGGTAAAAGAATACCTGAAAAAGCACCCGCAACTAGAGATTATGGCTGAGTGCAGCGATGGCTTTGAAGGGTTGAAAGCCATACAGGAGCATGAGCCCGACCTGGTTTTTTTAGATATCCAGATGCCCAAGATCAGTGGCTTTGAAATGCTGGAGCTGGTAGAAAATCCTCCCGCCGTGATCTTTGCCACGGCATTTGATGAATATGCCATTAAAGCCTTTGAGGCACATGCTATTGATTACCTGCTCAAACCTTTCGACCAGGAACGCTTTGATAAAGCCGTAGCCAAATTCATGGCACAAAACAGACCCGCGACAACAGAAAGTACTAAAGCTCTTTTAAATGATGCCCAATTGCCGGGCAGTAACAGCCGCATTGTAGTAAAGAATGGAAGCAAAATAAAAATCATACCGGTACAGGAAGTTTTATACCTGGAAGCTGCCGATGATTTTGTAAAGATATTTACTAAAGAAGGCTATTATCTTAAAAACAAAACTATGGCCTTCTTTGAATCGTTCCTGCCTGCAGATATGTTTGTACGCAGCCACCGCTCCTTCATTGTGAACATCCAGGAAATTACCCGTATTGACCCTTACGAAAAAGATGGGCACGTAGCCATACTCAAAAACGGCGCTAAGATAAATGTGAGCCGTAACGGGTATGGAAAGCTGAAGGGCGTACTAGGGCTATAATAAAATTTTTTATGTCATTAACGCCTGCGTTGTGAGCTTTTCCCGATCTTTAGGTAAACTTAAAAATCTTTAAAATGGGAACATTCGTAATCTCTACCAGGAAAAATGGCGAATGCCAGTTTAATCTCAAAGCGGGCAATGGACAAATAATACTTTCAAGCGAAGGTTATACTACCAAAGCCGCCTGCGAAAATGGCATCGAATCCGTTAAAACTAATGCGCCAAATGATGCCCGGTATGATAAATTAACTTCTAAAAACGGGAAGTTTTATTTCAACCTTAAAGCAGGTAACGGGCAAATTATAGGAACCAGCGAGATGTATGAAAGCGAAGCATCGCGCGATAATGGAATTGAGTCGGTAAAGAAAAATGCACCAGGCGCATCCGTGCAGGACGAAAGCGCATAATACATTTATTCCAATTGTAATGACCATATGAACCTATGCCAGAGATAATAACACCTTCTTGTGTTTCACTCTATTATTATGCAAAGCCTGAAAATACGTTGCGGCTATTGCACAGGTAAATATTACCAGGCATCATTTAAAATTATAAAATGTTACTGAGGCTGTCTCAAAAGTAAGAGGCAGCCTTTTTTTCATTTTGGGATTTTGAAGATTTTTTGGATGAGCTTTGATAAAATTTTTGAAGGAGTTTTTTGTTTACTCCTTTTCAGGCTATT
>JASGDI010000013.1:0-8665 GCA_049841335.1 Niabella sp. | reverse complement strand
GAGTGATCAGTTCTTTATCTTTACAATCAGGTACACCGTCACCATCAGTATCAAGGCTTACACCATGAGTATCAACAGGACAACCGGCAGGAGTTTGCTCCTGGTCGAACTGGTCTGTTACACCATCACCATCAGCATCTGGAAGAACAATCTCAGGAACCCTGCGAAGCTCACCATAAGCATAATTGTTAGCATTTAACCAGTAAAGAGGCTCAACCCTTCTGGATTTGTTACCCAGGTTGAAATTTAAACCAACTGTAAAGTAGTTCATGAAATCTTTATCAGGCGTTAATGATCCGTTGTTTTCCCAACGCTGGCCGTCTAACAGATCAGTACCATTGTAGATAATCCTGTCTTCAATAGCCAGGTTCATCCTCGGGCTTAAACGAATGGCTACACCCAAACCGCCGGAAACCGAAGGAGCAATAGAACCCCTGAACATATCAGAGTAAGGAACACTGGGATTTCTTTCTATAGGCGTATCATATTCACCATTCTGAAGGTCTCTTAATTGTTTTAAAATGTCTTTACGGTCGGCATACTGTCCGCTGCTGTTAATCTTGGTAAAATCGTAGGCAGCGCTTTCCCTGTCCCCGTCAATCTGGTGCATCGCATCTACACGTCCTTTCCAGGTGCTGATACCAATACCTGCTAACCCGTAAAAAGTAATCCCTGTCTGAGCTTTATAAAAACGTATGTTGTGGATATTAGCTACCATCTGCAGGCTAAGCTCCTGTACATGAGTTTTATAGTTGTAATAAACATTAGGGTATTCAACGGGGTTGAATACATTAGCACCTTCGAGAGCACTGTTCTTGGTGTAACGATAGAACCAGGGGTTGGCATATCCTACATATTTATAACCGCTGGAAGGCTTCCAGTCCTGGCCGGTAGCTATCCCGTACATGTACTCTAACCGTAAAGAAAGTGTATGCCCCAGCGACTTCCTGATGTGAGCGCCAAAGCCCGGGCTTAACAATACAGAAGCCACATCACCGTTTACAGTGAATAAACCACCCTTAATACCAAATTCCCACATGTCTTTTGGCTTACCGGGATAGTCATAATTGCCTACCATAAACTCTTTATGCTGAGGCAGTTGCTTGCTGTTGTAATAATTTTCATCTGTTACAGAATAAGTACCGTAAATAGGATGCGGCGCCGTATAAGGGTGCGAAGGGCTAACCTGCGCGTATGCACTGCCTAAACAGGCAACAGATCCTGCAATAAGGCTAAGGATTTTTGAATGTTTCATACTTCTTTTTTGATTTTGGCGTATATATATTATATATATAGATATATAGTTATTTAAATTGTTTTACCTTAATATGTAACCATAAATATATATCAACAGGCAAATATATGACTTATAATATAACTACCAAAGAATTGTTAAATTCCTAGAAAAATCAGCCTTTTATTTTTAAATAAAACCGGATACCCTCGTAAATACCGGCAGATAATTTGTTCCGGGCAAAATACACGCTGCGTTTTCCCTTAAGCACGTCCAGTTCCTTGCTGTAATTGGCCACCACAATCCCCTTTGCCTGTCCCTGGAGCATATCTATATCGTTACCGCCATTACCCGCAGTTATAAACTGCTCAACGGGTATCTTCCATTTATAGCTTAAATACCTCACCACATTCCCCTTGCCGGCCCTGCGTGGTATGATATCAAGATACTTATTATCCGTAAGCAGCACTTTTGCATATAACTTTTTATCATACAGGATCTTATTAATATTAGCCAGGTCATCGCCGGTAAACTTATCCCCGGTAAAATAGCTTATTTTATAAGGCCACTGAGCGTCCTCTCCCTGTGGCCTAACAGGGGCCACTTCTTTCATTGCCTGTACGATAGCCTCTCTTTTCCACTGATGGTTGATGTGCTTTTCCCAGCCTGCGTCAGGAATAAAGTCTTTAGTATAATACAGTTCCGTTCCTGCCGAGCAAATAAGGATATGAGGATCTATAAAAGGATATTTTGCAATGGCGGCTTTCAGCAGTTCTTTATTCCTGCCACTTGAAATTCCAAAAACGGTCTCCGGGTGCTCTTTTAACCAGCTCATCAATGTTTCCAGACCGGTTATATCATCTCCGTCAACGAGTGTGCCATCTAAATCACTGATAAGGAATAAGCGGGCATCGGCCAGCTTCCGGCCAAAAGAAGTTTCGGCATGAAATTTTTCTGCCTTTTCTTCAAAAATATTATTGACCGTTTCCACGTATTTCTCAGCATGTTTATTCCACGCATAATCTTCGGCGCCGGCTTTTATACCATTGGCAGAGTATTGCTCCCATAAAGCACGGTCAGCAATAATCTTTTTCAGCGCTGTTGCTATTGCTGCAGTGTCTTCCACATCTACTAACAGCCCATTGCCGGCATTTTCAACAATTTCCTTGGGTCCGCCGGTTGGAGACGCTACTATAGGCAAACCGCAGGCGGCGGCTTCCACAATCGTCAGCCCGAAATTTTCGCCGGGAGTAGCATTTACAAAAACCCCTTTTTTACGTGCCGCTATCCGGTAAATCTCGGGTACCTCTACAGCAGGGTCGTTCTTTTTGGGCAGTGCCATTTTTCCATACAAATCATACTTGTCCATGAGCAGGAGCAGGTTGGTCAGTATTTCCTTCTCATCATCAGGCATTTGTGTAATGTCTTTTCTTACACCTGCAAAAATGGCCAGGTTGGCCATCGCCTGCAATTCCTTATCCTGGCCATAGCTGTTAATAATGGCTTCAAAATTTTTTCTTTTATCAGCCCTGCCAATAGAAAGCACCAGGGGCTTATCGGCATTGAATAAAAAACGCTCGATCTCTGAATGTATCTTATACATTGCCTGCTCCTGCTCCAGGGTCATTTCAAAAGCAGGCATTTCAAGGCGATAATAAGGATAGAACACATCGCTGTTGATACCGGGCGGTATTACCTTAAAGCTGGCCCCGTGCTTATTATTATAATCCCTGTACTGCGTATTAATCTCATGTTGTGTGCTTACAATCACTACATCAGCATTAGCAATGGCCTTCTCTTCCTCATCAATACGCCTTTGCATATTAAAGCGCTCATTCACTTTTTTTTCATCCCATCCCTGGCTTAACAGTATGTTCTTTTTGTTGCGTCCCAGCGAATGCCCGGTAGCAATAAAAGGGAGCGCAAAAATTTTACTCAGCTCACATGCAATGTAGTTCCCGTCAGCATAATGGCCATGCAATACATCAGGATAATCATCCTCATCTTCATAAAAACGGATGGTATTATTGATAAACTCATCCAGGTGATCCCACAGATGCTCCTTTTCTTTGTAAAGATGCCCGCCACAATCTATCCGCACAATGCGTGCTTTTTCATTCACTGTTTCTATGGGTTGGCTATAAGCGTCAGATACCCTTTTATCTGTAATTCTGCGGGTGAACAAATCCACTTTTCTTACCTGCGGGTGCTTCGACAGCGCTTCCAGCAGCTCCAGCACATACTTCACCTGTCCGCCGGTATCCTTGTCGCGCCCTATTTCTGCATTTTTAAACCTTATTAAACCGTGAGGACTGAATAATTGTATATAATAATGTTTCATCCGTATGTTTTTTATTTTCAATACCGGATGCCCGAGTGAACGGACTATGTAAAAATTCTCAACCTATGGCCGTTTCATTTTTCAGGTTATGGCTTTCTGAGATAGCCGAAATATAGTTATTTTTAGATAAATGCAAAATATACAAAGGAGTTTTTATACCGGCTCAGGCTTTAGCGACTGGGAAATAGGCGATGTTACCATTATCCTCCACAACGGGATATATCATTTGTTCCATCTCATTATACCTAATCATGATTATATAGCGCATGCTGTATCCAAAGACTGTATTTCGTGGAAACGGGTGAAAAATGCCCTGTTTGTAGGCGATCCCGGCGAGTGGGATGATGACATGCTGTGGACGATGCACGTATATAAAACCGATGAAGGCTTTGAAATGTACTATACAGGCCTTCAGCGAAAGCTGCGTGGCACTAATTCCTTAATCGGGCTGGCTGTATCAAAAGACCTTTATCACTGGGAGAAAAAAAATGAAGGCGTTTTCCCTATAGCATCCAGAGGCCCCTGGTACGAAAGCATAGAAGACAGTCCCCGCAAATGGCTGAGCTTCAGGGACCCCTTCCGGTTTGATTATAAAAATGAGACCTACTACCTGGTATGTGCACGTACCGCGAGCGGCCCTGTATCAAGGCGCGGCTGCATCGGGCTTTTAAAACATCATAAAGAGGGCATTGAATACCTGCCACCCCTTCACTACCCTATGGTGTATGATGACCTGGAATGCCCCTGTGTATTTGAGCTTAACGGCAAATATTATACTATTGCATCTATAAGAGAAGACATTAAAGTACGCTATTGGTTCAGCCACGATTTCCTGGACGAATACCACGCCTTCCACGCTAATGTGTTACTGCCGCAAGGCAATTACGCCGCAAGGGTTATAGAAAGCAAAAACGGCAAGCTCCTGATCTATGCCTTTTTTTATACATCGGGCCTTATCAATTCCCATCGCGTATTTTTGCCTCCCAAACAATTAGATACCGATGAAAAAGGAAGGCTTTTGCTTAAAAGCTTTGATCACTGGGAGGCTATAGCCTACGATGATATTCCCCAAAACAGTTTTCCTTCTTTTAAAAGATTGTTCGGCAACAGCACCGCATCTTTTTCAGTAGAAGATAACAGGCTGGTAATGGGAGCGCGCAGCGGGTATGAAGTTTTTGTATTTGAGAAACCTGATGATAATTTTATCTGGGAGGGCGTGTTATCAGTAGAAGGTATGGGCAAATTAGGCCTTGTTACGGATATGGACGAAGAGGGCTCAGGCTACTATTATTCCTTTGATGTAGTAAACGGTCATGTAGAACTAAGGGCCTGGGGCTTTAACGAAACGGATATACGGTCCAATTTCAGGTTTAAAATACTGCAGGATAATGTTTTTAAGATCAACGAGCGGTACACTTATCATTTTAAGCTGATCCGGTATGGCGCTTATATAGAGCTGGCCATTGACGGGCTGGTGAAGCTTACCCTTATAGACTATAATTATAATAACCCGCTGATAGGGTTGTATTCGGCATCCTCGGTAGTGTCTTTAAACAACAGCTTTATTAAAAAGCTGCCGCCATTGGAAGACGAATATTTAATGGAAACAGAACCTTAAGGTTCTGAAAATTGCCGGGGAGCACTTTGCAGACCGTTTCCTCCATTAGTACCCTGTTCTCAATTTTCATTGTATATTTCAGCGGTCTGTTACCTTGTTCACAATTATCTGTTGTGAAGCCATTGAAGCTTTCAATATTGTGAATGGTAAAGAAGTTTCAATAACTTTAATACAGCACCTTATCAAAGAATCCGGGGTTCAGCCCCGGTTAAAAAAACCTGATTATGAAAAAAATCATTTTTGTCCTGCTCCTTACCTGTTTTTTCGCAGGCTGTGGATTTCAGAGCCGTAAGCAGGAACTGGACGAACGGGAAAAAAGGCTCGCCGGGCGTGAGCAGGCTGTTTTACTAAAAGAAAAGGAGCTCAGGTTACTGGAAGACAGCCTTAAACGAAACCTGGTACCCCAGGACAGTTCCGGCTTTTTGCCTGTAGCAGGCCTGCCCCTGCCCGATTCCCTGGCGGGAGCATGGGAAGTAAGCATGCGTTGCACTAAAACCAATTGCCAGGGCTTTGCAGTAGGCGATACCAGGAAAGAAACATGGCTGTTCAATAAGAGAGACGAAGCGGTAGGCGTTAGTGCAATGCAGGGGGAGAAACTGATACGTGTATATACCGGCTCTTTCAATGGCTCAGGCTTTCAGCTAACGGTACCGTCCAATATTGCAGACTCTTCCGCCTCCTCTATGACAGTAGACCTTAAAATTGACAACATCAATAAATTAAGCGGCGAGCGCATCATAACGCAGGCCGATGGCTGCAACGCTGTTTTTAAAATAGATGCCACCCGTTCTGCCGGTACCAAAAAATAAAACCCTTCCTTTTTAGAATTCACCCGTATGCTACTGAATATTGCAGATACCACGCTCCCCATCTCAGACCCAATCCTGAGATACCTGGTAGTTATATTGATTGTGCTGCTGGCACCTCTGCTGCTCAATAAATTAAAGATCCCGCATTTAATAGGATTGATCATTGCCGGGGCCCTTATAGGGCCCAACGGCTTTGGTGTACTGGAACGGGATAGCAGCATCGTGGTTTCGGGCACCACGGGGCTGCTATATATTATGTTCCTGGCAGGACTGGAAATAGACCTGGTGGAATTCAAAAAGAACAGGTGGAAAAGCATTGGCTTTGGCCTGTACACTTTCTGTATCCCCATGATCATAGGCACCCTGGGAAGCTTTTATATTTTACATTTTAACCTCATGACCTCGGTTTTGCTGGGCAGCCTTATCTCTTCCCATACCCTGCTGGCCTACCCAATTGCCAGTAAGCTGGGCATCACAAAAGACAAATCGGTAAATATAACGGTTGGCGGAACCATGATCACCGATACACTCGCCCTGTTGGTATTAGCCGCCATAGTGGGTATGACCAAAGGTGAAGCGGACACTGCTTTCTGGATCAGGATGACCGTTTCCATCCTGGCTTTTGGCCTCATTGTTATCTTTATATTTCCTGTTATAGGAAGATGGTTCTTTAAAACCGTAAGCGATAAGATCTCGCAGTTCATTTTTGTGCTGGTAATGGTTTATTTAGGAGCAGTACTGGCTGAGCTGGCCGGTGTGGAAGGCATCATTGGCGCTTTCCTGGCAGGCCTTGCCATGAACAGGCTGATACCGCATACTTCCCCGCTGATGAACCGGGTAGAATTTGTAGGGAACGCGCTTTTTATTCCCTTTTTCCTGATAAGCGTAGGTATGCTCATCGACTTTACAGTGTTTATTAAAAGCACCGGCACCTTAAAGGTAGCGGCAGTGCTTACCCTGGGCGTTATTGCTGCCAAATGGCTGGCAGCATGGGCCACTACCAAAACCTTCAGGATGAATAAAAGCCAGCTGCAGGTCATTTTTGGTTTAAGTGTGGCACAGGCTGCGGCAACACTTGCTGCTGTAATGGTGGGCTATAATATTGTTATTGCTGAAATGCCCGATGGTGCTCCTATCAGGCTGTTAAACGAAGATGTGCTGAACGGGTCTATTCTCGTGATCCTGATCACCTGTACCCTGGCTTCCGTGGTAACGCAAAAAGGGGGAAGCAGGCTGGCCCGCGAAACGGAAACAGGAAAGAACGATAACGACAGTACCGACCAGGACGGCATGAACATTTTAATTGCTACCAATTCCATTGAGAGAACAGAACAATTGGTTCAGCTGGCACTGAACATTAAGCAAAACAGTGCTACCGACCAGCTTTTTGCACTCAATATCATCAACAAGCAGGATGCGCCGGATGAATCTGATAAAACCGCTAAAAAAATGCTGCAGATTGCTGTGCAAACAGGTGCTTCTGCTGATATAGCCATAACAGATATCATCAGGTACGATGAAATCATAAACGGCATTACCGGGGAAGTAAAGGCCAATAAAATCACAGACCTTATACTGGGTTACAGCACTACTCCTTACAGCTCCGTTAAAAGCTTCAGGCTTATTAACGGCATCCTCGAAAACGATAAAATAACTACTTACGTTTTTAATCCTGTACAGCCTCTTTCTACCATAAAGAAACATATTGTTGTAATACCTCCCCATGCAGAAAATGAAAGCGGCTTCTATTACTGGCTTTCCAGTATATGGCGGCTTTCCAAAAACTGCGGCGGCGGTGTTACGTTCTTTGGAGCAGCACGCCTTAAATCCATTATAAAAAACCTGAACGAAGCCAACCCTGTCAATTATACGTTCCGGGAATTTACCGAATGGGAAGATCTGCTGGTACTCAGCCGGGAAGTGTCGCCTAACGATCTCCTCACTTTTGTGCTGAGCAGAAAAGAGGGCCTGTCTTACAACCCACACATGAGCAAGGTCTTTACTTACCTGGACAGGTATTTCAGGCAAAATAATTTCCTGCTGATCTACCCTTCACAAACAAAAACAGCACCGGAAGATGATTTTTATACTACAGACCACCACAAAGTACTGGACGGAACTGTTGATATTCAAAGCCTTGGAAAAGAGCTGGAAAAACTCTTCCGCAGCAATAATTAAGAAATTGTTAAATAGCGCAGTTTTTGGGTTTTCCGGCGAAAGAAATATTTTGCCAGGACGTCAAAATATACAGAAGTACAACAAGCAAGTTTTTCTCATAAGCAGTTAGTTTTGGTTTAATCCCCACGTTTCTACGAGGGGATTTTTTATAGTGGCTATCCCAAAAGTCAATTTGATTGTACATATTGTCCAATGAACTCCTGTGGAAAGCTTGACGAAATATTGATACCCAAATCGTTAGCCTTCGACAAGCTGCCAATGACGTATTCGATAATATATTAACAACGAGCTTATTACAACTTTATGTTTTTCCACCTTTTTCTTGATAAAAAGGTGGAGCCAAAAATCATCCCGATAGCTCCTATGTTTGTACACTAGAAACAGTTCTTTGAGATTTTGATGTATTGAACTAATAAATTTGAAGATTTAAAGAAGTGAGAAAGGATGAGAGCACATTCGATAACAAACAGCAATCATGCATGTAG
>JASGDI010000012.1:0-14669 GCA_049841335.1 Niabella sp. | reverse complement strand
GGCTATTATGGCGGTGCTGTAGGTTTTATGGGTTTCAACGGGAGTTGCAACCAGGCTATTATGATCCGTACCTTTCTAAGCCGGGGCAATACTTTGTATTACCAGGCTGGTGCAGGTGTGGTAGCAGCCAGCATGCCCGAAAATGAGCTGCAGGAAGTAAATAATAAACTAGGCGCTCTTAAAAAAGCCGTTGAAGTAGCACAGCAAATTAGTTGATAGTCGCAGATCATATTTATGGATCGGCTATGGGCTATTATCAAATTAAACTTTATCATTTTACATTCAATATTTTACATTCTACATGAAGCTTCTCGTTTTTGATAATTACGATTCTTTTACTTACAACCTGGTTCACCTGGTTGAAAAAATATTACATCAGAAAGTAGATGTGTACCGCAACGACCAGATACCGCTTGAAAAAGTGAAAGGCTACGATAAGATCATTCTTTCTCCCGGCCCCGGCATTCCTGTGGAAGCAGGTTTGTTATTACCTCTTATAAAAGAATATGCTGCTACAAAATCCATATTGGGCGTGTGTTTGGGGCAACAAGCCATAGGTGAAGCTTTTGGCGGCAAGCTGACCAACCTGTCAAAAGTATATCATGGGGTAGCAACATCGTGCAAAATAGTTAAAGAAGATGCCAGGCTGTTTGCAGGCTTACCTACCGATATTGAAGTGGGCCGTTATCACTCCTGGGCGGTGTCAAAAGAGGACTTTCCTGATGAACTGGAAGTAACTGCCGTTGATGAGAACGATATGATCATGGCGCTGCGGCATAAAATATATGATGTGCGCGGGGTACAGTTTCATCCCGAAAGTGTGCTGACACCGGTGGGAGAGCAGATCTTAAGGAACTGGTTGGCGGAATAATTTTTCACCTGGTCTGACCCGTTTTAAAATAAAAGAGTAAATGAAAAAATTACTGGCTTTATTATTTGAACATAAAACCCTTGATCGTGCCGCCGCAAAGGAGGCGCTGGTAAATATTGGCAAGGGCGTTTACAATGAGCATGAGGTAACGGCGTTTATGACAGTATTCCTGATGCGAAGCATTACCTTGCAGGAATTACAGGGTTTCCAAGATGCGCTGCTGGAGCTTTGCCTGCCTATGGATTTCACCGGATTGGATACGATTGATATTGTGGGTACGGGCGGCGATGGAAAGAATACTTTTAATATATCTACGCTGTCTTGTTTTATTGTAGCAGGAGCGGGACACAAAGTGAGCAAGCATGGTAACTATGGCGCTTCAGCCATCAGCGGTTCTTCCAATGTAATTGAATCATTGGGCTACCGCTTTAAAAATGATAATGCAGCGTTGAGAAAGGAACTGGAAGAAGCTAATATTTGTTTTTTGCATGCCCCCATGTTTCATCCGGCTTTAAAGAATGTTGGCCCTATCCGGAAAAACCTGGGTATGCGTACTTTCTTTAATATGCTGGGGCCGCTGGTTAATCCCGCGTTTCCTGAGTTTAGCATTATCGGTGTATATAACCTGGAGATGGCAAGGCTGTATAATTATTTGTTACAGCAGCAAAGAGGAAATTTTGCCATTGTGCATGGGTTGGATGGATACGATGAGATTTCACTGACAGGAGATAGCAAGCTGTTTACGCACGAGGGAGAAAAAGTATTATCTGCTGCGCAACTGGCCGGCATGGAAGTGAAGCCAGAATCTATTTCCGGGGGAAATACAGTGGAAGAAGCAGCAAATATTTTTAAAGCTATAATAGAAGGAAAAGGTACGCCGGAGCAGGAAGCAGTGGTTTTGGCAAATGCTGCAATAGCTTTGAAGGTTACGGGATCTTTTAAAAGCTATGACGATGCTTTTGAAGCAGCAAAGGAGAGTTTGAGATCGGGCAAAGCAAACGCATGTTTAAAAAAATTGATTTCTTTACAATAAAATAGTAGCCGTCTTAAAAGTCAATTTTGTTGTCATATTGAGCTTGACGAAATATGGATAACCCAATCGTTAGCCTTCGACAAGCTCAGTCAGACATCCCCTTTTGAGACGGTTTTATGGGGTGAGGTTTATGAATATTTTAGATACAATTGTAGCGCATAAAAAAGGAGAGGTTGCAGTACGCAAGGCAAAAATGTCTTTGAAAGACCTGGAATCAAGGGCGGCTTTTTCTATTCCTGTCCGTCCGCTTTCGGAAGTTTTGTTAAAAGAAGACAGCACCGGCATTATTGCTGAGTTTAAAAGAAAATCGCCCTCCAAAGGGTTTATAAAAGAAAATGCAGATATAAATGAAATTACATCTGCTTATACAAAGTTTGGCGCGGCTTGTTTGTCTGTGTTAACAGATATAAACTTTTTCGGTGGTTCGGATGAAGACCTGGCGCAGGCACGCAAAAATGATATTCCCATTCTTCGCAAAGATTTTGTTGTAGATGAATACCAGGTTGTAGAAGCCAAATCCATTGGAGCTGATGTGATTTTACTGATTGCGGCTTGTTTAACTCCGGCTGAGGTAAAGCACCTGGCTGAATTTGCAGGGTCTTTAGGCCTGCAAACGATCCTGGAGCTTCATGCAGAGGAAGAACTGGAGCATATTTGTGACGCTACAAAAATTGTAGGTATCAACAACCGCGATCTGAAAACCTTTAGCGTAGATATTGAGCGAAGCCTGCGTATGGCAGAAAAGCTGCCTGCTGATAAAATAAAGATTGCAGAAAGCGGTATTGATAAAATAGAAGATATCCTGCTTTTTAAAGAAAATGGTTTTAAGGGATTTCTGATAGGAGAGTACTTTATGAAGCAGCCGGATACGCCAGCGGCTTTTGAGGCTTTTGTGCAAAAATTAAGAGTTGGTAACCTATAAGGTTTTCAAAACCGATGCTCTACGAAACAAAATGTTTCGCAGGACTATACTATAGCCTTTGGCTATTTTTAAAAGTAGCCAAAGGCTACAGCATAGCTCTTCGGGACTGCAAGTCCCGAAGAGCTACAACTTTTAAATTGTTATGGAACTTTTGAAAATTAAAGTATGTGGTATGACGGATATGCAGCAGGTAGAGCAGCTGGCTGCTATGGGAGCGGATTATGCGGGTTTTATTTTTTATGAAAAATCTCCGCGTTTTGCAGGTAATAAGTTGGCAGCGGCTGATCTGAAAGGCTTTGCATCTATACAAAAAGTGGGCGTGTTTGTAAATGAATCAGTGGATGTTATTTTACAAACGGTTGATGAATATGGATTGAATGCCGTTCAACTGCACGGAGATGAAACCGCAGATTTTTGTAGCGGCATAAAAGGTAAAGTTACTGTTATAAAAGCATTCCGGGTAAAAGGCGATGAAGACCTTTCTGAAATATTAAAACCTTACGAAAAAGCCGCTGATTATTTTCTTTTCGATACTAAAGCACAGGAATACGGAGGTACCGGGAAAAAATTCGACTGGTCTGTTTTATCAAAAGGAAATATAACCAAACCTTATTTTTTAAGCGGGGGTATTGGTATGGATGATATGGAGCAGGTAAAGCAATTTACATTAACTAATAATGTTTTTGCCCTGGACGTAAACAGTAAGTTTGAAACAGCACCGGGAACAAAGGATATGGAAAGCGTAAAAAAGTTTCTAAGGGGTATAAAATAAACGCCTGCCTCGTATCAGGAAGCAGGCGCTCTGTTGGCTGAATATATAGTTATTACAACCGGCCTTCCTTGATTTCTTCTACTACAGCCGGATCTAAAAGGGTAGAGGTATCTCCTAAGTTCTCCAGCTCTCCCTCGGCTACTTTACGAAGTATGCGGCGCATGATTTTACCGCTCCGGGTTTTAGGCAGGCCGCTCACAAATTGGATCTTATCGGGCTTGGCAATAGGGCCAATAATACGCGAAACAGTGGCCAGCAGATCCTGTTTGGTCAGATGGTCGTCTTCCTCATGTCTGTGCTTGCTATCCAAAACTACATAAGCATAAATGCCCTGTCCTTTCAGCTCGTGTGGGTAGCCCACCACAGCGCTTTCCACCACGCCTGCCATCATATTGATGGCGTTCTCTACTTCTGCCGTACCCAGCCTGTGGCCGCTGACGTTTAATACATCATCTACACGCCCTGTAATACGGAAATTGCCCTCTTCATCTTTAAACGCGCCATCACCTGTAAAGTATTTATTTTCATAAGTGCCAAAATAGGTTTGCCGGCAGCGTTCATGGTCGCCCCAGGTAGTGCGCAAAATTCCCGGCCAGGGCATGGTAAGGCAAAGGTTACCGCTGTAATGTATATCAGTGAGTTCTGTTACTTCTTCTCCTTTTTCATCTACCAATACCGGTTTTACGCCGGGTAGCGGAAGCGTTGCCCAGCTCGGTCTTGCCGGTGTTACGCCTGCCAGGTTTGAAATCAATATACCACCGGTTTCTGTTTGCCACCAGGTGTCCACAATCGGGCATTTTTTCTTGCCGATATGTTCATCATACCAATGCCAGGCTTCTTCATTAATAGGTTCGCCTACTGTTCCCAACACTTTCAGGGAAGAAAGGTCTTTACCTTCCAGTGGCTCCAGACCATGACTCATTAAAGAGCGGATGGCAGTAGGTGCTGTATATAAAGTATTAACCTTATGCTTGTCAACAATATCCCAGAATCTGCCGGCGTCGGGCCATGTGGGAATGCCTTCAAACATCAGGCAGGTAGCGCCGGCCAGTAACGGGCCGTAAACAATATAGCTGTGTCCTGTGATCCATCCTATATCTGCGGTGCAGAAAAAAATATCACCGGGGTTATATTGAAATACATTAACAAATGTATAGGCTGTCCAAAGCATATAACCTGCCGTGGTATGTACCACACCTTTAGGCTTGCCCGTGCTGCCCGATGTGTAAAGTATAAACAACGGATCTTCAGCATCTGTTTCTTCTGCAGGAACTTTAACCACATCTTCGTGCATGGATTCAATAACATCTTCTACCTCATCCCTCCACCATACATCGCGGCCTTTTATCATACTCATAGGGGTACGGGTACGGGTAAAAACAATTACTCTTTTTACAGTGCGGTTACCTATCAGGGCATCATCAATGGTAGATTTCAAAGGAATGTCCTTTGCTCCGCGATAAGCGCCATCACAAGTAATAATATATTCCGCTTCCGCATCATCTAGCCTGTCTGCAATGCTTTGTGCCGAAAAACCCCCGAAAATTACAGAGTGTATAGCGCCTACTCTTGCACAGGCCAAAACAGCAATGACCAGCTCCGGTATCATGCCCATATAAATACAAACACGGTCCCCTTTTTTAACCCCGTTATTACGTAGCACCTGTGCAAACTCGCATACTTTCTTGTGAAGCACTTTGTAGGTGAGCGTTCTTGTTTTTTCGTTAGGATCGTTAGGCTCCCAAATGATAGCAGGGCGGTCGCCAATGCTTTCCAGGTGTCTGTCTAAGCAGTTTTCGGTAATGTTCAGCTTGGCGCCTTCAAACCACTTTATTTTGGGTTCGGTAAAATTCCAGTCCAGTGTTTTCTTACTGAAAGGCTGTTTCTTTCTCCATTCAAAACTGTCTGCAACCTCGCTCCAAAAACCTTCGGGATCCTCCAGGCTCCGCTTGTAGTCTTCGTGATATTGCTCAATGGATTTGATCTGAAATGGGTATGACATCGCAATTAAAATTTTTTGTAGTTGAAATTCGAGGCACTAATATAACAAACAATTTACTTTCTGCGCATTAAAAGCGCAATCGTTTGTTTTAAGATACTGCAAATCAGGTTGACAGATGACAATGCACAGTTAACAGGGGCGCAGGATAAACCCCTTCAGGCTATTTTTCTAAGTACCTGTTCCCTACTAACTGTCAATCCTTTCGCGGTTTCCACGGGATATCCGGTACTTTTAGCAGATGCCCTGTATATCTAGCCAGTACAAACAAATAATCGCTGAGACGGTTCAGGTATTGTATGATGAGAGGCGCAATGGGGGAGACTTCTTCCAATCTCACACAACACCTTTCTGCACGGCGGCAAATACATCGTGCAATATGTAGCTGCGAAATGGTTACATCGCCACCCGGTAAAATGAAAAATTTCATTGGCTCTAATGCCGCGTCCATCTGGTCTATTTCTTTTTCCAGCAGCTCGCAGTCGCTTTCTTGCAGGTTGGGAAGAGTTACTTTGACTGGTTTATCAGGATCGCAGGCCAGTGCTGCACCAATAATAAAAAGCTTGTTCTGTATATCCTGTAAAACAGGGACAGCGGTTGCTTCTTTCAGCAGGTCTTTACAAAGGCCGATATGTGCATTAAGCTCATCCACTGTTCCATAGCTTTCAATACGAAGGTGGGATTTGGAAACCTTTGTGCCGCCAATTAATGAGGTCTTTCCTTTATCGCCTGTTTTTGTATAAATTTTAAAGGACATTTTAGTATCTGGATGTTAGTATTTAGACGTTAGACTTTGGATTTTTTTCAACTGTCTTCGGTCATCTGTCCTCTGTCCTCTCAACGTACATGCGCAATCGTAGGGTTTTCCACTTTTTGATCCGTTTCAATCAAACCGTCTCTTAGTCGCACAATACGATGGGAGTGGCGGGCTATGTCCTCTTCATGGGTAACCAAAACAACAGTATTGCCACTTGCATGTATCTGCCCGAAAATATCCATGATCTCATAGGAAGTTTTAGTGTCGAGATTACCGGTTGGCTCATCTGCTAAAATGATGGAAGGATCATTGACCAAAGCTCTTGCAATTGCTACGCGCTGGCACTGGCCACCACTCAGTTCATTAGGCTTATGATGGCTACGATCGGTAAGATTCACTTTTTCCAGTACCTGCATGGCCTTTTCATTACGGATGTTCTTAGACAGGCCCGCATAAATTAAAGGCAGCGCCACATTTTCTAGTGCGGTGAGTCTGGGCAATAAATTGAACTGCTGAAACACAAAACCAATTTCTTTATTGCGTACTTCTGCAAGTGCATTATCTTCCATTTTGCTCACATCATGACCATTTAGAATATAAGTGCCTGCTGTAGGGCTGTCCAGGCAGCCTAAAATATTCATGAGTGTGCTTTTACCACTACCCGAAGGGCCCATCAATGAAACGTATTCGTTTTTGTAGATATCTAACGAAATACCTTTTAATACAGGCAGCTCCTGCTGACCCATAAAATAGCTTTTTCGTAACTGGTCGATATGTATGATGCCGGGCATTTGTTAATGTGCTAATATGCTGATGTGAAATAGTATCCGGAATTTTTTTAATGTCCTACCTACTTGCTGTTCTTTATTCACTTTTTAATCACTTTAGGTACCAGGAAAAACTGCCCATCGGTTTCCGGGGCATTTTTCAGTGCTTCTTCACGGCTTACAGAGCCTTTGATCTCATCTTCCCGCAGCACGTTTATTTCATCGCTCATGTGCATTAATGGTTCCACATCTTTGAGGTCCAGCTCATTGAGCTTTTCTACAAAACCGATCATATTCTGAAGGTCTTTAGAAATATCTTTCTTTTCCTGCTCGGTAAAAGTAAGCTTGGACAAATGTGCCAGCTTGTCTACCAATACTTCGTTTACTTCCATCTGTCAAAAATAGTTGAAAAGTCTGAACCTGTATTTATTTGATGGGTGAGATTATTAGGAGTGGTGAGGAGCTTTGTTATGTTTTTCTAAATTCATTGGAATAAATCTGTCTTCATAAGCCCGAATTAAAAGAAGTAAGGATTGAAGCTCTTGATCTTCAGGCGAACCGGTGCTGCATGGAAAATTTCTATAGCCCGTTTTACCGCGGTACCATGTTCTTCTGCTTACCTGATCTTTGAATGTTTTTTACATTTTAGTAATAGGTTTATGTTTTTGTAACTCATTATAACACCCTCAAACTCTCCACTTTATCATTATCAATTTTTTTGATCAGCGCTTCCAGGCTGTCGAATTTTTCTTCGCTGCGTAAAAACTGCTTTACATATACCCTTAACGTCCTTCCGTAAATTTCATTGTGAAAGTCAAAAAGGTTAACCTCAATCACCCTTTTTTTACCGTCCACAGTAGGGCGGAAGCCAACGCTCATCATGCCTTTCATAAGTGGGCCATTGCTGCCATCTTCATTTTTCAGTGATGCGTAAACCGCATATATACCGTCTCCCGGAACGATCTTTTCCTCGTTCTGCACTTTTAAATTAGCAGTAGGGTAGCCTAGTTCCCTGCCCAGTTTGTCGCCATGCACTACAGCTCCTTCAAAAAAGAAGTTGTAGCCCAAAAGGTGGTTGGTGGTAGTGGTATCTCCGTTTAGGATAGCTTCCCGTATTTTGGTAGAGCTGATGCCTATATGGTCCAGGATGTGCTTGGGAATTTCCTTTAAATGGTAGTTGTACTTGTCCTGCCAAGCTTCGAGGAGCTTGTAATCGCCTTTGCGGTTTTTGCCAAAACGGTGATCGTAGCCAATAATAACGGTGTGCGGATGGAACTTTTCTACCAGGAAATTTTTTAAATAATCTTCCGGTTCCTGGTGGGCAAAAACCTCTGTAAAAGGTGTTACAATGAGATGGTCAACACCCAACTTTTCAAGCAGCTCTGTTTTCTCGCTCAACGTATTAATAAGGCGGATACCTAAAATGGAGGAAGAAACAACTTTGCGGGGATGGGGATGAAAAGTGATGATGACGGACTCTCCACCTGCATCACGGGCAGTTTGGGTGAGCTGGCTAATGATTTTTTTATGACCCTCGTGCACGCCGTCAAAAGTGCCGATAGTGATCACTGCATTTTTGAAGGAAGGCAGATTGTTTATATCGTAATGAATTTTCATCGCACGCAAATTTAAGTTGGTAAGTTGACAAGTTAAAATGTTGAAATGTGATAGGCTAAAATAGTGGTTATTGAACCTTTTTTTTACACACTATGAACTATGAGCTATGAACCATGAACTATCGCTCCGATTGTTTTATCTTCGCAACCTTGAAATAATTGTTGATACATGCATAGGTGCACCAGTGTGCGACGCAAGAACGCCGGGAATTGCACAGGTGCTGATAACATAAAAATAAAATGTCGTTATACTCCAAGAGGGGCGTATCTGCCCAGAAAGAAGAAGTGCATGAAGCCGTAAAAAACCTGGATAAGGGCTTGTTTGCAAATGCGTTTTGCAAAATATACCCTGATGTGCTGGTAGGTGATTCCGATAGCCATCATGATTGGGTGAATGTGATGCACGCGGATGGTGCAGGTACTAAAAGTATCCTGGCTTACCTGTACTGGAAAGAAACCGGGGATGCTAGTGTGTGGCGTGGTATTGCACAGGATGCAATTGTGATGAACCTTGATGATCTGCTTTGTGTGGGTATTTATGATAAGCTGGCCTTTTCTTCTACCATTGACAGGAATAAAGCCCTGATACCGGCCGAAGTGCTGAGCGAAGTGATCAATGGCAGCCAGCAGTTCTTTGATACCATGAAAAACTATGGTGTGAACATTACTTTTATGGGCGGTGAAACTGCCGATGTAGGTGATGTGGTGCGAACTATAGCTGTAAATGGTACCATGGTGGCCCGCTGGCCTAAAAATAAAGTAATTACCAACGAAAAAATTGCTCCAGGCAACGTGATCGTAGGATTGGCATCTTTTGGTAAGGCTGGTTATGAAACGGAATATAACAGCGGACTTGCCAGTAACGGTTTAACCAGTGCCAGGCACGATGTGCTGAACAAATATTACGCAGAAAACTTTCCTGAAACCTATGAGCCTTCTTTAAACGATGAGGTAGTGTACATTGGTAAGTACAGGATGACGGACAAAATTACTGTTGATGGGGCTGAAACATCGGTAGGCAAGTTGATTTTAAGCCCTACCCGAACTTTTGCACCTGTTATGAAGACTTTACTGGAAACACATTTTGATGCTATTAACGGGTTGATCCATTGCAGCGGTGGCGGACAGACCAAATGCCTGAAATATGTGCCGGATAACGTAAAGATCATTAAAGATAACCTGTTTACTCCCCCGGTAGTTTTTGATATTATTAAAGAAGCCAGCGGAGCCGATGACAAAGAAATGTACCAGGTATTTAATATGGGCACCCGTTTGGAAATATATACCAACGAAGCGGATGCAGCAGCTATGATTGCTGTTGCGCAGTCTTTTGGTATAGAGGCTCAGGTAATAGGCAGGGTAGAGGCATCGGATAAAAAAGGGCTTGACCTGATCCGGAACGGGGAGCTTATTGCTGCTTACTGATACTATTGATTAAAAAATTAATGTAATATAAAATGAGCACACCTGCAGAAAGAGCTACAGTTTTTGCGCCGAACGAAGAGATCAGTTATGTAAAAAACAGTATTGTCAGCCAGCAGATTATTAAAAATAAAGCCGGAAACATTACTTTATTTGCTTTTGCCGAAGGACAGCAGCTCAGTGAGCATTCTGCTCCGTTTGATGCTGTGGTACAGGTATTGGATGGTACATCTGAAATCCATATTGCCGGGGAACCTCACGAAGTAAAAGCCGGGGAGATGATTATTTTACCTGCTAATATTCCGCATGCAGTGTATGCTACCACAGCGTTTAAAATGCTGCTGACGATGATAAAGGGATAAAACTAACAGATACTGTACGGGGATTATTTTTAACATTTTTGTTTAAAAAGGGATTAATCATCTGAGGATTTTCTTACGATCAACTGCCCTTTGCAGATTTTCATTTCAGAGTGGAAATGTGTGTACTTGTCATTAAGTAATTCGAGCATATATTTACCTGCTATAGTTCCTAGCTCATAAGGCTTTTGTGCAAATGAAGTTAATCCGGGTTCTATGATAGATGCAGCAGGATCATCACCAAACCCTACAACCGCAATGTCCCGTGAAAAACCAAACCCCAGTTAAGGTCTATTGTAAGGAAAGAACGAAAAGTGGAACTGGTCGGCGAAGGTGTCAGGTATTTTGATATCATAAGATGGAAGATTACTGATAAGCTTTTGGATGGCCCCTGTTATGGCAGAAACCCCAGGGGCTTTTTGTCGAAAGCTCCTGCAATTGATGAGAACGGAACGCCTGATTATTCTGCAGTGCCGGACCGCAACCTGATGCGCGTTATACAAACCCGCACATTTGTTGCCAGCGCTAATTATCTTTGGCCTATACCGGATATCGAAATTCAGACCAATAAGAACCTGACACAAAACCCCGGATATTAAATTGTTTAAGTTATAAGACGGTTGCCTATATGAAGCTATATTTTATGAATACTGAAAGGTTAGGAATAAAGAACAGGAGCAGTGAACTGAAAATGATAGCCTGTTGTTTTTTGATTGTAGCGAATACTTATATATATGCTCAAAATAAAACAAAAGTAAGCATTTCCATTCCCGCGAATCCTGTTCAGATAGATACGATGATTTATGGCCAGATGCTGGAAAATGTGAATGACAGTGTAATCTATCGGGGTGTGGTGAGTGAAGACGGCACAGTAAGGACAAATCTTATTCCTATACTTAAAGACCTAAGCATACCGGTGATGCGGTGGCCTGGCGGCACTGTTATTCATGAATATCATTGGCGGGAAGGCATAGGGCCCAAACACCTGCGGCCTGTAGTTGAAACACATGCCTGGAAGGGAAAAGAAACTTACCAGTTCGGCACAGATGAATTTTTGAAATGGTGTAAAGAAATAGGAACAACACCTTATATCAATTTCAATATGGCCAATAACGTAGAATATGGAGGCACTTTAGGTGAAGCAATGAACTGGATAGAGTATGTGAACGGAAGCCCTGATACTACAAATTTTGGAAAGTTAAGAGCAGCGTATGGGCATACTGATCCTTATAATGTTTTGTATTGGGGTATTGGTAATGAAAACTATGGTCCCTGGGGTAAGCATACCGCCGAAACAGCATTCGGGTATGGAGAACGGTTAAAGCTTTGGGCGGGCACTATCAACCAGAGGTTTCCGGGACTGAAGTTGTTGGGAATAGGCCATACTGCGGAGTGGAACAAGATAGTGCTGGAAAAGGCAGGAACTGAAATAGATTATTTGACCCAGCACTATTATGTAGCGGGCAAATTTAAAAATGATAAGGTAGAGGATCCTTATAACTCGTTATTTGCACCGGTAAAGATGGAGAAGCATCTTCGGTTGCTGGGAGATCATTTGAATTATTATAACAGCCAGAACAGGCGGGGAAAGAACCCTGTGCGATTAAGTATAGATGAATGGAACAACCGTCATTCTGTATTTGACGGCAAAGCGTATAAATTTAGCCGGCAGGATCCCAGGCGCTTGCTTGATGCGGCCGTTGCTGCCGGAATGTTGAATGTTTTCATACGCAACTCAGATATTGTAGGTATGGCCAATTACATTTTTCCTGTCAACGGGCATGGGCTGATAAGAACCTATGGGAACAATGATGCATTCAAAACTCCGTTGTACTACCTGTTTCAGAAATACCGGGAGGTAATGGTAGGACAAAGGCTGAATGTAACAGTTGAGGGTAGCGGTATGGCAGCAGCCGAAGTGCATCCTTCCATAGAAGGGGATTGTGCAGAAGTGATCTGGGGCAATGAACACTTATCTTTTATTGACGCAACGGCCAGTCGTACTAATGAGTCCATCATGAATGTAGCGTTGGTGAACCGGTCTTATGATCAAAGTCAGTTAGTTGCGGTAACGGTTCCCGAAGGTTATACACTAAATAACAGATGGGAGCTTTCCGGCAAAAATATTAATGAATATAATAGTCTGGAAAACAGGAATACTATTGTTCCCAGAATAATTAAAGCGAATAAAAGAGAAAAAGGTGCCCTAAATATAATGATGGACCCTTGCGCTGTTGTGATACTGAGTTTTGCTCCCAATACAAAATAATTTATTCTTGTGGTATAAATAACGATAAATGTTAATTAAAAAGGACGATTTTAAATTGAACTACAAGAGAGGAAGAAATTTATGTTTTTTCTTTTTACTGCTCTTATGTATGCAGAGTTTTGCTTTGAACCTGGCTGCTCAGAAAAAGCCGAATATTGTTTTGTTCATAGCAGACGATCTCAATCAGGAGGACCTTGGATGTTATGGTAATGATGAAGTAAGAACGCCTAATATTGATCGTTTGGCAGCAGAAGGGATCCGTTTTACCAAAGCCTATGCGGCTTCTCCCATGTGCTCTCCTTCGCGTGGCGCATTATTCACGGGTTTATATCCACACCGCAATGGTATCCAGATGAACCATTTTACCACGAAGGCCAATACCCGCAGCCTTCCGCACTATTTACAGCAGCAGGGATACAGGGTAGTGATCTCAGGTAAAATACATGTAGGGCCGGAAGCGTGTTTCCCTTTCGAACATATAGGTAAGGAGTTCGGACAATATGAACCCATTGAAAACAGGCTGGATAAAAAGAAAGAGACTGTGGGTCTCATCAGGCAGCATTTCAAAGAAAGACCCGATCAGCCACTTTGCCTGATTGTGGCTCCCTGGGTGCCTCACGTGCCCTGGTTTCCTAATAAGGATTTTAACCCTGACAGGTTAACGCTTCCTGCCTATCTTGCTGATACCAAAGAAACGAGGCATGCATTGGCGTCTTATTATCAGAGTATCGGAGAGGCTGATCAATTTTTTGGAGAAGTAATGCAAACCATAAAGGAAGTGGGAAAGGAACCCCAGACTGTATCTATGTTTATTTCGGACCAGGGAGCCCAGTTCCCCTCAGCCAAGTGGACCGTTTATGATAAGGGGATCAGGGTGCCTTTAATTATAAAATGGCCCGGAAACGTAAAGAAAGGGGCCGTGTCCGATGCGTTAGTATCATTGGTGGATATGCTGCCAACCATAGTTGATATTTCGGGAGCAGAGGAGGTAAAAGGATTAGATGGAAGATCTTTTAAAGATGTTTTATCGGGTAAAAGCAAAACACATCATGATTATATTTTTGCAGAAACCTCGGCAGAGCCTCATTACTGGTATAATTATACGCCGGGCAGATCTGTAATTACGAAAGAAGGGTTCCACTATATCAAAAATTACTATCCCGGTTTGAGATTTGTTACCCATATAGATAAGGTAGAGCGGAATGAGTTTTATTTTGATTCATGGATTGAAAAATCAAAGGCTGACGAAAAAACAGCGTTTTTACTGGACCGCTACAGTTACCGGCCACCTGAAGAGCTGTTCGATCTTAACGGGGATGCTGATGAATTTGTGAACCTTGTAAAAGATGGTTCCAAAAAGCAAAAGTTGCAGCAGATGCGACAGTTACTGAACGCGGAACTGCAACGGCAGGGAGAAACAGAAGAAATGATCCTGCTGGGCCCTTTGCCCAAATGGGGCGACAGGAATTATAGTATTAGGCAAAACAGCAGCGTTTCAAACCTGTCTTTCAAAAAAAGTGAATGGAATCCTGATACATTATACATTACTGCCTATTTGGATGGTGTGCATAATGGGGGAGTAGTGTGTGATTATTTTAATAATTTTAAGCTCTTTGCTTACCAGGGTCGGATAGGTATCATTACTGCTTCAGGAGCTTTTTCCCAAACGCAGGAATTGAAAGAAAATACTGGTCAGTTGATATTAAAATTATCTTCATCGGGAAAACTGGATATTGTATTTAACCGGCAGCATGTTTTAAACGCACAGGTAAATGGAGATCTGACAAAGATCAAAGGGGGCTATGTTACCTGTGGACAGTTGCAGGGTATAGAAGCTGATGGCAGGCTGCAAAGTTTTAAAGGACAAATCAGGGATTTGCAG
>JASGDI010000011.1:0-18397 GCA_049841335.1 Niabella sp. | reverse complement strand
GTAAAGGGAAAAGCGGAAGTTCTGCCGGAAGCATAGTTGGGCAGGTTTTTAAAGTTCCATTGCAGGTGGTGAAACTCAGGCTCCGCCACAGGCGCCAGGCGTATGACCAAATAATGATCCTGCGTGGGAAAAGGATAGTCTTTGGCCAGCAACTCCTGCCGGGAAAAGATCTGCGGGCCCTTGCTTACAATTTTCCACAGCTCGCCGGAGTGTTGCTGCCCGGCAGTATGCAATAATAAATACCGGGCGCTTACGGTGGGCGCATCCAGCACCAGGCCCCCTGCCCCGCTGCCGGTTCTGAAATTGTACAGGCGATGCTTCCTGATCCAGGCCAGTTGTTCGGCAGATTTATAATAGCCAATGAGCACAAAATTATCATCTGGCAACAGATCCCGGTTGGGGCCGTAAGGCTCCGGCAAAGGTTCGTTGAGTATATTGTCTTCCCCGGGCTCTTGCTTAAACACATCAAATGTATGATAGGCCCATTTTTCCCGTTGGGAACTGCGGTTGATAAAATGATCAATAATGGCTAGGGTAAAGGCTTTTAAGGCGCCAATGCCATCCTCTGTTTTGGAAGGTCGCACCGGGAAAGCGCCCAGTCCGGGTATGATTTCATGAAAACCCTTACGGGTAAGATCCTTATGCCCGGGGTACAGCACATAAGCTCCGCCTGTACGCCGGATAGCATCTTTATAGGCGTGCATTTTAAGCAGGTCGGCATTTTTATAAATACCCTTGTTGTTGTCCTTTTTTTCCTGCGCCAGGGCGGCGTTGGAGGAAGGTTCTAAAAATTTATTGAGGTGATCAATTTTATACTTGGCATCAAAATGAATGTGCACAATAAGCTCCTGCAGCTCGGCCTCTGCTTCTGTAATATCCGAGGGCCAAAAGGAAAGCGTATAATCTGGCCGCATGTGCATCGTCCAGCTACCGGCATCCGGGTAGGTTTTGCTGCCACTGAAAGAGCGATTGTAGCTAAAGCGGATGGCCAGCTTGCGGGAACCTGCATCATACACACCTTTTATAGGATAATGCCGACCCTGTTTGAGTCGCAGATTAAGACCGTCTTCTGTTTTTTCGATAAGCTGTGCCACATCTGCGGCTTCCAGCTTGAACACCGATTGAAACAGCGACAACAGCTTAAAGAACAACCAATATTCATACAGTGTGGCCACATCCTTTTTACCACCCTGGTACACATCATCGCCGCCCGTCCATACCAGTCGTGCCGCCGCATCAAACAGTAACCAGGTGCGGAGCACTTCCCGGTACCCCTCCTTACGCTGTAACACCGGACTATTGAGCTTTAGCGTGGTGGGTGCGGAAATTTTTGTAAAGATGCTGTGGTGTAAAAAGGCCTCCAGCGTCCGGATGAGCAACAGCGATTCCTTATACAACTTGCTTTGTGGGGCTGCAACACTGTGCACATCTGTACAAAATTTTAAAAACACTTCCAGGGCATGCTTTACAAAACGGTTCTCCGGAGTGTCTATAGCATCTATTTTGCGAGTGGCTGCAATGCGCCGGGGCAATGTGTTGAATCCTGCTTTTTTTAACACCTCCGGAGCGATGGCCTGGCTGTTACCTTTTAATAGTTCCTTTATATGTGCATTGGAAAGCCGGCGTAGCTGACGTACATCCCTGGGTTCGGGTGCATCTGCCCATTGGGTAACGGGTGCTGTAACAATGCGGTGAATAGCCTCGGCAAACTCATCTGTATCAATCACCGATTTGATAAAAGCAAATTTTTGATAAAGGGTCTGGCTGTCTTTTGTATAATCTATGTCGAAGTAATGTGCTGCTGGTGCGTTGGACTGCAAGAGCAGATCCGTACATTTTTCGGTGATCAGCTCCAGCATATCCCGGTAATCGTTGCGGTAGCTGGTTTTGATAGACTGCACTTCCAGCCCGATCATTGTAACCGGCTCCAGCTGATTATTGCACAATACGGGAATGGCTAATGTGCCTGTAAAAATATTGGGCGCCAGCGTACCCGTGTGGGTATTTCTTTTATGCGGAATGATGATATTTTCTCCCACATCGCCCAACCGGTAAGCCGCATCACTAAAAGAATAATCGTAAAAGCAGCCTTCCATTAACTGATAACGGGCTTCGTTATTTTCGGCTGCGTCCTCCTCCGCATCAAACAAAGTATCCGGTTTGCGGGCATCAATATATAACCGTAGACCAGGGATTATTTTCTCTAATTGAAGTTCTATGGACGACAGGGTTTTCATATCAGGCTTCGGCAAAGCTTACAAATCCGTTATCAATAGCACCCTTGTACATCCGGGTTATTTTTTCCAGCGACAGGGGAAAAGTTACCTGATCATTTTCATAATCAAAATCATCAGTTTCAAAAACTTCCTTTTCCACATTACTGCCTTTAAAGCAAAGTGCACCCAGGGTACTAAGTACAGGGCAAAGTCTCCTGCGCGATCCGTGTAACTTGGGCAACAGCTTTTGCATAATGGCCATGTCCAGCTTTTGATTTAAGGATAATGCCGGATCAATAACTTCCAACTGGTGCAGAAGCTGCAATATTTCTGTTGCTGTACGGTAGCCAAATTCAGCACCGGTTTTCCTTAGCTCATTAAAAAAGCTGATGAGCGTTTGATTGATATACTCACGGTCTGTATCCTGTGCCGGCAATTCCTTTACACCCGCCAATGCGAGAAAGTCTTCTGCCATAGAAGCTCCGGTGGTATTGAGGGCCTGTTTGTTTACCGGACGGGCCTTGTCTAAAAAAGCAGCCATCTCATGCCCTGTTACCCGGAACTCAATGGTATTGGCCCTGTCCAGCACTTTAGGACTGAACATATTGGTGGTTTCATCAATATTCACCGTACCAATAATAAATAAATTCGCCGGCCATTTTATAGTAGCCGGAACACCCGATCTTTTTTGCGTACCTCCTGCATGTAAGGAAATAGCTTCCTGCGATTCCATGATGCTGAGAAAATCCGCAAAGTAGCGCTCCACATGGCTAAGGTTCATTTCATCCAGGATCAAAAAGCAGGGCAGGTTTGAATGATCGTTGGCGTACAGAATTACATCCAGCGCGCCATTGTCGGGCTTTACATACTCCTCCTGGTTTAATGCATTGGGATAGCCGAGCAGAGGCTCCCGGTTGGTCCAGTCGGCCCCTACTGGTACAATACAATATTGCTGCGCACTTTCACATATCCATTGCACAAAAGCCTGTGCCAATCTTGTTTTTCCGGAACCTGAAAGTCCGGTAAGGATGACAAAGGGCTTAGCCAGCAAAGAACCGATGAACCTGGTAACCAGCGCAGGATTAAAACTGAGTCCGGTTGTATTTAATGCTTCTAAAAAAGCAGATAGCTGAAAATCCTGTTGCTGGGTTGCTGTAGTGTTGGTGTCAGGCATATTGGTATCCTCCTGCATTTCGTTATATATATCAATAATATCAAGCAAGTCCTCCTCTATTTCATCCCGGTTTAAAGGATTGTCAGTGTTATACACTTTATATACATAAGAGCTGCCATAGTTAGATAGCTTACCCAAATGATGCTCGACAAAATATTTTGAGATGGAGGTAGGATTATCGAGTACCCAATTGTTGGGAGGTTCGTGGGTTTGACTTACTCCATAGGCCAACACTAATAGATTTAGATTTTTGTAGAACAGGTAAAAAGGGTAAATCCCTTTTTGGACAGTATTGGATCCTTTCAAAAAGGCAATCCAGGGCACATCAGCCTTAACTCCCTGTCCAAAGCTCACTTTTACTTTTAGATTAATAAAGCTTTTACTATAGCTGCTGTATTTAAGATCATCTGTTTTTGTCTGCTCCAGGAAACGGTTGAGTTCGTCAAAGTAGCTGGGCACTTCTTCCCTCTTTTCCACCTGGAAGCCCATTTTATTGAAGTAATCAACGGCTTGTTGTGTAGTAAAGCCATCTAAATTCAGTTCCTGTCCGTTAGCGTATTTGTTAGCCAGAGACAAGATATATTTGGGTGGATATTTTTTCCCATCCACCAGCAGGTAATACTTGGTGTAAAACCGGCGGGGTGGTATGGCGGAGAGATCCGTTTCCCGGATGGCTTTGAGAATGTCTGCTTGGGTGATATTTAATGGTATGGTTTGTGCCAATGCTTGTTTTACTTTAGGTACAAAATAGGTTACTATAGCAATATAGGGAATATTCTTTTAATTTTTCTCGGATATTAAGGATGGAATCTCTCCCATTATTGAAATATAATAGTCTAAAAATTAAAATCCGGTAATCTTCTGGCGAGTTGATACATGTACAGGATGGATCGGGATAGTTTTTTTGGCCACAAGATGTAGCTTTACGATTATTATCAATACATAATGATATGAGTATACGGTTGGCTTGTTTCCTGTTGCTTTCTTTTTTTTGTCTCTGTTCTTTTAAGAAAGGCCCTCGGATTAAAAAGATCAAAATAGCAGCGCCTTTTAAGATGCCCGCTATAAGCGTGCCCGATTTCAGTAAGGCTGCAACATTTTCTATCACAGACTTTGGAGCTGTTCAGGGCGATAAAAAGAAAAATTCAGAAGCTATCGCTAAGGCCATCCATAAAGCCAATAGCATGGGCAGTGGCACTGTTATGATCCCCGAAGGAGAATGGCTTACGGGAAAAGTACACCTGAAAAGTAATGTCAACTTATATATAGAAAAAGGTGCGGTGCTGTTATTTTCAGAAGATCCTGAAGATTATTTACCCGCAGTTCATTCCACCTGGGAAGGGATGGAATGTTATAATTACTCGCCCCTTATTTATGCCTACCAGTGTAAAAATATTGCCATTACCGGCGAAGGCGAGATCAAAGCGAAAATGGAGGTGTGGAAAACCTGGTTTTCCCGCCCGCCTGCACACATGAACAGCATTAAACGTTTATACAACCTGGCCTGGGAGCGCTCGCCTGTTGAGCAAAGGCAAATGGTAAATGACACTGCCCACCTCCGCCCGCAGTTCATACAGTTCAACAGCTGTGAGAACATATTGCTGGAAGGCATTAAAATTACCAATAGCCCTTTCTGGACCATACACCCCTACCTGTGCAAAAATGTTGTAATCAGGAAAGTACAGGTATATGCGCATGGACATAATAATGATGGTGTTGATCCTGAAATGAGCCAGAATGTACTGATAGAAGACTGTGTGTTTGACCAGGGCGATGATGCCATTGCTATTAAGTCGGGCAGGAACCCCGAAGGCTGGCGTTTGAAAACGCCGTCTAAGAACATTGTTATCCGTAACTGCGTAGTAAAGAATGGTCACCAATTAGTGGCTATCGGCAGTGAGCTATCCGGTGGTATAGAAAATGTTTTTGTGGACAACTGCAAGGTAAATGATGGCGCCAAACTCATGCATTTGCTGTTCATTAAAACCAACGAGCGTATGGGCGGCTATGTGAAAAATATTTATGTCAACAACGTACAATCCGGTAAAATTGACCTGGGTATCTTAGGTATAGAAACAGATGTGCTGTATCAATGGCGTACATTGGTTCCTACCTATGAAAAAAGGCTTACTCCTATACAAGATGTATTTCTTACAGATATAAGCGCTGCCAATGTTCAATTCATTTCAAGGATCCTGGGACAGGAAGCATTGCCCATAAAAAATATTTCTTTGCAAAATGTTACGGCAGCTAAAGTAACAGGGCAGGATCATATTCACGAAAACGTGACCAGCTTCAGTACAAAATAGAATAATGAATTTCAAAATCATATTTTTATCCGCCATCATTGCAGTTCTTTTCAATAAGGTAAGTGCCTCCATATCGGTGAGCTATCAAAAGGACAGTGTGCCCGTAAAGACACAGGTAGGCGCCGCTGCGTTACCTGAAGAAATAGCTCCCTTAAGGGCACCTTTTACTATGCCTCAGCTGCAAAAACCTGTATTCCCGGCACGGCACATCAGCATCACTTCCAATGGTGCTAAAGAAGGTACAAAAGTCACCCGGGCCATACAGCAAACTATAGAGCAGGTGCATCAGCAGGGAGGCGGCACCGTTATCATTCCCAAAGGCAAATGGCATACAGGCCGCATCAGCTTATTAAGCAACGTAAATTTAGAAATTGCCGAGGGTGCGGAGTTATATTTCAGCGGCGAAGTGGAAGACTATCGCCCTGCAGTATTCACCAGAAATGAAGGTATAGAGCTAATGTCGCTGGGCGCCTGCATTTATGCTAACGGCCAAAGGAATATTGCAGTAACAGGCAAAGGGAAACTGATCGGGCCGGCAAAAGGAGGATCTGTACGCAAACAGATCATGACCAAAGACGTAATAGAAAATGTGGTTTCCTACAAAACACCGGTTGCAGAAAGAGTATATGAAGGTCATAATGGAGATATTATTTTTCCGCCTATGTTCATCTCACCTATTAACTGTAACAATATATTGATAGAAGGCATATCGCTTGAAAACACAGCATTTTGGAATATTGTGCCCGTTTACTGCGATAGTGTCATTATCCGTGGGGTTACAGTGCATTCGGTTGGTATTCCGCGGGGAGATGGTATTGATATCGAATCATCAAAAAATGTGTTGATAGAGTATTGCACCCTTAGCACCGGCGATGATGCGTTTACTATTAAAGCAGGCCGTGGCGATGATGGCTTAAGAGTAAACAGGCCAACGGAAAATGTAGTGGTAAGGCATTGCCTGGTAGTAGAAGGCCATGGCGGTATAACCTGTGGCAGCGAAACGGCAGCAATGATCAGGAACCTTTATGTACAGGATTGTGTTTTTCAGAATGCCCGGTCGGCCATAAGGTTTAAGACCCGCAGGCCGCGCGGCGGTGGCGGAGAACAGCTGTACTATGAAAGAATAAGGATCAGTGGTTCCAAATACGCTATTGAATGGGATATGCTGGGTAGCGCGCAGCATGTAGGTGATATGGCATCCAGGTATCCTCCAAGGGAGAAAGATCATTTAACACCAGTGTTCAGGAATATAAAAATTAAAAATATTATTGTTGAAAGCGCTGATCAGTTCATCAAAGCAACAGCTATTCCCGAAAGCCCGCTGTCACAGGTACAGATAGAAAACGTTTCTTCTGCAACTCACAAACTGATCGCTGCTGCTGATGTGGATGGGTTAACAATCAGAAATGCCCGGTTCATATCTGATAGCGCTGACATCCATTTATTAGACACAAGGAATATACGTTTTGAACGCGTTCAGTTTATTAATCCTCAAAAGAAGATCCATACCCATATAAGCGGGCCATCTTCTGCTAATATAAAATTCATTAAAACCCGCCCCAAAATACCAGGAAGCAAAAAGCTATTGCAAGGAATAAATACACAGCATTAAACATGAAAATACAGTACTTACCCCACTACCTGATCCTGTTGCTAAGTTTTATCAGCCTGAAGGCGATGGCACAGCCACCGGGAAAGACTCTACAACTGGTTTCGGAACATACAGGACCTGTTATCAGCGCCAATCATCCTGATGTGTTAGCCAGTGGCAACCGTTCGGGCTTTGAAACAGGACATGTTGTAAAAATTGACAACGTGTATCACATGTTTGTAAACGAGATGTTTGAACGTCCTCACAGGGATATGCGTATTGCATACTGGACCAGCACCGATGCCGTAAACTGGAAGCGGCAGTCCACCATTGTATCCAGCATTCCCGGCAGAACGCACACCAATCCCCGGGCAGAAGTATGGGTAAATGCGGTTGTTTTTAACGAAGAAGAAAATGCCTGGAATATCTTTTATGTAGCTTACAGAGCTGGCGACAGCACCCTCGGCGAAATAGCAGGAAACGATTACCAGGGCAGGATCTGGAGAGCGATGTCGGTAGTAAAAGGCCGTAATGGCATTGCCGGGCCTTATGCAGATATGGGCATTGTACTGGAGCCCGGGGCTGATTCCCAGCCCTGGGAAGGCCAACAGGCCGTAGCTTCATTTTTTCCCTACAAAGCGGGTAATACCTGGTATGCTATGTACGATGGGCATTATCATACACCCAAAGGCGGATGGCCTACAGGGATGGCATTTGCTCCAAAGCTGAATGGCCCCTGGAAACGTATGCCGGACGGCTTCAATCCTTTAAAAGTAGTTGAAGTTTTTATGGAAAACCAGATCGTATACCAGCTGGAAGACGGTACATATATGATGATCTTTGATTCTTTTGGCGACCAAGAAATTGGTTACAGCCTTTCTGAGGACGGGATCAACTGGGGTAAGGAAATAAGGATCAAAATACAATCGCCCGGACGCACCTGGGCCGAGCCTGGCGATCATTATACCCGTACACCACTGTGTGCTATACCTGAAAAGGACGGCAGCTTTACTGTTATTTATACTGCCATGACTAAAGTAAACGGTAAGAACTTTTATGCCGTAGGTAAATGCTCCCTGGCATGGAAATAAAACCGGGGATAACAGCTATTTTACGGTAACCTGATATAGTAACCTGCAAAAGGGTGCTAGGGCTGACCAAAAAGGCTCCTTGATTGTCATATTGTCCCGATCGCTATCGGGAGACGAAATATAGACAATCAAGGAGTTAAGCCTTCGACAAGCTGTTAATGACAAGTTCTTTTAAATGTTAATAATCAACAAAGTAAAATGTCACCCTGAGCTTGACGAAGGGGGGTACAATCTAATCATGGTTCGACAAGCTCACCATGACATTCGTTTTTGTCATTTTAAAGAACTTGATTTGCAATTATTTGTGCCTCAGGCTGACAATACTTTTTGGTCAGCCCCTTCTATGTTGTAGCCTTTGGCTACATTTAAAAGCAGCCAAAGGCTGCATAATAGTCCTGCGAAACAAAATGTTTCGCAGAGCATCGCTGTTGAAGGGATTGAGACCCTGAAAGGGTCAGATGTTTATAGAAAATATATACACAAAGTTCGTGCGACCCTGATGGGGTCGAATAATGTATTATCAATAATGTTTTCTATAAACATGTAATCCCTCAGGGATTTAATAAATGATGTGTACGATATAACGTTGAAAATTAAAACATCATATCCTGCTATTTCCTGAATCTATTGGAATTTTGGGAACATTCTTTTGTATACCCAACCTTTTGGGGTCAATAAATAACCAGGTAGACAAGCCTGAAAGGCTGACATGATTATAAAATACGGGTAACTACGCAAAAAACTCCGCAGGAGTGACATAAAGCATAGAAACCTGCAAAATTAAATGCGCTTGCCATGCACTTATAATACCTTTAGACCAACAAAAAAATATACCTCTTATATTTGCCCGCCTGATGGCTATGGCAACAACGAATACAAAAACATTTCTACTTTTTCAACCTTCGCATTTATTTTCAAAAAAGGAAGTAATATCTATAAGGCAATTAATTAAAACTCCCGAAGGCATAACTACTTCGGGGCAGCCTCTCTCCCGTCCGCAACTCAGGACGTATTTTAAAACCTTCAGTGATGATACTATAAAGGCGCTGCTTGCTTTTGCACCAGCTGAGCTGCAAAAAACAACTGCTGCTTTACATCAGCAAACAGCGTATATTACAAACGCAAAAGAAAAAGATGCTGCTGTAAAAAATGCTTATAGCCGCCATCTTTATAGCCTGGTAGGGGCTTTAAGAAGGCAGCCTGTTAAAGAATGGTATCATTCGGTATCAACCAATGATAAACGTATGCAAAACATCAAATGCAGCTTTTATCATTATCCTGTTGAGCTTATTTTTCGCGCCGCTAAAACAGGAGATCAATTCAACGTAGAAACAGTAGTTGAAATAGGTAAAGAGCAAATTGCTTTAAGCGGATTCAGAAGATACTATTTTTTATTAGAGCGGGATAATTGCTATTACCAGGTTTCGCCCAAAAGCTACGAAGCGCTGGACTGGCTTGCAACACAGGCTCCATCAGCGCCCGTTTTTGATAACAGGGAAGCATTGGACCAGGTATTGCAAAAGCTAAGCCACTGGCAGGTTAAAATAGAGCGTTATAATCTTTCGGATGTTGAAGCTATAAAAGTGATTCCCCAGGCCCAGGTGATGTTAAGTGAACTAAGCAATACTTTTCTGAAGCTGGAACCTCAGTTTGTTTATGATGGTTTAACTGTAGAGGGACCTTACGAACCAATATCTGAAATTGAAGCTGCAGATAAGATCATCCATATCAGCAGGAATAAGGAAAAAGAAGAAGAGCTGGTAGGTTTCCTGAGGTCTTTGCATGAAAAATTCAGCAATCAGAACAATGGCTTCTTTTATCTCACTTTTGCTGAAGCTCAGAAAAAAAGCTGGTTCTTAAAAACCTATCATCTTTTATTAGAAAAAAATATTGACCTGCTGGGCATTGATATGCTCAAACATTTCAGGTACTCGTCGCATAAAGCCGAAACCATTATTACAAAGCAAACGCAGGAAGGCGATTTCGCATGTATAGCGCTAACAGTAAAGTTTGGTAAAGAAACTGTACCGCTTGGCAACCTTCAAAAGGCTTTATTGAACAATCAAAAAGCAGTAATGCTCAAAGACGGCAGCCTGGGAGTGCTGGGCGATGAATGGCTGCAGCAATATGGACTGATAATACGGCATGCGAAGATCAGGAAAACGGAGCTGCTGGTAGCCAAATGGCTGATGCTGGGTAATGCTACGGAAGATACAGGTAGTAGTACATCTATTGTAAGCACTGGTATTACAGCCGCCTGGTTCTCAAAATGGCAGCAGTGGGAAAAACAGGAAGACCACCTCTACCCTTTGCCTGATGGGTTGCACATAAAAGAGCTGCGTTCTTACCAGCGCACCGGTTACGAATGGCTGCGGCTGCTTGCTGAAATTGGCGCCAGCGGCTGCCTGGCCGATGATATGGGCTTAGGTAAAACATTGCAAACGATCAGCTTTCTTTTGTACAAAATAGAGGCCGATCCCCAAGGTAGGCACCTGGTAATAGCGCCGGCAAGTCTGCTGTATAACTGGCTGAAAGAACTGGAAAAATTTGCACCGGGCGTACAGGCCATTGTACTCCACGGCTCAAAAAGAGATACGGCTTTGCTCAGCGAAAAAAAGCACCAGGTATTTATTACTAGCTACGGCACTATGCGTCAGGACATACACCTGCTGGAGACCATAGCATGGGAAACCATTGTACTGGACGAAAGTCATCATATCAAAAACCCGGCAGCACAAACCACAAAAGCCGTTTGGCAGCTGACCGCCAAAACCAAAATAGCATTAAGCGGTACCCCTGTAATGAATGGCACCGCCGATCTGCACAGCCAGGTTCACTTTCTCATACCGGGCCTGTTAGGTACTCCCGAGTTTTTTAAAAAGGAATACACCATTCCCATAGAGCAGCAGGCGAATAAAGAAAAAGCCGCTGTATTGCAAAAGCTGATACGCCCGTTTCTGCTGCGCAGAACCAAAGAGCAGGTGGCTAAAGACCTGCCAGAAAGAACGGAAGCGGTGCTTTGGTGTGAAATGGGTACCGACCAGAGAAGCGCCTATGAAAGCATCAAGGAGGAAGTACGCACTAATATCTTTACCGAGATAAAAGCCAGCGGATTGAATAAAGGTAAGATAAGCGTATTGGCCGGAGTAACCAAACTCAGGCAGCTCTGTAACAGCTGTGAGCTGGTAAAAGATGAAGATATTTTTACTTACGATAGTGTAAAGACCAAAGTACTGATTGACGAGCTCAGATGTATCATTACGCAACACCGGGCACTGGTGTTCAGCCAGTTTACTTCCATGCTCGATTTGCTGGAACGCGATTTAAACAAGGCCGGTATTTCTACCCTGAGATTGGATGGTCAAACAGGCGTAAAGCAAAGACAGGAGCTGGTAGCTCAGTTCCAATCTGATGAAGGAAGCCACACACCTGTATTTTTAATAAGCCTTAAAGCGGGTAACACCGGTTTAACCCTTACAAAGGCCGATTATGTATTTTTATTTGATCCCTGGTGGAACACGGCAGTTGAAAACCAGGCCATAGATCGAACGCACCGCATCGGCCAGAAGAACCAGGTCTTTGCGTATCGTATGATATGCAGGGACAGCATCGAGGAAAAGATCATTAATATGGCAGGCAATAAAAAACGTTTAGCCGATGATCTTATTTCAACGGAAGAAAGCCTTGTAAAAGGTCTTACGCTGGAAGATATACAATACCTGCTGGAGTAGGTTTTCATGCATGCTTGCGGGTTTGTTAATGACAAATGCTATAATTAAATGAATCTGTCTAATAGAAAAAAGTAAGCTGTCATGGTGTCCAATGAACTCCTTGGTAGAGCCTGACGCCTGTCCGCTGTAGCGGGAACCATGTTTCACGAAAATGTCTCCTTCATCAAGCTCAGGATGACATTTTATTTGGTATTGATCTGTAATGATTTTAGATGCTGCTATTAACAGTTGTAAAACACAAGAGTAAAAAAGTGAATTTGTCATGCACATAAGCATTACCCAAAGCTCGAATTTGCTTAATTTAGCTTTATAATGACAATAAAGGAAGTGTTCATGCTGCTGCTCGGGAACCTGTTGTTCATAAGCATGATCCGGGGGCAAAATCAATCCGCAATACCCTATACAGAAAACAGGTATTTCCGCACTGTCTCGGTCGAGCAGGGTTTATCTCAAAGCACAGTATTTGTTACAGCACAGGACCAGCAGGGTTTTATATGGGTAGGGACACAAGATGGATTAAACAGGTACGATGGACAAACATTTACTATTTTCAGACCCAGCGCCACTGACAAAAACAGCCTGTTCTCAAATTATATACGCAGCCTGTACGCAGATAAGCAGGGATTACTCTGGATTGGAGGAAACAAGGGTATCAGTTCCTACAATTACAAAACAGAACAGTTCAACAATTATCCGTTGCCGGTAAAACCAGGTGAATGGTTTATTTCCAGCATTTCTACTGCTCCTGATAATAAACTATGGATCACATCCAACACCGGTGAGACATACTATTATAATCCTTCAAATAATCAATTCATGTCTTTCCGTTACAGGGTAAACGGTCCCCCGTTCAGCTCTGTTCAACAACTGTTATTCGTCAATCATAACCTGTTCCTGGCTACAAACAAAGGTTTGTATAAAGTAAACACCGGCACCGGGATTGCTGATGCCCTGCCACAGGCGGGCGCAGTAAGGATCAATGCCTTGCTGCAAAAAGATCATTATTTGTGGATGGGATCAGAAAGCAACGGCTTGTTTTGTATGAACCTGCATAATAACGAGGTGAAAAGATATGTTCATCAGTCACAAAACGATAACAGCCTTATAGATAATGACATCAGGAGCCTTGCCTGGGATGAGCGGGATCAGCTATGGATCGGAACTTTCAGAGGACTGTCTATATTCAACCTGCAATCTGCCACTTTTAAAAATTTTATTCACCAGTCCAGTCAGCACCTCTCCTTAAGTCAGAATTCAGTGCGGTGCATCTTTAGAGACAGGCAAAACGGGATGTGGTTGGGTACTTTTTTCGGGGGACTGAATTATTATCATAAAGACGATCTCCGCTTTAATGTTCTCAACCAAACAACGGGAAGTATATTATTAAATGACCAGGTGGTTAGTATCATCAGGGAAGATCCCTTACAAAATATATGGATTGGTACCAATGATAATGGCATTAATATCTGGAACCGGAAAACCAATCGTGCTACTTATTTAACCCATAACGAAGCACAAGCCAATACACTCAGCTCCAACAATATTAAGGCTATTGAGTTTGATAATAGCGGTAATGCACTTGTAGGAACTTTTAACGGGGGACTGAATTATATTGACACAAAAAACTACGCTGTAAAGGTTTACCTGCATAACCCCGGCGATCCGTATTCTATTTCCAGCGATATGGTTCATGCAATTCTCAGGGACAGGCAGGGACGGATTTGGGTAGGTACCAAAGAGGGGCTGAATCTGTTTGATTTAAACCGGCAGCAGTTCTTCTTATTTAAGCACGATTCTGCAGGAAAACAGCTAAGCTCAGAAGGAGTCACTTCGTTGCTCCAGGATCAAAAGGACCGAATATGGATTGGCACTATCAACGGCATCAATGTATTGAGCCCCGATCTTAGGCATATTACAATATTCAAAGGTCATACACTTACCAATGAGTTGGTAAACTGTATAACTGAAGATCGCAACGGACGTATATGGGCCGGAACGAGAGACGGGTTAAATGTATTGGATGAAAAGCAACAGCGGTTTGTGCCCTATACCGGGCCTGACAATTCCATACAAGGTGCGATCTTTGGAATACAACCCGACAATGACGGTGGGATCTGGATCTCAACCAGCCAGCGACTTATAAAGATCACCGACCAACCAGACAAAATACAGACATTCGATAACCGGAACGGCTTAGGAAATATACAATTCAGCCTGCCTGCCTATTGTAAATCCAGCGATGGCATGATGCTCTTTGGAGGGCTGAATGGCATTATTTATTTTTATCCGCAGGCGCTGCAATTAAAACCTCTTGATCTGCACATTACATTTACAGGCCTTGATATTTTCAATATACGTGCAAAGCCGGGAGGGAACTTCAAAGTGCTCGAAAAAGCTATTTACGAAACGAAGCAGCTCAACCTGCAACATGAGCACAAGCAGTTCACTGTGTATTTCAGCGCATTAAATTATATTTCGCCGGGAAGCATTAAGTATCAATACTTGCTGGAAGGCTTTGACAATACCTGGCAGGTTTGTGAAAACATCCCAAAGGCATCGTACACCAATTTAAAACCCGGCAATTATACCTTACAGGTTCAGGCAACCGGCCCTATGGGTGAAAAAAGCCAGGTGAGTACCTTGCAGATATGTATTCTTCCGCCCTGGTGGCGCAGCAACTGGTTTTATTTTATAACGCTGTTGGTGCTTGTAATGATCAGCTATATCATTAAGCGGGTAATAAGCGAACGCATCCATACTAAAAAGTCTTTACAAAGAGAAAGAGTTGAACGTGAAAAATCGGAGCATCTCAGCCGGATGAAAATGGAGTTCTTTACCAATATTTCTCATGAGTTCAGAACACCACTTACTCTCATCATAGCCCCGCTTGAAGAGGTACTTAGTAAGGACATATCCGAAAAAAAACTCCGCAAATACCACGAGCGAATGCTTGGCAATGCCAAACAGCTTTATCAGCTTGTTGATCAGCTGATGGATTTCAGGAAAACGGAAAACGGGTTAAAACAGCTGGAGCCGGCAACGGGAGAGATCATTTCTTTTTTACGTGGCATATACGCTTCCTTCCTGGAATTGTCGCATCAGAAAAAGATCCATTATTTATTCAAAGCCAATTACCCTGAGTTTAATTGCAGTTTTGATAAAGATGCTGTTGGAAAGATATGCAATAACCTGCTTTCGAATGCGTTCAAATACACACAGGCTAACGACACTATCGAGCTTATTGTTGAGCTGCAAAACAACAGGGTATTACTTACGGTTAAAGATACCGGCGAAGGGATCTCTGCCAAAGACCACGAACGGGTTTTTGAACGGTTTTACCAGGTGAACCCTACCGGCACAAGCCCCGGTTCGGGAGTAGGACTGGCTTTCACTAAAAGCCTGGTAGAGTTACACAAAGGAACTATTACAGTGGACAGTGCTCCCGGCAAAGGAACAAGCTTTTTGGTGTCGCTGCCTTTAAACGAAAGTCTGGATGAGTCCCTCATCAGTTCTGCTGATAATCATTATGAACTGCTGCTTGACAATCTTTCTTCACTGGAAGATAACAGGGAAGATGAGCATGAACTGGCCATATCGGAAACAGATACACCGCAACAGCAACTATTGATTGTAGACGATAATGAACAAATAGTGGCACACCTTACGCATTGTTTCGAAAACCAGTTTTCAATCAGACAGGCTTATAATGGTTCAGATGCATTGCTGATCATTGAAAATGAACTTCCCGATATCATTATCTGCGATGTGATGATGCCTGGTGTAGATGGTATCCAGTTCTGTAAAAAAGTAAAGCAAAACATTCATACCTGTCATATACCCGTAATACTGCTCACCGCAAAAACCGAAATCCCCAACCAGATAAAGGGTCTCGAAGCCGGCGCTGATGATTATATTACCAAACCTTTTTCATTGCCGGTACTGGAAGCGAAGGTTCAGAATATTATCCGCTCCAGGAGAAGGTTAAAGGAATACTATTCCGCTTCCACGGAAATCATTCCTGAAAACATTGCATTAAATACTTTAGACGAGGATTTTTTACGCAGGGCCATCGAAATAGTGGAGCATCGTTTAAGCGATCCTGATTTTTCAGTGCTTAAGTTCAGCCGGGAAATAGGGATGAGCCGTTCCAGCCTGTATTTAAAGCTGAAAGCGATCACGGGTGAATCTACCACTGATTTCATCAAGCGGATCAAATTTAAAAAAGCCGCATCGCTTTTGGAAAGCAGGCAATACTCCATTACTGAAATTGCGTATATGTCGGGCTTCAGCTCTCCCTCCTATTTTTCCACTTCATTCAAGCAATATTATGGGCATTTACCAACCGAGCATTTATCAAACAGGCAACAAGCTGATTCCGGAAATAATGAAGCAGAAATTCATCCATAGAAAAAAGAAAAAAACCAATAGTGAAATTCATTTTGACGATTAGATATTATTTTGACGATTGAAAAAAAAGACATGAAACAATTACTCTCACAAAAACTTTCATTATGTACGCAATTGCTGTTGACGTAGGAAGCACTTATGTAAGATGTGGCCTGGTAAATCCTGATGGCAACATCATTTATTCATTCCGGATGCCCTCAAAAGATGTGCTTACCGAAGGGGAGATCATAGCCCTGATCAATGCAGCAATAAGAAAATGCGCAGGCGTTGCAGACAGGCAGGTGCTGGGTGTAGGTATAGGATTTCCGGGTATTGTGGAGCATAACATTATATTAGGCAGAGCCGATAACCTTCCGGGGTTTAACAATGTGAACCTGGGAGAACTTATTCATTCTTCTACGGGTTTAAATGTAGTAGTAGATAATGACGCCAATATGATGGCCTGGGGTGAAATGAAATATGGCGCAGGAAAGGATTGTTCAGATGTAATTTTCCTGGCTATAGGCGCAGGAATTGGCGGCAGCGCCTTCATCAATAATAAACCTTATGGTGGCTACCGCAATAAGGGTACGGAGTTTGGACATATAGTCATCAACTTTGATGGCCCTGCCTGCTCCTGTGGCAGCAACGGTTGCTTTGAAGCCTATGCTTCTACCAGGGCGCTTATAAAAGATTATGCCCGTCTTACGGGTAGGGAGATCAGTACATTAAGCGGGAAGATCATTACCCGGAATTACCTGGAAGGGGAAGCAGCGGCTATTGATGTTATGAACCGGCATTTCAATTATGTAGCTGTTGGTATTACCAGCCTTATTAATATTTTCAGCCCACAAAAACTGGTCATTGGCGGCGGCGTATCTGATGCCGGCAGTTTTTACGTACAGGAGATCCGCCAAAGAGTGGCAAAAAGAATGATGCCGGATACCTTCGACAGCGCTGCTATCGTACACTCTCAAATGGCTAACGAAGCCTGCCTGCTGGGTTGTGCAAGCCAGGTATTTTCTACACCACTACTGTTGCAATCCAATGCTATAATGGATATATAGAGCGCTGCATTTCGTTGGTAAAACAGGGGAACAGCCGGCCTTACAGGGCAGTTCAGTCTTTCTATTATATCAAATCATGATATTCCCTACTATCCTACTAACTATCGCCATACCTTTTCCTTTACAAAAGGATCTTCGTTCTTTGTACACCAACTTTTTAAGTACCGGTTCATTTGCTGTACCTGCTTTTTATACGCTGATCTTACAGCCAGGTTGTCCATTTCACCGGGATCCTTACTTAAATCGAACAATTGCTCTTTAAGGTCACCCTTGTTGTAGATAATATATTTATATCTCCCTGTTATCACGGCACGGCCGCTAATACCTAACAGGCGGTCATTGTCTGCAAAATCCGTTTCAATCACCAATGTATCTCTCAATACAAAAGTAGGATCGGATAAGCGTTTGCTGACATCAGCACCCCTTAAATAAGCGGGCGCTTTAACTCCTGTGAGTCCGCAAATAGTGGGAATAATATCGGTTCCATTACAGATCAGCGAAGCATCTGTGCGGGATGGCCAGCCTCCCGGTTTTGAAATAATAAAAGGAACTTTAGCCGATTCTTCGTAAAGAATCTGTTTTTGATTCCAGGAGTGAGCAGCATAGCCATCGCCATGGTCGGCAGTAAAAATTACTATAGTATTTTTTTCTACCCCATATTTTTTAAGCGATGCCAGTACCATTCCGATATACTGATCTACTTTTTCTACCAAACGGTTATATGCCCACCGGTATTGACGCCATTGGTCCGCCGTCCAACCTACTGAAGGGTAAGTGCGTATATTGGATGCCTGTTGTTCCCGTACTATTTTGGGTTCATTAGCCGGGATGG
>JASGDI010000010.1:0-15485 GCA_049841335.1 Niabella sp. | reverse complement strand
CCGCTTCCAATTCCTGTTTCCTGCCAAAAGCCAGGATACCCACCTGGGAACCTACCCCTACTGCTGCTCCAAAAATATTACGCATGGCAGGCGAGCTTTTATTAGCCATAAAAGCATCTAATATGCTTCCTCCATATTGAGCTGCAATAGTTTGGCTCATTCTCTCATTTGTATGACCAAACAAAGCGTGAGAGACCTCATGTCCCATAACATTTGCCAGGGCCGCCTCATTTTGGGTAATCGGTAATAGCCCGGTATAAACTACAATTTTACCTCCGGGCATGCACCATGCGTTTACTTCATTGCTTTGTACCAGCTTGGTCTCCCATTGGTAGCCTTCCAGGTCCTGGCTCATATTATTCTGGTTGAAAAACCGGGTAACAGCAGCCACTATTCTTTGTCCTACACGGTTAACCATTTCTGCATCCTTATTATTGGAATTTGCCGCTACCACTTTATTACCGGATAAAAAAGACTGGTATTCTGTCACCGCCATTTGCTGTAACTGTGATTCGGGCAATAATTTGAACTGGCTCCTGCCCGTTACGGCATTGGTAGAACAGGATACTGCAATTATTGCTACAGCAATAAGGCTTACTAATTTTTTAATCATAATGTTTTGGCGTTTGATTTTAAATTTAATGGTATAATCGCAATCATTATACCAAACTTACATGAAACCTGACTTATTGCAAGCAGGTTTTTTATTCATAATTCCGCAAAAGATGGATGAAAGATATTCATAAGAAGTTGCTTCCGGCTAAAAATAATAATGAATTTCCTGGAGCAATATAGCAACCATTGAAAATGTATCGTTTATCTGGAAGACAAAACTATTGTTCTTGGCTTTTCTGTTTTCTCCGGTCCCGTTTTTTAAAAATAGGAACCTTGCTTTCACCACCCCGTATGATGCGGCCAATATTTTTTTGATGGGTTAGTATCACCAAAAGGGCCACTGCAACAGCAAATACACGGTAGAAGTGATTGTCAACATTAAAAATCACCAGTATAAATACGGGGAAAGCAATACTTGCCAGTATTGAACTCAGGGAAACGAACCGTGTTAAGTACAGTACCAGCAAAAAAACTCCTGAGCACGCTAATGCTGTCCACGGCGAAATACCAATTACAAGTCCAAACAAAGTGGCTACGCCTTTACCGCCCTTGAAATCGGCCCAAACCGGGAAAATATGTCCTATAACGGCAGCAATTCCAAGTATCAGTTGTATGTTAAGAAACGCAATTTCAGAATCAAATTCGGGCAGTAAACCTGCCAGCTTAACGGCAACAAATCCCTTCAGTACGTCGCAGATCATTACGAAAGACCCCCAGCGGGGACCTAAAATCCTGAAGGTATTGGTGGCGCCGGCGTTTCCACTGCCATAATCACGTATATCAATGCCAAAAAAGCCCCTGCTTACCCACACTGATGTGGGAATACTTCCAATACAATAAGCACATAAAACTAATAATATTTCCTGCATTGTTTTTTGTTATATGGAGCAATTTAGAAATTCAAATATAAGGGATTAATTTTTTTTAAGAGCGCTGATTTCTAAAATATTAATATACTATAGTTCTTTAAAATAAGGCAAACCCATTTATTTTTATGGTTTTTTGTATTGCCATCAATGAGCATTGAACATTGCGTATTGATTGCTGAGCGTTTTCGTTAAAGCTGGAACTTTGAATTTCTAACAAGAAGACTATGGATTATCGACCACCAACTTCCTGGCCGTCAGGCATACCCACTTATTTTTTTCCGATTGTTCTGTAAGACGTAACCCGTTTTCGGAACAGCATTTTGTGATGGCTGCAATATCTGCCTCCAATATGCCGCTCATGATCAGATGGCCTTCTTTTTTAAGCTGTTGGGAAAGAACGGGCATATTTTCCAGCAGCACATTGCGGTTGATATTAGCCAGGATGATGTCGAAGTTTTTGCCTATTTCCCCGGAGCCAGAGTGCAAAAGCTGTATGGACAGCGCATTATTATGAGCAAAGTTTTCCCTGGCATTGGTAATGCTCCATTCATCTATGTCATTGGCCACAACTTCCGATGCGCCCAGCTTATGCGCCAGTATGGCCAAAACGCCGGTTCCGGTTCCAAAATCAAAGACGGATTTATGGGTAAAATCGGTTTTTCCCATCTGTTGCATCATGAGGTAAGTAGTGGCGTGATGTCCTGTGCCAAAACTCATTTTTGGGGTGATGATAATTTCGTGCTGTACATTTTTCAGTGGTTCGTGAAAAGAGGCGCGGATACCAGCAAAATGATCTATTATTACAGGGTCAAAATTAGACTCCCATAGGGCATTCCAGTTTTGGGACGCTATTGTTTCTTTTTTATACGGCACTTTGTAAGCAGCAGCTATTTCGGCTATTTCTTCTTCATTATAATTTTCTTTTAGAAAGATGGCCGTAAGCCCGTTGCCGTTTTCCTCAAACCCTTCGGCAGTCTCCTGCAGGATGGCAAGCAGGATCTCTTTTATTTCTTCAGATATATTTTCAAAAATGATTGCGATGTACATTCTTTATTTGTTATAGATGTTCTATAAATTTTGTAATGGTATAAATAACCAGGCCTACCAGTCCGCCTACGAGCGTGCCGTTGATACGTATAAACTGTAGGTCTTTGCCTACTTCCAGCTCCAGCTTGTTGCTGAGCTCTTTTCCTTCCCAGTTCCCAACGGTATTGCTGATCAACTCACCGGCTTTTTTAGTGTTCTGTAAAATATACTTATAGGCCTGTTGCCGTACCCATGCGTTCAGCTTATGCTGCATGGCTTCATCCTGTTTCAGGTTGGTTACCATTTCAAGCAGGGTCTTTTTCAGGTAGAGCTGAATAGCAGATTCCTGTGCTTCCAGGTCGTTAATAATACCTGCCTGCAAATGTTTCCAGATGGAGGAAGCATATTGTTGTATTTTATCTCCACTCAGGATCATATCCTTTATTTCCTGCAGCTCCTGCTGCCATTTAGGGCTGATTCTTACATCATTAATGAACCGCGTTAATTGTTCATTCACTTCATGCCTTATCTTATGGTTGGGATCGGTTTCAATCTCATGCAGGTACCGGGCTAAGCCATTAGTGATTTTAGAAGCGATCATATTGTCAACAAAACCGGGTATCAGAAAGTGGCTTTCTTTTTTAACCCTTTCTCTCACCATTGTTTCATTGTCTGTAACATAATTGCGCAGTTTATTTACGAGGTAATCCAGTATTCTTGCCTGGTCGCCGCGTTTCATAATAATATCGAGCCCTGAAGCCAGTGTTTCGTTGAGCTTTATTTCCCTTAGCAGTTCTTTTGATTTATTGCTGATAAATCCTGTAACAGCCTTATCGTCTGCATTTTGTATCACATCTTTTGCAATGCGGGATATTTCGGTTACTAAAATGCCGGTATTTTTTTCACTGCCCAGCCATTGGATAAGCAGGGCGCTGATATTTAACTTGCCGATATAAGGCCTGATGGTAGCTGCATTTAAAAAATTAGACACCACAAATCCGCCCAGGTTATCTCCAATACTTTTTTTCCTGTTTTCGATGAGGTTGGTATGGGGTATGGGGATCCCCAACGGATGGTGGAACAGGGCTGTTACCGCAAACCAGTCTGCCAGCGCACCAACCATAGCGGCTTCTGAAAAAGCTTTCAGGTAGCCCAGCCATGTATCGTTGTGACTTTTTAACAGCCATGTCGAAAGCACATAAATAGCTGCCATCAGCAAAAACAGGCCGGTGGCAATAGCTTTGTGTTTGCGCAGCTGCGCAGCTTTTACCTGGTCGTTTATTTTGTTCATTTGTTATTTGTTTCGGGTTTCAAGTTCCAGGTTTTTCAAACCAATAATTTGTAACCGGCAACCAGTAACCAGCATCATTAAACCTTAAACTTTCAAACCTCTTACCTTCTCAACAATATCCTTCATAATAACAACCGCATGTTCCCTTGAGTTTTCTATGAATAAGCGATGGGTATTCATGCCGCCGCATATTACACCTGCAAGATAAATACCGGGAATATTGGTTTCATGTGTTTCAGGATTAAGTGCCGGACAGCGTACTTCATCGCTGCTTAATGTAATGCCCACCTGTTCCAGGAAATGAAGGTTGGGCTGATAGCCTGTTGCTGCAATAACCCAGTCATTTTTTAAGGTAACCAAACCTTCAGGGGTGATAATATCAACTTCATCAGGCCGTATTTCCTTTAATGTTGAGTTGAAATAAGCCCTGATCGAACCTTCCTTGATCCTGTTTTCAATATCGGGTCTTACCCAGTATTTCACACGCGACCCGATTTCATTGCCTTTGATCACCATTGTAACATGAGCGCCCTTTCTGAAAGTTTCCAGCGCTGCATCCACCGCCGAGTTCATAGCGCCTACCACTACTACGTTCTGGAAGGCATAAAAATGAGGGTCGCTGTAATAATGAGTTACTTTGGGCAGGTCTTCTCCGGGAATATTGAGCAGGTAGGGAATGTCGTAAAAGCCGGTAGCAATGATAACATTGTCGCAGGTGTAGGTTGCTTTGTCAGTTTGAACACTAAACCCATGCTCCTTACTGTCATCTGTCATCCCCGCCTGAACGTACCCGTTCAGTACGGGCGGGTGTCTTCTGTCAACTGTTCTTACCTCCTCAAACAAATGGATGTTCAGTTCAAAATTTTGTGCCACCCTCCTGTAATACTCCAATGCTTCATTACGTGTGGGCTTGGCATTGTTCGAAACAAAGGGCACATTTCCTATTTCAAGTCTCTCCGAAGTAGAAAAAAAGGTCATATTTACCGGGTAATGGTACAAAGAGTTGACCAGGCAGCCTTTTTCAATAACTATATAACTGATGTTATTTTTCTGAGCTTCTATGGCGCAGGCCATGCCTATAGGGCCGCCACCAACAATAATAACCGGATAATGAGATTGCATGTAACAAAGATAACGGCATGCAATTATTGATTATTTTATATTTTATATTGAATATTCTATATTTTACGTTTAAATTTGCCCCACTTTAAAAGTATCAATATTATAATATGGCAAGAATAATTGCATTTAGAGAGGCTTTAAGAGAAGCCATGAACGAGGAGATGAGAAGGGATGAGCGTGTGTTTTTAATGGGAGAGGAAGTGGCTGAATATAACGGCGCCTATAAAGTGAGCCAGGGTATGTTGGCCGAGTTTGGCCCTAAAAGGATATTGGATACGCCTATTGCCGAGCTGGGTTTTACAGCGGTAGGAGTAGGTGCTGCACAAAATGGTTTGAGACCTATTGTGGAATTTATGACCTGGAATTTTGCCGTTTTGGCATTAGACCAGATATTGAATACTGCTTCAAAAATGCTGGCAATGAGCGGCGGACAAATTTCCTGCCCTATTGTATTCAGGGGAGGCAATGGTTCTGCGGGCCAGCTGGGAGCACAGCACAGCACTGCTTTTGAATCAATGTATGCGAATATACCAGGCATCAAAGTAGTTTCTCCAAGTAACCCTTACGATGCAAAAGGTTTATTAAAACAGGCAATCCGTTACGAAGAAGACCCTGTAATGTTCATGGAAAGCGAGCAGATGTATGGTGATAAAATGGAAGTTCCCGAAGAAGAATATTATATTGAATTAGGTAAGGCTGATGTAAAGAAAGAAGGCAGCGATGTAACCATTGTTTCTTTCAATAAAATGATGAAAGTGGCTTTAGGTGCTGCTGCAGAGCTGGAAAAAGAGGGTATTAGCGCTGAAGTGATAGATTTGCGCACTATCCGTCCTTTGGATGTGCCAACTATTGTGAACAGCATCAAAAAAACAAACAGGCTGGTAATTGTGGAAGAGCAATGGCCTTTTGCCTCAGTTTCTTCTGAAATTGCTTACAATGTGCAGAAAGATGCATTTGATTACCTGGATGCCCCCATCCGTCGTATTACAGCAGCTGATGCACCTTTGCACTATGCCCCTAATTTAGTTGCGGCCGCATTACCTGATGTTGCCCGTACCGTAAAGCTGGTTAAAGAAGTTATGTACCAGGAAAAATAATCGGGTTAAATTTTTATATTAAAAGTCCATGAGCTATATTTATTCGCTCGTGGACTTTTTAGGTTAATATTCCGAACATAAAATCCTATACCCAGTGCCCCATAGAAACAAAACAAACGACAACGCGCCTCTGATTCTTGTAATTGATGATGAAGCATCTATCAGGAAAACGCTGATAGAAATACTTTCTTTTGAAGGATATAAAACCCTTGAAGCCGCTGATGGGGAATCGGGTCTCAGGGTTTTTTCTGAAAACAAGGTCAATGCTGTTCTGTGCGATATTAAAATGCCCAAAATGGACGGCCTTGAATTTCTGAATAAAGCTATACAGGTGCATCCGGATGTTCCTGTAATCATGATATCCGGTCATGGAACTATTGAAACGGCTGTTGAGGCAGTAAAGAAAGGCGCTTATGATTTTATTTCAAAGCCGCCGGACCTGAACCGTTTGCTGATCACCATCAAAAATGCGCTCGATAAGGGAACCCTTGTTACCGAAACCAAAGTTCTTAAAAAAAGAATCTCCAAAGTACAGGATATTGTAGGCAATTCTGAGCCTATAATGAAAATTAAAGACACTATTGATAAAGTGGCTCCTACTGAGGCCCGTGTGCTGATAACGGGCGAAAACGGCGTTGGTAAAGAGCTGGTGGCGCGGTGGCTGCACGAAAAAAGCGCCCGCAATGCAAGCCCGCTGGTAGAAGTGAACTGTGCAGCTATCCCAACGGAATTGATAGAATCAGAGCTTTTTGGTCATGAAAAGGGCTCTTTTACTTCGGCTGTTAAGCAAAGGATCGGAAAATTTGAGCAGGCTGATGGCGGTACGCTTTTCCTGGATGAAATCGGCGATATGAGCCTGAATGCCCAGGCCAAGGTATTAAGGGCTTTGCAGGAAGGCAAAATAACCAGGGTAGGCGCTGATAAGGATATTAATGTGGATGTAAGGGTTATTGCGGCTACCAATAAAGACCTGTTGCAGGAAGTAGCGAACAAAAGTTTCAGGCTCGATCTCTATCACCGCCTGAGTGTTATTTTGATTCATGTACCCTCTCTGAACGAACGCAGGGGCGACATTCCACAGCTTGTTGACGGGTTCCTCGAAAGCATTTGCGCCGATTATGGCATCTCGAAAAAAGCTATTGATGATAAAGCCATAAAGCTGCTCCAGGAATATAACTGGACAGGTAATATCAGGGAACTGCGTAATGTAGTAGAACGCCTGGTTATCCTTAGCGGTAAAACAATTGTTGAAGATGACGTTCGAAATTATGTAAATCCCAAATAATTGCATCTTTTAAATATGATAAAGGCAACTCATGCGCTGCTGCTGATCAGTACCGTTCTGTTTTCTGTAAATGCTGATGCGCAGGATCAGCTTTCAAAAATTTTAAAACATGAGCTGCAACGCGAGTTTGCCCAGCTGAAAGCTGCTGACAAGAATGTATATTATATGAGTTACAGGGTTGATGACATTATGTCGTACCGTGTTAACTCAAGTTTTGGCGTTATTAATGCTATTGATTCAAGCAGGATGCGGATTTTTACACCCACTATACGGGTAGGCTCGTACCAGTTTGATAATACCCATAATATTCAGTTTGGCGCTAATGCAGGTTCATTGCCGGTGGTGGATAATGAAGACCTGATCAGGCTGGCTGTTTGGAAAAGTACCGATGGAGCCTATAAAAATGCAGTGCAGTTGTATGAGCAGTTACTTACCAATAAAAAGGTACGGGTAGCAGAAGAAGATACAGCAGCGGATTTTTCTACAGCTCCCAGGGAAATTTATTTTGATGCCCCTGTGAACTATGCTTCGCTGAAACCTGATTTACAAAAGATAGCTGAGGCCATGAAAGCCTATACGGCTGTTTTTAAGCAGAATCCCGACCTGTTAACGGGCGGTGCCAATTTTGAGTTTAAAATAACCCGGAAATATTTTGTTGATACAGACGGATCAGATATTGTGCAAAATGCCACAGAAGCCTGGCAAAGCATTTATGGCAACAGCAAGGCAGATGACGGAATGGAGTTGCCGCTCTACAAATTATATTTTGCCTATAATCCAGCCGAACTGCCTGCTGTAGACAGTGTACTGGCCGATGTTAAGGTAATGAGCACTAAGCTAAGCCAGCTGAGAAAATCACCTCTGGCAGATCCTTTTGTAGGTCCTGCTATACTTTCAGGCCGTGCTGCAGGTGTATTTTTTCATGAAATTTTTGGGCACAGACTTGAAGGTAAAAGAATGAAAAATGAATTTGACGGACAGACCTTCAAAAATAAAATAGGAACTGAAGTGCTTCCGGGCTTCTTAAGCATAACGATGGACCCCACAAGGAAAAATGTTTCAGGTAATGAAGTGAACGGCTTTTATAAGTTTGATGACGAGGGTGTGGCAGCACAAAAAGTAGATGTGGTGGAGAACGGTATCCTGAAAAACTTTTTAATGACAAGAACCCCCATCAACGGGGTAAGCGGAAGCAACGGGCATGCAAGAACCGCACCCGGAGGCATCCCGGAAAGCAGGCAAAGTAATCTTATTGTTACAGGCAAAAGTGATCAGTCTTTTGATGATTTGCGGGCGCTGCTGATTGCTGAATGTAAAAAGCAGGGGAAACCTTACGGGTATTTGTTCCAGGATGTGCAGGGCGGATTTACCAATGTAGGGCGCACCACGCCCAATGCTTTTAATGTGCTTCCTACTGAAGTGTATAAAATTTATGCAGATGGCAAACCGGATGAGCTGGTGCGGGGTGTGGACCTGATAGGTACGCCGCTTTCCATGTTCAAGCATATTGCTGCCTGCAGCAACCAGGCAGAGACATTTAATGGTATGTGTGGTTCAGGCTCGGGCTGGGTGCCGGTTTCTGTATCATCGCCTGCGATTTTTGTAGATGTTATAGAAACACAGAAAAAGAGCAAATCAAGCGAGCGTATGCCTGTATTGCCAAGGCCGGATCTGGATAAGGAAGCTGGCAGATGATAGAATGTACGATGTCAGGTGTACGAAATCAAATGTACGATATGTATATACGAAATCAGATGTATGAGAAGTGTCTAAATACTAATATCTAAAGTTTAAATACTGACACTAAAAGAACCATAATGAAAATAAAGATATTCTTCCTGTTTTTGATAGCAGCACTCACTGGTTCAGCCGTATTAGCCCAGGATCTGAAAGACAACTTTTATATAAAAGTGCTTAATGAGGAATTACAGCGCAATATAAAAAAGCTGCATTTGCCCGATCTGGAGAAGCCTTTCTTTATAGCCTACAATTTGCGCAACCAGTATTCCTACAGTTTAAACGGCGAACGTGGTGAAATTACTACTGTTGTCAAAACGCCCGTCAATAAAAGATCTGCATCGGTTAAGTTAAGAGTGGGCGATTATCACCGCAATTTTGATTACATGATGTATGATGGCTATTTTATTAGTCTGCCAGACGAGGATAATGCCGATGAGTATCGCCGGCTGTTATGGCTGGAAACGGATAGGGCCTATAAAAATAACTCAAGGCAATACAGCAGCTTTATGTCTTCGCTGAAGCGTGTAAATGTAGATGAGAAGGAACTGGCTATGGACGATCTTTCCAGGATCACACCTGTTGTTAAAGATTTTGGGGCAGCGCAGGCTATTAATATAAACACCAGGCAATGGGAGCAGCATTTAAAAGATTTGTCTGCCTTATTTAAGGATGATCCCACCATAGTAAACTCTTATTGCAGGCTAACAGTAAGCAGTTATGAAGATTACCTGGTAAGCAGCGAGGGCACGCTTATAAGGAAGCCCGGTGGGCATGTAACTTTTGCTGCCTATGGCGCAGCTTCGGACGAAAAGGGGAATAATTTTACCAGCAATTATACGGTTACTGTAAGTACGATAGAAGAACTTCCTTCAGCGGACCTGCTCCGGGCCCGGGTAAAAGAAGTAATAGCAAAGATCAGGCAAAAGGAGCAGGCAAAGCCTTTTGAGGGCTCTTATCTGGGGCCGGTTTTGTTTGTAGGGGATGCGGTTAGCAATATTGTTGCCCAATGCTTCACACAACCATTGCAGGCAAGGCGTAAATCTATCCTGGGCTATAGTTCTGGCGAAACCGATTATGAAGAAAAGCTGGGGCAGAAATTAGTGTCGTCTGACCTCACCATTACTGCCATGCCGTCTTTAAGGTTGTTTAATGGAAAACGTACAACCGGCTATTACCCTATAGATGACGAGGGCGTAATTCCGGCAGATTCCATGGTGCTGATTCAGCAGGGCATTCTGAAAGCTTTGCTGAACGGGCGCACTCCCACCCGCCGTTTCTCTCAACCACAGGGTTTTGCACGGTCTTTCATGGGACGTAACTATAATGCCGGTGTGCTGAAGCTGACATCTGCCAGTATTACAGCTATGGACTCAATGCAGGCAAAGCTGTTGCAGCTGGCTAAAGAAGAGGGGCTTTCTGCTGCATATATTGTAAAAGATCTTGCTTTTAACAGCCCCGAAATTTATAAGGTAAATGTAGCGGAAGGTACGGTTGAAATGGTGAACGAATGCAAAATAGCACCACTTAATCTAAGGTCGTTGAGGCGTTTTGTTACAGCGTCTGATAAAATGCAGCTGAACAATACCCCAGGTTTCAGCATGGTAGTGCCCGAGAGCATTATTGTAAACGAAATAGAAATTGAAAAGAATGAAATAACAGCCAAACCCAAGCCGATCATTGTTTCAAACCCGTTGCTTGATAAGCCCGTTGCCGGCAGTAAAATAAAAAAGGCAAATAAAAAGGCTGCTAAATACTAACAGCCTTTATGGGTGTATAATTATTTCATAGATGAAAGGTTGCGCACCATACCGTGCTACACCTTTGAACGGCCTGGTTGGAGTTTTACAAGTTCTAGCGTTCCGGATCGTGGATCACAACTTATCAGTGCCTCTTGTCTCTTTATCCATCCGTTGAATATCTTTCAGCTTATCAGCAGCAATAGGGTTTACATAATCCCAGAATGCCGCCACGCAAACAATCTTCCACTGACCGTTCATTTTTTCCATTACCCGCACCTCTTTACTATGATGGAAATTGTCGCCGGCTTTATTGCTGTTAAACTGGTCCCAGGTTAAATAGCAGGCATTAGGGCCATAAAATTTATATTTAATATTCTTACGCTCTACTATAGGGTGGCTGCTCGATTGTGACTCGGGGTTTTCATGAATGTACTTTCCAACGGTGCTGTTAATGCCATTCCAACCTACACTGGCATCAAAAGTGCCATCTCCGTTGCTCCATGCCTGGAATGCATAGTCAGTTTGAGCGTATGTAGATTTCCAGGCATTATAGTCTCTTGCAAAAAATGATTCAGTTTCTTTTTCAATAGTGGCAAGTATAGCATCTTTATCTGCCTGTAAATTTTTTTCGCTTGGGCCGGCATTGGATTGTTTACAACCTGGTAATACCACTGTTACAGCCAGCATTGAAAGAATAAAACAACACTTTAAAAATAGCCGGGCGGGCTGTGTAATTAATGTAATTAAAGGGTAATGGCTAAAGGAATTACTTGCTGGTGAGGGGTTAAATACAAACTGGTTCATAATGTTAAGTTTTAATTGTGATCAATAAACTCTCCATTCTTCTCAGTATCGTGCTTAAAGGGGATGCTAAAATGTAGCAGGCTGACTTTTACAGTACTAATTTACTTTATATTTATGTATTTTACATAATAATATTTCTCTGGTTTTTTCGTTGGAAGTATTTTACCGATGGATTGATGTGCTTCGCCGAATAAGTAGTATGAGTTTCCTTTTCGATCACTAATTCAGTTAAATTTGTTTAATAAACCTAAAAACGATATAAAATGAAAGGAATAGGACTAATTGTGCTGATAGCACTTATTGTTGTTGGCTTTATGGGCTGCAAAGGTTACAACAGTCTTGTTGCAGAAGATGAAGTAGTGAAAAATGCCTGGGCCAACGTTCAGAGCGACTACCAACGGCGTAATGACCTTGTAGGCAACCTGGTAAATACTGTAAAAGGCGCCGCAAAATTTGAACAGGAAACGCTGACCAGGGTTATAGAAGCCCGTTCAAAAGCTACCTCGGTAAATATTTCGGCAGATCAGCTTACGCCGGAAAATATAGATAAGTTTCAGGCTGCTCAGGGAGAAGTAAGCAGCGCATTGAGCCGCTTGCTGGCAGTAGTAGAAAGCTACCCTGATTTAAAAGCTAATCAGAACTTTTTGCAATTGCAGAACCAGTTGGAAAGTATAGAAAACGAAATCCGCGCTTCGCGCAATAGTTACAACAGCGCTGTAAACAGCTACAATACCAAAGTGAGATCTTTCCCTATGAATATTTTAGGTGGTATGTTTGGTTTCAAAGCCAAGGAGCCGTTCAAGGCAGATCCCGGGGCTGAAACAGCGCCCAAGGTTGAATTTTAATAAAAGCCATCATGCAGAAGAAGCGGTTTTCGGGATATCTTACAGGCCTGTTCTTTGTTTTGCTGGGCCTGTATGTAATAGTTGCCTATAACTCTTTAGTAAAAAAAGAAGAAAAGATGGTGCAAACCTGGGCTGAAGTTCAAAATGCTTATCAGCGGAGGCTCGATCTTACGCCAAACCTTGTTAATACAGTAAAAGGAATGGCCGGGTTTGAACAGGAAACACTGACAAAAATTACTGAGGCCAGAAGTAACGCTATGTCGGTTACTACATCTGAAATCAGTGCAGAGGCCTACAGGAAACAGTCCGGCCTTCAGGATACACTGGCCGCTGCCTCCAATCGCCTGATTGCAGTAGTAGAGAAGTACCCGGTATTAAAAGGAACGGATGCTTTCAGGGGATTACAGGTACAGCTGGAAGGCAATGAAAGAAGGATAAAAGTAGCCCGGGCCGATTTCAACGGGGCTGTTAAAGATTATAACCAGGCCGTCCGCAGTTTTCCTAAAAATATGGTAGCCGGTATATTTGGTTTTGATGCAAAACAGGGCTTTACAGCTGTTGAAGGGGCCGAACGGAATGTAGAAATAAAATTTTAAATCAGTTGGGATTTTCACTCTTCCATAAAAAGCCATTTCAGTTTCTTACTAACGAAGAAAAGGAACAGGTAGTAGAAGCTATCAGGAACGCTGAAAAGCGTACCAGCGGTGAAATACGTATTTACATGGAAAGTCATTGTAAGTATGTAGATCCTGTTGACAGGGCTTCCGAGATCTTCTTTGGTTTGAAAATGGAGCAGACAAAGGAGCGGAATGCTGTTTTGTTATACATTGCCTATAAAGATCACCAGCTGGCTGTTTTTGGTGATGAAGGTATTTACAACAAAACCGGTAAAGCGTATTGGTATGAGCTGGTGAGCCATGTGCTGCAGGAGTTTAACAGGGAGCATTTTGCAGCAGGTATTTGTAAATGTGTATATGAAATAGGAGAGGGATTGCACACATTTTTTCCTTACGACAGGGTTACGGATCATAATGAACTCCCGGATGATATTGTATTTGGAAAATAATTAAGCATACCTGCCTGGCCCTCCCATATAAGGCATCAATGAAAAAAAATCTTTTACTCATATTATTGTTCATCTCAGTTTTTGCGAAAGCTCAGATTGAGAATGTTCTGCCGGCTGCGCCCAATCCTCCCCGGCTGGTCAATGACTTTACCGGCCATTTTTTAACACATGAGCAGGTGCAGGCTTTGGAAGATAAGCTGGTAGCTTATGATGACAGCACTTCTAACCAGGTAGCTATTGTCATTGTTGATGATCTCAAAGGATACTCACGCGATGAGTATGCCATAGCGTTAGGCAGAAAATGGGGTGTGGGTGGCCAGAAGCAATTCAGTAATGGCGTGGTGATACTTGTGAATACCGGGGAGAAAGGCGGCCAGCGGGGCGTATTTATAGCTACCGGTTACGGGCTTGAAGGGGCGGTAACAGATCTGATCGCAGACCAGATCGTACAAAACTCATTATTGCCCAATTTCAGGGAGGGGAATAACTATCGGGGCCTTGATAAAGCCACAACAGATATTATGGAGGCTGCTGCGGGGAGATACACAGCTCCTGACGGCTATCATGAAGGTCGTGGCGGTGGCAGCATATTGGGTTTATTATTTGCAGCCTTTGTGCTTTTTATCATTATTGCAATCATCAGCCGGAAAGGCGGCGGTGGCGGCGGCTATGTGTCGCGCCGGGGCTATCGCGATGACTGGAGCGGTCCGGTGATTCTTCCCGGGGGCTGGTTAAAAGGTGGTGGCGGCCATGGAGGCTGGTCCGGCGGCGGTGGAGGATTTGGTGGTTTTGGCGGCGGTGGCTTTGGTGGTGGGGGTGCCGGCGGTAGCTGGTAAGAAAAAGAAGTTGACAGAGGACAGATGACGGAAGACAGAAGGACGGTTGAAAAGTTGTTGAAGATAGTTGAAAAAGTTTAAGGGTTTAATGTTCCAGGTTTCAAGGAAAGCGAAAAGCCGAAAGCTTTATGCATCAAGCCTTATGCCTTCGGCCTTTACCAGCAACCAGTATCCAGTATCTGGTGAGGTAGAAAAGGGACTATCAGCCATGTGATATAGAAATTCTATACTCTTTACTGATATGCTGGTAACTAGTAATTTGAAACCAGTATCCACATCCAGTATCCAGTAACCTGCAACTTGAAACCTGAAATACCTTTTAACTCATTATCGCATTGGTATATTGGCTCATTAGCATATTGGCTTATTAGCACATTATCACATCAACTTGTTAATCTTAAAAATACTGGCAGATACTGTCAACTATTATCTAAATTTGCCGCAGGAAAAATTATATACTTTCATGAACAGGCATTTTCTTTTTTCGGCTTTATTCCTTCTCGCTTCACTTTTTAGCTTTGGGCAGGGTTACCAGGTACAGTCCAAATACTTTGTATATCTTCAGACAGAGCCGGCGCAGCCTTTCTATATAAAGATCAATAACCAGAAAATTGAAGCCAATGCTTCGGGATACCTCATTCTTCCCCAGCTTAAAGACGGGGATTATAAGCTGATAGTAGGCTTTCCGCAGGGTAAAACAGGGGAGCAATCATTCAATTTCCGTATAGATTCAAAGGATAAAGGGTATCTTATCAAAGATTATGGTGCAGATGGCTGGGGCCTGTTCGATCTGCAAACAATGGCTATCCAGAAAGCAGTTAAACCAGGCACTGAGGCTGTAGCCGTAAAGAAACCGGAGCCTGTTAAAAAGGAGCCAGAACCGGTTATGGCCGATGATGTTTCTGATTTTACAAAGATTTTATCGCAGGCAGCCAATGATCCCAGTTTGCTGGAAAAGCCAAAACCTGCCCCGGTTGAAGAAAAACCAGTTGAAGAGCAGGTGGCTGTAGTTACGCCTCCGGTTACCAATCAGCCGGAACCTGTTAAAAAGGAGCCTGAGAGTCAGCCGATAGAAGAAAGAACCGTGAGTTCCCTTCCTTCAAAACCTGAAAAAGGTGTTAGCCTGGTTTACGATGACAGGAACGAATAT
>JASGDI010000009.1:0-124757 GCA_049841335.1 Niabella sp. | reverse complement strand
TAGATGCGCCCACAATATCGGCGCCTGCGCTTGCCAGCGCCACAGCCATTCCCTGGCCTATACCTGTATCACAACCCGTTACCACCGCGGTTTTTCCCGTAAGATCAAAAAAATTGTTGCTCATATTATTTTGTATGTTTTAATTATATTCAAATATTTAACGGCCCAGCCAGCCACCATCTACTACCAGCACTGTACCATCTACATAGTCAGAAGCCGGCGAAGACAAAAATACAACCGGCCCTGCAAAATCCCGGGGAGTACCCCACCTGCCTGCAGGTATCCTGCTTAATATAGAGCTGCTTCTGTCTTCATCCTCTCTCAGTTCCTGCGTATTATCTGTACTGATATAACCAGGAGCTATCCCGTTTACATTTACTCCCCTGCCGGCCCACTCGTTGCTCATAGCTTTTATTACACTGGCCAGAGCCCCTTTACTTGCTGCATAGCCTGGTACATTAATGCCTCCCTGGAAAGAAAGCAAAGAACAAGTAAAAATGATCTTCCCTTTACCATGTTCCAACATATGCTTACCAAACTCGCGGGCCAGAATGAACGGCGTGTCCAGGTTTATCGCCAGCACATCGTCCCACCATTCATCCGGATGCTCTACCACCGGTTTACGCATGATGGTTCCGGCATTGTTTACCAGAATGTCAATACGCGGATTTTCTGCCAGCACTACTCTTATAAACTCATACACACTATTACGATCGGCCGCATCCATTTTATAGAATTTAAAACTACGCCCCAACCGGCTTACCTGCTTTTCTATCTCTGAGCCCTCTTCAACAGTTCTGGAGGCTACAATAATATCAGCGCCGGCTTCTGCCAAACCCAGGGCCATCCCAGCCCCGATGCCCTTATTGCCACCAGTAATAAGGGCCGTTTTACCTGTAAGATCAAAATATTTCAAACTCATAGTTTCTTATTGAATGAGCCTTTAGCTCATTCGCCGAAACTACAATTTTAATTTTAAGTTGAAATAGTTATTCGCATTATTAAAACAAATATCCTGTACTACCTGGCCAATCCATTCAATATTTGCCGGTAATTCACCATTTTCCACGTCGTTACCAAACAAGTTGCACAGGATTCTCCTGAAATACTCATGCCTGGGGAACGAAAGGAAGCTCCTCGAATCAGTAAGCATGCCTACAAACTTACTTAACAAACCCATATTTGAAAGAGCATTCATTTGCTTAATCATCCCATCTTTCTGATCCAAAAACCACCAGCCGGAGCCCCATTGTATTTTACCGGGAGCAGAGCCATCGTTAAAATTACCTATCATGGTAGCCATTAACTCGTTATCTGCCGGGTTCAGGTTATAAAGGATCGTTTTGGTTAGCTTATCCCTGTCAATCAAGCCACCCAGGAATTTTGAAATAGAACGGGCATGTGGAAAATCACCAATAGAATCCCAGCCGGTATCAGGGCCCAATTCGCGCATCGCTTTAAGATTGTTATTGCGGATAGCCCCCAGGTGATACTGCTGCACCCAGCCTTTTTCATGATCCATTTCTGCAAAAATGACCAGCATTGCAGAACGGAATTTGTTCTGCTCTTCTAAGGTCAGGCCATGCCCTCCATGTATTTTATCAAAAATCAAATGCACTTCATGCTCTGTATAATCTTCTGCATAAATCTGCTCCAGACCATGATCAGAAACCGAGCAGCCCATGGTGGCGAAAAAGTCGTGGCGTTTTTTTAACGCATCAATAAAATCCCTGAAGAAAGTGATATGCGTGTTGGATGTCGCTTCGAGCTTTCTTATATAAGCCTCAAAAACGGCCGGATCAGCCACATTCATTGCCGCATCGGGCCTCCACGCCGGGATGATCGGAATTTCAAAGCCATCATCTTTTATTTTCTGATGATGTTCGAGGTTATCAACAGGGTCATCAGTAGTACAAACCGTTTTGACGTTCATTTTGCGCAAAAGGTTCCTTACACTGTACTCCGGAGTCTGCAGTTTAGCCGTACATTCATCGTAGATCTTTTTTGCTGTAGATGCGTCTAAAATATCATATACATCAAAGTAGCGCTGCAGCTCCATGTGCGTCCAGTGATACAAAGGATTGCGCATGGTATAAGGCACAGTTTCTGCCCACTTCTCAAATTTTTCGTAATCTGTTTTATTGCCGGTACAATAACTTTCCGGCACTCCATTGGTTCGCATAGCCCGCCACTTATAGTGGTCGCCATACAACCATATCTGCGTCAGGTTCTCAAATTGTTTATCGGCAGCAATCTGATCGGGAGGTAAATGGCAGTGATAATCAATTACAGGCATTTGCTTTGCATACTCATGATACAGCGTTTGTGCAGTACCGGTTTCCAACAGGAAATTCTCGTCTAAAAACTTTTTCATCGCTTTATATATTTCACGTAACGGCATAAAGGATAGTAATCACGCTACGTATTGTTTTATTTCTGCTTCATCTGCTGCAAGGCCTGTTTCGCAACCGGTCCAAAATACTTATGTTGTCGCCAAGAGTCGACAACATAAGTTGTGTGAAGCGAGGACGCTTTACACAGCCTACAAACTCACCCCTCTCTTCCACGGAATGAAATCATCCTGGTTCAACAGCACAGCTTTGGGTATCACTTCGCCGCTTGCCGCTTTGATGCAGTATTCCAAAATATCTTCTCCCATTTCTTCAATGGTTTTCTCCCCTTCTACCACCGGGCCGCAGTTAATATCTATAATATCGCTCATCCTTTTAGTCAATACATTATTGGTAGATACTTTTATGGTAGGACAAACAGGATTACCGGTAGGCGTACCCAAACCTGTAGTGAACAGTATCAAAGTAGCGCCCGATGCGGCTTTACCGGTAGTAGCTTCCACATCGTTACCAGGAGTACAAACCAGGCTTAACCCGGGCTTGGTAGCCGGCTCGGTATAATCAAGCACATCCACAACCGGCGAAGTGCCTCCTTTTTTGGCAGCACCGGTACTTTTTATCGCATCTGTTATCAAACCATCTTTAATATTGCCGGGAGAAGGATTCATGTAAAAACCAGAGCCCACTGCTTCTGCCTGGCTATTATAAGTGGTCATCAGGTGAATGAATTTCTTTGCCTTGTCCTCATCAATTGTGCGGTCAATCAATTGTTGTTCTGCACCGCACAATTCGGGAAACTCGGCCAGCAACACTTTGCCGCCCAATGCGGCTAACAAATCGCTGGTATACCCTACGGAAGGATTGGCACTGATACCGCTGAAGCCATCACTGCCCCCGCATTTTACACCCAATACCAGTTGGGACAACGGAGCAGGCTGACGTTCTATTTTATTAGCTTCTACCAGCCCTTTAAAAGTATCTCTTATAGCACTGCTTATGAGTTGCTCCTCGCTTTGCGATTGCTGCTGCTCATACACCAGCAGTGGCTTATCAAAACCGGGATTGCGCAATTTGATCTCGTCTAACAATTGCTTGGTCTGAAGGTTCTGGCAGCCCAGACTTAATATGGTAACTCCTGCCACATTAGGATGATCGGCATAAGCTGCCAGTAATTTACCTAAAATACCGGCGTCCTGGCGAGTACCACCACATCCCCCCTGATGATTTAAAAATTTGATGCCATCAATATTCCTGAAAAGCCGCTCGCCTATTCTTTCTGAAGGAGAAGGCGCTCCAAGGCTGATGTTATCAATATCCTCACCTTTTTTGTACGCCTCCACTAACTGATGCGTATATCTTTTATACTTATCTGTTACCGCATAACCCAGCTCATTGTGCAATGCCTCCCGGATCACATCCAGGTTCCTGTTCTCACAAAAAACAGTAGGCATAAATAACCAATAGTTAGCCGTACCTACACGGCCATCGCTGCGATGATAACCATTGAATGTTCTGCCTTCAAACCTAGAAACATCGGGGGGCGTCCATTTATAATGATATGGCCTGTATTCAAATGGATCGGCAGCATGTTTAGTATTTTCAGTATTCATCACCCCTCCGGCGGGAATAAAGTGCTGCGCTTTACCTACCAGCACACCATACATGATGATCTCATCACCCGTCTGCATATCATGAGTGAAAAACTTGTGCTTAGCGTTCACATCGTCCTGCAGCACAAAGGTTTCACCTTTATACTGAACCGTTTGCCCTTTCTTAAGATCTTTAAGCGCTACGATCACATTATCGTTGGGATGAACTTTTAGAACTAAATCTGCCATAGTAATTTTTTTACAATGTTACACCCATTTTGAATATGGCGATTTCTTTGAAGCCGGTTTGCTCATGTTTTAATAACTTGCCATTACATGTTTCAATCACAAAATTGACAAAGTCATTGGTTACCTCTTCTGCAGCACGCCCTTCTAATAAAGAGCCGGCATTAAAGTCGATCCAGTTCTTTTTAAAATTATACAACCTGGTATTGGTTGATATTTTCATAGTAGGCACAAAACTTCCAAATGGCGTTCCGCGACCTGTTGTAAATAATACCAACTGGCAGCCGGATAAAGCCAGGGCTGTTGACGCCACCAGGTCATTGCCCGGTGCATTCAGCAGGTTCAGCCCTTTCACTTTTACAGGCTCGGCATAATCTAATACAGCTACTACTTCTGAGTTACCTCCTTTTTGGGTACAGCCTAAAGATTTATCTTCCAGCGTGGTAATACCGCCTTTTTTATTACCCGGAGACGGGTTCTCGTAAATAGGCTGGTCATATTTGCGAAAATAGTTCTTAAAATTATTGATCAAAGCCACCGTATCATCAAAAACCGCCTCAGTTGTACAGCGGTTCATGAGGATTGTTTCTGCGCCAAACATTTCAGGCACTTCGGTAAGAATGGTGGTACCGCCCTGGGCTATCAGCCAATCAGAAAAGCGGCCTACCAGAGGATTAGCCGTTATACCGCTGAAGCCATCGCTACCACCGCATTTCAGACCCACTTTCAACAACGACAATGGAAGGTCCTCGCGTTTATCGTTCCTCATTTTTTCTACCAGTGCGCTCATCAGCTCAAAGCCGGCTTCTATTTCATCCTCCACTTCCTGGGAAATGAGAAACCTGACGCGGGTTTCATCAAACTCACCCATCGCCTGCCTGAACTCGTTTTGCTGATTATTTTCACAACCCAGGCTCATAACCAGCACGCCTCCTGCATTGGGATGTTTAGCTAATGCTACCAATGCGTTCTTGGTATTTTCGTGGTCATCGCCCAACTGCGAACATCCATAGTTATGAGAAAATACCCGGATATCATCAATATGGCTTACATCCAGCTCGCTTTTAATACGATTGATAATGGCCTGCGCCTGCCCATTTACACAGCCTACAGTAGGCACCACCCATAATTCGTTGCGGATGCCCGCATCACCGTTATAACGCCTGTAACCTTTAAAAGTAAGATCGCTTTTAGGTATCTCCAGTTTAGGGTTTACAGGGTTGTAGCTGTACTGCAGGTTATCATGCAGGTTGGTCTTTACATTATGTGTGTGCACATGCTCACCCGGTGCTATAGGTGCCAGGGCGTGCCCGATGGGATAACCATATTTAATTATATCTTCACCTTCGGAGATATGTTTTATAGCAAACTTATGACCTGTCTCAATAGCGTTTTTCGCAATGACAGCTTCACCGTTTACAGTTATTAAATCACCCTCTGTAATAGCGTCTATAGCTACGCAAACATTATCATCAGGATGTATTTGCAGATATTTTTCCATTATTCGAGTTCCTTTTTATTTACAGTATATGTTTTTCAAGAGATCGCTTTGTATTAAGCAAGAATTTCCTTAACAGCCTCTTTTATTCCTTTGTTTAAAATAACTGCTGCACTTGCGGCTACTTCGTCAGCAAAGCCGGGCAGTTCACCCAGTTTTGCTGTCCAGATCTTATCGTTGTCAACAATACCTTTCACCCAGCCTTTAATATCATCTTTATTGAAAGTAGACTGAATCCATTCAACAAACTCAGGCGTATCATTGGGAGTAAAGCTTACTTCAGATTTTCCGCTGTACAATACCAGCAATGCAGCAAAGGAGAAGGTGGTAAGCCTTGCCTTCTTATTCAGCTTATTATAATTATCCGCTACCGTAGGAAGGTCGCGGGTTTCCCATTTAGATAAAGAGTTAAGAGAAATATCTTTTAAATAATGCTTTAGATAAGGGTTATAGAAACGCTCCAGGATCTTCGCTGCAAAAGCCTTTAACTGCTCAGGGTCTTCTCCGATACCCGGTAACACTTCCTCCGCTACCATGCGGTTAATGAACTGTTCTACTTCAGGCGTATTGAAAGCATCCATTACTGTTTCACAACCCAGCTGTAAAGCAACGGGAACCATTGCCGTATGGGCACCATTTAATATACGCACTTTTTTAGCACGGAACGGACGTATATCATCCATGAACAATACATTCAAACCTGCTTTGTCTAAAGGCAGCTTTTCTTTAATGATGCTGTCGCCCCCAATAGCCCATACATGGAAGTACTCGCCTTTTACCACGAGGTTATCATCAAAACCAATCTCTTCTTTTATTTCGTTGATGGTTTCTTTTGGAAAACCGGGAACAATACGGTCTACCAGTGTATCGTAGAAGCTGCAGGCGGTTTTCACCCAGGTTTCAAAATCTGCACCTAAATTGTTAGCCGCAGTATGTTTCAGCACAAACTCGCGTAAAGTAGAACCATTGTCCTCAATCAGCTCACAGCAAACGATCTGCAGGCCTTTGGTGAGATCCCCATTGAACTTCTGAAACCTTTTGTGCAATAATGCAGTAATTTTTGCTGGGAATGATTTGGGAGGTTCGGCATTTAAGTCATCACCTTCCTCGTAACGGATACCAGCCTCAGTTGTATTGGAAACAATAATTTCCAGGTCTTCGCTCAAAAACAACGTTTCATACTTCTGATAATCACTGTAAGGATTGATAATACTGTCTATAGACTTTACCAGGGCCACTTCCTTTACCGGCTGCTTATCTTTAATACCTTCCAGGTAAACATGGTATAAACAATCCTGCTTCTCAAAAAGCTCTCTCACAAATTCACCGCCAGCAATAGGCTGAACCACCGCAATGCCATGATTCAGGATGCCATCATTATTGGCTTTATCTATCATCCAGTCTACAAATGCCCTGAGGAAATTTCCTTCACCAAATTGCATGATTTTAACCGGGTAAGCCGGTTTTTGTACAGTTGTTTTATTTAATGGTTCCATATATTGTATAATTAATAGTTCATAGTTCACTGCTTCAGCAGCCATTTTACCCAATCCACAGCCGCCTTATCATTTTCAAACTGGGCCGGCAACCTTCTGTGGCCTATGTATTCATTGTAAATCCAGGGATCACCCAAAGCAAACACTGTTCCTTCGCCATACCTGGCAACAGCCATTACATCAAAGTCGCTGGTTTTTAAAATCACTTCTGCCGGTGCATTGGCGGTTACAGAGCAGATCCCTTTTATATACACATTTTTGGCTGTTTGAAAAACCGCATTCCCTTCATTGACCTTCACCTCTCCCTGTTCAAAATGCGGGTCCTGTACTACCAGCCTGTTATCTTTATTGAACGTGATACCAAATTTCTGAGAAAGGATATTGAATTTATCCAGCTCACAGTTGGAAGAGTCGTTTCCGAACAGTACTAACACCCCACCCGCTTTTACCCAGTCTGCAACAGTATTTGCGTAAGCTTCTGTCATGAAGTTGGGGCTGGGTGTTTCTTTTTCATTATCAGGATCTGCAATGATATAGATAGCTGTCTCCTTTAAATTGTCAGCTGTAGGGGCTTCAGTAAGCGTAGCCAGCTCCGCTCCTTCACTCCTGAACAGATCGCCCAGCTCTGAGTACCCGCCCATGCTGGAATCACTCCACAGGTAGTGCCACTTAACCTGCTGCCCGTTTTCTTCTTTATACTCGTTGTTAAAAAAATTGTCCAGCATTACGATTTTTGAACCTGAGGTAACCTCACTGCCTTCGGGCTTCTCTGTCTCACCGGAAGAACTACTACCACAGGAAGAAAGCGTTGCTGTAACTGTTATCAACGAAATAGCAATAAAAAAATACTTCATAATTAACCTTTTGCTGCTAAGATAGAATTTTAACTCCATCACCTATCCCAACTATTATTTAATCAGGGCATTTTTCAGCAACCACTTTACCCAATCTGTAGCAGCCTGGTAGTTTTCATATACCTCAGGCAGCTTTCTGCCATCCACATATTCGTTATAAATCCAGGGATCGCCTAAAACAAATACGGTTCCCTTACCATACCTGGCAGTAGCCATCACATCAAAACTGTCTGTCTTTAAAACTGTTTTTGCGGGAGCTTTTACTGTTAAAGAACTGATCTCTTTTATATAAACGTTTTTGGCTGTTTTAAAAATCGGGTTACCGGCATTGATATCCACTTTACCCTGATCGTAGTTATTCCCCTTTACCATCAGCTGATCATCACCATTAAACTTTATGCCGAACTTTTGTGTCAGCAGGTTTATCTTATCCTGTTCTGCATTTACAGAGTTATTGCCTAATACTACCAGTACTCCGCCGGCTTTTACCCAATTGGCAATATTGTTGGCATAAGCGGCAGTCATGTAATTGGGCTTCGCTGTTTCCTTTTCCGTATCGGCGTCTACAATAATATATACCGATGCTTTTTTAAGGTTATCAGCATTGGGGGCCTGCTTTAAAGTTTTTAAAGCGGCCCCATGTTGTTCAAAAATGCTGCCCAAAAAATAGTACCCATTGTTGTCACGCTCTTCCCAGATATAGTGCCAGGGCTGCTGTTGGCCACCCGGACCTTTCTGCCATTCATTATTAAAGAAGTTATCTAACACTACTGTTTTGCCTTTACCAGCCGAAAGCTTAGGCATCATTTCTATTTCGTTTGCGGCCAGGATAAACGCGCCCACTCCTTTAGGATCGTTCTGAACCACTTTCTCACGCATATAATATTCAAAACTTCCATCGCGGTAAGGTTTACCTCCTAAGCCTGATACAGACACTGTGCCTTCAAGGTTGGTAAAGCCATCAGCTCCTGTTGTAAGCTTATTTTTTACCAGCCCGTCAAAAGCTCTTTTCGCGTTGGTGGCATAGCTTTGTGCGATATATCCTTTTCTAGCACCTTTTGCCAATGTATAGGAAAGCATGGCGGTGGCTGATGACTCAAGATAATTAGGCTCCCTGTCAGGCAGGTCTACAATATCGTACCACATACCGGTTTTGGCATCCTGAACTTTTACAACGGCAGTTGCAAACCTTTTCAGGATATCAATGATCTGCTGGCGGCCCGGATGGTTTTCCGGGAAATAATCCAGCGCATCTACCATTGCCACTCCGAACCACCCGAGGGCACGGGCCCAGAAATGCGGGGATTTCCCTGTTTTCTTATCTGCCCATAACTGCTCCATGGATTCATCGTAACCATGATATAGCAACCCTGTCTTGGGATCACGACTGTTTTTTTCCATCAGCACAAACTGTTTGGCAACATCGTTAAATATCGTGTCTTCCCCAAACACCTGGGCATACTCGGCATAGAAAGGCTGCCCCATGTATAAACCGTCTAACCACATCTGCCAGGGATAAATCTGCTTATGCCAAAATCCTCCTTCTTTGGTTCTTGGATGGGTAAGCAATTGCTTTCTTAACAGCTCAACCGCTTTTTTATATTTTTCTTTTCCGGTAACGCGATAGATAGTAAGCAGGGCTTTCCCGTTATTAATATGATCAATATTATAATGTGCCTGATCATAATCTTTAATGGATCCATCGGGCCTCACATAATGATCCATGCTATGCTCTATGTACTTAAACCATTTGGCATCCCCGGTGGCCTGCCAGATGCCTTCTATACCCTTTAAAATAACACCCTGATCGTAGCTCCACCGGGCCGGCCTTCCACCCATACTAAATGAATCGGGCCATAGGTGCATTGCCGTGAGCGCCATTTGCTGGGAATAGGGAGTCTGCTGCGCCTGTGTTTGAAGCGATAAAAAACAAATAAGTACAAATAATATTTTCTTTATCATAATGGTCTTCATTTATTATCCTATTTCAACGATACTGCTTTTTCCGATGCACCCAGCTCTGCTTTCACTTTTGTTTTGGCTTTGCTGTAATCTGTTTTTTGTAATGAAACCTGCTTAGTGTTTTCCCCGGCAATACGCAGCAGGTTTTTGGCATCAGTGCTATATTCAAAACTTTTGAAAGAAATATTGTCACCGTTAATAATATCTATAACAGGCGCTGTTTCTTTACTAAATACTTTTACGTTGTTAAGCGTAATATTACTGGCTTCCTGGATATCTATGCCGTGCTTTGACTGGAATACAGAGTTCTCTATTTTAATATCTTTTATATGCATTTCCGGCAGCCCTCTAACAAATATTGCTTTTTCAGCACCATTGCAATATACATTGCTGATATTGATATTTCTGAAAGACGGAGTTGTTTCATCAACCGGTAATTTTTCTATTTTGGGAAGCTCTCTTTTCTCACCTGCCTGGGGGATAGGGTCTTTTGCCATATAATACATATCGAAAAGTATCGCTTCGCCCGGAATATCTTTCATATAAATATTCCTGATAAAAATATTCTCTACAACCCCTCCCCTGCCGCGGGTTGTTTTAAAGCGCAGACCAATATCGCTTCCTATAAAAGTACAGTCGCTTACATATACATTATTAACGCCGCCGCTCATTTCACTGCCAACCACAAATCCTCCGTGAGAAGCATAAACAGTGCAACCGCGAATAATAACATCTTTAGTAGGCATTGCCCTGGCGCGCCCGTCTGCATCGCGGCCGCTTTTCATGCAAAGCCCGTCATCCCCTACATCAAAAACACTGTTTTCTATAAGGGTATTGCTGCAGCTTTCCAGGTCAATCCCATCGCCGTTTTGCGCATACCAGGGATTTTTAACCGTTATGTTCCTTACGGTGATATTGGAGCTCATCAGCGGATGCAGGCACCATGCCGGTGAATTCTGGAACGTAACCCCCTCGAGCAGCACTTTGTCGCATTTAGTAAACACGGCCAGGTTAGGACGTAAAAAATCCTTTACCGACTGAAAAAAGGCGTCATCCCTGCCAGCTTCAATTCTTCCGGGATCTTTTGTTGCATCGCCTTTGGCATAGCTCTCAGAAGGCATCCAAAGGTCTTTTTTAGCATTAAGCACACCGCCCGATTCTACCAGGTTCTTCCACTGGCTTTCTGTAAGCTTGAATTTTTTAACCGCCCTCCAGGCATCTCCATTACCATCAATAATTCCCTTGCCGGTGATTCCGATATTAACAGCGCCTTCAGCAGAAATGGGAGATTGGTTGCGCATTTGCTCATAACCCTCCCAGTTAGCCTTAATAAGAGGATACTGGCTTTTATCTTTTGTAAACAACAGCGTAGCTCCTATGGCGAGGTTCAGGTTCACATTACTTTTCAGCACGATGGGACCTGTAAGCCACAACCCTGCGGGAACCTGCACCATGCCTCCACCTTTTGCACTACACTCGTCAATTGCCTGTTGAATGGCTTTTGTATTTAGCGCATAACCGTCCGGCACCGCCCCATATTTTGTTATCGGGTAGCTGGTGGACTTAAATTTCGTTTCCGCGACTTTTGGCAGGTCCCAGCTTCTCTGCCCAAAAGCTACCATTGAGCTGGTAGCAAGCAACCATCCTAAAATATAGTTCTTTAACATTTGCAAGCTATTAGGGTGTACAAGGTAAAAAAGAATACCGGTTTCAGCAGCATTACAGCAGCAGTTTATTTACGCAAACGTTGCCATTATATTAAAATACATCCCGGCAGTAAAAAAAAACATTTTACAAAACGGTTTCCTTCACGATTTGCTCTTTGTAAACAGGAAAATCATCCTTTCTGTATCCCATTTTGGTACCTTCATACTTTAAAACGGCTTATAAATAAAGTTATCAAAAACAGCTTCGCCATTTCCAAACACAAATAAGCCTGCACGCAGACTCATAAAACCGTAAAACACGTTATGATTAAAGCCGGTAACATCTATGCTTCTTTCTATTTTTTCCCATTTGCTGCCATCCGCGCTTTTGTAAAAGCTTACTTCGTTCTCATCATTGCGTATTTTGAACCACCCATGGCGACCTTGCTTATTAGGCTCTCTTATTTTGGCTGATTGCTGGTTAAATACAATGAACATAGCGGAATCTGCCGAAACACGCACATTGCCTTTTTCATTATAAAACAGGGATAAGCCGGCTGTAACCTCTCCACTTAATGTGTAAGCTACCTGCACCTCGTACCTGCGGTGCCCGGCATTGACCAGGAGCGGGCTGCTGTTATCAAAAGAAGATCCCTTAGCCCTGAAATGCAGTTTACCATTCTTCACCGATACCCTGCCGGGATCATAATCTTTAAAAAACTGCCATTGCAGGCCCAGTTGCCCGGCATCAAAATTATCTGACAGTGAAGTGCCATCTGCCGATACTGCTCCTGCAGGTTTTTTAAGAGCCTCCTGGGGTGAAACACCCACCGGCACCCTGAACCAGTGATCTTTTGTCCACTCTACCGGCAACATTAATGTTTGCCTGCCCAGTGTTTGAAAATACTTTTCGTAAGCATGATATACGATCCACCAGTTTCCGTTCACATCATCCACCAGCGTACCATGCCCCTGGTTCCACCAGCGCTCGTTCCTGCTCTTTGTGTGCACTACAGGATTATACGGAGAGTTTTCCCAGGGGCCAAAAGGGCTTCTTGCGCGTGCTGAAACCACCATGTGGGCTGTTGCCGGTCCGGCAGTTCCGCCCTCAGCCACTGTCTGGTAAAAGTAGCCGTTACGTACCGTTGATTTGGGCGACTCCAGGCAAAAACACTCTGTGCTCCATTCTGAAGGGAATTGCCAGCCATCGTATGTTTTTTCAGGGTCTCCTACAGTAGATACCCCGTCTTTGGAAAGGCGCACCGTATATCCTTTTGAAAGATACAGGTAGCGATTACCTGCACTGTCTGTTACATGCCCGGGGTCAATAAACCCCGACAGGTTCATGTCTACCGGATCAGACCACGGCCCTGCTGGTGAATTTGCTGTAACCACCCATATTTTTTTACCTGCGGGAAAATAGATATAATATTTATCGCCGTATTTAATAAGATCGGGCGCCCAAACGGAACCCACATACTTGTGAAGCGCATAACCCAGCCGCTTCCAGTTGATCATATCTGTTGAATGCCATACAAGCAAACCGGGGTAATACTCAAAAGAGGAATGGGTCATGTAATAATCCCTACCTACCCGCAAAATAGAAGGATCGGGATAATCTCCCCCCAGCACTGGATTGTTGTATGTTGCTGCTACTGTTTGGGCGTTGCTGCTTCCTGAAGCAAAAAGAAGCAGGCCTGCTAATAATGTTTTAAGATACAGGTTTCTCATATCTGAGTATTTATAAATTTATACTTTCAGTAAAAAGGATTCATCGTTCTTATTCCCATTTAACCTTTAAATTCTTTATCAAAGTAGCTCCTGCTCCTACTGTTCCGGTATGCTGAAAACCAAACCCTCCAAAATCATTTACCTCTATGTTGGTTTGCAGATCAACTACTTTCACCAGCCCGGCATCAACAGGTTCTGAAAGATGTTTTTTTTGATTTTCCGCATAAACTTTAAAAACATTGCCTGAAATTTCCAGGGTAATATCACAATCCGGCCTGAAGCAGGTAGCAGAAACCGGCTCGCTTACGGGAGATGCCACCCCATTCTTATATTTCATCAGTACAAAATCAACTGCATTACCATATTTTACAGTGCGTATAATTCTAAGCGCATACCCGGTCAGGGTTTGAGTATCAAATTTTATAAAAACATCCAGGTACTGTGCCCGGGCACTGCCAAACCCCTGGCCGGCGGTTTTTGCAGGAACAGCTGTAAAGCTAACTTTCATATTACCGAACCTATTACCCAGCGGAGTATAGCGAAGCCTCGCGCCCTGTGCAGCCTGCACCAATCCTGTATCTGCGGCCGCGCCATCGGTACCAATTCCATAATACCAGGCGTTTTTCGTGGTATCAGCCTTCCAGTTAAACTCCCTGGTATCTTCAGGAGCAAAGCAATCCAATGTAAAAAAACCAGGTATCAGCCGGTACTGGTTCTTCACTGACATATTTTTCATATCCACATCTAATACGCCGGCAGGCGATTGTATATCACCGGCATTGATCCTTTCAGATGTGATTGCAGATTCTGCTGCTCCCAAATAGCTGCGAATATGGGCGGGCTTTACTTCAACCATAATAAAATAACCACTGTCTGCTGCTGTAAGCTGATACGTTAATTTCGGCTCGCCAAATCTTGTTACTGCCATCTCTACAGGATTATTGCCCTTCTGATCCGTACAGCAATACCAGGTAATCTCCGACCGGTCTTTAAAGTCTGTGTTTAACACATAGTCTATCCTTAAAGTTCCGTTATCGCTTTTATGAATAGATGGCTTCACTTTAAAATCCGGTGCAGGTAATATGGGCGGGGAAACATTCACTACTCCCACCGCCTCTAATCCTGAAGGGTCTGTTGCCACCACATAAACCTTTTCTACCTCATCACTATTGTTAAGGGATTTCACCATACAGGTTTCGCCCTCACCCGGTAAGAGGGAAGCTACCGGATCCGGCTGCTGTTCCATTGTCCATTTCAGGTTGCTGACCGCTGCTTTATCATTTCCCCATTCCCTGGCAACAGTTTTTAACACCAAATGATCTTTTCCTGTTTCAATATTTTCCCGGGGCGGTACCACTAATAATTGAATGGGGATATTGGTGTATTGCTGCCCGTTTGCTTTCTCTGCAGCAAGTACCTTATTCTTTATGCCCATCGGATCCCAGTCATCTTCACCCTTTAATAAATTATAGGTATTGTATAAAACGGCTCCATTATACATCAGGCGATAGGCATCCAGGATGCGCTTACCTTTCATATCAACCGTTGTCATTGCATTGCGCGAATCAATCACTACCGGCCTCCCGTTCAAAGAAACATTGTAAGCATAATTGCGGGTTTCGTGAGGTGTTTTGTCCTTCCAGCCAATATAGGTAAGTGATGTGGAAGAGAATCTTGTATCCACTACAGCTACCTGTCCGCCGCTTTTCACAAAATACTGTTCCCCGTTTGTAAACGACCGGATATCACAATTCAGAAAAGCAGCCCCCGCACCTGAAGTGCCCCAGAAAGGCTTACCGCTATAAAAGTCAAATGTGCAGTTGAGGTACACCGCCCGCCCGTTCAGGGCATCATCAGTTGATTCAAAATGACAACGATCAAATAAAGTGCGTTTACCGCCAATAAAAGGGCATAGGTTCAGCCGGCTAATGAACCTGGTATTGCGCACCAATATTTTATCGCCATTACAAAAAACCAGTTGGGCCTGTACAATGGCCGATGCTCTTTTCTTCCTGCCAAGAGAGGGTTTTAAAGGATATTCAAGATCAACATTGCAATAATTTCCAAATGTGATATTTTCGGCGCCGGCTCCATCGCCATCAATGTTAAGCATGGTAAAATTTCCTTTGGCGCCAATGGTTTGTCCCCGGTTACAGGCCAGCACTACATCTGCTGCATTATCCGACAAACCAAAAAATTTCAGCCAGTCGCACTTAATTTCCAGGCCAAACGGAGTTGATCTTCCTGACTTCGGAACCCGCACTTCGGGATCATCAGGATCATCTATCCAATACACATAAGGCGCTATATAGAGCACCATGGGATTGGTCTCTGTTCCGTTATTTAAGTGCTTCGCCGCTTCGTTTATTGAGTTATAAACGTACCTGTATTTTTTTATCTCTTTATCGGTAAGTTGGGCATCAATATAAAAAGCATTGGGGCCAAGCTTTATCTCTTTGTTCTTATAAAACAGCCGGCCGTTATTAAACCTTATATCCCGGTTAAGTGTATGATGCTGTGCATGGCCTGGTTCTAAACCCAGAACCTGCAAAACAAAGGCAAAAAGCAATGGTAACAGATTTTTCATTATTTTTTTCTTTAGAAGCATTCATAAATCCTATAGGCATACGCATATTCCTGATATAAGCGGCCATTGAAATATATTCTTCCTCGCTTATATCCATAAACGGGGAGGTATCTGTTTCATCACCTACCATGGTGGTGGCATACTGCAGGGTAGATGGGCCAGGCTTACCATCACCGGTATAAGGATTACTGATCATGGCATGTTTTACCAGCCACCTGTTTTGAGAGTCGAGCATTTTTATCACCCGCTTCAGGCAAGCGTATCTGTTACATCATCCAGTTTATAAGCCTCAAATCAAAATACTGCTGGAAAACTCATCGCCGGTAGTTCGTATGCTAAAATATCCACTACAAATGGTTTTAACTGAAAAAATTACGCAATCGTTTGCAAAATACCCGGGCAACATTGTTGCTGTTGAATCAGGTAATACACAATTAATTTATATTGAGTATATTATAAAATAATGAAATCTTTGCTGCAAAAGGTAAATCAGTTTCAATAAGATCAGAAAACCACACTTTTTTGAAATGGTTTTAAATAACAGGAGTACAATACTTCAGCTGCCTGTTCAGACTTTCTTTCTGCCATTGCAGTATTCGGAAAGGCGAAAATATTTGTTGTACACAACAAAAACCCCGCCTTATGGCAGGGTCATATTAAATGCGACAATTAAAATCTTCTACCAGTCTTGTTTTGCCACACCGGCCTGAATAGCAGCAAGCGCCTTTGCTTCTCCTAAAAGGGCTGTTAACTTGTTTCCTTTACCATCATGTCCTTTTGCAATATAGCCGCCTTTAGCTGTTCTTGATATCACGGCGTCCTGGATAGGCACGTTCTTCTCTTTGGTTTTTACATTGTAGGCTGTAAGTGTTGCATCTGCCATAGCTATAGTTTTTTTTGATTAAGAAAAAATGAAATTAAGGGATTTAGTTAAAAGAAAGCGGAAATATTCGACAAAATAGATACAATATAACTAAATAATTAGTTATATTGTAAATAATTTAAACTCCCTAAATAGCAAAAAAATGAATAAAATTTTGATAATCAGCCTATTAACATTTTCAACATTTAATATAGCTATTGCCCAGGGAAACAGCGCCGACAGCCTGCAACACTATCTGCAAATACAGGAATATGCTAAAGCGGTTAATTGGCTAAAGGCCACCGAACCTGATAGCTATAATAAAGAGTATCTGCTGAACCTGGGATATTGCTATTACATGAATGGCGATGGGAAGAATGCGCTTGCTGTTTATCAAAAACTGAATGAAAAAGAGCCGGATAACCTGCAAACCAATTTATACCTTGGCATTATTTACCAAAGAATGAAGAAATATGGTCAGGCACTTCAATTTTACAAAAATCTCACTCTGATTCAACCCGGCCAATATAAATACTGGCTGTATACAGCCTCGATGTTCAGCATTCTGGAAATGAACGATTCCGCATTTGCTTATACCAAAAAAGCATATCAGATAAGCCCACAGGCGCCTGACGCAGTGCTGCGCTACTCAAGCGGGCTGAACCTACAAAAGCAAAGAGATAAAGCTATTGCTGTCATTAACAGCTACCTGAAAACAGATTCAACAAACGCAGATGTGATTGCCAGGAAAATTAATTACAGCGCAAGAGACGCTAAATATAAAGAGGTGATTTTCTGGGGTGAGCGGTTGCTGAAAGATTCTGCAAATGAGCCACTGGCCTATACTGATCTTGCCTATGCTTATTTAAACACGAAACAAATTGACAAATGTCTTTCTCTTTGCGACTGGATGGAGCTGAACAATATGAAAAACGAATCGCTGACTTATTGCGCCGCACAATGCTATGCCCAAAAGAAAAACTATACCAAAAGTAACCTGCTATTAGATGAGTGTCTGCAACAAAACCTGGTATCAACAGCAGTTATCTATTTCAGAAGTAAGGCCGATAATTACGAAGCAACTAAAGAATATAAAAAAGCTATCGCGCAATACGATAGCTCTTATTTTATCTTTCACCATCCCACCGACTTATATTATAAAGCCCGGGTGTATGATATTTATCTAAAGAATAAAACCCAGGCAGCTGTTTTTTACAAAAAGTATGTTGCAGAAAAACAGAAGCCTGAAAGTCCTGCAGAGGAACAACTATTTCAATATATCAGGGAGTATATAAAGCCCTGACCTGCTCTATATATCCAGCTTGGCGTACTTGGCATTAGTTTCAATAAAGTCCCGCCGGGGAGCTACTTCATCTCCCATTAACATGCTGAAAACACGGTCGGCTTCGGCAGCGCTTTCTATAGTTACCTGCTTTAAAGTACGGCGATCCGGGTCCATAGTGGTTTCCCAAAGCTGATCGGCGTTCATCTCACCTAAACCTTTATACCGCTGGATATTTACAGAATCTTCTCTTCCTGCACCAAGCTTTTCCACCAATGCCTTACGCTGCTCCTCGTTATAGGCGTAAGCCGATTCTTTCCCTTTTTTAATAAGATATAACGGCGGCTGTGCCAGGTACACATACCCCTGCTCTACCAGCTCTTTCATATACCTGAAAACAAAGGTTAATATAAGCGTGGCAATATGGCTTCCATCCACATCGGCATCCGTCATAATGATGAGCTTATGGTAACGAAGCTTTGTAAGGTTTAATGCTTTCGGGTCCTCAGGCGTGCCTACTGTTACACCCAGGGCAGTATAAATATTCCTGATCTCTTCATTCTCATAAATTTTATGCTCCATTGCTTTTTCCACGTTCAGGATTTTACCACGCAGCGGGAGAATAGCCTGGAAGCTCCTGTCGCGGCCCTGCTTGGCCGTACCACCTGCCGAGTCTCCCTCTACCAGGTAAAGCTCACAACGCTCCGGGTCACGGTCCGAACAATCGGCTAGCTTACCCGGTAAGCCGCCACCGCTCAAAACAGACTTACGCTGTACCAGATCTCTTGCTTTCCTTGCTGCTGCCCTTGCCTGGGCCGCAAGAATTACTTTATTGATAATGTTTTTAGCGTCTTTGGGATTCTCCTCCAGGAACACTTCCAGCACACGGGCTACAGTAGTTTGTACCACACCGCTTACCTCACTGTTACCGAGCTTGGTTTTGGTTTGTCCTTCAAACTGGGGCTCCGGCACTTTCACCGAAATAATTGCGCTTAACCCTTCACGGAAATCATCTCCTTCTATCGAAACTTTGGCTTTTTCAAAGAAGCCGTTTTTATCACCATAGTTTTTAAATACCCTTGTTAACGCCTGCCTGAAACCGGTAACATGCGTTCCCCCTTCAATAGTATTGATATTATTTACATAAGAGTAAATATGCTCGCTGAAAGAATCATTGTAGGTAAGCGCTACTTCTACGGCAACATTGGTGTTTTCGTCATGGCCGTCTACACTTAATACGTTAGGGATTAAAGGGGTACGTCCTGCACTTTTATCCAGCATTTCCACAAATTCGGTAATACCGCCTTCGCTGTAAAAGGTTTTGCTAAGCACTTCCCCGTTTTCGTTCTTTTCCCTGAGATCTGTGAGGGTGATACGGATGCCTTTGTTCAGGTAAGACAGTTCACGCAGCCTTCCTTCCAATATATCGAACTTATATTCAGTAACGATGAAAATAGAGCTATCGGGCCAGAAATGCTGATGGGTACCGGTTTTTTCAGAAACACCTATTTCCCTTACGTCATATTGCGGCACGCCAATACGATACTCCTGCTCAAAGATCTTTCCTTCACGCTGAACGGTAGTAACCATACGGGTACTTAAAGCATTCACACAACTTACACCCACACCATGCAAACCTCCTGATACCTTGTAACTGTCTTTATCAAACTTACCACCGGCGTGCAATACAGTCATTACAATTTCCAGCGCCGATTTATTTTCTTTTTTATTGATACCGGTAGGAATACCACGCCCGTCGTCCTGAACGGAGATCGAATTATCCTCATGGATGGTAACGTCTATATTTTTACAGTGGCCTGCAAGCGCTTCGTCAATAGAGTTATCTACTACCTCATAAACCAGGTGGTGAAGGCCTTTTATACCGATATCACCAATATACATGGCCGGGCGTTTACGTACCGCTTCCAGCCCTTCCAAAACCTGAATACTATCCGCACCGTAAGCGGGTTTTTCAACTACTTCAACTTCCTTTATTTCTTCGCTCATAATTCTTTAAAATACGTAAAAATGATGCCTTTACGACAATGGGCAAATCTACGAAAAAATGAGCGTTTATCCGGCTTTAAATTGAAATGTGAATATGTAGTGAAAACCCCGTTGCAGCAGGCTACAGCAGACAGGGTGTTAATCCAATTTATTGAACGTAAGCTGCTCTGAATCGGGCAGAACTGAATGGAATTTCTTTATGGTAAACGACTTTTCGGCAAAAGTGATTTTATAAGGCTTGTTGAGCCCCTCCGAAGAGGATAAGTAGATGGAGTCTCCGGAGCTGTTGAACCTGTAAACAAACGGATAACCTGTAGACCCGAGGTGTAAAAACAGGTTGGGGGTATTGGTATCCCCGCCAGGATCTTTGGTAACTACCAGTGTTACCTTTTTAGCGCTGCTTTCTATCCAGCTTCCCTGGAACCGGCCTTCAACCGAATCATCGGTTTTTTCCTTTTTACAGGAAATAAAACCAGCTATCAGCAATGCACCAAATATTATATACCCAAACTTCATAGCTAAATTTTTATGTTTCTGAGAAGCCCCCTGTCCATCAGCGTTTTACGATCTGTGCCACCAAATCAGCTTCTGTAGCCACTTTATTGCCTACATATACGGTTCCGCGCATTTCGCAAATACCACGACGGATAGGTGCGGTAAGCTCCATTTTCAGGATCATAGTATCGCCGGGGCGCACCATTTGCTTGAACTTGCAGTTGTCAATTTTAAGGAAATAGGTATCGTACTGCCCTTCCCCCGCCAAGTTGATGGCCAGGATACCACCGCACTGCGCCAAAGCCTCTATTTGCAGCACGCCGGGCATTACAGGGTTATTGGGGAAATGCCCCTGGAAAAACCACTCATTGAAGGTGACATTTTTTATTCCTATTATTTTCTCGTCTGTCAGATCTATGATCTTATCCACCAATAAAAAGGGGAACCGGTGCGGTAGTGTTTTTTCAATGTATTGCAGATCGTAAACTGCCGGTGCAGACGGATCGTAGTTAGGCACATCTTTAATATGCTTATTGGCCTTGATATGCTTTTTGATCATCCGGGCAAAAGCCACATTGGTGCTATGCCCCGGGCGGTTGGCTATAACGCGGCCTTTAACCGGGTAGCCTATCAAAGCCAGGTCGCCCACAATATCCAGCAGTTTATGCCTTGCAGGCTCGTTGGGGTATCGCAGCTCAAGGTTATTCAGATAGCCTTCGCTCTTCACCTCAATATTTTCCTTTTTGAATATTTTCTTCAGCCTGCCCAGCTCTTCCTCACCCACAGGCTTATCAACCACCACAATCGCATTATTTACATCCCCGCCCTTGATCAGGTTATGCTCCAGCAGCATTTCCAGCTCATGCAGAAAGCAGAAAGTACGGCAGGTAGAAATTTTATCCTTAAAATTCCTCATCGTTTTCAGCTCGGCATGCTGGGTACCCAATACCGGCGAATTAAAGTCAATAAGCGTTGTGATCTGGTATTCGCGTGCAGGCATGATCACCATTTCCACCCTTTTTTCCTCGTCTGTGAGATACAGGTTCTCATCAATTGAATACCAGGCTTTGGCAGCATTCTGCTCCTCCACTCCTGCTTCTTCAATAATTTCAATAAACGGCATGGAGCTTCCGTCCATGATCGGTACTTCGGGACCGTTGATTTCAATAAGACAGTTATCTATACCCATACCCACGAGGGCTGCCAGCAGATGCTCCACCGTACTTACTTTAGCCCCATTAGCTTCAAGCGTAGTACCGCGGCTGGTATCTGTTACCAGGTCGCAATCAGCTTTAATAACCGGTTTATGGGGCAGGTCCACTCTTTGAAACTGGAACCCGAAACCTGCATTAGCCGGTTTAAGCGTAACATCGGCCAGGATACCTGTATGCAGGCCTGTACCGCTGATGCTTACTGATTTTTTTAAAGTATGCTGTTTGTCAGGGTTAAAATTATTGCTCATAGTAACTGTTGAATTTGGCAAATATAGATTTTTTCGATATTGTACACGTTTATTGCAAAATTTCTTTGCACATTTGCTTCAATCATTTATAAGCATGAACATCAATCTACAAAGTATAAAAGCACCCTTTTTTATAGGTGTGGCGGGAGCGGGTATGAGCGCTATTGCGCAATATTTACAGGGAACAGGTATGAGCGTTAGCGGCAGCGACCGTTTCTTTAACGAAGGCAAGGCTGGCGATATCAAAGAGAAGCTGGAAGCCGAAGGCATTAAATGCTATCTGCAGGATGGCAGCGGTATTACCCCCGAAACAGACCTGGTAGTAGCTTCCACCGCCATTGAAGATACCGTTATTGAAATTAAAAAGGCAAAAGAGCTAGGGATTCCTGTTATTAAACGCTCAGAGCTTTTGGCTTTAATAGCAGCAAGCAAAAAAACAATAGCGGTGGGCGGAACCAGCGGTAAAAGCACCACCACTGCCATGCTGTTCGACATTATGACTTATGCGGGCCTATCTCCATCCATTATAAGTGGTGCCGGTTTGGTAAGCCTCATTAAAAAAGGGAAAATAGGCAATGCTTTTGTGGGCAGCGGCGAGTGGCTGGTAATTGAAGCCGATGAAAGTGATGGTTCTATTGTTCAATATCATCCTGCCATTGGCTTATTGCTGAACATAGAGAAAGATCATAAAGAACTGGATGAGCTGATGAAAATATTTGAAACATTCAGAAATAACAGCAGCCTCTTTATAGTGAACCAGTCCAACGAGCACTCAAGGAAACTATCCGTAAATCTCATAAATGATTTTGAAACAGAAGGGAAACAACCGGGTGCCGGATTTGTTGCAGGAGCCTTCCTGCAAAAAGGCTTCCATATTTCTTTTACCATCAATAATGAAGATTTTGAGATGAATGTAGCGGGCCGTCATAATATGGAAAATGCCGTAGCTGCAGTAGCCGCAGCCGTACAGGCAGGCGTACCTGTACAAACAGCCAGTGAGGCATTAAAGCATTATGAAGGCATTTACAGGCGCTGCCAGGTTTTAGGGAATAAAAATGGCGTATGGGTAGTAGATGATTTTGCACACAACCCTGTGAAATGTGCTGCCGCTATCCGTAGCTGCCAGCCTGTAGCGAACAAAGTGATAGCCTGGTTTCAGCCTCATGGCTATATACCTACGAAATTCTTACGGTCAGATTTTGTAAAGGAAATTTCTGAAGCGCTGAGGCCACAGGATGAAATATGGATGAGCGAGATCTTTTATGCCGGTGGCACCACTACCAAAGATATTTCTGCAGAGGACCTGGTAAACGATATAAAAGCCATGGGTAAAAACGCCTATTTTGTAGAAGACAGAAACCGGCTTTTAGAAGCAGCCAAACCTCATATACAGGAAGGTAATGTACTGCTGCTGATGGGAGCCAGGGACCCATCACTGGAAAGTTTTTCTAAAACAATTTTTAAAGAACTTTAAGCCGTCAACTTTTGAGGATGGCCCAGCAAATAGTAGCAGAGCACCATTAGTAAGCCATCTTTTGCCTCTGCATTTTCCAGATCAAGGCTGCAAACCGTAAGCGGCTTGTCTGCATCTTCCGGAATTATCTCCACTTTTTTATTTGTTAAAAAGTTCAAGTAGTACCTTTTATTGTCAATTACTATGTACTCCCTTCCTCCTTCTTTTTTCAGCTTTCCCAAATCGGTTCCGTACTCATTTTCTAAAACCAGCTTATTTTTCAGCAGCCCTTTGTTTCTGCATTTGAAAGACCTTTTTTCTCCATCCTCAGATTCGATATATACACGGTCCGACTGGTTTCTGTACGCTAGCGTAAGCAATTTTCGACCATTACTCCACAAACTATAAACACTGTTACCCAAGGTGGTCGTTATTGTTTTCCATTGCATAATAATCAGTTTTTACACAGCAAAGTTGGCGCATATTTACGCCCATTTCTTGTGTTAACATTAAATTAATATTGGAATAATACAATGCAGGCTGAAAAATATATTTTTTTTCACATAAAGAAAAAAGACGAGGGAAAAGCAGGAAAAAAGATATTTTTCCCTTATATTCTAGCGGCCATATTATGATGCAGTAATATATATACCAGCACCACTAATAGTAACAGGATCAAAATAGAAAAATACAACCACCATTGGGGCTTCAACTGACGTCTCTGCCGGGCATTGATCTTTTTAGCCGTCCGCTTTTTAAGCTCCCTGTTCAGGCTATCTACAATAAGCTCTATTTTTTCGCTATGCGCTACCTGTTGTAACCCTTCAAGCGCATCGCTTTCAAACCCCTCATCGGCCGCCTGTTTTTCAAGCTCATGACTTTCGGCAGCGTTCAGCTCATTTTTCAGGTATTTTAATAACTGATCCTGGCTGATATTGCCGTTCTGTTGGGATAATATGTTTTTTAAGTCATCTTGCATTGCCCGAATCAGTTTCTTTGACCTTTTTTTCAATAAGCAGCCGGAGGTTCCTTTTACCGTTCTGTATATAGCTCTTTACTTTCAACAGTGAATATCCTGTAACCTCGCTTATCTGCTGATAGCTGTTTTTTTGCAGGTAAAACAAAGTTACACATTTATATTGCTCCTCATTTAACCCATTCAGGGCCTCTTTAAGCAGATCATCTGTTATTACAGGGCCTTCTTCCTGGTTCTGCTCTTCATAAGTAAAATCACCGTTGGTCTCTGTAAGCTCAACAGGTATCTTCCCCTTTTTATCCCGCAATAAAGTGAGACATTGATTTTTAGCCACCATGTACAGCCAGCTCTTGAAATAATCAATTTTATATTTAGATACTTCCTGTATCACCTTTAAAAAGATCTGCTGCACACAATCCCTTGCCTCGTTTTCGTCTTTTAAATACTTCATACATACACCAAACAACAACAGGGTATAACGCTGCAACAAGATACCCAGCCACTCATTATTTTGAGTTTGCCGGAAGCGCTGCAGCAATTCTCCATCGTTTATATCCTTATACAGCTCTTTACTCACATGGATAAAGTTATAAAGCTTAGATGCAAATACATATTAATTCCATAATTTTTATTACCCGGCACACAGCATTTCCTATAAACCCTGAAATCATTATCCGGTAATTCTTATCCTTATATTTCCCATGAATATTTATTATAGTTTTTGGCCATGGGAAACCTTTGATGAAATTTTTCTCCAAAGGAGTTCTTTGAACATGCCCTTTATGTAATTTTGGACTGAATCCCGATAACTACCGGGATCATGTAGGTTTACAATATGAATCCAGCAAAATATGGCATAGTTACCGTACCTGCGGCTCCGGTGCGTAAAACTCCTAATCACCGGCGGGAGCTGAGCAACCAGCTACTGTTTGGCGAAACCGTTAGAATACTTCAACAAAAGGAGGACTGGTATAAGGTGAAAAGCTTATACGATGGATATACGGGCTGGTTGACCTGCAGCCTCGTTACCGAAACTGATGCCGGCGATGCGCTGCCACAGTGCCATTTGCTGGCACCCGGACTCTTAAATGAGATCACTTTTAACGGACAAAAAATGCATATCCCGTCAGGGTCATCACTGCTCCATTACAAAAAGGGAAAAGGGAGTATAGCAGGCCGGGAGTATGCTTTTAAAGGCACTCCTGTTAATACTCTCCGGATTACAGACCAAAGGGCAACCCTGATCACTAATGCTATGCAATGGCTGAACGCACCCTACCTTTGGGGAGGTAAAACAATATTTGGCGTGGATTGTAGCGGTTTCAGCCAAACTATGTACAAACTGATAGGCATGCCTATTGCCCGTGACGCCCGGCAGCAGGCACAGCAGGGAACCGGCATCCCTTCATTGAAAAAAGTAATTCCCGGCGACCTGGCATTTTTTGATGATAAGGAAGAGATCGTTCACGTAGGCATATTAACCGGACATGATAAAATAATTCATGCGGCAGGAAGAGTAAGAACAGACATTATTGATAACAAGGGGATCATTAACACAGATACCGGGAAACGAACGCATTCGCTAAAACTTATCAAACGAATCCTGTAAATTAAAGTTTGCATCACGGGTTCCTTTGTGGGTTATTTCATGTTTAAAAGAAACTCTTACGCCCCCGTTTACCGGATAAGCAAAGTTGTTTTCCTGCTTTATCCTTATAAGCAGTGTTAATCCTAACTGCCTGGATTTTGAAAGTGTTTGCCAGCTTAAGATAGCAGGGGCAAGGGGAAAGTTATTATTGGTATAGGTAGTAATCTCCCCATCCTCAATACTCTGATATCCCTTAAGACTATTCGTTTTTACATTATACAGATCCTTGCGTAATTTTCTTACCAGCTTGGCATATTCTTTCTTTACTGCTCTCCGGGTCAATTCGGTGTCGGGAAAATAAGCTGTAAGCTGATAGGTGTAAAAATTAAAGAAAAACTTGTCCTGCGCTCTGTAAGCATTTTCATAAAAGATCATTTCTACCTTATTAGCATCGAGGCTAAAAGGATTGAATACTTCATATTCCCCCTTTACAAAATAACCCGTAGAGTCTGTTTGCTTATGGATCTCTTTTTTTAATAATGCTGAATCTGTAGTGAGGGCTTTTACAAAAGCTGAAAAACTTCCATGAAATGGGTCTACCCGGTAATATTCTTTTACAGTACGGGTAAAATTTTCCTGGGCAGATATTGCCGGGCTTAACAATAATAAGGCGCCTATTGTTATAAATAACCTCAATACATCCGATTTTATATATTAGCTGCTTTATTTAAAAAGAAGCATTTACTTAACCTAAGGTTGCATGCTTCCTTAAAAACAGGGCCTTTTATTCCCTAATAAGAAGGTATTTACTGCTATTGTTTCCTGTATTTTTCTTTATAATACTCAATAGCCTCTGTAACAATAGGCAGGGCAGTGCCTTTGTCCTGGAAGGTATCTATTACCACTTTTTTATCTTCAAGCACTTTGTACTGCTCAAAGAAATTGCGCATTTCCAGTAAAAAGTGCTGTGGCAGTTCATCTATATTGTCATACTGCCTTACAGACGGATCGTTAAGCGCCACCGCAATAATTTTATCATCACGCTCACCACTGTCAATCATTTGCATATTGCCAATTACCTTGGCCTGTACCAGACAAAGCGAACGGATCGTTTGGGAGCATAATACCAGGATATCGAGGGGGTCCATATCCTGCCCCAGGGTTTGTGGTATAAAACCATAATTGACGGGGTAGTGGAAAGAAGAATAAATAACCCTATCCAGCTTCAGCAGGCCGGTTTCCTTATCAATCTCGTATTTTGATCTGGAACCTTCGGGGATCTCGATAACCGCATTTACATATTCGGGTGCATTTGCACCATAGCTCACACCGTGCCAGGGATGTTGGATAGTAGTTGACATAAGGCTCAATTAGTTATTATACAATTTAATAGTCTGCAAAAGTATGTGTTTAATTCGTACTTGTTATTCATGATCGAAAAGGTACTTAAAATCTACCAGCCATTTGCCATCCTTCTTTACCACTTTAAGCGTATCGCGGTTATCCTTATGAAAAGAATTTGAGTACACTATAATGCTTGTAGAATCGTTTATGAGTTTGCGGTTGTGAATATTGATGCTGGCGTCCCAAAGCCCCTGTTTTTCATCGGAGGAGAGTTGCATCCTGGATACTGCATCTAACCTTTCGTCATTTAAAGAATCGTGCAGCATATAATCAGCAGCCCTGTCATATCTGCCTTTCAGGGCAGCCTGCACAAAATTCCTTGCGGCATCCAAATCATTTTCGGCGTCATCGCGTTCAGGGCCCGCGTTACAAGCAATCAAAAATATTACCACCAGGGCCTTTAATACAACTAATCTTTTCATCACTGTTATTTCAGATTTTCCAGTTTCTTCTGAATATCCTCCAGCATTTTCGGGTCCATATTTTTTAAAATGCTGTCTGCCATTTCCATTCCTTTTTTCATATCGCTGCTATCAATACCTCCGGTATCTGTAAGAGTGGAGCTGCTTTCCCCGGCAGCTGTTGCTCCCATGCGCATCAGTGTACTCATGGTAAAATCTACTTTCCAGCCATTGCTTTGCTTTAGCAGCTTAAACTCAGCCCCGGGTCTTTTATTGGTTTTACTTCTTACTGTTATTAAGGCAGAATCGCCCATGACCCTTGCAGGCTCTATCACCACATCTTCAAACTCTTTCATAGGGTCGTTCTGCAGCGTACTGTCTTTCATCTTTTCAGCCATATCCAGCCCCTTTTTCATCATCTGCATGGTAGGCTTGCTATCTGATGTCACATATTTGGAAGCGCCGTCAATGTCCTTTTTCGCCAGGTGTTCAAAGAACTCCTGCAAAACCACATTAGGGTCATTACTGGTAACATTGCTGCAGGCAGCCATTATGACCAGCACCATCAACCAAGCTAATTGCCATCTCTTCTTATTCCTCATAGTTTATTTATATAAACAAATGTAAGAATGTGTTTTAATATAAAAGCCTAAATTCAGAAGTATCCTGATAATACTTATTATGCAGAATTTCTGCCGGCATTGATAATACCAAAAGAACAACGCATTACCAGCTTACCATAGATTTCCTTCAATCCGTCCATCCCCTCCCCGTTAGCTTCTGCCTCACGTATTTTGGACATTGCATACTGCTGAATTGTTAAAAGAGGCAACACAATTCTTTCACGCATAGAAATAGAAAGCTTATCTACGGGATAATTACCCATTAATTCGCTATTGCCCGAAAGTTTTAAGGTGTACTCCAATGTAAGCTTGTAGTCTTCATAAATCATATTCCACAGCTCACCGTATGTCTCATCCCTAGCCACGTAGGCTGTAAGCGGGAAATAGGATTTAGACATTGCCATCTCGCAATTATCTATAAGGGTTTTGAAGAATAATGAATCCTGGTACAGCTGCCGTACCTCTTCAAAACGCCCGATATACTCCATTTTTTTAAGTGCAGCACCTACACCAAAAAATCCCGGAACATTTTGTTTCAGTTGGCTCCAGGCACCGGCAAATGGTATGGCTCGCAGATCTTTAAGGGAAATACCTCCCTGGGCTTTACCGCGCTTGGCAGGACGGCTGCCAATATTGGTTTCATTATAGAACCTGAGCGGACTTATTTCATACAAATAACTGGGCAGCAGGGGATGCTCTTTCAGTTTTTTGTATTCATCAAAACCATAAGATGACAGCTCCTGTAACAACTCTTCCTGCTTTCCTGTTAAAGGAGGATGCCTTTCTACATATAAATTATTGGTGATACCGGCATTTAATAATTGCTCCAGGTTGTATTGGGCTGCTTCAATAATACCAAAATTGGAGCTGATTGTTTGTCCCTGTATGGTAAGCTGAATTTCCCTGTTGGAAATATTATTGCCCATTGATGCGTAAAACTTATGGGTTTTACCCCCGCCGCGGGAAGGAGGGCCTCCCCTGCCGTCAAAAAATATAACCTCAAAACCATAGTGTTTTGTAACGCGCGTCAGTTCTTCTTTGGCGCGATAGATGCTCCAGTTAGCCATCAGGTAACCCCCATCTTTAGTGCCATCACTAAAGCCAAGCATGATTGTTTGGGTGTTGTTCCGGCGTTTTAAATGCTCTTTATATGCCGGGATACTGTATAAATCCTGCATGATTACCGCAGCATTAACCAGGTCATCAATGGTTTCAAACAGCGGTACAATATCCACATGAATATCCTCGTTGGCATATCCCTGCATTTTAAACAGGGCAAATACTTCTATAATATTGAGCGTGCTGTTGCACTGGCTTATGACATAGCGGTTACAACCTGCTTCGCCGTTAGCCTCCTGTATTTGCTTAACTACAGATGGTATCCGGGCTGTGTCTTTTGTCACTTCATCTTCAAAAATATCAGGATCAACTGTTCCGCTGATATTCATCAGCGTTTTTATTTTTTCAACTTCAGATAACTCATTGTAGTTTCCGGGAATGATGCCGTTGGTTTTACCGGCAGCTGCTTCAAACAGCTTCTGATGCTCGGTGCTTTCCTGCCTGATATCGAGAGAAGCAAAGTATAAACCAAAGATGTCTATCTTATTAATGAGGCTTTGCACCTGGGACGTAAACAGCGAATTGTGCTGCTCTTCCAGTGTTTTTTTGATGCCGGTTAAAACATCTTTTATTTCCCCGGCAGAAATATTGATCTTAAAACCCGGGATAAATACATTGTCATATAGTTTATGCTCCAGCCAGGCAATAGGCTCTTCTACTCCGTGAAAAGTAAGCCTGCGCTTTAAGCGGCGGACATCATAATAGTAGCTTTTTAATACGGCGCTCCGCAGCGCATCTGCTACTTTCAAAGTAGTGTTACATTTTACAAAAGGGTTACCGTCCCTGTCCCCGCCGGGCCAAAAACCCATTTGCAATACGGGATGCTGCTCGGTTATGACCTCGGGGAACTGGCTTTTCAGCTCATCCATAATACGTCCAGCCGCCTCATAAAATACATTTTCTAAAAACCATATAAGGGTAACCGCTTCATCATAGGGCGTTGGTTTTTTCTTATTAAGAAAAGGTGTTTTGCCCAGTTGCTGCAGGTAGGTATTGATTTCTAATGAATCATTCTTTATAAGCGCCTGGCTAAGATCATGGATGATGCCCAGCACAGAGCCGGGATAAAACTGGGTAGGATGTGCCGTAAGCACCAGCCTTACACAAAATGATTGTAAAACTTCTGCCAGGTCTTTCTCATGATTATTCTGGGCTACATCGCTCATCAGTTGTTTTAAGGTACCGGCGCCGCTAAGATCATGGGTATTCTTATACGCCGCATCTTCAAGGGCGTCAAACAGCACTACCTGCCGTTCTACATATTGTGTAAACCTGAAAAGCAGATCCAGCCGCTCTTTTTCGGTCACTAAGCCTGTATGCTTATTAAAGAAATTGTTTATAATATCAACCGGGCTATGGGATCTATCGTAGCCTTCTTCACAATTACTGGAAAAAAGCGACAGCAAAATTCCTGTCTTTTCCATTTTATGGAAAGGCAGCGACGTAAAGAGACTATTATACAGCTGAAACCTTGTTCCAACTTCTGTTTTGAAATGATGTAAACTCCTGCTAACAGCAATATCCATTATCTTTTAAATTATATGTTTTTTCTTATTTATTCTTTTCAAGAGCAGGCAATTAAGGGCGTTAAGATAATATTTTTTAAGTACATGCTGCATTTTTTATGCTGGGATACCTTGCATATCTAACGAAAAAGGCATGTAGCAAAAGAACAGGTCTTGTTATTTGAATAACATAAAGGACTGACAGATCATATGTAACTGCTAAAAGCTAAAGAAAAACACAGGCACCCTCCTGTTATCGAGTAGAAAACATAGGTTTTTTGACGTTTGGACATCATTATATATTTCATTATAAAAAATTAATTATCAATAAACTATATAAAAAACAGAAAATTTCAGCTTCCTACAAAGCTGAAAACATTGGTTTGCAAACGGGTTTGGGACGTTCTATCTTTGTGTAACAAATACATAATCGAATACAAAATACCGGTATAGATTATAAGAGCTCAAAACCAACCTTCGCTTGTCTCGTTTTGTTTGCCGCCCGGCGATTTTAGACCGTATGACGAGAAATAATTTAAAGATTAAAAAAAGGAGACAATTATGAAAACAATTATTTTAAAAGCACAGCAAATTGCCTACGAATTAGGAGTATTATTTGCAAACACTTTGACAACCGGGTCGCCTTCAAAGTAAAACACAAACGGACAGCCCAATAAGGAGCCCGTCCATTTTTAAACAATAATCAATTTTAAAACACATAAAACTTATACAATGAAAACTTACTTATCTAAAACTAAAATTTTTGCATTAGCCTTAGTAACTGTATTTACTACATCATTTACAGCACCTGCATTTGCCGGAAATGACGATGATAAAAAAGCAGAGATCAGCTATGTTGGTAATGTAAACAACCTTCCTGTATACAGGTTATCTTTAAACAATGAAGCAAAGCAAAGCTACTTTGTATCTGTTTCAGATAGTGATGGCAATATCATCTATAATGAAAAGGTAAGCGGCTCTAAAATCGTTCGTAACTATCAGTTTGATGCTGATCTGTACAACGAATATGACCTTACTTTTACTATTTCTGATGTAAAGGGTAAAACTGTTAGCGTTTACAATGTAAGCAACAGCAAAAAAGTTGTAAACGAAGTAGCAGTAAACAAAGTAAAATAAAGCAATCAATTATCTATACTACAAAAATTAACCCCTGCAGTGCAGGGGTTAATTTTTGTATAAAACCTTTTTATTTTCTTTGCTCTGCCATATCGGGGATAGCGTTTGTTTTATAAGCTCCGGCGTCTAACTTTTCTTTTACAGCAGTAAATGCTTCTAAGGTTGTTTGTATGTCTTCATCAGTATGGGCAGCAGTAGGTATGAGCCTGTAGATGATATGCCCACGCGGTATTACAGGATATACCACGATAGAGCAGAATATCTTATAGTTTTCACGAAGGTCCATCACCATTGCTGTGGCTTCTTCTACCCCGCCTTTCATATATATAGGGGTTACCACAGAGTCAGTATTGCCAATATCAAAGCCTCTTTCCTTCAACCCTTCCTGAAGTTTAAGCGCGTTTTCCCAGAGTTTGTTTTTAAGCTCAGGCCTTGTTTTTAAAAGTTCCAGCCTTTTTAAATTTCCTACCACTAAAGGCATGGGCAGGCTTTTGGCAAAAATCTGGCTGCGAATATTGTAACGTATATAGTCAATGATCTTCCTGTCGCCCGTTACAAAAGCGCCGATAGAGGCCATTGATTTTGCAAAAGTTGAAAAATACAGGTCAATCTTATCCTGAACGCCCTGCGCTTCACCGGCTCCGGCGCCTGTTTCGCCAAGTGTACCAAAACCATGCGCATCATCCACCAGCAATCTAAAGCTGTATTTGCTTTTCAGTTCTGCTATTTCTTTAAGCTTACCCTGATCGCCGGCCATACCAAATACCCCTTCGGTTATCACCAGTATGCCTCCTTTGCCCTGCCTTTCAATCAGTGTGGAAGCACGTTCCATTTGCTTTTCAAAATCTTCGATGTTGTTATGCTTAAATACATAGCGGTGACCGGGGTGTAAGCGCAGGCCATCTATAATGCAGGCGTGGCTTTCAGCATCGTACACAATAACATCATGGCGGCTGCAAAGCACATCAATGATGCTTACCATTCCCTGGTAGCCAAAATTCAATAATACGGCGTCTTCCTTACCTTCAAAAGCTGCCAGCTCGGCTTCCAACTGTTCGTGCAGATTACTGTTACCGCTCATCATACGCGCGCCCATGGGCAGAGCCAGGCCATATTTAGCAGCGGCTTCAGCATCGGCCTTCCTGATCTCAGGGTGGTTAGCCAAACCTAAATAATTATTTAAGCTCCAGACAATTACATCGTTGCCCCTAAACTTCATGCGGCTGCCGATTTCCCCTTCCAGCTTGGGAAATGCAAAATATCCATGCGCCCTCTCGCGGTGCTGACCAATAGGCCCGTAATTCTGTAACAATCTTTCAAAAATATCTGCCATATTATTAATTATATAAAATGTGTAGAAGAAAAAAATCGTGCAAATATAACACGCAATTGCCAAAAATACCGGGATATGATTTTTTGCAGGTACAGGATACGCTTCAGAAGCAGCCATAACAAAGGCTATTATTAAAGAAAAAAGCCCACAGCAATACTACATACTGTGGGCTTTGAGGTTATCAACAAAAAATACAGATCACTCCTCTTTTTGCTTTTTACCAAAAATCTTTTTAAACAGGCCTTTCTTTTTCTTAGGCTCTTCGGGCGGTACAACTTTTTCCTTTTTTACTACGGTATCTTTGAGTGGTTGTTTCTTTTTATTGGGATCATCCGGCAAAGGAGCAGACTCCGGCCCAATATATTCACCACTGTTCTGCATATATTCTTCTTCGGTGCCCGCACCCATATCTTCACCGGCAGCAACAGGATCCGGATCAGAAGGATCGGTATAATATAAAGAAGCATCGGCGCTTTGAGCCTCATTACTTAGCGTAGGAGGTTCAATAAACCGCTCATCCTTATTAATGCCCAGCTCTTTGTTCTCATATACCTTTTTAAAGAAGTGCTCCCAAATAGGCCTCGCCGCCTGGCCACCGAAGCCACCGGCACCTTCATTGCGGATAAAACGGTCATCGCTGCCAACCCATACACCAGCTAATAACTGAGGCACAAAACCCATAAACCAGGCATCACTGTTGTCATTGGTGGTACCTGTTTTACCGGCCATTTCAGCAGCGCCAAGCCTTGCACGTAATCCTTTAGCGGTACCTATATCTACCGGGCCCTGCATCATCCGCGTCATTACATAGGCTGCTGCTTCACTTATGGCTTCCCGGCGGTTAACACTGTAATCCAGTCTTTTAATAACATTGCCGTTCCTGTCTTCTATTCGGCTGATAAAATAAGGTTTGGTAGAGAAACCACGTCCGCCAAAAATAGAATAGGCCCACATCATTTCAAATAATGAAAGCTCGCAGGAGCCTAAAGCTATGGACGGGTATGCCGGAACTTTTGTAGGAACGCCTATATGCTGCAAAAAATCAGTAAATCTTCTCGGACCTACCTGCTTCATAATATAAGCCGTAGCGCAGTTCCTGGACCATGCCAGGGCTGATGCCATAGACATAGAGCGCCCCGTACAGCTTCCTCCTGTAGCAGGCACAAGCTGGCCTGCACCAAAACTTTGCTGCACATCCTGTACCGGCGTTTCGGGGGTAAAGCCCAGCTCCTCAACCGCCTCTCCGTAAAGTAATGGCTTTATAGTAGACCCTACCTGCCTTTTAGTATTAAGATTAACGTGATCATATTTAAAAGTCTTAAAACCAATACCTCCCACCCATGCTTTCACCTCACCTGTTACCGGGTCCATTGCCATAAAGCCGGCCTGGGTAAACAGCCTGTGATATTTGATGGAATCGTAAGGCGTCATTATGGTATCCTTTGACCTTTCAGGGTTCCAGGCAAAAACCTTCATGGGGGTTTTTTCAAAAAAAGTGGCTTTGATCTCTTTATCGCTCAGGCCGTCTTCTGCCAGGTTTTTCCATCTTTCGCTGGCTTTCATGGCCGCTTCCAGTATATTATCTCTTTTGTTCCATACGCTTCCGTTTTTAACAAAGCCCTGCCGGATCACATTCCTGTACAGCAGCGGCGCCTGCATGGCCACTGCATGTTCGGCATACAACTGCATTACCGGGTTGATGGTTGTATAAATCTTTAAACCGTCATTATAAATATTATAGGAAGAACCATCAGGTTTGGAGATATCTTTCAATATCTTTTTAACTTCCTCCCGTAATACTTCACGGAAATAAGGTGCATAGCCTATATCCTCGCTTGGTTTTTTATAATTCAATAAGGGAGCCTTAGCCTGAAGAGCAGATGCTTCATTAAAAGAAATTTTCCCGTTTTCCGCCATCCGGCCCAAAACGAGATTGCGCCTGTCCATGGCGGCTTTCGGATTTCTGCGCGGATTATAAATACCCGGCCCGTTAATACTGCCTACTAAAAGAGCCGCCTCAGATACATTTAATGCACCTGGCTCTTTCTGGAAAAAAGTTTTAGAAGCATTTCTGATACCAAAAACATTGTCAGGATACGGAACGGCATTCAGGTAAAGCGCCAGTATTTCCTCCTTGGTAAAATTCCTTTCAAGCTTAACTGCAATAATCCATTCTTTCAATTTCTGAATCACCCTCAGCACGGGGTTAGTAGCCCTTTTGTTGAAAAGAGCCAGGGCCAGCTGCTGGGTGATGGTACTGCCCCCACCCTGCGAGCCCCCCGAAAAAACGGCCCGTAAAGTGCCTTTTATATCAATACCCGAATGCTCATAAAAGCGCTTGTCCTCCGTGGACACTAATGCGTTGATCACATTAGGAGAAATTTCTTTGTACTTTACAATGCTCCTGTTTCCTGAGGGCAGATAATATTTTCCCATCAGGGTGCCATCGCTGGCATATACTTCGGAAGCCTGTGCTATTGTGGGATTTTCCAGTTCTTCTAAAGAGGGCATTTTACCAAAAACGCCAAAGTTGGCGAGTAAAAGAATGGCAATAAATAACCCTAATCCCAAAAAAAATAATCGCCAAAATATTCTTACCGGTTTCTTCATTCAATATGCTATTTAAAATTCTTCGCTATAGGGAAGCAAAATTGCAGTAAATCTACATTTTTAATAGCGAACTTATTCCTAAAATTTAAAACCAGGACCTTTAATTTTGACTTTCTGAAATGAACCATATAAAGGCAAATTAATTCTTGGAAACAAAAAAGTACAGTGCATGGCTCAGATACCTGGGCATTACTTCACAGCTATTGGTTATGATTGGCCTGGCCGTGTATGGCGGTATCTGGCTGGATGAAAAGTTTAACCTCGCCCCTTTATTAACAGTAACCTTACCTTTGCTGGTATTGGGAATAACATTTTACAAACTCATTAAAGAAACCGGGAAAAAGAATAAGGATAATGGAAGCAAATAAAAAAGGCTTTAGCCCCCTGAAATTGATGATACTCGTTTTTGTGCTTTTAAGTTCTTTCTTCCTGGTTTTTAAAGACAGGCTGATGAAAGCAGGAGTAGACACTGATGTATTGCTTATAGCCAATATTATATTGTTCCTGATAGGAATCTTTACCATAAGAAACGGGCTGAAAGCCATCAGCAACCCTAACCCCCATGTATTTGTACGTGTTTTTTACACCGGCTTTATTATAAGGCTTTTTGCCTGTGGTATTGCTGCATTTGTTTACATTTATTCTAACGACGGGAATGTAGACAAAACCTCTTTATTTGCCTGTCTGGGCATTTATATATTGTATAATGTAATTGAAGTATCTTCTTTACAAAAAGCTTTAAGAAATAATAAGAATGCCTAAAAAGGAGGTGCCGCTGGGGGAGCTGGCTCAATATTTACCAGATAATACTTATGAGCCGGTTATTGCTTATCTTAATTTCTACAAGGTACATTTAACCATTGCCAGAAGCAGGAACTCGGTATTAGGGGATTACCGGCACCGTATAGATACTCAACACCACCGCATTAGTGTAAACGGCAACCTGAATAAATATGCTTTTTTAATCACGCTTTTACACGAGCTGGCCCACCTGGTAACGTATGAAAAATATGGTAACAAGGTACAGGCCCACGGTAAAGAGTGGAAAAATATTTACGGGCAGATACTGGCACAGTTTATAGAAAAAAACATTTTTCCTGCAGATATTGCTAAAGAGTTGCTGAACACTTTGCGGAATCCCGGTGCTTCTACCTGTTCGGAAGAAAGCCTACAAAGGGTTTTATACAGATACAATGTAAAAAAAGAAGGATACGTTTTGTTAGAAGCATTACCCGAAAACGCCATTTTTGGCATTAAAGACGGTCGCACCTTTAAAAAAGGCCCTAAGCGTACCAAACGTTATACCTGTGTTGAAATAACCACAGGAAGGGTTTACCTTTTCAGCGCTATTTACGAGGTGTGCACAATAGAAAGTCCTTAAGCCCCCTGTAAAAAGCTATCGCTGATGTATTTCGCTACCTGGCTGAGGTCTTTCGTTTCTTCAAATACAGCAAGCTGCCTGTCGGCCCCCGTACCATGCTCCAGCATTTTATGTACATAATTCACGCGGTCCCTGCTGCCCAGATGGTTAAGCACAGGATCAATAAAATCGAGCAGCTCGTAAATAAGCGCACGGGTATTCACTTCCTCTTCTTTACCAAAATCTATCAGTCTTCCATCCAGCCCATAACGGCTGGCCCGCCATTTATTCTCATTAATTAAAGCCCTTGAATATTGAATATAGTTCAGGTTTTTGCTCCTCAGCATATATATACGCGCGCAGATAGCCTGGAACAGGGCAGCAATAGCAATTGTTTCATTAACCGTCATGGGTATATCGCAGATCCTGAACTCTACTGTATTAAAGAAAGGATGCACCCGCAGGTCCCACCATATCTTTTTAGCATTATCAATGCAATTGGTTTTGATAAGCATTTTGACATAGTTGTCATACGCTTCAATACTTTCAAAAGCATCGGGTATGCCCGTACGCGGAAATTTATCAAAGACCTTGGTACGGTAAGACTTATAACCGGTAGTGCGTCCTTCCCAAAAAGGAGAATTGGTGCTTAACGCAAATATATGAGGCAGGAAATAGCGTGTTGAATTGGCAATATGGTTAGCCAGTTCCCGGCTTTCCATTCCAACATGCACATGCAGACCGAAAATCAGGTTGCTCCTGGCCGCATCCTGAAGCTCTGTAATAATTTCGTTATAACGCTGATGATCAGTAATCAGTTGTTTTTGCCAATGGCTGAAAGGATGGGTACCTGATGCGCCCAGGGTAAGGCCAATATCGCCGGCAATGCTATGTATGGTTTTGCGTAACAAAGCTACATCCTTATAGGCTTCTTCAATATCCTGGCAAATATCGGTACCCACTTCTACAACGGCCTGGTGCATTTCGGCTTTCACTTTATCTTTGATCGTCTTCTGCCCTTCATGCACAATTCTCTGCTCATGGCTTTTAAGCTCATACGTTTCAGGGTCGAGCACCATGTATTCTTCTTCTACACCGAGTGTAAATGCTTTATAATTCAGTACCATACATTAATGTGATAATTTGCTAATGTGATAATGTGCTGATATGCTAATTTGCCAATGAACCAAGAACTTACCAGCTTTGCCAGCTTTTAAATTTTTCAATCTATCAACTTAAACCTTACCCGCACTCTGCTTTACATATTCGCCCCAGGTAAGGTTATCGCCACCGTTATTGGCTAAAGCTTTTTCAATAGCAAAGTTTGCGGCAGTTTCAACCACCCATTCAAAATTTTCTTCCCCAACACTGGCTATATCCGCATCAGGTGCAGGATTGCAGAAATCTATCGCATAAGGTACCCCATTTCTCAAAGCCAGTTCCACCGTATTAAAATCGTATCCCAGGTATTTGTTTATTTTCAGAACAATATCTGTCATTTCTTTCAGCTTTTCTTCTGAAGGGGCAAAATCGGCCTTATAACGGAGATGATGCGGGTTACGTGGCTCATAGGGCATAATACGTACATGCTTACCACCTATGCAATAACAACGATAGTATTCCTCAAAAATAATTTCCTCCTGCAGCAGCATTACCAGTTGGCCCGTTTCATTATGCTTTTCATAAAACTCTTCCATGTTATTCAGCTTGTACACATTCTTCCAGCCTCCGCCGGCAAAAGGTTTCATATAAGCAGGAAAACCTACCTCTTCAAAAATACTATGCCAGTCTAAAGGATAGGAAAGATTAGCGAACGAATCAGCACTGGTGTCATCCGGCATTTCATTGGAGGGAAGGATAGCCGTTTTTGGAACAGGCACATCTATCTGCGTCATTAAGCAGTTATTGAAAAATTTATCATCGGCACTCCACCAAAAGGGGTTATTGATCACAGCCGTGCCCGTAAGGGCCGCATTCTTAAGCCAGGTTCTGTAAAAAGGAACATCCTGCGAAATACGGTCAATAATAACTGCATAGCCGCTGGGCTGCCCCTGTAAAGCCTTATCAATTTTGACAGGCTCAGCAACAAGTCCCTCAATATTTTTACTATTTACTCTTTCAACAAAAGCGTTAGGAAACGATCTCTCCTTTCCATAAAGAATACCGATTTTTTTCATTGTTAAACTGTTTATAGGTAAATAATTCCGAGCTGCTATTTAAGATGTTCTGCAAAAAGTTTATCATTCATAAATGCTTCCTATCCAAATATATTTTTTTATATGATATAAACAAAAATTATAATTGCAATAAGGTAATATTTTAATATCTGCTGTTATTTAGTATTGTGACGGGCGCATTTTTATTACTGTTTATGTCATGCCCAGGCAATTATAAAAAACTGCATATAAAAAATTGTGCTCCATTTTCCTATTTTTGATATTAATGAAAATTGCCGGGAAACAACAATTGGCCTCAGATATACTTCATGTAAGATCGCAATACCTGAAAAGAGAAGTAGAGCTCCGGCTTTATGTACCTCAAAAAATTTCAGACCCTGGAGCTATGAGCCTGTTATTAATTAACGATGGCCAGGATATGCCTGTTATGCAACTGGAGCAGATCCTTAGCAACCTGTATGCACAAGACGCTATTAATCCTGTATTATGCGCAGCCGTGACAGCCGGCACAGAAAGGGTGCAGGAATATGGCGTGGCAAAGAAAAAAGATTACTTAGGCCGGGGCGCCAAAGCAGGAGAATATACAAGGTTCATAATAAGTGAACTGCTGCCCTTCATCAAAAAAAAATATAACGTTCCTGTATTTAAAGAAACAGCTTTCGCCGGCTTCTCACTGGGGGGATTAAGCGCACTCGATATTGTATGGAACCATCCCGGTATATTTTCAAAAGTGGGTGTATTCTCAGGATCGCTGTGGTGGCGCAGCATAGACCAATGCGATGATAAATACGATGACAATAAACATCGTATTATGCAACAGCAAATACGCAAGGGGAAATATGCCCCGGGACTGAAATTCTTTTTCGAGTGTGGCCGCAGGGATGAAAGCGGCGACAGAAACAACAATGGTATTATTGATTCGATAGACGACACTTTAGATCATATTAAAGAATTGTGCAATAAAGGTTACAGTTCCGAAGATATTTTTTATCTTGAACTGGAGGATGGCAAACATGATGTTCCTACCTGGGGCCAGGCCATGCCGGTATTCCTGAAATGGGGATGGGGAAATAAAATGTAAAATTAAAAATGTTGAATACGGAATGTAGATTGAAAAGCGCTTTATAGTTTTACATTTTAAATTCTGAATTTTACATTTAATATTTACAATGCCTAATGCACTGATACACGAAACCAGCCCTTACCTTTTGCAACACGCGCATAACCCTGTGAACTGGTATGCATGGGGTGATGAAGCCCTGCAAAAAGCAATAGACGAAGACAAACCCATTTTAGTAAGCATAGGCTATGCAGCCTGTCATTGGTGCCATGTGATGGAGCGTGAAAGTTTTGAAGATAAAAATACCGCAGCCTTAATGAACGAGCATTTTATCAATATCAAAATAGACCGTGAAGAAAGGCCCGACCTGGATCATATTTATATGGATGCAGTACAGGCTATGGCAGGAAGCGGTGGCTGGCCACTTAATGTTTTTCTTACTCCGCATAAAAAGCCTTTTTATGGCGGCACTTATTTTCCACCACAAGCGGTAATGAACCGGACTTCATGGAAAGATGTTTTGATAGCCGTTGCCGATGCCTTCCGGAATAAAAGAGAAGCCATTGAAGAACAGGCAGACGGATTAACCCGGCACCTGTTTCAATCCAACGATTTTGGCATTGCAACAGCAACGCAACTATTTTCCATTGAACAAATAGACACTGCATGTGAAAACCTTTTACAACAGGCAGACAAACAATGGGGCGGCTTTGGCAGGGCGCCCAAATTTCCTCAAAGTTTTTCCATCCAGTTTCTCTTAAGATATTATCATCTTGAACACAAAAGGAATGAAGGACTTGCCCAATCGGCATTACAGCAGGCATTGCTTAGCCTCGATAAAATGATTGACGGCGGTATCTACGACCAGTTGGGCGGAGGCTTTGCACGCTATTCAACTGATACCGAATGGCTGGCGCCGCATTTTGAAAAAATGCTGTATGATAACGCTTTGCTGATTTCGGTTTTAAGCGAAGCATACCTGGTTACAAAGAACGAAAAGTATAAGGACGTCATTGAGCATACTGTTGCATTTGTGGAAAGAGAATTACAGCACCCCTCTGGTGGCTTCTATGCTGCATTAGATGCAGACAGCGAAGGCGTGGAAGGAAAATTTTATGTATGGGACCGGGCAGAAGTGCAAAATATTTTAGGAGCCGATGCAGCGCTCTATTGTGCTTACTACGATATAACAGAACAGGGAAACTGGGAGCACACTAATATTTTACGGGTGCCAGAGCCTTTACCTGCCTTTGCTGAAAAGCAGGGCATTGATACAGCGGCATTGCAGGAGCTTCTTGAAAAATGCAATAAGAAGTTACTGAAAGAACGTGAAAAAAGAGTGCGCCCGGCATTAGATGATAAAGTGATCTTAAGCTGGAACGCCTTGATGAACACTGCTTACAGCAAGGCTTATATGATTACAGGGAACGGCCACTATAAGCAAAAAGCTGTTGAGAATATGCAATTCTTACTGGATGCATTTCCTGATACCGATGGCAACCTAAAACATGTATGGAAAAATGATACCGCAAAATTCCCGGCATTTTTAGACGACCATGCCCATCTTATTCAGGCGCTTTTACAATTGTACCGTATAACTGCTGATACTAATTATTTGTCCAAAGCCCAGATCCTTTGCGAAAAAGTTATTACAGATTTTTCAGAGCCCGGCGGATATTTTTATTACACCCCTGAACATCAGCAGGACGTTATTGTCAGGAAAAAAGAAGTGTACGATGGCGCCACACCAAGCGGTAACGCTGTAATGGTGCTGAATTTGCTTGAACTTGGTATTTTGTTCGATAACGACCTGTGGCGGCAGCGGGCACAAAATATGATCACAGGATTGAGCAATGTTGCCGTAAAATATCCCACTTCCTTTGGCGTTTGGCTGGACGCCTTGTATCAATCTATAAAAGGAACCAGGGAAATTGTATTGATAGGCGATTACAGAGAAGCATTGGACCAGCTTTTACATACCCCGCTGCCATTCAGTATTATAATGGCATCCGCCAAAGCAGATAGTAATTATCCTCTTTTAAAGGATAAGATATCTGATAAGCCGCTGGCTATTTTTTTATGCGAAAATTACGCTTGCCGGCAACCCGTATTCCATATAGAAGATTTATTAAAACAACTGAAATGAGCCATAAGCTATTTTATCTTTTGCTTGGCTGTACGCCTCCGGGCAGACATACAGAGCAGCATGATGTGTTTTTCTGCATTGGTAAGAGCCTTCAGGATATACTACCGGATATAAAAGCATTCTGGCCCGGCGCAGGAAAGATTCATATTGACAGCTGGCGCGAGGTAACTACTGTTGAAGGATACAGCATATCTATAACAGAAAAAACCACACCTGTCCCTAAAAACCAAAATCTTTTTTTCATCAATCTGGGCGGGTATCTGCCTGGCTCCTTTGAAGAACATCATTACAAATTATTAACGGTTGCTGATGGCATGGCACAGGCCATTCAAAACGCCAAACAGACCAGCTTTTATAAGGACTATAATACGGATAATAAGAAAGGTGTTAGCCATGTAGACAATAAGTATGGCGTGGATGTGGATGAAGTGTTGAATGTGCAGGATATTTTACCGGCCGCACAAAAAGACCGATTTGCAATTGTTATTTCTAAAGAAGAGGGGTTGATAGAAGACGAATTGCACATCGGGTACCTGAAGCTGGATAAAGTTTAAATTTCCTGATTCCCGGTTATTCGTTTTTTAGTTTGCCAGCATCGTGAAAATATTCCCATACAATCTTCGCCTTTGCATGCCCAACAACAGCAGCAATTTCTTCCGGATTTTTCTCACGTATATTCTTTACTGACCGAAACTCTTTCAAAAGTGTATCCGCTGTGGATTTTCCAATACCCTTTATATCTTCCAACTCATTTTTAAATGTCCCCTTACTCCTTTTCTGGCGGTGAAAAGTAACACCGAAGCGGTGTACCTGATCGCGTATAAACCGGATGAATTTAAGGCTGCTGCCATTATAAGGCAGTTTCAGCGATTCCTGGTCGCCCGGGAAAAATATTTCTTCCTCGTTTTTGGCAAGGCCCACCAAAGTAATCATACCGTGCAGCTCCAACTCTTCAACAGCCTCCATTGCTGCTCCTAACTGCCCCTTACCTCCGTCGATGATTACCAGCTGCGGAAAATCCTGTTGCTCTTCTTTTAATCTTTTATAACGGCGGTACACCGCCTCTTTCATAGAGGCAAAATCATTGATGCCCTGCACCGTTTTTACATTAAAATGACGGTAATCTTTTTTGCTGGGCACGCCATTTTTAAAACACACCATTGCGCTTACAGGGTAGCTGCCCTGGAAATTGGAGTTATCAAAACATTCGATGTGAACCGGCAATTCCTGTAGCTGCAGATCTGTTTGCAATTGCTCTAAAACCTTTACCTGGTCCACATTCCGGCTTATCTTCAAGCGTTCCTTGTTCTTTAATTCTTCAATAAAATAATTTGCATTCTTTTCTGAAAGCTCAATTAATTTTTTCCGGTCACCGGCTTTGGGAACAATAATTTCCACTTCTTCCGCGGTATAATCAATAGCAAAAGGCACTACAATTTCCCTGGCATCGCTTTTAAAAGTATCGCGCAATCTTTCTATCGCATATACCAGGATTTCTTCAGCCGGCTCATCCAGGTGCGTTTCCAGCTTATTGGTCTGTGTTTGTACAATAGTCCCACTACGCACCATCAGGTAATTTACATAAGCGATGTCATTGTTTTTAATAATGCTGAATACATCTTTATCACCGCCTTTTAAACCGGTTATCACCGTTTTGGACTGATAATAATCCTCCAGGTATTCTATTTTCTTTTTTATATATGCTGCTTTTTCAAATTGCAGGTTGGCAGCCAGTGCCTTCATTTCTTCTTTAAACTGCTTTATAACCGGCGAAAGATTTCCCTTCAGCAAATTTCTTACCTGGCGGATACTTTCATCATAATCCTCCTGGGTCTGCAACCCTTCGCAGGGTCCTTTACAATTGCCTAAGTGATATTCAAGGCAGACCTTGAATTTCTTTTTTTCAATATTATTTTTTGTAAGGTTTAATGTGCAGGTACGCAGCGGAATGGTACGGCGTATAAACTCCAACAGCTCACGCACTCTGAATACAGAAGTGTACGGACCCAGGTATTCTGAACCATCGTCTGTCGGCTGCCTGGTTAAATATACGCGTGGGAAGTTTTCATTTTTTATTACAATATAGGGATACGATTTATCATCTTTTAAGTTGATATTATAACGCGGCTGAAATTGTTTTATGAGCGAGTTCTCCAGGAAAAAAGCATCAGGCTCGCTGTTCACAATGGTGAACTCAATCCTATGGATACGCTGTACCAGCTCATGTGTTTTGTAGTTGGTAAAGGTTTTATTGAAGTAAGAGCCTACGCGCTTGCGCAGGTTCTTGGCCTTACCCACATAAATGATGGTATCCTTGTCATCAAAATATTTGTAAATGCCGGGCTGATGCGGAATAGTAGCTGCTATTTTCGAAAATGCTTCCTGCGTCATAAAGGATGCAAAATTACGAATATTATTATGGGGTTGACAAAACACAAAATCCCGGCGCATAAACTTGCGGAACACTATCCATTCCGATTAACAGTTTTTGCTTGAGTACAGAAATCCAGATCTTAAAAAGCAAAAGTCCCACAGGTTTGAAACCTGTGGGGCTTTCAATTGAAATATATAATATAAGACCGCCTTTTTATTGGCGACCATATCATTTACGCAATTGTAGCCGTATCTACCAGCACATCGCCTGTCATCTGCGGCGGAATGGGCAGCTTCATAAAGCTCAAAATAGTAGGAGCAATATCGCCCAGCTTACCTTCCTTAATTTCGCCGCGCCAGCTATTATCAATAATGAACAACGGAACAGGGTTCATGGTATGCGCAGTATTGGGACTGCCGTCTTCGTTGATCAGGAAGTCTGAGTTACCATGGTCTGCGGTCAGGAACACCACGTAATCCTGTTTCAGCGCCTCTGTAACTACCTGTTCCACACAATGGTCAACAGTTTCCGCTGCTTTAATAGCTGCAGAAAAAACGCCTGTATGCCCTACCATATCTGCATTAGCAAAGTTGAGGCAAATAAAATCGGCTGACCGGTTCTGAATTTCAGGCAATAAAGCTTCCGTTAAGTCATTGGCGCTCATTTCGGGCTGCAGGTCGTAAGTGGCCACTTTGGGAGAAGCTTTCAATATCCTGCTCTCCCCTTCAAAAGGCAGCTCTCGGCCACCGCTGAAGAAGAAAGTTACGTGGGGATATTTTTCCGTTTCCGCTATACGTATTTGCTTCAGCCCATTGTCGGCAATTATTTCGCCTAAAGTTTTGGTAAGATCTTCGTTCCTGAAAATGGTATGAACCCCTGCAAACTTATGGTCGTACACCGTCATGGTGGTATAATCCAGGTTCAGCTTTTTCATACCAAATGCTTCATTGTCTGATTGTGTCAATACTTCTGTGATCTCGCGGCAGCGGTCGGTACGGAAGTTGAATACCAGCAAATGATCTCCGTCTTTTATGGTAGCAACAGGCTTGCCATCAGCATCAACTATCACAGTAGGAATGATAAACTCATCGGTAACGTTTTCTTCATAGCTCTTTTTAACCGCTTCCACTGCACTGGCAGCCGTAGCGCCCACTCCGTTCACCAAAGCATCGTAAGCCAGTTTTACGCGTTCCCAGCGCTTATCGCGGTCCATTGCATAGTAGCGCCCATCAACAGTGGCAATTTTACCAACGCCTGTAGTATCCATGTGGCTTTGCAGGTTTTCTATAAAGCTCAGACCGCTTTTAGGATCTGTATCGCGTCCATCAGTAAAGGCATGAACATATACTTCTTTCAGCCCCCTTTCTTTACATATATCCAGCAGGGCCTTTACATGGTTAATATGAGAGTGCACGCCGCCATCGCTCAAAAGTCCCATTAAATGCAAGGGTTTACCATTAGCAATCGCCGTATCAATGGTGCGTACCAGCTCGGGGTTATTGGCCAGTTCCCCGGTTTTCACAGCAACATTGATCCTTTGCAGCTCCTGGTACACAATGCGCCCCGCGCCTAAATTCAGGTGGCCTACCTCCGAATTTCCCATCTGTCCCTCGGGCAAACCTACCAGCTCACCAAAAGTAGTTAATGTAGTATGCGGATATTTGCCATATAATGACCGGGTAAACGGCGTGTTCGCGTTCTGAATGGCATCAGCAGATGCAACTTTTCCTAATCCCCAGCCGTCCATTATAATTAAAATGGCTTTTTTTTGTGGTAATGACATTTTTTGAAATATTGATTATCAGTTAATTAATAAATTGATTCGAGGTTTAACAGCCCTAAAGGTAAAGAATGATCGTATAACAAAAAAAGTGCAGTTTGGCATATTTTTAGGACTTTTGATAAAAAATAAAAACAATTAAAGATGAAAAAGTTTATTGCCGTTGTTTTTGTTGCCACTTCCTTTTTTATTGCCTCCGCCCTGTATGCGCAAAGCATAGATGGTGTGGTAACTGGCATTAAAAATGGTAATGCTGTGCAAATAACGGACAATGCCGGGGAGAGCTTTTCTCTTACAATAATGGATAAAAGCAACAATTATAGCAAGAGCGAAGCCCAGAAGGCCATTAAAGATTTTTTTGCTAAAAACCAGGTTAAGGGTTTTGAAGTAAAACATAAAGGCAATTCTCCCAAAGGTCAGTACGCTATAGGCACACTCTCTACATCGGGGGGTAATTTCCGGGTGAATATCTTTATGAAAAAAGAAGGCAGCAAGGAAGTGATTAAAGAATTACGTTTTCAGCTTATAGAATAATCAAAATTTTTATACAGGTTAATGCCTCTCTTAACGGGAGGCTTTTTATTTTTACGCAATATAATTATTATACCGGCCATGGTGCATGTGGCATCTTCGTTGCGTCGCAATCACTTCATCGTCCCGGTTATATAGCATCACCATTAAACAGGGTAAACAAACTTTTATTATGACCCAGGATTTTCAGCAAAAACTAAAGCACCTTATAGAGGAAGCGCTTAACGAAGACATTGGCAGTGGCGACCACTCTACCCTTTCCAGCATTAGTGCCGGTGAAGAAGGAAGGGCGGTACTGAAAATAAAACAGGATGGCATCCTGGCAGGAGTAGATGTGGCCAGATTCATTTTTGAATATAAAGAGCCGGGCTGCAGCTTTGAGGCATTTAAAAAAGACGGCGAACCTATGTTTACGGGCGAAAAGGCATTTGAAGTAGCCGCCCACGAGCATACCATATTGCAATGCGAAAGGCTGGTGCTTAATTGTATGCAGCGCATGAGCGGCATTGCCACATTGACCAGACAATACACCGATAAACTAAAAGGTTATAAAACCCGCCTGCTGGACACCCGTAAAACAACCCCAAACTTCCGCCTGCTTGAAAAAGAGGCGGTACGCATTGGCGGTGGTGTGAACCACAGGTTTGGATTGTATGATATGATCATGCTCAAGGACAATCATATAGACTATGCCGGAGGAATTGAGAAAGCGATCAATAAAGCTTACGATTATGTTCAGAGCAATAACCTGGATATACAGATCGAAGTGGAAACACGCACTCTTGAAGACGTAAAAAAAGTGTTAGAGGTAGGTGTGGGCAAAGTGTTCAGGGTAATGCTTGATAACTACACCCCGGCACAAATAACAGAAGCGATTGCTTTGATTGACGGGAAATTTGAAACAGAAGCCAGTGGCGGTATTAACCTGGATACTATTGAAAGCTATGCTGCTACAGGCGTGGATTATGTTAGCGTAGGCGGATTAATACACCAGGCACGCAGCCTTGATCTGAGCTTAAAGGCGATTGTCTAATTTCTGATTTGAAATTTGAAATTATCATCATCCCTGTCAACCTTTAAACTTATAAACTTTTCAACTTCTAGGTCCATGTCAAAAAATAAATCCAATAGTCCCTTTGTTTTCAGCACCGATCCCAATTTTAAATTTGAGGATAGTGCTGAAGCTACGCAAACCCTGCCACCGGCCGAACAGAAATTAAGGCTGCAACTAGAAACCAAACATCGCGGCGGCAAAACGGCCACTGTAGTCCTGGGCTTTGTGGGAACAGAAAACGACCTTGAAGCATTAGGCAAAAAATTAAAGTCCTTCTGCGGAACTGGCGGCTCAGCAAAAGACGGTGAGATCATTATACAGGGTGATCACCGGGAAAAGATGCTGCAATGGTTCCAGAAAAACGGCTATAAAAATGTGAAGAAGAGCGGTGGGTAGTTTTATTGCTGAAATATGAGAAAATCACATTATCGCCCAAAAATCATTATTTTTACTCTATGGGCAATATGATATCAGCAGGCATAATGGTGAATGTTGAGGTTTTTTATCAACCTGAATACAGCAACCCGCTGCAGAGCGAGTACATGTTCGCCTATCGTATTACTCTTGAAAACTATAATCCCCATCCCGTAAAGCTGTTACGCCGCCACTGGCATATCTTCGATAGTAATGGTGTCTACAGGGAAGTGGAAGGAGAAGGCGTAGTAGGTGTTCAGCCTGTTCTACAGCCAGGAAACAGCTACCAGTATATGAGCGGCTGCAATCTCAACACCGACATGGGAAAAATGAAAGGAGTGTATGAGATGGAAAATCTAGACCTACGTAAAAAATTCCAGGTGCTCATCCCTGAATTTGAAATGATCGTACCGGCCAAAGCCAATTAATGCAATACCAATCAAAAAAGCCTTCCTGCCAACACTCTTAGTCTTACCGTTTCCCCGGCCTAATTGTATTCTTTATTCGTATTGATCTTGTTTTCAATTTTCCTGAACGGGGATAAAATAAATTTTAAAATACTAAATTTATTAGTAATATTGTACTAATTATTTTAGTTATTAATACTCTTGTTATGGCACCCCTTACAGATACGATAACAACACCGGCCGTTGCTGAATACCTATTGCTGCTTGAACCGCGTAAAGATTTAAGCGACTATATTACAACCATTAAACAAGCCTTTTACGACAGGTACAAAGCTCCTGAAGCGCTTAAAGGCAAGCCTCATCTTACGCTGGTTCATTACACGCAATACACCACGTTCGAAAGCCGCATCAGGCAGCGGCTCAGGACCTTGTCTTTACAAACCACACCATTTAGTGTTGAATTGCAAGACTTCGGCTCTTTCCCAACACACACTATATTCATCAATGTAGTTACCAGGACGGCTATACAAACCCTCGTAAAAAATATACGCACTCATTTACAGGGCATGATGAAAATGGACAAGGAGAATAAGCCTCATTTTATACTGGAGCCGCATATTACCATTGCACGAAAACTAAAGCCCTGGCAATATGAACAGGGATGGATGGAGTATAGCCACAACAATTTTTCTGGAAAGTTTATTGCAACGGAAATGACCCTGCTGAAAAAAGGGCCCGGTGCAGGTAAATATGAGCTGGTTGAAAAATATGCGTTGCAAAGCATTCCGGTAAATGCCTCACAGGCAATGCTGTTTTAGCCCACCTTTTTCCCTTTGGAGAAAAAATTAAAAATTCTAACTTATGCACAAAAAATTAAAGCAGGACCATTTTAAAGTGGACATTGCGAAAAAACAGGATGAGGCGCAGTATTTACAGGGACGTGGGGCGCAGTTCAATACCAAAAACCGTTTTTTAAAAAACGAGCTGGTTAAGGAACATATTGAAGCCATTGATGATTGGGAGGAACCCAATACAGCTACTCAATATATTGAACAGGATGCTAAAACTATTGTAAACAAAGTGGATAGCCCCGATGTAGGCATGGCCTATAGCATGAATGCCTATGCCGGCTGCGAGCATGGCTGTATTTACTGCTATGCCCGTAATGTGCATGAGTACTGGGGTTACAGTGCAGGTCTGGATTTTGAAAGGAAAATCATAGTAAAGAGAAATGCGCCACAGTTGCTTCGCAAACAGCTCATGCATCCCAAATGGGAGGTAATGCCCATCATGCTTAGCGGCAATACAGACTGTTACCAGCCTGCAGAAAAAAAGTACCGGCTTACAAGAGGCCTGCTCGAAGTATGCAACGAATTTAATCAGCCCGTAGGTATCCTTACAAAAAACTCAGGCATATTGAACGACAAAGATGTGCTCCAGGAAATGGCTAAAAAAAACCTGGTCCGGGCTATGGTCTCTATTACATCGTTCAATGAGGAGCTGCGGCGTGTAATGGAACCCCGTACTACTACTGCTTTACAGCGCTTAAAAGTAATTGAAGAATTAAGCAATGCAGGCGTAACCATGGGTATTATGATGGGGCCTATGATCCCCGGTCTGAATGAGCACGAGATGCAAAGGATCATGAAAGCGGCTGCGGATGCCGGCGCTACTTTTACGGCATACACTTTTATACGGCTGAATGGCGCTATAAAATTCCTGTTCCATGATTGGTTGTATAAAAACTTCCCCGACAGGGCAGACAGGGTCTGGCATTTAATTGAGCAAAGCCATAACGGTAAGGTAAACGATAGCAGATGGGGGTTGCGTATGCGGGGAGAAGGCAGCATTGCTGAAATGGTGGCCCAGCAATATGCTAAATACGGCAAACTTTATAACATGAATGAAGGGCGTACAGGGTTAAACCTTACCAGCTTTAAAAGACCAGGGCAACAGTTCACCCTGTTTTAAAGCAAACATAACAATAGCTTCATACAAGTTTCATATCTTAGAAGCGCGGATGGTTTCATCCACATACTGTGCATAAGTTTATTTGTATCATATTGATATAAAAAATAACGTTGTGAAACACTAATCCCATGCAATATCAAACAAAACAATGGAGGAAGTTGACGGGCGAGTACCTCAAAAGCTACATTGAAGACGAGGTGCAGGGCGCAATACTCCGCGAAAAAGAATTAGGCCACACGCTCAAAGTGTGCATTGGTACCGACAGCCAGGTAAAAGGATCCGAAACAGAATTTGCTACAGCTATCGTGTTCATCCGTAAAGGCAATGGCGGGTTTATGTTCTTAAACAACGAAATCACCCGGGAAAAAATGAGCATTAAACAGCGTATGATGACTGAAGTATCCAAAAGTATTGAAGTAGCTTATCACTTAAGTAATGTATTTACCAGCCATAATGTAGCTATGGAAATACATGCTGACATCAATACCAGTCCGCTTTACAAAAGCAACGATGCGCTGAAAGAAGCGATTGGCTATATTACGGGAATGGGTTTTTCTTTTAAAGCCAAGCCGGAAGCCTTTGCCAGCTCCTGCTGTGCCAATAAAGTAGTGCAGTAGAATAACTGTATCTACCTGAATAACGATGCTTATATTCTCATTACTGCTTTGAATAAAAAGGAGACCATTTATAATGGGCCCATAATGTTTTTGTGACCATTATAGACCAATAAGGTTTTTAAAAACCTTATTGGTCTTGCAATTGCTCCAGGTTCAAAAATTCATAATATAGCCTTCTGGAAAGAACTTTTTCTGAACGGGCTTCCTTCACATCCGAAATGACATGGCTGTTATCCATGCTTTTTCTCAAATAGATATTATTGAGCAATTGCTTATTATAATCCAGAGATTGCAGGTACTTCCAGTCCGGGTTTTGAAAGCGGCTCGTATTGTAGCTGGTTACGATCCAGCTCCAGTTGATTACACAGCTAACTACCAATACAGCGTGGCATGTCCATACCATACGGTTCACCAGAAAGATATTCGTTTTCCTGTAAGCGATCTTATACCATGTTAATACCAGCCCGGCAAGACTTAACAGAAGAAATATAAATACCCCAATCCTTTTAAAAGTAAGTCCATAAGCCGTTACATACTCCAGGTTCCTGAACAATACAGTGGACACGAGGAACATATTCAGGCCTATCCAGATAAAAGAAAGCATTTTTAGCAGACGGGAATGATTGTCGAAATTCAATAGCCCCTGGAAATAGATCATGATCACAACAATAGCCATTACAATAGAGAATATCAGCACATACACCCGTTCATGCACTTCGTTACTTAATGTTCCGGAAATTGCCTTTGAACCAAATTGCTCAATGCTGTAAGTTATAATAAAGAAGACCAGTACAAGATTTAGTAATACCAGGGAGATCTCTCCGCTGCGCCTTTGCGAGGTTATATCAAGCAAATAAAACCCCTTAGTTTTCCTCAGTGCATAACCTTCTGAAAAATCATCCTTCAGATAGCCATTGCAATAAATAAGCATTTTAGGTACGGCAAAATAAAAGAAGTTAAACATCAGGAAAAAACCGATCACGCTCAAAACGACTACCTGGAAAAGATCAAATTCAACATCAATCATAAAAAGCGAAGCAAACTTATCGCTGGCCTGCACGTACACGCCAATGAATAAGGCCACAAAAACGCCTGGAATTAAAACATAACCTAACATTTTTTTGAATAAACCATCGCCGGATATGGATAAGCCCAACCAGTTTTTTGGTACCAATACCCTGAAAATAAAGCTGGCATAATTAAATGCTAATCCAAACGGAAACGACAAAATATTCAATTTGGGATAGAATGCCTTAAAGCCTGCAAGCAACAACGATATGAACATGGCTGCAAAGCTTATAAAATCGCCATACCATGCAAAGGAAAGGATAGATACAAATACTGCAACTGAGAGCGCCCAAAAAACGGAAGTTCTCTTTCTTTTTTCCATTACAAAAAACAGGGAACACCAGGCAACAATGCCAAAAATACTGATGTTGATTCCTGGATCCTGTCTGTAAAACAGCAATACAAATAAAACCACGGAACTAAAGAAAAAAATGTTCTTCTTCATAAAAAAAATTATCAATTAAAAGTACTTTGCAATTCAAAGTATATAAATAAAAAATTTTTTAGCCTCTCAATAACTTTTCCAAAGCATTAATATGTTTTTCGAAAGATTCCTTTCCTGCTTTAGTAGCTTTATATGAGGTTTTGGGCTTCTTTCCTACAAACTCCTTTTTCACTTCAATATATTTTTTTTGTTCCAAGGCATTGATATGACTGGCGAGATTACCATCTGTTACCTGCAAATGCTCTTTCATCTCCAGGAAGTCTACCCAGGTGTTCACTACAAGCACAGACATAATGCCCAGCCTTACCCTGCTTTCAAAATCTTTATTTAAATGCTGTAATAAGCTCATTACACAATATAATATTGGCTACCGGTACTTTTTATACATCAGTAATCCGTAAATAATGTGCAGCACCCCAAAACCCACTGTCCAGAATACTAAACCATATCCCGGCCAGAACATAGCAATAATGCCCAAAAGTGCTTCACAATAGCCCAGGTTCTGAATATCGGAAAAAGTATATTTCCCGGCATTGATCAGCGCCAGTCCATAAACCAGTAACATCAGGGGAGCTATAATTTCAAAATGCCCGTGATATAATGCAGCCAGGCAGAACAACCCTCCCAATACCAGGGGTACAAATAAAGCTATAAGTAATTTCTTAGTGGTAGAAGTCCATATTTTAAGCCCCTGCTTTTTGGTCTTATTTACGGTAATCAATACCCCTAAGCCAATGGCGACCACCAATACAACAATGGCAAGAAGAACCAGTTGTGATACCAAACCGGAAGTGCTGCCGCCCCTGTAATTATCAAAATAGTCAATATGATGCTGCTTAAAAATATACCATGCAGCAAAAGCTCCGGCCAATGCTATAACGCCAGCTACTACACCCGACAATCCGCTTAGCGAAATAAACCGGGACGACTGTTCCATCATCTTCCTTATATGTTGCAGGTCATCTTTTACATCCTGGATCATAAAAAGCACTTTGAAACACAAAGTAATAAAAAGTACATGTAATCGCCAAAATTTATTTATAGAAAAAGCCACCCTCCCGGATGGCTTTAAAAAACTTCCCAACTTTACTATCCGCTACCTGCGGCGGCTTCTGTCGTTATCCCTGCGATCACTATACCTGTTATCATCCCTCCTGTCATTATTTCCCCATTCTTTATGTTTTGGGTGATACCTGCTTTGATAATATTTTACGTCCCGGCTATCTCGGATCACATATTGGTTATGGACATTTTTATAGCGCCCGTAAGCTATAATATCTTTCCTGTTATCACGGTAAGGGGCATAATTCCTGTTAATAACAACTTTGTAAGTATTATACAAATTGATCCCCCTGTACATAGAAGGCAATTGCCTTGCAGTGATCCACCGGCCTCTTTCCAGGTACATATACTTCGCGGCATCTACATCATAATAAACATTGGCTTCAGGCAAATAATAATACCGGGCGTAATCATATCCTACAGGGCCCCAGGCCGGCTGATTTCCAATATTAATGCGAATACTGATCTGTGCATCTGCGCTTTGAGATAAGGTAAATCCGGCAAAAATGAACGCAGCAAAAATGAACTTTTTCATGACCTTTAGTTTTTAATTGTTTACAAATTTTTTGTAAAGCGCTTTGATTAATAGACGGCTATTTGTTTTAAAAAGATAGAGCTGTTTGGGGTTTTAGCAAATGATTAGGAAATGCATTTTCAACAATTATTCGTTGGAGAGACGGGAGAAATAGTGAATAGTGAGTAGTGAAATAGGGTAATCCCACTTGCTATTATCTACTTGCTCACTAAAGTCAATCACAAATCATAAATTTGCTGCTTATGGCAAAAGCAAGAAAAGAAAAACCAACCATACTTATCACTAACGATGACAGCATTGCTGCACCTGGTATAAGGGCTTTATACGAGGCCGTAAAAGACCTGGGAAGAATTGTAATTGTGGCGCCCGACAAACCTCAATCCGGCATGGGTCATGCTATTACTTTGGGGCATCCGTTACGTTTGCAAAAGTCTGACCTGTATCCCGATATTGAAGCCTATTCCTGTTCGGGTACACCGGTAGACTGTGTAAAACTTGCGGTTGACAAAGTGCTGCACCGTAAACCGGATCTTTGCTTGAGCGGTATCAACCACGGGCCTAACCACAGCATTAATGTTATATATTCAGGAACGATGTCTGCCGCAATGGAAGCAGCAATTGAAAGCATTCCGGCAGTAGGCTTTTCCTTAATGAATTATAGCATGAACGCTGATTTTTCCGCCGCACAGCATTATGCAAGGCGGATCACCGAAAAAATGCTGAAGAACAGGCTAAGCAAACACATACTGCTGAATGTTAACATCCCCGATTTTCCGCTGTCAGAAATAAAAGGGTTCAAAATATGCAAGCAGGCTTACGCCAAGTACCAGGAAAAATTTATAGAAAGAAGAGACCCGGGTGGTAAAAAATATTACTGGTTAACAGGGGAGTTCCTCAACTTTGATAACACAAAGGACAGCGATGTATGGGCGCTAGCCAACAACTATGTAAGTATTGTTCCCGTAGAATTTGATCTTACTGATTACGCGGTAAAAAAACGCCTGGAAACTCTTTGGAAAGACAAACCCAACCGCAGCGTGAAAACAGCGGAGAAAAAAGTGGTCAGAAAGAGTATGCGTAAATCGGAATAGCTAGAGTAACTGGTAATTAATAATTAGCAATTAATAATTAATAATTGAAGATTCACAACCGCAGATATTACATAATAGCAGGCGAAGCGTCAGGCGATCTGCATGGAGGTAATTTAATTACGGCAATTAAAAAGCTTGATAATAATGCTGAAATACGTGGCTGGGGTGGCGATAAGATGCAGGCTGCCGGCATGACGCTGATAAAGCATTACCGGGACCTGGCTTTTATGGGCTTCATAGAAGTAGTAAAAAACCTCGGCACTATTTTAAAAAACCTGAAATACTGCAAAGCAGATATTCTGTCATTTAAGCCCGATGTGCTGGTGCTGATTGACTACCCGGGTTTTAACTTACGCATCGCCAAATGGGCAAAACAGCATAATATCAAAGTAGTGTACTATATCTCCCCCCAGGTATGGGCATGGAAAGAGAATCGTGTGAAAATGATGAAGCAGTGTATTGATGAAATGCTGGTCATACTGCCTTTTGAAAAAGACTATTTCAGTAATAAATGGAACTGGAAAGTAACCTATGTAGGCCATCCGCTGATTGAGGAAATTGCAAAGAAGCAAAACACAAGTACAGACCTTATCATCAAAGACAATAAAGGAGCACCCAATAAAAAGCCGGTAGTAGCGTTGCTCCCTGGCAGCCGAAAGCAGGAAATAGAAAAGAAGCTGCCTGTAATGCTGGAGGTCAGCAAGGCTTTTCCAGCTTACCAGTTCGTAGTGGCGCAGGCTCCTTCTCTTGAGACTTCATTCTATGAAACATTCACCAGCCGGTACCCTAATGTGAGTATTGTAAATAACCGCACTTATGATCTGCTGATGCAATCCACTGCGGCATTAGTAACCTCCGGCACGGCTACTCTGGAAACAGCGCTGTTTGGCGTACCCGAAGTGGTATGTTATAAAGGATCGGAGATCAGCTACCAGATTGCTAAAAGGGTGATCAGCATTAAATATATTTCCCTGGTAAACCTTATTATGGATAAAGAAGTAGTGAAGGAGCTGATACAGGGAGATATGAATGTGAAGCAACTTACCAAAGAATTGGATGAGCTGCTTAATAACCCCGGAAAGCAGACCCAAATTCAGCAAGATTATAAAGCGTTGAAAGAAGTATTAAGTAGCGGGGAAAATGCCTCAGAGGAAGCAGCCAGGATCATTGTTGCATCAGCCTCTCAATAGCTTTATTGCCAGAATGATCATACAAATAATGAACAGGAAAAGGCTCAGGCGGTTAATACCGTGCATATAGCCCACCCAGCTGCTTTTAGGCCGGTTGGGGTCTTTCTTTTTCAGAAACAGGTATTCTGCCAATTGTCTAAATACGCCCATATAAAGTGAGCTTTTATTTTCTTATAAATGTTTTCCGTATCAACCTGTCAATCTTGAACCCTCTCAACTTACCACTAATACTCCTCATACACGCCATACCGCTTTTGAAACAGCCCCACGCTTACACCGGCACGCAATACAGGTACGATCTTAATACGCTCCGCTCCTGTATTAGGATCATGAGATACATCTACATAAGGACTGTTCCTGTTCTTCAGCACATCTGCCATTATTGAAAAATAAAAGAAAGTAGTGCTGCCTTTGCTCCTGCCTGTTGCAAGTCCGCCCCCTAATAATAAAGACGTAGCATTGGCGCTGTATTTAGCGGACGGCCTGGCAGAACCTGCCGAAGTATAATTAATATTTGTGAAATTCTGCTCTAATTGGGCCTGGGCAAACAGGAAAGAAACGGGGTAAGCCCTTGCAAAAACGCCCGGACCATATACATGCTGCCTTAGCTTATCATTATAAGCGTAAACATCTCTTGATCCATTATACACATAATTTATCACCACACCTGCATCAAAATAGTCATTTAGCTTATATCCTAATACCGGGCTGGCGCCTAACAAACTACCACCTGTATAAAAAGATGCGGTTACATTGCCCCCGGTAAACAGGTTATGCTTTTTAAAACCATTTTCTACAGGTACAGGGTCTTCATTAGCATTTCTAACCTTTACCTCCTCATCCTGGGCAAATACTTTTACACTGGCAACAAACATCAAAGCCAGCAATACGCATACTATACAATAAACTTTCCTCATCTGTCTGTTTTAAATTTTCAACAGGTAAATTTAGGGGATATTTTTCAGGAGACAATTTAAACTTCGCATAAAAAAGGAGCAATCCCGGCAAATTCCGGAACTGTTACTAAGGTTCGTATCTTATCTCAGAGATAATTGCCCTGTATCAACATATACGAGTCTGCCCAAAGCTCAAAATCGAGCCACCCTTTCTTAAAAAAGACATCATGAAGCATCTCAAGTGATATCACAGATGCATTAGTTCCTACATAAAGATTATCTCTGCCACTTTCTTTACGATAAAAGACAAAAGAAATATCAGAGCCTCCAAACGTTTCTCCTTTGCACACCACTTTATCTTTTACCATCTCTATACCAGCAGCAGTTAACAAGCTTTTATCTACCTTGTTTAAATCACTTACTAAATAAATTAAATTAACATCCTGCTTTTTTACATGGTTTTCTTCAATTACGGGAATACGATTTTGATATTCACTCATCCAAAGCGAATCCAGCATTTTAATAATTTGCTTTGCCTTCTCGTTTGGCTGTGCAGGGCGAACTATGGAAAATTTATTTAAGAAGACTTTGTTCACAGGCCCATATAACTCTTTTGAGAAATCTTGTTTCTCACTCCCCATTAGTCCCCCAACCGTAAGCTCAACAACGGCTCCCTGCTTTTTAACTGAACTGCTTTTCATATCATATTTTTTCCCATTGCAAATAATAACCGTATTTCCTGCTTCTTTAATTCCAGCCTTTTTAAGATCAATCGTAAGCCTCCGCACATTTTCAGTGATTAAATGTATTTCGGCACCTTTTACCTGGTAGGTTACAATTGCTTTACCCGGCATTAGTTTTTCATTCACATAAATCCCATAAATAGTATCGTTATAGAATGCATAAGTGGCAATCTTTTTTACCGGGTTAAGTTTTAATTTTTTCTGATCATTAAAAAAAGAAAATATCCTGTACATGGATTCCGATTCCGGGAACTCCTTAATATTTTCAACTTTCAGGGTATTTTCCAGGCTATCATAATAAACAGCACCGCCAACGCTTTTTATGGAATCCATTAGCCTTACCGATAAATTGAGCGGGGCTTTACGGTCCCTTGAAGAATGTGAAATATGTACAGGCATATTATATAAGTTTTCAGCAAGGTTAAACAGATCATTTGAAAGCAATCCTGAAACTTCCTTATTACGTGGCACCCATGTAAGCTCAGGTCCTTCAACAGCAATGGCTGCAAATAGGTCGGGTCTTCTTACTGCTGTTTGAAGGGCAAACAACCCTCCGGAGCAATCACCATAAAGAAAAATACGTTGCTTATCAATATCGTAATACTTATGTACATCCTCCAAAGTTTCCACAATTGCTTTTGTAGTAATTGGCGTATGGTTGTACTCTTTATAAATGCGGGCGCTTGGCCAAAGCACAGCAATACCATATTTATCTGCAAGTTTTGATATATAAGTTATCCTATCATAATTGGCAATGACCCCACCTGTATAAAAAGGATGGTTATTTGTAACGTAAGGAACAATCACAGCCAAAGGAATTGGCACCTTAGTTATTTTCACTTTTTCGGGAACATATAAAAGATAATACTCGTTGCCTCCGTCAATGATTGACGGGAAAGTACGGAGCATTAAACCGGAAGCGTATAAAAAATCGTTGTTGTTGTTCTGCCTGCCTTCATCCATTTCCTTTATCTTATACAGGCACCAGGCTATCCTTTTATCTATTGAGCGGGTTATTTTCCCATTTTTAAAATCATCCCACAATCGGTCGAATCTTTTAATGTAAGGCGCAAGTAAACTAAAGGCCAGACTATCATTTTTATATCGTTCCATTATGGCCTGCCTGTCATATATTTTTTCAAGGTCTCCATAGCAAAAAAACTCTGTCAGCGTATCTCTGTCTGTATAAAGTTTGTAGCGATACGCTCCCGGCAATAACTTAGACAATGCAATTTTTTCTTTATTCCTTATATCAAACGAGGCGGAAAGGCAAAGCTTATTCTTTACATCGAAAATTTCTACCCGGGGTGTTTTTCTAGCAGGTATAAAGTTACTGTCCGATACATCCAGCAGCAGGCTGTCGCCCTCACGCATTATCGGGGTTCTGCAACTTAAATGAAAATCCCGTATAATGGCGCTGTTCCTGATATATTCTGGCGATGCGGCTATCATATCAAAAGTCCAGTTGCCACTCCTGTTTTTAACTTCTACTATAATCTTATTAGCTCCCTTATTTAAGTGCAGTATAAGTGTTGGTCTTCTGCCTGTTGTATATTGGTACGCCGGAATTACAGGAGCCCCATTTACCCATATCCGCATATAGTCATCCACATTGATAAGAAGCCCAAGTTCCTGCTCCTTTTCTGAAGTGATCGTACACAACGCATAAGCAATCGCCCTGCTTTTTATATTAAATATTTTACCTAAATCAATAGTAGTGTATTTTCTTTGGGTCAGCCGGATATCCCTGATCTCCTGGCTGGCCTTAATATTATAAACATCCTGTATATGCCTGAGTGTATCTTTAAACGGCCCGAATATTCTCCATTTCAGCAGGTGCGCCCTGCTGGTGGCGGCGTTTTCTATACTGTTTTCAGGTTGTGCCAGGGAGGCAACTGACGCTGATAAAATTATAGCTGCTACTGTTATTACTTTTAAAAAAGCGCTCATATTTAGTTGGGTCATGTTATTAATTATTAAAAAATGCTGCTATTCATTACAATTTAGCAGAACTATCTTGCCATCCGGCAGTTTTTCCATTCGATGCCAGCTATTAAAATTGGTATTGCTTTTAAACATTACCAACCCTGAATGAGCAAGCATATCCAGCAAGGCCTGCTCAAAAGAAAGCACTTCATTATTATGTGTTGCCAGCCAGGCTTGCTGTTTATTATGGTACCCATATTCAAAACTCCGAAAAGCTGCTGCTGCAGACAAATTAGCATTGGCGAAACCAATAAATGCAGACAGGTCTGTAATTTTTAATAAGTATGCATTTCCGGAAGCAGATACAACTCCGCTTAAAAAGGTTTGGGGATCGTATATCTGCTCATTGTCCCAGGCATCATAAACGGCCCTTATATCAGACCCTGAAAAAGTTGGATACAGGTTTTTATAATGACAATGAATAAAGCCATCTACAGAGGATGAAGGCTCGAAATGGACAGATGCATTGTTAGGTTGTCCTGAAACCTTTTCATACCGGAACGTAGATGAAACTGACGGGTATAAGATCCAGCCGGTTTCAAAATTATTGAGCAGCGACTCTTCATATAATGCTTTGAACTTGTCTTTAAATTCATTATTTCGTTCCAATTGAGCAAGTTGACCGTAAATAGTAAAATCTTTGCTCACTTCAGGTCTTATATCTTCCTTTTTGCAGGAAAAAAATATTACAGCCAAACAAGCAAAACAAACTAACTTATAATGCATGAGCTCCCGTTTTATACTTTTGATAATAAGTACAGGCATTGGCTTTAATTCTGTCAATAACCACTGCGGGAACTTTTACCGGTTTGTTGCAAAGCAACCCCGACAGTTCAATAGCTTTACCAGTTTGCCCGGCTGCTTTATAAAAATTAAACAGGTTATTAAAGGGAATAAATTTTTTAGGCACCATATAGGCAACATGGATATAACATTCCTCTGCCTGTTTTGTACCCCCTAAAGCAGCATAATTGTCGGCAAGAGCCGTGTACAGTTCTATACTGTTTCCGTACATAGCCGCTCTTTTTAATATTTTATTGCTCTGGGCGTGTTCTTTCAGTTCAGCCAGCTCTGCACCGTAATTAAACAAAAAAGCCCCATTGTTAGACAATAAAGGATAAATGCGCAGGTATTGCTCCAGCGCTTCGCCTTCGCGGGATAACAGGAACTCTTTAGCAGTATGCCATGTGCACAAGGCATACACTTTTTGCGTGCAACGTAACGCTCCAAAACCTGCAAACAATAACAGGGCCACCTTAATACCGGGATAAAGTTTCAGTTCCCGTTTTTTTCCTTCGGTGGCAGGTAAGGCTGCAACATAAGCTATACAGAAAAAGAAAATAACAGAAACAGAAATATCCTGTAAAGGATAAGAAGCCATACCAAACACTATTATGGTAATGAGCAACGTTAAAGGAATTACAGCTTTGCTGTTTCCGGCTTTTATAAGAAGCAGGCCTTTACGAAAGATTAGTAAAAGCATCAACACAAAAAGCAAAAGCCCCAGCAATCCTCCTTCAATGGCAACTTTCAGGAACTCGTTAAAAGCATGGTAATTCATTCCGGCTGTTAAAGCTTCTTGTTCCGTTGCGGCTCCTGATAAAAAATAACGGGCCTGGTAATTGCCATATTCCGTAAAAAAATTGCCGTAACCTATACCTAAAACCGGTTTATCAGCAAACATCTTAACACCAATCTTCCAGATTAAAAACCTGCCCGAAACGGAAGTTGTATTCAGCTGCCACAAATAGTATAATATACCTGTACAAACAATAAGGACGCCTACAATAGTTACTGCCCTGCGTTTTAAAAAAGTCCATACATATCTTTTACAGAGCGCTGCAAATCCTATACCGGCAATGGATGTAATACAGGCCGCACGGGACAGGGATAAAAATAGCGCCGCAGCTACCACCACACCTGCAAAGCACATTATAACCGTTCTCCCCGTTGGATGTTTACGATAAAGTATATCACAAACAATAAGCACAAAGCCCATAGCCATAAAGCAGCCAAAAACAGCCCCATTGCCAAAACCTCCGGTAACTTTATAACCAGTAAAAAACTGTAATATGCCCCAGGTTGCCTGCACTGCCATAATTATTAAAAAACCGTACAATGCCTGTACCACAAGCGGTTTGGCCATGCTTAATCGAAAAGCAGTAAACAAAAACAAACCTCCTATGATAAAATAAACCCTGTCTGTAACCGGGTAAGGATAAGCTTTTACCACGGAGGATAAAATAGTGTAAAAAAAGAACAGGAAAACAACCGCATCAATACCTGTAAATACTATTGCTTTACTGCCCCACAAAGCCACAAGCATTAATACAGCCGCCAGTGAACAAAATATAAAAGGTGGCAGCTCCCTGAACCAATAGCTGTCTTTTAAGAGGCCTGAAAGTGAAAAAATGCCTGTTAAAATAACAGGTGGTGAAACAAGACCCGATGATTTTAGGGAACTTGACATCATAAAACTTACCAGACTATTTAACCAGCTTACTTCGCTTTGAAAACACAATATGAAATAGTGCCATTATACTCATTTTTCTTCAACATTAGATTGGCGCAATCTTTCTTTGATTATATTTTTGCCGGTGCGCCAGGCTCATTATTCATAAACTATAAACGTATAATTGTCATCGCCTAGTTTTTGATATCCGAAAAACGAAACGACCTTTCGATTTCTTAGTAAAACATAAACAGGTATCGTGTTTGTAAAATTTAGCTTATAAACATTCTTACGTTCATCAATACTCAATAAACTAAACTTTCCCTTATCTATAGAATCCAAAGAACAATAGCTTTGTATTGAAAAAGATCCGCTGGCTATATTTCCTTTCAACAAAGAAAAATGACTATCCTTACCCTCCTCAGTAGGGAAACGAAGATATTTTATGTTATTAACAGCCTGCCTGTAAAATGCGGTATCGCCATATACTATGTATTTCGAAACAACAGTCTCGGGAGAAGTCTTTAAATTGTATACCTCTTTAAAAAAGCGTTTCACCAATAAAGTACCATTGTTTTTTTGTGCTATAGCCTGGAAATAGAAGCTAAACATGAAAACAATACACAATACATATTTCATAAATAAATCTTTTAAATAAACCAATCAAAAAATGTAGAGAAGCCAAAGGCTATTCAAAGCTTGTTTATTATCATACACATTATTGACATCGGCAAAACTTTTTGAACAGGGAAATCAAACATGATACTGTCTACAACAAACGCAATGGCAGTTTACAACTAAAGATGCAAGAATAAAATTGAAAAAATTATACCCGTCAATTTACACTTAACTTAACACTAGTTTGATACAATTATTAGCATAGGATCTTTATACGAGCTGATAATGCTCTCCTGAAAAACACGATTATTTATTGACGTCTGTAAAACTTCCTGAACAGCAGCATCATTTTTAAGGTCTTCATTGCAGGCAGCAAAGGACACAACTACTATCATTACATATTGAATTATTTTTTTCACTGTCCGCAATACAATTCTTTTTGTAAAAACTCATTGGCGCCGGGCTTGTTATTGCAAATACAGGAAAAAACGAGACCCGCCTTTGTTAACGGTAAGGAATGTTTTTATTTTATCATCTGAAAACAAAACAAACATATATGCCTCCTTTTTATATTTTACGACATATATATCACTTATGCTAATATCATCATTTGGTAATAAACTTTGCTCGGCCTTTTTTAAGTTCTTGTATTTAATAGTCTTGAAATCCTTCATATTCTTTGAAGCAATATCCTTTTGTGCTAATGGCAAAACACTTGTAAAAAGATATCCACAAACAGAATCATTAACCGGTACAAGGTACCGTTTCAGCTTATTAGAGTCTTTAACGTCGAACTGACTAATAGCGTTAAAAAACAAATTAACTTTCTCCATCCTCGAGTCTTTTTTCAAGTTACAGCAGAGGATTACACCCAAAATAAAAATAGCTGAAAATATAACTTTTGCCATTGTATTATTGTTTATTGACATTGCCCTGAATTATTACCTACACTACCACCTGTAGTATTTTTAGTTCCTCCAGAGAATGTTATAGCAGCATTTCTAATATCCTGACCGAGATTACCAGGGTTAAGCCCCCCTCCATTGGTCCAACTACCATTTGTTCGAGGTAAAGAAATTCCAATATGTTCAAAAGCTTCTACAGCAAAAGAGGTGCAGTTATTCGTATTTAAATCATAATATCTATTTTCTTGACCTTTTATCCAATTAACTAAACTCGAAATACCAGAGCCAGAAACATTTGTTATAGTGAGACTAACATCAAAATGATGACCTTGATCTGCTACAAATTTAGCAGTATCCGATGTGTTAAAAATATCAATCGGATGCTTAGGATAGAGTCCAATGTATCTTGTAATGTTTCCTTGTGAGATTGATATCCAAGTATGACCAACATCTGGATCAAGAGGACTCCCAGACCAAGAGGCCGTAGAATTTGGTACCGGTTGATCAACATAAAGAGTAACAGTACCTGTTTGATTCGAAGAGAAACATTTCAATTCTTCTGTCAAATTGAGGATTTTTTTACCAACTGGGTCTTTTGAAAAAAGGACTGTATTAGAGGTCCAAGCACCATCATTATTACTACTTCCCCCATTACTTCCTCCTCCTTGATTACCCCCTCCATTACTTCCTCCTCCCTGATTACCCCCATCTCCAGCATCTTCTGGTTCCGGTGGGATTGTTTCAGTCCTTATTACATAACAATCTTCGGGACCATCTGCTATACAATCTCCTACATTCCAATCCCACCTCCTGTCCTGCGTACAGGCCGAAACAGTTATTAACCCAATATCGTCATCTGTTTCCGTCTTCTCATATTCCTCGGGCATACAGCCTATCGCATCAGGCTCTTCCTCGCCCATCAGCACAATGGTTTTCTTACCGCCCTTCCGTGTCATTACATAAGAACCATTCGACAGCATATATCCCTCTTCTAAAAAACGACCTCGTATCGTAAATACAGCTATGAACGTTGTATCATTTTTAAGGCTGAACTCCTTTATAAAACTGGTAAATATCCCATCTGTTTTTGTTATCTGCAGTTCCCGGATCAAAACCCCCTTGGTGTACTTTTGCTTATGCACACGGGCAAAAACAGAACGCTCGGTATTACTAACTTCTCTTACCGTACTGTTGGCCCAATCAGGTTTATTACGGTTAATAAAACCAGTATCACCGCTTACACCACCCATACCCATCTGCTTATCGTACCACCGGGCGGCCTCGGCTACGGCCGTTGGTAAATTACTGTACTTATCGGCTACTGAAGCAGGTATATCTGTTTTGCGGCAGGCATAAAAAAATACTCCTATGGCTATAATGGCCACTAAAAAGGCAATCGCTTTTCTCATAAGGGTCATTTTAATTGTTTATAAGGGCTTGTTTTTCAAACGTAGACATGGGGCTTAATAAAAAGCCTGCTTTAAATCAGGAAAAAACATGATAATTATCAGGAACAAAACAGAACAAGATGATTACATTGAGCGGTTAATGCTATTATTCTACTACTCCGTAAAGCGGCAACCATTAATACGGACGCCAGTGCGCAGCAGATAAAAGGCGGTAGCTCCGTGAGCCAGTAGCTGTCTTTTAGGAAACCTGAAAGCGAAAAGATAGCAGTTAAGATAACAGGGCCCAATACTAATAATAAATTCTTCCGCACATTACACATTATTCTTTTAGATATCGAAAGAATTTTCAACTACTTCTTCTTATTTTTTTCTGCCTGTATCTTTTTTAAGTATTCAAATACTTCGGCTGAGTAAGAAGAATCTTTACTTTCCTGAGCTTTTACTTTTGCAGCCATAAAGGGAATTTCTTTAAGGGGCAGGAGAGAGTCGGCACCTTTCTCAAAAAGCGAATATTGTACAATTTTATAGTATACCCACACTGATATAATATTTCCCTGCTTTATAACTGAAGTATATGGCGCTACATAGTTATAGTTCAATTTTCTTGCACTAAGCTCACTCTTCCTTTTTTCGATAGATTTATTTAAGTATTCCAAAACTGCCTGATTTCCTTTAAGGCTCTTAACACTATTCAGATAATCAGTTTTTGAAAAAGCTTTTTTAACTTTTCCTTTATTCTTATTTATTACAGGCTTTTCCAAATCATGTTTGATTTCCAAAATCTTTAATAATTGGGCTTCCATTATTTTATGATTACTATTTTGCTGGGCATTTACATTATTATAAGCCATTACGCAAGCTAAAATTATCAAGAATATTTTTCTCATTGTATATGAACTCGTTCAAGAATAAAGCCATGCAGCCCAGTCTGCCATTTAAGAAATTATAAAATTTATATTACTATTTTAGGACTTCCATATTCTCACTGCAAAAAGTCAGCTGCCTATCAAATAGTAATTCAAATAAACTAAATTGTTTCAATCCCAGCATTTTTTCATCTTCCCCATATGGATAAAACTTTTCGTTCTTCCATTTTTTTAATAAATCGTGCCGAATATATTTCCTGTTTGGAAAAAAAACTGCAATAGACTCTTTGATAGCATTAATCTTACTATCTAAAAATGATGGATTCGTTTCTAATGAATGAATCGTAAAATGAGGAGGAACTAAATCTACACCATCCTTATAATCGCCATAGTTTCTAAAATAAAACGTGTCACTAAAGTAAAGCGTATAATAATCAGCTAAAAGAGAAAGACAAATGACGAGATACGATCTTTTCGCTATATCTTCAGTTGTATTATCTGGAAAATTGATAGCAGCAACATAATTGGGGAAATTAAAGTGCATAAAATTATAAACCGTTAGGGGCCGCACATTATCTTGCAAAATTTTGCAAAACCGGGTAAATATGGCATCCTTACTTGCCACCTCTACTTCGATCTTTTTGTTCACTATTGACTTAATCTTAAAATCATCTTTTTCATAGTATTTGAGTACTATTTTTTCAAGCTCTTTTTTTAATTGAATCTGTTCTTTATCCATGCCAATAAGTTTAGGGGCAATAGCTAGGTTTATTTTTAGGAATATTTCCGCTACAACCTTGAGAGTTAAAAGTAGCCCCAGGGTAATTAATCCCAAAATATTCATTTAGCCGGGATTTTACAAAATTTTTTACATCCAGATCTCCTAATGGATAGCCATATTGTTCTAAATGAGCTTTATATTTTGCTACTGCATAATTCCAGGAATTTTTGACTGCATTATCCGCTTGCAAATTAGTCGCAACCGAGGAAAGAGGAAACTCAAAACATGAATATCCGGAAAAAATAAAAGATAAATAGGAACTTCCATTATCCTTAGCTATGCTAAAACCCAATTTGTCAAAACTAGCGTATTTGGCCCCAGGCATACCGTCTTCATTTGCTATTGTTTTCCACGCATAGGACCCACATAGCTTACCGAGTATCGGACCTGCAGGTGTTGAGCCTCCTCCCCCCGAATTACTTCCCCCTCCGGAATCGCCCCCTTCTCCATCCCCTCCCACTCTCTCCACTTCAGCACAGTTATATGGCAGTCCGTCTGCAACACATTCGCCCCATGCATCGTCCCATATCTGATCCTGATCACATTCTTCTACATAATAGCCATCTGACGTGTAGGTGGTTTCTCTTGTCGTAGTGGGCGTACAGCCATGAACGATTACTTCTTCCTCTTCATCACCCATCAGTATAATCGTCTTCTTTCCGCCCTTATGTGTCATTACATACGGGCCGTCTAATACCATATACCCCTCTTCCAAAAAACGACCGCGTATGGTAAACAATGCTATAAAAGTAGTATCATTTTGAAAACCAAGTGTAAGCTCCTTGATATAGCTGGTAAAGATGCCATCAGTTTTTGTAATATGCAGCTCACGTATCACTATCCCTTTGGTATATTTTTGCTTATGTACCCGGGTAAGCACAGAACATTCTCCATTGCCTAAATTGTTTACTATACTATTTTCCCAGGCCGGTTTGTTCCGGTTGATAAAACCGGTATCCCCACTTACACCACCCATACCCATCTGCTTATCGTACCACCGGGCGGCCTCAGCTACGGCGGTTGGTAAATTACTGTACTTATCTGTAATACTAACAGGGCTATCTGTTTTACGGCAGGCATAAAAAACTACTCCTATGGCCATAATAGCCACTAAAAAGACAATCGCTTTTCTCATAAGGGTTATTTAATTGTTTATAAGGGTCTATTTCTTAATAGTAGATATGAGGTTTAATAAAAAGCCTGTTTTAAATCAGGAAGAATCATGATAGTTATCAGGAACAATACAGAACAAGATGATTACATTGATTTGTTAATGCTATTTGTTCTACTACTCCGTAAAGAAACAACCATTAATACTACTGCCAGCGAACCTAATACAAAAGGTAGCAGCTCCGCGAGCCAGTAACTGTCTCTTAGGAAACCTGAAATTGAAAAAATGCCTGTTAAAAGAACAGGTGGTGATGCAAGACCCGATGATTTTATGGAATTTGACATCATAGAACCTACCTAACTATTTAACCAGCTTACTTCGCTTTGTAAACACAATATGAAATAGTGCCATTTTACTCATTTTTCTTCAACATTAGATTAGCGCAATCTTTCTTTGTTGTCAAAAATTCATTCCCTTCTTTTTTCAAGCAGGAGAAATCAATCATACTCTTTTACTTTTTCATCTCTACAGCTAAAAAGAGTAACTATTAAAAAAGCGATGTTGCATATAAGCATTTTGCTCATCTTATACCCTCTGTCTCTATTATTTCTTACTGATTGCTCCATACCAAAACTCCATTAGAATTTATATAAAGTAATTTGCCGTCATTCACTAAACCTTCACAAACACTAACTATATAATAAAAATGAGCAGATAAATTCTCCGGGTATGGATTTGAATAAGTTCCAAGAGCATTTCTTCCTGCTGAATTATTCCATAAATCCATTTCCCTTTCTATTGTGGGTTGCGCTGTTAAGCCAACAATAAACAATTATCAATGTAAACTAATTCCACCCTTCTTTTCTTTACAGGAGTCGACCAGCCACCCATACCCATCTGCTTATCGTACCACAGGGCGGCTTCGGCTACTGCTGTTGGTAAATTACTATACTTATCGGTAGGGCTAACAGGAATATCTGTTTTACGGCAGGCATAGAAAATCACACCTGTGGCTATAATAGCCACTAAAAAGGCAATCGCTTTTCTCATAAGGGTTATTTAATTGTTTATAAGGGTCTGTTTTTCAAACGTAGATATGAGGTTTAATAAAAAGCCTGCTTAAAATCAGGAAAAAACATAATAGTTATCAGGTTGTAATATTTTTATTTTTCTTTAAATCCCCTTATAACTAACAACGCGCATATAAAACCTCGTACGAAATACTACCATACAAATATAAAAAAGGAGCAACCTTACGATTGCTCCTTAACTATTTCTATCTTCTCTCTCCTCCGGAAAGGGATAAGAGGTTGAGGTCTGTTCGATTATTCTTCTTCGTCAAAAGCCATTGCTTCACGTGTTGTCTGTAACAACTCGTATTCCTCTTTGCTGCCAACGATCATGTTCTCAAACTCACGCAAACCGCTACCTGCAGGGATATGGTGGCCTGTGATCACGTTTTCTTTCAGACCCAGCATATCATCGGTTTTACCGTGTATGGCTGCTGAAGAAAGTACTTTGGTAGTCTCCTGGAATGAAGCCGCGGATATCCAGCTTTGTACACCCAGGGAGGCCTTGGTAATACCCAGCAGTGTTGGCGCTGATGTGGCAGGCTGTGCATCCCTGAACTCTACCGGCTTTTTATCGGACCTTCTGAGTACTGAGTTTTCTTCCCTTAAGTCTCTCAGGCTAATGATCTGGCCGGCGCGAAGCTTGCCGGAATCACCCGGATCAGTTACTACCTTCTTCTCATATACAAAATCATTCTCATCAACAAACTCAAACTTATCCACTAAATCATCTTCAAGGAAACGGGTATCACCCGGATCAACAATGCTTACTTTACGCATCATCTGGCGAACGATTACCTCGATGTGCTTATCGTTAATCTTCACACCCTGTAAACGATATACTTCCTGGATCTCGTTCACCACATACTGCTGTACAGCAAATGGTCCCTGGATAGAAAGAATATCCTGCGGAGAAACCTGCCCGTCACTTAAAGAGGTACCAGCTTTTACGAAGTCGCCGTCCTGGGCTAATATCTGGCGTGTTAAAGGAACTAAGTATTTTCTTGTAACACCATCTTTAGCCTCGATGATAATTTCGCGGTTACCACGTTTTACAGCACCCATCGTTACCACACCGTCGATCTCAGAAACCACTGCAGGATTGCTTGGGTTACGTGCTTCAAACAGCTCGGTTACACGAGGCAGACCACCCGTGATATCTTTCAGCTTACCTAATATACGAGGTATTTTTACCAGCACTTTACCGGCTTTCACTTCATCGCCTTCATCCAGCATAATGTGTGAGCCTGTAGGCAGGTTGTAAGATTTGGATGTTTTACCATCCACTACTATTGAGGGGATCTTTGTTTTATCTCTGGTTTCGATAACCACTTTCTCACGGTGGCCGGTTTGTTCATCGGCTTCTTCACGATAGGTTACCCCTTCTATCACATTTTCAAACTTCAGCACACCATCTACTTCCGCAACGATAACGTTATTGTACGGATCCCATGAGCAAATAGGATCGCCTTTGCTTATTTTCTGGCCATCTTTCACCAATAAGGTAGAACCGTAAGGAATATTATTGGTAATTAATAACCTGTCGTTCTTGGTATCAATAATACGGGCTTCACCGGTACGTCCTATCACTACTTTCACATCATCGCCTTCAGCATTGGTGGTAACAACTGAGCGCACACCATCAAACTGAATCGTACCATCAAATTTGGCAGTTAATGTAGATTCCACAGAAGCTGAACCTGCCACACCACCCACGTGGAAGGTACGAAGTGTAAGCTGTGTACCCGGCTCACCAATTGACTGGGCAGCAATGATACCTACCGCATCTCCTTTCTGGGCCAAAGCGCCCGATGCCAGGTTTTTACCATAACATTTTACGCAGCAGCCACGTTTGCTTTCGCAGGTTAATACGGAACGAATCTCAATAGATTCGATACCGGCATCCTCAATTTTCTTAGCCACTAATGCAGAAATTTCAGTACCGGCTTCTATGATCAGCTCATCGGTTTGAGGGTTATACACATCGTGCAACGAGGTACGTCCTTCAATCCTGTCTGATAGTGGTTCAATAACATCTTCGTTATCTTTTAATGCAGAAATGTTGATACCGCGTAATGTTCCGCAATCTTCTTCGGTGATCACCACATCCTGTGCCACATCCACCAAACGACGGGTCAGGTAACCGGCATCCGCAGTTTTCAGCGCTGTATCAGCCAAACCTTTACGGGCACCGTGCGTAGAGATGAAGTAATCCAATACATTCAGCCCACCTTTAAAGTTGGAAAGGATGGGGTTCTCAATAATTTCAGAACCGGTAGAGCCTGATTTTCTAGGCTTAGCCATCAATCCCCTGATACCAGCCAGCTGTTTGATCTGCTGTTTGGAACCACGGGCGCCGGAATCCAGCATCATGTAAACAGAGTTAAACCCTTGCTTATCTGAAGCCAGCTCACGGATCAAAGTTTCTGTAAGCCTTGTATCCACACGGCTCCAGATATCTACAATCTGGTTATAACGCTCGTTGTTGGTGATAAGACCCATATTATAGTTGTCCCAAACCTCATCTACTTCAGTTTTTGCGTTTTCCAGCAGCTCTTCTTTAATATCCGGAATGATCAGGTCGTTAATGCTGAACGACAAACCACCCTGGAAGGCTGTACGGAAACCTAATTGCTTAATATCATCCAGGAACTTGGCTGTTTTAGGCACATTGGTGATCTCTATGATCTGACCAATAATTTCACGAAGATTTTTCTTGGTAAGCAAAGCATTTACAAAACCTACTTCTTCAGGAACATGCTGATTAAAGATCACACGGCCGACAGTTGTTTCTATCAGCTTGTTCTCTAACTCACCATTCTCATTACGTACCCTGGTTTTTACTTTGATCCAAGCGTGAAGATCTACCTGCTTTTCGTTATAAGCAATAATTACCTCTTCTGCAGAATAGAAAGCCTTGCCTTCGCCACGTACTTTTTCTGTTTCAGTAGTTTTTTTACCCTTGGTGATATAATATAAACCAAGTACCATGTCCTGGGAAGGAAGGGTAATAGGCGTACCGTTCTGCGGGTTCAGAATGTTATGAGAAGCCAGCATTAATAACTGCGCTTCCAGTATAGCAGCGTTGCTCAAAGGCACGTGCACTGCCATCTGGTCACCATCAAAGTCGGCGTTGAACGCCGCAGTAACCAACGGATGCAGCTGTATTGCTTTACCTTCAATCAGCTTAGGCTGGAAGGCCTGGATAGATAAACGGTGCAGGGTTGGGGCACGGTTTAACATTACCGGGTGACCTTTCAGAATATTTTCAAGGATATCCCAAATAACCGCTTCTTTTTTATCTACCAGTTTCCTGGCAGATTTTACGGTTTTTACAATACCTCTTTCAATTAATTTACGAATGATAAATGGCTTGAACAGTTCGGCAGCCATATCTTTTGGCAGACCGCATTCGTGCATTTTCATTTCAGGGCCTACAACAATTACCGAACGACCGGAGTAGTCCACACGTTTACCCAACAGGTTCTGACGGAAACGGCCTTGTTTACCTTTCAGTACATCTGAAAGAGATTTCAATGCACGTCCGCCTTCTGCTTTTACAGCGTTGGATTTACGGCTGTTATCGAACAGGGAGTCGATCGCTTCCTGGAGCATACGTTTTTCATTACGTAAGATCACTTCAGGCGCTTTGATCTCCATCAAACGTTTCAAACGGTTGTTACGGATAATAACGCGGCGGTAGAGATCATTCAGATCAGAAGACGCGAAACGTCCGCCATCCAAAGGCACTAACGGGCGCAGCTCCGGCGGAATAACAGGAATGTACTGCATTACCATCCACTCAGGACGGTTGGTAATACGGGTATTGGCATCGCGGAATGCTTCCACCACGCTCAAACGCTTTAAGGCATCTGCTTTACGTTGCTGCGAAGTTTCGGTAGCCGCACTGTTTCTTAAATCAAACGATAACTGATCCAGGTCAATGCGCTGCAAAAGGTCATGAACCGCTTCAGCACCCATTTTGGCGATGAATTTCTGCGGATCATCATCAGGCAGGTACTGGTTATCTTTGGGTAAAGCGTCCAGTATATCCAGGTATTCTTCTTCAGTCAACAAATCACCGTAGCCTTGTCCTTTATCTTCACGTACACCAGCCTGAATTACCACGTAACGCTCGTAGTAAATAATGCTCTCTAACTTTTTAGAGCTCATTCCCAGCAGGTAACCAATCTTATTAGGCAGGGATTTAAAATACCAGATATGAACAACAGGAACCACTAATTTAATGTGCCCCATTCTTTCACGGCGTACTTTTTTCTCTGTTACTTCAACACCGCAGCGGTCGCACACGATGCCTTTATAACGGATGCGCTTGTATTTACCACAGGCACACTCATAGTCTTTTACCGGGCCAAATATTCTTTCGCAAAACAAACCATCGCGCTCCGGTTTGTAGGTACGATAGTTAATTGTTTCAGGCTTTAACACCTCGCCAAAGCTTTTCTCCAGAATGGAATCAGGAGAAGCCAGGCCAATTGTTATTTTTGAAAACGCTGCTTTTGGACGATTGTCTTTTTTAGTAGCCATTAGATTATTTCTAATTTAGAATTTTTAATTTGAGATTGATTCCGATATTTCGGTTGAATAGTCCATGGACCATTGTCCATAGACCATGGTCATTATTCAAACGTCAGATCCAATCCTAAACCTCTCAGCTCGTGTACTAATACGTTGAACGATTCAGGAACACCGGCGCGTGGTACGTTTTCACCTTTTACAATGCTTTCGTACGTTTTGGCACGGCCAATGATATCATCTGATTTAATAGTTAACAGCTCCTGCAGGATGTTGGATGCTCCATATGCTTCCAGGGCCCAAACCTCCATTTCACCAAAACGCTGACCACCAAACTGGGCTTTACCACCCAAAGGTTGTTGTGTGATCAAAGAGTATGGCCCGATAGAACGTGCGTGCATTTTATCATCCACCATGTGGTGCAGCTTGATCATATAAATAACACCCACAGTTGCTTTCTGGTGGAAACGCTCGCCGGTTTCACCATCGTAAAGGTGCGTGTGGCCGAATTTAGGAATACCTGCATCATCACAATACTTCTCTATTTCATGAGGCTCAGCACCATCAAATATAGGAGTGGCAAATCTTACACCCAGCTCTTTACCGGCCCATCCTAACACTGTTTCATAGATCTGGCCGAGGTTCATACGGGAAGGTACCCCAAGCGGATTCAATACGATATCTACAGGTGAACCATCTTCCAGGAACGGCATATCTTCCTGGCGAACAATCTTGGCAACAATACCTTTGTTACCGTGGCGGCCCGCCATTTTATCACCCACTTTCAGCTTACGTTTAACTGCCAGATAAACCTTAGCCAGCTTTAACACACCGGCGGGTAATTCATCACCAATAGAAATATTGAATTTTTCTCTCTTGTAACGGCCCAGCTCCTCATTAAACTTGATATTATAATTATGGAGCAAGGTATTTACCTGGCTATTGATCTTCTCATCGGTAGTCCAGCCTAAAGGATTGATATTTGCATAATCTAACGAAGCAAGGTTTTTAGCATGGAACTTGGAACCTTTACCAATCACGATCTCGTCAAAGCTGTTTTTCACGCCTGCAGAAACCTGGTTTTCCAGTAAAGTGCCTAATTTCTCCAATAAAACGTTCAATAAATCCTGTTCGTTCTTTTCATGGATCTTATCTAATTTTTCAATCGCTGCTTTTTCACGAACCTTGGCGTTTTTATCTTTCTTGGCACGCTGGAATAATTTCTTACCAATCACAACCCCTTCTACCCCGTTTGGAGCTTTCAGGGAGGCGTCTTTGGCATCACCTGCTTTATCACCAAAGATGGCACGCAGCAGCTTCTCTTCTGGAGTAGGATCGCTTTCTCCCTTAGGAGTGATCTTGCCTATAAGAATATCGCCTTCTTTGATCTGTGCCCCAATGCGGATAATACCGTTCTCATCAAGGTCTTTGGTAGCTTCTTCCGATACGTTAGGAATATCAGCTGTCAATTCTTCCTCACCTAATTTGGTGTCGCGTACTTCCAGCTCATATTCAGAAATGTGGATAGAAGTAAACATATCTTCTTTTACCACACGCTCGCTGATCACGATCGCATCCTCGAAGTTGTAACCCTTCCATGGCATGAAGGCCACTTTCAGGTTTTTACCTAAAGCCAGTTCCCCGTTTTGGGTAGCGTAACCCTGGGTCAGGAAATCTCCTTCCTTCACTTTCTGCCCTTTCTTTACAGTAGGCATAAGGTTGATGCAGGATTCCTGGTTGGTTTTTATAAATTTAGTAAGCCTGTATACTTTCAGGTCTTCTTCAAAGCTTACCAGTTTCTCATTCACATCCCTGTCGTAACGCACATGGATCTCATTAGCATCCACAAATTCCACCACCCCGTTTCCTTCTGCGTGTATCTGAATCCTTGAATCGCGTGCAGCTTTACCTTCCAGACCGGTACCTACTACAGGTGCATCAGGACGCAACAGCGGAACCGCCTGGCGTTGCATGTTTGATCCCATCAGCGCACGGTTGGCATCATCGTGCTCAAGGAAGGGGATCAGCGAAGCGCTCAAACCAACGATCTGGTTGGGCGCAACGTCCATATATTCTACCTCGCTTTTATCTAAAATAGGGAAATCACCGGTTTCTCTTGCTTCCACGCGTTCTTCTACGAAGTTTCCATCAGCATCCAGTTTCGTGTTTGCCTGCGCAATTTTAGCTGAATCTTCTTCTTCAGCGCTCAGGAATTTCAGCTTTTTCATATCCACTTTACCATTTTCTACTTTGTGGTAAGGTGTTTCGATAAAGCCCATTTCGTTAATAGTTGCGTGAACGCAAAGCGTAGAGATCAAACCAATGTTCGGGCCTTCAGGAGTTTCAATAGTACATAAACGGCCATAGTGAGAGTAGTGTACGTCGCGCACCTCGAAACCTGCACGTTCACGGCTTAAACCGCCTGGCCCTAAAGCCGAGATACGGCGTTTGTGCGTGATTTCTGAAAGCGGGTTGGTCTGATCCAGAAACTGGGACAGTTGGGAAGTACCGAAGAAGGAATTGATCACGGAAGAAAGTGTTCTTGCATTGATCAGATCTACCGGGGTAAATACCTCGTTATCACGAACGTTCATACGCTCGCGGATGGTACGCGCCATACGCGCCAAACCTACACCAAACTGAGCATATAACTGCTCGCCTACAGTACGTACACGGCGGTTACTCAGGTGATCAATATCATCAATTTCTGCTTTACCATTGGTAAGGCGAACCAGATATTTGATGATCTCGATAATATCGGATTTGGTTAAGGTTTTTTGATCCAGCGGCGCCTCTATACCAAGCTTGCGGTTGATCTTGTAACGGCCTACTTCACCCAGATCATAGCGTTTATCGCTAAAGAATAATTTATCAATAATACCGCGGGCGGTTTCGTTATCCGGAGCATCAGCACCGCGCAGCTGGCGGTAGATGAACTGAACGGCTTCCAGCTCGCTGTTGGAAGTATCTTTATTTAATGTGTTATAGATGATCGCGTAATCTCCACCCACATCTTCCCTCTGGATAAATACGGTATCTATGCCCATATCCACAATTGTTTCAATGGCTTCATCATCCAATACAGTATCGCGCTCCATCACAATCTCATTACGCTCAATAGAAACCACTTCACCGGTATCCTCATCCACAAAGTCTTCTACCCATGTACGCAGTACGCGGGCAGCTAACCTTTTACCCACATGCGCTTCAAGGGTTTTCTGGTCTCCGGCTACTTCATCGGCCATACCAAACAGCTCCAGGATATCCTTATCTGTTTCGTACCCTATAGAACGTAATAATGTAGTAACCGGGAATTTCTTCTTACGGTCAATGTAGGCATACATTACATTATTGATATCAGTAGCAAACTCCATCCACGCACCTTTGAAAGGGATAACGCGGGCAGAGTAAATTTTTGTACCATTAGGGTGCACAGACTGCCCAAAGAATACGCCGGGCGAACGGTGCAACTGGGATACTACCACACGCTCGGCACCATTGATAACAAAAGTACCGCGGGGTGTCATGTAAGGGATGTTACCCAAAAATACGTCCTGAACGATGGTCTGAAAATCCACGTGCTCCTCATCGTTACAGCTTAAGCGCAGTTTTGCTTTTAAAGGAACTGCATAGGTCAGTCCACGCTCCATACATTCTTCAATAGAATAACGGGGAGGATCTATAAAATAATCTAAGAACTCCAGCACAAAAATATTCCTCGTATCAGTGATAGGGAAATTATCTTTAAACACACGGAACAACCCTTCTATATTACGTTTGTCGGGTGTTGTCTCAAGCTGGAAAAACTCTTTAAAAGATTGGATTTGGACTTCAAGCAAATCGGGCGTTTGAGCTAAATGCTTGATTTTCCCGAAATTAACTCTTGATTGTACGCTAGTAGCAGACATAAATATTAAACCGGTTTTAATGATGGACTTATAGAAATGCCAATAAGGAAGACTTTTATCTCTAAAAGAAATCCTATTGAAATTCAATTACTTGAACACATATCGTAAAGTCAAAATTTTATTGGCCAAAATAAAAAGGACTGCAAAGTTAGGGGAATAGTTTATAAGAAAAAACTTATTAGCAATAATTTTGCCAAATTTGTTTTGTATCAAGTTTTTTTAAGTTGTAAATTAGTGGAAACTATAACCTATGACCCTGAAACACACCCTGAAAAAGTTACTCACTTTTTCAAAAAAAGAGAGAATTGCTTTTATGATCCTGCTGCCGGCCATTATGATCGTGGCGGTGCTACCTTTTATCATACCTGATCGGAGTAGCCGGGAAGTTTCTGGTACTGATACTGCCTGGATGGCCGCTGCTAATGACCTGCTGCAAAAAACACCTGGCAACAATGATTTTTCAGCAGCAAAAGAAGGCAACGACAATACCGCTTTATATCAGCCTGACCCAACTGAAAATAATTACAGGAGCAGGCCCGATGGCGTTTTATTTACCTTCGACCCCAATACTTTAGGCGCTGAAGGATTTGCCAGGCTTGGATTAAGAGACCGAACTATTAAAACCTTGCTCAATTATCGCAACAAAGGCGGAAAATTCAGAAAACCGGATGATCTGGCTAAAATTTACGGCCTGCGGCCTGATGAGTTTGAGCGATTGAAGCCCTATATCAGTATTCCTGAAAGCAATCAGCACAAACATTATGCAGGCACAAGCGCCAGCCTTTCTCCTGTCCCTCTTCCCGTTACACCTGAGAAGCCCGGATACATACCTGAAATGATCGAAATTAACTCAGCTGATATCGCAGCATTTGAATCACTGTATGGCATAGGGAATAGACTGGCTGCTAGGATCGTGAACTTCCGGGACAAACTGGGCGGATTTTATACTATCAACCAGGTGGGGGAAACTTATGGCATACCCGACTCTACTTTTCAAAAGATAAAATCCCTGCTACAGGTGAATAAGGATCTGATCAGGAAAATGAATATCAATACAGCCTCTTACAATGAACTGAATATGCATCCGTACATCAATAACAAAACTGCTTTTAATATTGTAAAGCACCGGAAAGAAAAAGGAAATTTTTCGAATACAGATGAGATAAAGGTGCTGGTGGCAGCAACAGGCGACTCTTATGAGAAAGTCAGCCCTTACATTACGATTGAATAAAAAAAGAGGCTGTCCCATACCTGAGACAGCCTTCCTTAAATGAGATGGACAGTAATTAAGCTACTTCTACATCTGCACCAGCTTCTTTCAGTTTAGCTGCAATTTCTTCAGCTTCTGCTTTAGAAACGCCTTCTTTAACTGGTTTTGGAGCACCATCCACTAATTCTTTAGCTTCTTTCAAACCTAAACCTGTAAGATCTTTAACAATCTTAACCACGTTTAATTTAGAAGCACCACCACTTTTCAGGATAACATCGAATGCTGTTTTTTCTTCAGCAGCAGCAGCGCCGCCACCAGCATCACCAGAAACCACTACTGCAGCAGCAGCTGGCTCGATACCATATTCAGTTTTTAAGAAATCTGCTAATTCCTGTACTTCTTTTACAGTTAAACCTACCAGGCTTTCTGCTAATGTTTTAATGTCTGCCATTTTGTTTTAATTTTTACCGTCTTCATTTTCACCTGCGGCGAATCCGACGGCGGGTTTAAAAAAATTGTTTGTTTCCCCATGTACCTGGGTGGCAACACGGAAAATTGATTTATAAAAAGAACTAAATCCTGATCTTTATTGTCGCCAGGAGGCGACAGCATTTCTAATGTGCGGCGAAGACGCTACACATAGCTTTTAAAAACTACTCAGCCGCAGGCTTTTCCTCTGCTGCAGGAGCTTCAGGCGCTGCATCAGTTGCAGGAGCTTCTGCAACAGGAGCTTCAGTTGCCGGAGCTGCTTCAGCAGCAGGCGCTTCTGGCGCTGCGGCCACAGGAGCAACCTCACCTTCAGGTTTATTCTGTAAGGCACCAATAACACGCTGAATAGGAGAAAGCAACAGGCCAATAACTTCACCGATAAGCTCGTTTTTGGTTTTGATCTGTGTTAATGCTTTCAGGTTGTTATCGCCTGCATATAAATCGCCATTAATAAAAGCCAGCTTCAGCTCTGGTTTTTCAGCTTTTGCATCTTTACGGAAAGAGCTGAGGATAACAGCAGGTTCTTTCGGATTTTCGGAGAACATTAAAGCTGTTACTTTGTGTAAAGCATCGTAAACACCTGCATATTTTTCAGCATCAATAGATTCTAATGCTTTTTTAATAAGCGTGTTCTTGGCTACTTTCATTTCAACATTTTTGTCGAAACAAGCACGGCGTAATTTACTTACCTGGTCTACGGTAAGCGATTCTGTATCGGTTATGTAGAAATTGTCGTACTGAGAGAACTTACCTTTCAATACTTCAATTACTTCGTTTTTTTGTTCTTTAGTCATTTTATTTCGATTTGACTGTGTTTAATATTGTTGCGGTCGTTTTACCTGTTGATTGTTGTACTGCAGATGAAGTGATTGCGACGCAAGAGCGATGCCACATGTACTGCAGCCGGTACTAACAACTATTAGTGAACAAAGCTTTTTGTGTCTAAAGCAATACCCGGGCTCATGGTGCTGGCCATGCTGATGCCTTTTAAATAAGTACCTTTTGCTGTAGATGGTTTTGCTTTGATGAGTGCATTGATCAGCTCCTGGCCGTTTTGAGCAATTTTTTCTGCTGAGAAGCTTACGCGGCCGATTGAAGCATGGATAATACCGGCTTTGTCTACTTTAAAAGCAATTTTACCACCTTTCACCTCGTTCACCGCTGCTGCAACATCATTAGTTACCGTACCGGTTTTAGGGTTGGGCATCAGGTTACGCGGACCCAATACTTTACCTAATTTACCAATTTTAGGCATCACGGCAGGTGTAGCGATCACTACATCTATATCTGTCCAGCCGCCTTCAATTTTCTGGATATACTCGTCTAACCCTACATGGTCTGCACCTGCTTCTTTAGCCGATGCTTCTTTATCGGGGGTGCAAAGCACCAATACTCTTTTCGTTTTTCCGGTACCGTGAGGTAAAGTAACCGTACCACGGATCGCCTGGTCTGCTTTTTTGGGATCCACACCTAAACGTACATGCAGATCTACAGAAGCATCAAACTTTGCAATATTTATTTCTTTCACCAACGCAGAAGCTTCGTTAAGCGTATAAGCCTTGTTAGCATCTACTTTGGAGTTTACAGCTTTTCTTTTTTTTGTAATAGCCATTGTAATTCTTTTAAAAGTTTTGAGAAAGTTCCGTTATTTCCCACCTTTTGAGGAAGGAGTAAGGGAGGTGGGACCTAATTTTCCCAGGGGGCTTTACCTTCTACAGTTAATCCCATGCTACGTGCTGTACCAGCTACCATTTTCATAGCGCTTTCGGCAGTGAAGCAGTTCAGGTCGGGCATTTTGTCTTTGGCAATAGCCTCTACCTGCTCCCAGGTAACTTTACCCACTTTAGAACGGTTGCTTTCTTTAGAACCTTTTTGAATTTTAGCAGCCTCCATTAACTGAACGGCAGCAGGAGGCGTTTTGATTACAAAATCAAAGCTTTTGTCGGAATAAACTGTGATTAATACAGGAAGTACTTTTCCTGGTTTGTCCTGTGTACGCGCGTTGAATTGCTTACAGAATTCCATGATATTGATACCTTTGGAACCCAGCGCCGGACCGATTGGAGGTGCAGGATTGGCCTGGCCACCCTTGCACTGCAGCTTTACAAAGCCGGAGATTTCTTTTGCCATTTTAAATGATTTATTGGTTCAAACGTCCCGATTCCTATCGGGACTCCCAAATTCCTCGTTCCGTTTTTTACACGGAAAACCTAAAAAGAACTAATTGGGGCCGCAAAGGTAGGGAGAATTGTTGAAATGTTGAATATTTTTATTGTCAATATCCCAGGGGTAGGCGAACAAATTTATTTTTTACAGCAACAGATTATTTACGATGTCAATCTGCTATGCCACGAATACACAAATGAGTATCAAAGACACTTTCCATTATTATTTTTAAATAAAGGCCGCATTTTTCGTATTCGTGCCTTCGTGGCCAAATATTTTATGAATTTATACGTTTACACTGTGCCAGGCCTCAATATGGCTATACGGTCTGCAGTCTCTTTTTGAATCGTGTAAATTTATTTTTATATTTAACATAAATTGTTCAACATGGAGATGAAAGACCTCTTCAACTCTCTGATCACCAAATCTAAGGAAATGTTCAATAGCCAGAACTTTCAGCAAAGCTACAACCAGAACTATAATCCAAACATTCCGCAAAACCCTTTAAGCAATGCCGTGCAACAGCTCAACTGGGAGTATAACCAAAGCCTTCAAACCCTGAACACGCAGGATGTTTACCAGGCAGAACAGTCCCTTATGCGTGCTACCAATGCTATGCGCATGCTGGAATCTAATATTCCTCCCAATGAAGCCCTGCCCTACCATATTATGTTTAAGCAAATTGATGTGACAGTCAATTTTGTAAAAGGAATTTCACTTTTCACTGAAGAACGCTTTCAAAAAGCATTGGAAAGTTTTGAAAAAGCGGAAGAAATATGCGATAAAGCGCTGGAAGCTTTCCAAATGCTGCATCCGGGTTTCCGCACTAACCCTAACTTCAGCTATATGCTTCCGGTGCTCCAGAATTATTTCTACTATTTTGACCTGATGCTGGAAGGAAATAAAGCCATGTTGATGGGCGAAATAGATAAATCAGAAAATAAATTTGTAGACGATTACGCTACCTTCAAAAAAATCTCTGATATTTTCAAAAAGGTAAATTCCATCCATTTTGAGCAGGACTATATGAACCTGGGAATGGCTTTTATGACCAAACTCAACAATTTTGCGAAACAACTGGAAATAAAAGCCGAACGACTGGAGGAAAAACGCAAGAAAATCCAGTTCATGCAGCCTTATGATAAAAAGATCTTTATTGTTCATGGCCATGATGTAGCTATTTTATTTGAACTGCAACGCCTGCTAAAAGACAAATTCCATCTCAACCCTATTATACTTAACCAGGAAGCCGATAAAGGAAAAACAATCATTGAAAAATTTGAACACTATGCCCGCGAATGTGCCTTTGCCTTTGTGCTGGTAACGCCTGACGATGCTGTGGAAAACAACGGAAAACAGTATTTCCAGGGAAGGCCCAATGTACTGTTTGAGCTGGGTTGGTTTTCGGGCCGGTTTGGACGCGACAAAGTACGTATCATCCGCCAGAAAGACACAGTGCTCCCTTCAGATCTCAATGGCCTGATCTCGATAGATTTTCAATCAGCTCTTAGCGAAGTCTATGACAAGATCCACGACGACCTGGTTACAAGCGGAGTTTTGGAAGATTAATTGAGTCAAAATACTTAAAACGATAAAATATGAAAAACATCACCTCCCTCAATCAAAAATTTGCGTTCAACCATCAGCCCCGCAAACTTCTTTCCTTAGACGGCGGAGGTATACGCGGCGTTCTTACTTTAGAAATACTGCTGCAGTTGGAACAACAGTTACAGCGGGAACTGAAAAAAGATAACAGTTTTTGCCTTGCTGATTACTTTGATTACATTGGCGGTACCAGCACAGGGGCTATTATTGCCGCCGGACTGTCTTTAGGCATGAAGGTTCAAAAACTGCTGGATTTTTATGAAGAAAAAGGCGAAGCCATGTTCGATAAATCATTTCTGCTGAAACGGGTAAAATACTTTTATAACGACGGCCCTTTGCTTAAAGAACTGAAAAATACTTTTGGCGACGGAGATATTGATATTGAGTCGGGAAAATTTAAATCTTTACTGCTGGTAGTAACCATGAACCGTTCTACCGATTCGCCGTGGCCCATCAGCAATAACCCATGGGCAAAATACAATGAACCAATCCGGTCTGACTGCAACCTTCGCATCCCGCTATACCAGCTGGTCAGAGCCAGCACTGCTGCGCCGGTTTATTTCAGGCCTGAAACCCTGCAATGGGATCCCGCCAACCCCGAAAAAACTTTTGTGTTCGTTGACGGAGGAGTTACTCCTTACAACAATCCGGCTTTTCTTATGTATAAAATGGCCACCCAAAAAGCCTATAAACTGCAATGGGCTACCGGAGAAAGAAACCTGTTAATTGTATCAGTAGGTACAGGATCAGCCGCCAGTCCCGGCGCTTATAACAATATTATAGACACCGCTAAGAGCCTGCCCAACAATTTAATGTACACTATGCAGGTGGACCAGGACATCAATTGCCGCACCGTTGGCAGGTGCATATTCGGCGCACCCATTGACAGGGAAATGGACGACCTTGTACCCCTGGATGAAAATGGTAACGTCCTGGGTATTGACAACGATGCCGGCCGGCACTTCAGCTATATCCGTTATAATGCCGATCTGAGCCAGGATAGTCTGGACAAATCAGGTCTTTCTCACATTGACAGCGACGACGTAAGAGAAATGGATTCTACAAAGTATATTCCACAATTACGTGAAGTAGGGGAAAAAGCCGGTGAGCAGGTTAATGTAGCTTCGCATTTCAAATATTTTCTGTAATCCGTAATAAACATCATGGCTGAAGTATTTATCGTTCGCCCTTTCGGAAGCAGGCGGCCAGTATTGAAAAAAGATGCAAAAAATGGTCTTCAGACTATATATTTTGATTTTGACCGGGTTGAAACTGACCTGATAAAACCGGCAATGCGTGCATTGAACCTGGGAGGCGGAACTACAGGCGAAGTCTTTGCATCGGGAAGCATTCATGAAGATATGTTCTCTGAACTCTTACTGGCAGACATCGTAATTGCAGATATCACTATTCATAACGCCAATGTTTTTTACGAGCTGGGGATCAGGCACGCCCTTCGTGACAAATCCACGATACTTATTAAAGCATCGGGATACGATGAAACACCTTTTGATATTATCGGCTATAAATATCACAGTTATAATGAGCAGGATCCGGCGGCCTCCCTGGATGCTTTTATTAATATGGTGCATGAAACCCTTGAACTGGAAAGAACAGACAGTCCTGTTTTTAAGGTACTTCCTCATCTGGACACTCATGATCCTGAAAAATACATTGCCATGCCACAGGACTTTGTGGAAGAAGTGAGAGTTGCCGCGGAAGCAGGATATGCAGGCCGTTTAGGACTACTTGCTTACGAAGCCCAGTTCTTTAGCTGGAAAATGCCCGCATACAGGCTGATTGGGGAGCACTTGTTCCGCTTAAAGAAATACGGGCTTTCAAAAGAAGTATGGGATAAAGTAATTGCCAAAAAGAAGAAAGATATACAGGCCAACGACCGGCTCTCCACTATTTATCAAAGGCTGGCGGAAGCAGCACTTGACGCTAACTTCCAAGAAACCCGGGCGCTGCTGGCACAATCCGATATCGCCGCAGAAATCATCATTAAGGACAAAAATATAGACAATTATACCCGTGCTGAAGCTTATACCTTATTAGCCCGTAATGAAAAAACGAGATGGATTATGGAGTTGTCTGCCGCTGTTGACAAACAAAAGAAAGCGCTGGAATCTATTTTCCTGCAACAGGCACAGGAGTACTACGAAAGAGGATTTTTACAGAACCTCAACCACTACTATTCCGGGTTAAATGCTTTAGCGTTATTAAAAGTGCAAATCGCCCTTGCCGAAAATAATACGGGGACATGGGAACTGAAGTTTGACACAGACGATGATGCATTAAGGGAATTAGAAAAAATGAAAAAAAGACAACAGGCCTTAACAGCAAGCCTGCGGCTTTCATTGGATGCAGCTAAAGCACAGCTAAAAGCCAAAAATGAGAAAGACCCCTGGCTGGATATCAGCGAAGCGGACTACCTGTTCCTTACTTCTGACCGGTCTGAAAAAGTTGCTGCAGTTTATGCATCTGTTTTGAACAATGTAAATCCGCAAGGCCGCGAATCTGCCCTGAAACAAATAAAAATGTACGCCGCCCTGCAATTGTTTAATGAGAATACAACTGCTACTCTGAATACAGTATTATCCCCGGCAATTGATGAACCGCTGCGCGAGCATTTTCTTTTATTTACCGGGCACATGATTGATAAGCCAGACAGGAAAAAGCCGCGTTTCCCCGGCACTAAAGCAAAGGAAAATGCTATAAAAAGGGCCATTAAAAAAGCCGTAATGGATGAGCTGAAACGCTTGCCGGACGGGTATATTTTAAAAGGTATAGCCGGTGGTGCCTGTGGAGGGGATATTTTATTTCACGAAGTATGCCAGGAAGCAGGAATTGAATCTGCGATGTTCCTGGCATTGCCGCCGGATCAATTCAAGAGAGAGTCGGTTGCCCATGCTGGTAATGGCTGGGTTGACAGGTTTAACAAACTTTATAAAAAACTCCCGCATCCTGTATTGTCAGCATCTAAAGAATTACCCGGCTGGCTCCGGAGCAAAAAAAACTATGGTATCTGGGATCGGAATAATTTATGGGAGCTGCATTTTGCTTTAGTGAACGGAGGCAGCAATATGACCTTAATAGCCCTTTGGGACAAGCAAAAAGCTGACGGACCGGGAGGTACGGAAGATATGGTCAATAAAGTAAATGAACGGGGAGGAAAAGTGGTAGTGGTGGATATAGGAAAGCTATAGCACTAACAATTAAATAAAAGACAAAATACAGATAGTAAACCCAAATAGCATCTTATGAATAAATACACCCTCTTTGTTTCCTCACCTTCCGATGTATCAAAAGAAAGGAAACTGCTTTCAGATGTGATTGACGAGATCAACACTACACATGGCAGGCCACTTGGCTATGAGCTTGACCTGTGGAAATATGAAGACAGGGCATACCCATCGGCAGATAAGCCCCAAAACCTGATCAATGCTATCATGACGTCTTACCAGATATTTATCGGGATTATGTGGAAGCGCTTCGGAACGCCAACTCCCAATGCGGGTTCGGGAACAGAAGAAGAATACAATGCAGCATATAAAGCATGGCAACGGAAAGAAGTAAGGGAAATCCTTTTTTATTTCTGCGAAAAAAATTATACACTAAGCAGCCTTGAGGAGCACGACCAGGTAGGCAAAGTATTAAAATTTAAAAATGAATTGAGCGGGCAGTCCTTTATCTGGAAATACTCCAACCCTGCCGATTTTAAAGACAAGATCCGGAAGCACCTGTGCACCCTGATGAACAGGATCATAGAGGAACAAACCGGTGGCGTCGGGCAAAAGACGGCACCCGATGAGGCTGTAATAAACGATTTTAGAAGTCTATGGGATAAAATGACTCCCGAGCTTCAGAACTATTTCAATATACCTTATAACGAAAACAGGATGAAAGGTGATGGCGGCATTCAGACAAGAGATTTATTTGCGGCCATGGTAACAAATCCCACACCTGAACTGAAAGCAATAATACAACATATACCAACCGGAGCACTACCGGAACCGATAGAAGGCAAGACCGTGTCTGAGCCTTATATTGTCAAGGAAAAACCCTGGCTGTCGCATTGCATTGCTTCTTCAATAAAAAGACTAGGCAAAGCCCTTCCAGAAAATCAGAAACTGACAGCACTTGATGTTTTTACAGATATAGCCAAAAACGGATCGGGAGAGTCTGTTATGCTTTTACGAAAGCATAACATAAACCCTGAAGATATTGAAGCGTTTTTACAGAAGGAAAAACTACAGGCGTTGGGAGGTTGAAGAAAAATTCTACCCCTGCAATTTTCAAATTATTACATTATGAAAAGGCCATTAGCATTTATCAGCTATCGCAGAAATGATGAAGGTGTTTCCGCCAGGTTTATCAAATCTGAACTGGAGAGAGAGTTTGGCAAAGAAAGTATTTTTATGGATCTGGATAATATCAGGACTTCCAATAACTGGCAGGATCTAATTAATCAAAGCCTGGAGGCGGCTACAGTCCTTATTGCCATTATCGGCCCCAAATGGCTGCAGCTTACAGATGAGCACTACAGACGACGGATTGATTTTCAGGATGACTGGGTAAATATTGAAATAAGCACAGCACTAAAAAAGAACATTCCCATTATACCTGTTTTAGTTGGCAGGGAAAATATTTTCCCGGAAGCAGCTTTACCGGAAAACATAAAAGATCTGGCCAAAATTCAGGGAATCAAACTTTCCGTTTCAAATTGGAGAGACTCTTTTGCATCCATAGTTGCAGCAATGAAGGCAAACGGATTTAGCAGCAATTATGAGTTTTCATTTCCGGAAATTGATGAAAACCTGTTAATGCCTCTTCCACTGCCGGTAGATGTGCTCAACCAAAAGCTCAAGGCTTTACCCGGTTGGAAAATTGTAGAATATTACAGCAGGGAGCAGCAACCCAAAGCAGGGTTAGCCATTGAAAAGGTGTACAGGTTAGGTAACTTTAAGAAAGCTTTTGATTTTATGCAAAAAGTGGCGAAAAAAGTAAATGAGCTAAACCATCATCCTGAATGGGAAAATGTTTGGGGAACGGTAAGAATCAGGTTTTCAACCTGGGATATCAGTCATCAAGTTACCAGGCTTGATTTAGATCTGGCAAAAGCCTGTGATGATTTATATAATGTCCCGGAGAAATTAAATATTGCAAAATCAATGGGCAAACGCTCCCCGTAGACCATTATAGTACAGAAAATCTAACCTCTGGCTATTTGCCGGACAAAACATTTTTTATGTCCCAGTTTTTTATTTCTTATGCCCGTGCAGACGGGAGCGAACTTGCGGAAAAATTAAAATCCGATATTACACGCCTCAGCAGCGCCCATCATGTCTTTTTCGATACTGAATCCCTGTCGGTTGCAAGTTTCTGGGAGCGTGAAATTCAAAATGCAGTTAATAACTGCGATTATTTTATAGTACTTTTTTCGTCTTCAGCTTTACAGTCCGATTGGGTAAAAAGAGAAGTAGAAATGGTGCAGGCATCTGAACGAAAAACAGGGCTCAGAAAGCTCATAGTTGTTTGCACTCCCGGTGTTTCATTGCCTGATTATGTATGTGCTGACCGGCAGGCCCTATCGTTAAGCGATAACTGGACAATTGACTTTTACAGGCTAATGTCGGCAATAGATAAACAACAGTCTTTCTTTTTCGTAGAAGAATCTGTTGAAGTAAGCGGCAACCAATATGATGTGATACTCAAACTGAAAGCCACTGACCCGGAAATGGAAAATCTAATTGACAGCGTGGAGTACCGGTTCGACCATGGCTTTATACAAAGCGGACTAACATTTCAGAAAGTTCTATTGAAAAAGAACAGGAACAAGCACTTCGCTATTTCTTTCTGGACAGATCAAACTATTATTGTCTTTGTGGTAGTGTATCTAAAAAATACCAAACAAATTCCCATCGTACATAAAGTAGTAATTGGCTGACAAACTCAATAATACAGTATTAATTTTCATATTTTTACTGGCATGAAGCTCCCGTTAATCCTTTCCTGCTTTTTTGCTGTTGCATACGCTAATGCACAACAGCCTTTTTTCGACTCAACAGGCATTGTAGCCAGCAGTTTCGAGCCCCTAATGAAAGTACGGCAGGAGTTTATCTTTACCGAAGGACCTGTGGCAGATAAGGATGGAAAAGTATATTTCACCGATCAGCCCAATAATAAGATCTGGCGCTACGATCCGGAAACAACTGTATTATGGGAATTTAAAAAAGATGCCGGGCGTGCCAACGGCCTTGATATAGACGCTGAAGGAAATATTGTTGCCTGTGCTGATGAGCACAACGAGATCTGGTCGATTGATAAAAGAGGTCATATAGTGAAAGTACTGCTTGGAAAGGTAAACGGGAAGAAGCTCAATGGTCCTAATGACCTGTGGATCGACAAAAAGGGTGGCATCTATTTTACTGATCCTTACTATCGGCGGGATTACTGGACCTATAAAGAGCAGGAAATAAAGGAAGAAAACGTTTACTATCTCCCAAAAGGAGCTACCCTGCCCATAATTGTTGTCAGCAACCTGGTAAAGCCTAATGGTATTGTTGGATCAGCCGATGGCAAATACTTGTATGTTGCTGATATTGGAGACAACAAAACCTACAAATTTACTATCCATCCGGATGGGAACCTGGCAGAGCAAACACTATTCGTTTCTCAGGGGTCTGATGGTATAACACTGGATGGAAAGGGCAACCTTTACCTTACCGGGAACGGCGTTACGGTATATGATCCGGCAGGAAAGAAAATAGCCTATATACCTGTTCCTGAAAAATGGGTGGCGAATGTTTGTTTTGGGGGTAAGAACAGGGATACGCTTTTTATAACAGCGGGGCCTTCGGTATATTATTTAAAAATGGCAGTAAAAGGGTATAAATAATCTGCTATTTTCCAAGCGGCTTATTTTATGTACGTTTGCGGCCCGGATATTTAATAGAAAATTAATGGCCTATCATTACCTTGCCTTTGGCATTCCTGTTATTTCAGAAATAGAATTACCGGCGCTCCTGCCTTTTGAAGAATCTTTAAGTGAGAAAAGTCCTGTGTACGTAAAGCTGGGCATTGTTCCGAAAGATCTTTCATCACCGGGAATCCATCCTGATCGTTTTGCTTATTGCAACGCCAATGAAATGATCTATACACTTCCTGAAAAAATAAAATTTTATGTTGCAAATGGCAATGAGATCATTGTTGAACCCATTAATTCCAATTACAAGATCAACCTGCTTTACTTTTACTCCAACTGTCTGGCAGCTATCTTATACCAGAGAGATTTAATACCTTTTCACGTGTCGGGCGTTTTTGTTGAAGAAGGTAAAGTGGTTCTGTTTGCCGCTCCCTCCCGTACCGGAAAATCCACCTTAGCAATAAAACTGCAGGAACTGGGTTATCAACCTTTTACTGATGATACTGCTGTTCTTTTTGTTGAAAATGGCAAGTGCTATGCACAGGCCTCCTACCCCATGATACGGCTTTGGCAAAACTCTTTAAACCAGCAAAAACTCTTACAGGATTCCGACAAACAACAGTTGTATGAAGATAACGACTTAGATAAATACGGCTTTCCCTTCCATGAACGTTTTGCCGCAAAACCTGCGGAAGTACAGCAAATTATTTTTTTGCAGCAGGAAGAAGGATCTGAAATACGGATAAAGCCTGTTACACCTTTGAATGCTTTTGTAGAATTGTCCAATAACGTATATCGTTGCAGTTGGGTGCCGGCTATGCAAAAAAGCAAAATACAGTTCGAACTTATTGGTCACATTCTCAAAATAATACCTTACCAATTGATTACCAGGCCAAAAGAAAGAAATAGCTTTGAAGATTTCCCCCTTTTTATAAAAAAAAATTTGCAGAATAAACAATAAATAATTATTTTGCACACTTAACCTGTAAATTAAACTTTTATATTATGGAAACAAAAAAACAATGGGTATTACCTGAAGTAACCGAAATTACAATTAATAATGATGGCGGCGACGGCGGTGACGCAGGCAGTCAATCAATCGCTGTAAGCTAATAGCCTTCTGTAGCATATTACAATTTTTTGATGTACAACATCAATAGAGCAGGGTATAACTCTGCTTTTTTATTTTCCATTTTTATTTTTGCAGGGTTATATTATGAGCCTGTTTTTAGGTAGCTGGCAATATATGGAAGGCTCTTCCCCCGCATTTGCATTACAGCAAATGTACGATGCTATAGCGCTTTTCTCTAATTTAAGTCCTCGTTTCAGCATACATCAGCAAACAGGGTTTGGTCATCTGCTTACTGATAATACCCCCGAAGCCAAGTATGAAAACCTACCTGTATTTTTGCAGCAGGAACAAATTTTGTTTACTTCACAGGGCAGGATCGACAACCGGGAGCAGCTTGCCCGTCACCTTAGTTTAAGTATTAACCGCCAATACCCCGATGGCGAGGAAATGTTACAGGCCTATTTACGATGGGGTAAAGATTGTGTACACCACTTAAGGGGCGACTGGAGCTTTGCCGTTTTTGATTATAAAAAACAGGAGCTTTTTATTGCCCGGGATCCAATGGGCTACACTGCCATTTATTATTACCAGGATAACAGCGGGTTTTACTTCAGCTCTTCCATTAAGAGCCTTTTAGCGCTGCCCAATTATCAAAAGAGGGTGAATGAAGCCCAATTAGTCAGAAAGCTGGCGCTTTGGAGGAACAATGATACTGATACTGCGCACGACACCTTCTATAAAGATATTTATTCACTGCCCATAGCCCATACACTTACAGTAAAAGACAAAAAAACCACATTAAAAAAATACTGGGAGCCGCAAAACATTCCCTTGCGGCATTATAAAGACAAACAGAACTATGCAGATGAAATGCTGGGGCTGCTTACAGTTGCTGTAAAGGCACGGCTGCGTAGTTCAAAACCCGTAGCCTCTATGCTAAGCGGCGGGTTAGACAGTAGCACGGTAAGCTTTATTGCGGCTGATTTGCTGAAATCACAAAATAAACCACTTACTACCCTAAGCCATATTCCGCTATTTGCTGCAGAATTGTTGAAGGATCAACAGGGGGTTCGGTCAACATTGGATGAAACATCTTTTATAAACGCTGTGGCCGGGGAATCGGGTAATATCAGGCCAATTTTATTGGATTCTGCCGGTTATAGTGTATTAAAAGGAATAATTGATACGCTTAATATTTGCAGCGAACCTTTACATGCAGCCTGTAACCTATACTGGTTGCAGGATATTTACAAAACAGCCTCTCAAAAAGGCTTTGGCGCGCTGTTAAGCGGAGAAGGCGGCAATGGCAGCATTTCTTTTGCCGGTATCGACTATTTGCTGCCCTTCAACTTTAATACCCTGCGTCAGCACCCCTACCGCTTTTTTAAGAAACAAATTGCCAAACCTTTAATACTGAAATACTTTAGCGAACAGCTTAATAAAAAGAGAAGAAGTAATAATAGCCGTGAAAAATACATTTTAAATATTTTTATGCAGCCGGGTATTTTGGAACAATATAAAGTGATACAGGATATCAGAGAAAACAATAACGAATTTTCTACTCGTTATATTTCCAATATACAGGAACGAAAAAACCAGTTTATAGAACTATATAATGTCAGAAGCACAATAGGCGCTGCTTTAGGACACTATTACGGCCTTGACCCCAGAGATCCTACAACAGATATAGACCTAATGGAGTACTTTTTCAGTATCCCCAACGAAGTTTTTTTTGACGAACACTACAACAACCGGATGCTGGTAAAGCGTATGATGAAGGGCAAAGTACCTGATAAAGTATTATTTGAAAAAAAACCCGGTTTGCAAAGCGCTGATATCGTGTACCGGGTAAAAGCGCAGCAGCAGGAGATAACAGCGGCTATCGAAGCATTGCAGCACAGCCCGGCCGCTAATCATTACATTGACGTGAAGCTGCTGGCGGCAAACTGGCGGCAATATTTACAGCAACCTTATGTAAAGCCATATGATATGCAACGCGTACTAAAGGCTTTGGCATTTGCACTGTTTTTACAAATGAATTTTGATTAAATTAAAATATTTTTGCCCCTATGAGCTATCAATTTAATACAGCCGACGTTCTCATTACACAACTGGGAGACGAAGGTGTGGCATTTAACAGCGCAACTAATGAATACTTTTCGTTGAATGAAACATCCTTCAAAATTTTAAAAGGCATTGAAAATAATGTTTCAATTGAGGACATAAGAAAGCAGCTTGAAAATGAATATGACATATCGGCCGATGAATGTGAAAATGCCGTAAACAATACTATCCAGTCCTTTCTTGCCAAAAAGCTGGTTATTGAAGCATGATAAAAAAAGTAAAAACGTTTATAAGGTTAAGGCCGCAGTTAAAAATAATGATATTGCAGGCATTTGCCTTATCGGTTTACACAGGGTTTATCTTTACTTTTTTTAACCGTTATGCGCGGTTTGGAGAACGGACTAACCTCACACCTTCCCCCTCTCCGGGAGAGAGGAGAGTAAATGAAAAATCAACGTCCAATAATCAATATAATGTAACTTTCGATCAAAAAATAAACGACATAGCACGGGCTATACGGATCTCATCCCAATACATTCCATGGAAAAATGTATGCAGGCACCAGGCTTACCAGGCTAAACTGCTTTGCAATTACTATAAAATACCCTGTTTAGTTTTTATAGGATTTAAAAAAGATAAAGACAGGAACGAGATTCAGGCACATGCCTGGACCATAGCAGGTGGAAAAATGATAACGGGTTTTTGCAACTCGGAAGAATACATAGTACAAAGCATCTACAGGAATAAATGGCAATAGATTATAAAAATTTCAACCCCAAAGAGCTGAAAGCAAACATCGCCCGCTCTCTGCGGCTGCTGTGGGAGGCCAGCAAACGCCTTGCTATACTGAGCTTTGCACTGCATATAGTTCAGGCCTTGTTGCCGGTTATTTCTTTATACTTTATAAAAATATTGATTGAAAAAGTTACTGGGAAGCATTCCTTTTCAGAAATACTACCTGTCATCATCTATTTTTTAGCAGCACAATTATTGTTGGCCGTAGTGCAGCAATATGCAGCTTATATTACTACCATTTTTCAGCTAAGGCTCACCGATCATTTATCGCAAAAGGTACTGGGCAAAGCTATACATGTCAATTACGATTATTATGAGAATCCTAACTACCATGACAGCCTGCACCTGGCGCAGCAGCAATCATTGTACCGGGCCGGAAGCCTGCTAACCAGTTATAACACGTTTATTACAGCAGGCTTTGCATTGCTTTTTTTATTACTTCTGTTTATAAGCATGCAATCTTTTTTTGCAATGCTCTTCATTGCATTTTCGCTTCCGCTGGCTATTATAAAATGGTACTTTGGCATAGCCACCATGCAGCAGGAAAGGAAACTGGCACCGCTTGAAAGGGAGGCCTATTACCTGCACCACACATTAACAGGAGTCAGTTTTGCCAAAGAGGTAAGGGTATTTGGCTTTGGCAACTTTTTTATAGAAAAATTTACCAATATACGTCGCTATATCCGCCTGCAGAAACAACAGCTCAATAAACGCCTTACTTTTTTCAGCCTGATAGCAGAAGCGGCCGAAATCATTGCTATGGCTGTTATTTTTGCACTGCTGGCAAAAGAGGCGCTGGCCGGCGCTATCACGCTGGGGCTTTTTGTGATATACATACAGGGATTTCAAAGCCTGCAGAATAACTCTAAAAACTTTTTGCAGGCCGTTGTACAAATTTTACAGCAACGTATTTTTTTACAGGACCTGTTCTCCTTTTTAGATATAAAAGTAGAAAACAAAACCAGCCATCAGCAACAATTTCCGCAAACAGCGCAAGGACTTTCTATAAAGGACATTAGCTTTCGCTATACGCCGGAAGGCAGGCAGGTGCTGCACAACGTTTCACTACAGTGCCGGCCCGGACAAATCATTGCTATTGTTGGAGAAAACGGTTCAGGAAAATCTACGTTGATAAAGATCCTTGCCAAACTATATGAGGCCAACTCCGGCACCATTGATTTTGACGGCACACCGTTGGAAAATATTGATACAACATCATACCTGGAACAGGCCGTATTTCTGTTCCAGGACTTTGAAAAATATTTTTTCACCATCGAAGAAAATATTGTCCTGGGAAAGCCTGATGATAATAAAACGAGCCGGGATATACAAAATGCCGCTACTTTATCAGGTGCCGATAAGTTTATCGCAAAATTATCCAAAGGTTACCAAACCCGTATGGGACGTACCTTTCACGGTAGCGAGCAGCTAAGTGGAGGGCAATGGCAAAAACTGGCACTGGCAAGGGTATTTTACAGGGATACTGCTTCACTGATCGTTTTGGACGAACCCACCAGCGCATTAGACGCGCAGGCAGAGTTTGATATCTTCAGGCAGATAAAATATCTTGCAAAAGACAAAATGGTCATCCTTATCACACACCGGCTATATAATTTAAAGATCGCTGATTATTTATACGTGATGGAAGAAGGCCGGATTACCGAAGAAGGCCGGTTTGATGAGCTGGTGAATAAAAACGGGACATTTACCAGGCTTTATAATATGCAGCAACTATGATCCCAATACAAGATATACAACAAAAATATGGTACCGAAATAGCACTGGTATTGCTTTGTTGCAGAGTATTCCTGAAAACGGAAAAATCCCTGGTATTGGGTTCTTTCATAGAACAGCACCCACCTGACTGGCAAACAGTATATGAGCTGTCGAAAATACATCGTATCAGACCTATTGTATATGAAACTGTTATTGCTGCTGATCATTTGAACGCCCAGTTTAAGCAGCAACTGAAACAGTTCTTTTTGAACCATAGCCTGCACGCGTTCCATTGCCAGCAAAAAGCAACCCGGATGATATCGCTAATGAAGCAGCATAACATACCTGTTCAGCTGTATAAAGGCATTCATTTATCACAACTGCTATACAATCATCTCTCTATACGTGAATTTGGGGATATGGATTTTATAGTCAGAGAGGAAGATATTCCCCGGCTGGTTTCCGTATTAAAAGAAAATGGATACCAAATAGAGGGAGAAGAATTATTTACAAGCTTTAAGGAAGGTTACCTGGCTCGCCAAAAGGATGTGGTTTGTTTTGCCGATACGCCAGAGGGGACCTTTCTATATGAATTTCATTATAAGCTGGCAGGCCCTTACTTATCAATGAATATTTCTTTTGAAGACCTGCTTCCTCCGAACTGGCAGATCGGCGATAAATTTTCAGGCTGCGATTACCTGCCTCTGGTTACCGTAAATCATGGATTGACTGATTTATATCCCAGCCTTCGCTGTATGATGGATATCGCTGTGCTGATACAAAAATGTACTGCGAATCAATATTACAGGCTCGATCAAAAATTAGGAGGTTACTACGCGCTCAACGCATATATAACTAAGCGGCTTTTTAATATTGACAGTAGTACACTTCCTTTTCAAAGAAATCAGAAGCTTATTACATCATTGGGGAGAAAAATAACCCACAGGCTTTTAAAAAAGAAAGAAGCAGAGCGCATACCTACAAGCGCCATTCTAAAAGCGTCATTTTTATTGCGAAATGGGGTATCCGAAAAACTTAAGCTCATCAAAGCAGCCATAAAATATATGCTTACTCCTAATTATCAAACTGCGCCTGCGGCGCAATTTAAATACAGGTGGCGGTATATGCTCTTCAGACCCCTTCGGCTATGGCAATATGTTAAACGGCATGTGTAAGCTACCGGATGGACAGTCGGAGCGTCAGGAAGTCCGAGGTCAGATGCAGCAGTTGTTTAAACGGTTGATGTTATCAATGAGTATTGAAAGTTGAGCATCCCCGCCTGACCAATCATTCGGGCAGCAATGTTCAGATAACAAAAACTATATTTATTAATAAACAAAATGTGCCCACTTATTTTCAGAATATGACATGAGAGAGGCTTGAATGGTTCATAAGGCGTGAGATGATTGACTACCTTATCAGTACCATTTTCCCATAACCCTTATTGAAATACCTGTCAGTATTATCACCTGTGGCTTTATACTTATCTAATGACTTGCCATTAAGATTGGTAAGTACCCGGTACAAGTACACTCCATTAGCCAGCTTTTGACCATATTGATCAGTACCATCCCATTTAAATTCAGTAATATTCCTTCCTATACGTAATGGACCTAATTCTGCCTTCGTTATTTCACGCACAATTTTACCCGTTACTGTTAATATCTGGATACGCATATTCTGGGGAACTTCCGATCCGGTTAAAGTGAACACAAAAGCCGTTGATGTAGTGAATGGGTTAGGATAATTTAATAAGTTAGAGATCATAGGCTTATTAATAACCTGGAAAGCTACCCGGTAACTGACATTTCCAGCCTGGTTGCCGCTTTGGTCTTTAGCACTTACAATCAGCTCATACTCCCCATCTTCTAACAAATGAGGCTTAAAGTTAATCGTAGCCGTGTTATTTGCATCATTCGGAGACGGAGGCGTTAAAATCAATGTATCACTATTGAACCGGTAATCCCTGATTACACCATCCGGATGTTTTAATTGAACTTTTACCAGGTCTGTACTATTCAATAATAAATATTTAGCGTCATCTGTAAGCTTCATTAATATGTCTGGCTGGCTGGATACTACATCCCGGTTCAGGATATGAACGCCGTCAAATGTTACATCCAGGTAGGGATTGGTTGTATCTCCACGCACATAAAAATTCTTCGGAATAAAATTATTAAACTGATACTGCTCCGGCTGATGGAAGCTGCCCTCAGGGTTAAACTCTAAAAACGCCAGGTTATTTCCTGTAAAGGAACGGGTATCCAGCGAAATATTGACTTTAGCTGTATCTCCTGTAACCAATGGTTTCACTTTAGGAACAGGGATAATATGCTCTACATTATTTCGATCCCGGACAGAAAGCTTTACCGATAAGCTATCAAAATTATAACGGCTCACGTTCTTAAAGGCAACTCCTATATTGAGCGGTTCTCCTGCTTCTGCGGTGTCCTTAGCGCTGTAATAAATGTTTGGAGCTATTGCACCTTCGGGAACAGGCGTGCCTTCTAACCTCCAGTATTTTAGCTGATAGGGCGTTCTGTTGAGTGTATCTGAGCTTTGCAGGGTAACCTTTAATCCTGGATAAGTATTAGTGTTGACAGAGGACAGGTCAACAGTTTTCTGAGAAACCGGTATACCTGTCATCAACGGGGTTTCCGTTCCACTTTTATCCACCCCGGATATAACGAGGTGGGCATTATCTGTTGAAGGCGTTTCAAGGCTATACCCATCCCACACCAATTTGTTCCAGGAAGCCGCCTTCGTAAATATTGGAGAACTTAACGTACCTGTAGTGCCACTCACAGGAACTGTAACAGTAATACTTAATACCATAGAACTATCACTCGCCACCGCTTGCGCCAATGGTGCAGGATTACCCTTTTGATATATAAATACATAAGGTACAACAGACTTTATTAAGTCTATATCTGTAAGACCGATAGCTTTTAGTTTGTGGTACAAGGAAGTGTTTTTTCCTAAAACTGTTGTATCTGACTGCCACACGGAAGGTAAAATAGTCTCTCCGCGCTGATTGCTGGTAAGACCAACATAGTATCCTTCAGGTATAGAGTCCAGAAAAGCCATTACTTTTTTCCTTGCTTCAACAGTGGATATATCAAACTGGAAAAAACCTGGCTTCGCAGCAGCATTCAACGGAACCGGCCGGTAACTGCCGTACCTGCCGGTAGTTCCCATATCTACATTTTCTACCGCTTTAAAAGTTTTGTTATTAATTAAATAGAACCGCAACGCATTGGATTGTGCCGCTGGTGATGGAGAGATGAAACCCCATTGGACCTCCAACCCATCTATATACAAAGCATAGTCATCTATAATACGGGAATATAGCGCATTATGAATCTTTATCTCAGACCTAAGGCTATCGTAAAAAAACAATCCTGACTGATCCATCCTTATATTTTCATACTTCCCATTATCAAACTGGTAATAATGCGACTGGCTAAACCCGTTGTTTTCTCCTGGTATATAAGTAAAGGATGCACTGTTCCAAACCTGCTGATCTGATGGCGAAGCAGGTACTGATGACACGCGCCAATAATAAACCGTACTGTCTTTGAGAGTGATTCCTGGTGTAAATTCTATAACACCTCCCAAAGATGCTTTTGTCTGCGAAGTCTTCAATGGCGAATTGAACAGCCGGGTGGTATCCATCTCCATTATATAGCTTCTGGGTTCGGCAAAAGGATTGCCAGTAGATGCCGCTAAAATAATATCCTGGCGATTCACAATCGAATAGTTATAGGGGAACACCGGTTTTATATCATCTTCATAAATAAAGATATCCTTAACAACAGTATTGTTATTTTCAAATAGCTCATCTATAGCATTTTCCGGATCTACGGTGATAGTATATTTATTAGCCCCTTTATCTGTTATTGGATCAATTTCTATCTGATAGGTCAGGGAGTCCATATAACGCACTCCTGCAATTGTATCCCTTCTGATTACTTTTACAGACAGGTCTGGGAAAGTTCTTTTCAATTCAACAACCAACCTGTTATTGATGGCTTTACCCAGATTTGCAATACTGGCTTTTATAGTAAAGTTAGGGTCGGCAGTAGAAATAATAGCCGGTGTTACTGTTACCATAGCGTCTTCAATGGCATAATCAGGCTTATCAAACTGGTATAACCTGATTGCAGGATCCCCGTTTAATGTATATTCTTCATTTTGTGCCCTTCTAACCAGATCAGATTCACCGCCTGATGCAGCAAATACATTCACAACTGTCTTCTGCATCAGCTCACCCAATGTCAACCCATAACCTGTTCTTGATATTAGTTTATACAATTCCCTGTTATATACTTGCAAAGAACCCACACGCCCCAGGCTGGTACCCGCCATCATACCGATGCTGCCTCTTTCCCTGGCAAATAAATATTTTTCTGAGATGGTACTGACATTTGCAAGCCTGGTTTCATCCAAAATAAATATGTCGCCCACATTGCACCCCATCATGTGAAAAACGGGGTATTTTCCCTGGTTAGCGTAATTTGCAGGTTCATCAATGTTAAATAGCAAAACTGTTGTTCCCGAATGCCCAAAATAAGTAAGCAGGTTAACACCCCCGTTCATAAGCACTCTTAGCCGTTCTGCTGCAGTTTGCTCTGCTCCCGGAATAGGGTTTTTTACAAAATCCGATACCATGGCTCCGTAAGCCGTATCTGTAATGACTTTCTTATCATCATTCAGGTATCCGTATAATTCGTCGATCAGATTCTGTTCATTAGCACCTATCATGTGTATCACGTTCTTTTTCCAGGCACTGGCACCCACACCTGCAACAGGCGTTAATTGCTGCTCGTATTGCTTCACTTTTTCCAGGTACAAGGCTAATTCATTTCCATTTACAACTGATACCCGGCCTATTGGTGTTAAAGGTATGGAACTGCTGCCTTCTGCCGCCAGCAAGATATCAGAGGCCGGCTCTCCGAATGTAGGAACCAGGTTGAGCTTTTCTGTTACCTGGGAGGATTCGTTATAACGCGCTGAAGTATATTTTACTCCTCTCCCGGCAATAAATACACTTTTTGGGGGAGCGGAAAATTTATTCCTGGCAAACCGTATAAGGTTCCTCACAGCCAGGGGGCTGTTTTTTATGCCATAAGCAAACTGATCTGTTAGTTCGTCAATCAGGAAAACCTTTGCATTATAACCGCCGCCTGCAGCAGAGCTCCGATACGCCCTGTACTCCTCCACCGGTTGGGTCCCGTTTGCTCCGCTCAAAATAGCTTTATGTGTAACAATCAGATAATTCCCCTGGTTTTCTGCTGCAAGGTAATTGGTGAAATGCCTTACCTCCAGGCTGCCGATCGTTTTAATATTGGACGCAGCAGTATTTACCAGCACCAGGTCAGGAACTGCAGCACTTGGCTGCACGTATAATTTAACCAGCGACGGGGTAGAAACATTAGCTTCATAGCGTCTTCCGTTTGCCAGGTCATACAGTACCGGTACCCCGGAATAATTAAAGCCTGCTATTTCCAGGTACTTACCACTACCGGCAGATAATTCAAACCTGAAATTGCCTGATCCGCCAAAATTAAATGTCCGCGGGTAGGTAATCTCAACCGAAGCTATTTTGATCCTGTTATTAGCAACGCTTGCAATATTTTTTACAGAAAGGTTCTCTGTAGTACCTGTTAAGGCTGATACGGGCACTGTAGCAGACAACCGGGAATAGGAAAAACCAGCCAGGTTACTGTTAAAAACCTGGGTACTGTTTAGCTGCATCTGAACCGCGCGGCTGTTGAAGCTGTTGCCCACAACGTTCATTTTTACCTGCATGGAAGGTGCGCCTCCCGCTGTATAAGGGAAAAGATTAGTATAGGTAAAACTTTTTGTCTGATTTTCAGAAATTTCATTGGAGGTCCACCCCTCTCCTCCTTCAAAAGATGCCGAGTAAGTGGCATCTGAAACACCTCCTGAAAAAGGTCCAAGATGTATGGTTTCATTAAAATAGGTACGTGCGGTGTACATAAAATATGGTTCAGCGCCTACCCCTGTGGGTATATTGTTAGTTGTGGGAATAAGCCGCTTATTATTACCCGCGGGATTTACAGTTAAAAAATACGTCGCAGTATCAGTAAATAAACTCTTACTGTTATTAATATGGTCATTTGCATTCCTGTATAAATCCTGATCAGGTTTCCCATCGTTGGCCTCACCCCAAAACTCTATATATCCCCCGGCAGCAAGTACTCCTGTCTGGTTTGATGTATAAACAGGCACTTCCTGGCCGTTTCTCCATAGCTGGAACTGAGACACATCTGCATTAGCCAGGTTGGCTGCAGCCAGCACAGACTGGGGTATGCGATAAAGCCCCGTAGCCCCTACTTTAAACTTATAATAAGTTTTGGAATAGTCAATCCACTCGTTATTGAACTGTTGCGCGCCTGCGGTCAGCCAGCAAAAAAAAGATAATATGAATAGCAGCTTCTTCATCAGCGTTTCCGGTTATTGAAATACAGTGGATTTTTCTTTTTTCCTGATATCAAGCCTTAAAGAAAAAACATGGGTAAATAATGGATTGGATTGATTAGCCAGGTTGGCAAAAGCATAATCAATTACCACAGACTTTATCCTGAATCCGGCGCCCACACTCGGCTGGTAAATCCAGACTTTTTTCTGGTTTAACGTATCGCCATCAGCCAGCCCCTGCTGAAAATTATTGATACCGCCTCTTACAAAAAAAATGTCCTTATAGCCATACTCTAATCCCAGCTTGGGGTCCACACTCACAGGATCGCTGCTCACCACTGTATTTCTGCGTCCGTCAAATGTTATGTCAAAATCGGTTTCAGCAAGAAGAGTAGATGAGCCTCCTATATTAAATAACCGTGATGCACCCAGGGTTAACCGGGGAGAAGTAAGTTCTGTTGATTTTACCGGGATTTCATTGTTTGTAAGATACAGCACCTCCTTTTCCTTGTCTGTAAAATTAAAAGTCCAGGTATTGAAAGTGCTGGTTACATCTTTAGCCGCTATCCCGAACCTCCATTTATCTTTAAATATCTGAAGCCCGGCATCCAGGCCAAACCCCCAGGCTTGTGCAAACTTGCCCACTCCCCGGTAGATCACTTTGGCATTAGCGCCAAAATTCACTGTGCTGTTCTCCGTTTTTTTCAGGTTTTGCCCATAAGATAAAAGAAAAGCATAATCGGCAGATGAAAAGGTCTGGATATTATTGTAGTTTAACGACCCGTCCGGGTTCACCAGGAACAATGTGTTGGCAATGTCATCCACAGCAAACCGCAATGCAGTTAAGCCCAGCACCCTTTTTTCATTGGTAGTAGGCAATGCCACGTTTACAAAATCATATTTCCCAATTCCTGCAAAATATTCTGAGTGCATGAGGTTTATCTGCGTATGTCCCTGCACATTCACTAAACCGGCCGGATTCCAGTAGCCGGATGTTCCATCTGTTACAGAAGCAACCTGTGCACTGCCCATAGCAAGGCCGCGCGCACCTGCGCCAATATTTAAAAATTCATTTGAATATTTGCGAAACTGACCCATACTATTATTGCAAACAAAAACCGTTAGCATTAGTAAGCTCGCAAAGGATATAAGGTTTCTATTTATTACCAAACAGTTACTATTATAAGATTTAACCAGGCTTTAGTGACCACAACCTTCCTGCGAAATTAACAATATAGACAATATGAACAACACAATTCAATGAATCCACATTATTTCCGACCAACAGTTTAAAAACCTATTTTTGCCGCTATGGACCTGATAAAAGAACTGAAATGGCGCGGTATGGTGCAGGACATGATACCCGGCACCGATGAACAACTGAAAAAAGAGATCACTACAGGGTATATTGGCTTCGACCCTACTGCTACCAGCCTGCACATTGGCAGCCTGGTACCTATATTATTATTGGTGCACATGCAAAGAGCCGGGCACAGGCCTATAGCGTTGGTGGGAGGTGCTACAGGCATGATTGGCGACCCCAGCGGCAAAAGCGAAGAAAGAAACCTGCTTACCGAAGAACAGTTAGCTGCCAACGTAGCAGGCATCAAAGCCCAGCTAGAGAAATACCTCGATTTTGACCCCGCAAAGCCCAATGCGGCTATAATGGTCAATAATTATGATTGGTTTAAAAATATTTCTTTCATTGATTTTTTGCGGGATGCAGGTAAACATATCACCGTAAACTATATGATGGCCAAAGACAGCGTTAAAAAGCGTTTTGAAGGTGAAGTGGGCATCAGCTATACCGAATTTGCTTACCAGTTGATGCAGGGATATGATTTTTACCACCTGTTTAAAGAAAATAACTGCAAACTACAAATGGGCGGCAGCGACCAGTGGGGCAATATTACTACGGGTACCGAATTTATCCGCCGTAAAGCACAGGGCGAAGCTTTTGCATTCACCTGCCCGCTGATCAAAAAAGCCGATGGTACCAAGTTTGGTAAAACCGAAAGCGGGAACGTTTGGTTAGATCCTGAAAGAACAACACCTTTCCAGTTTTACCAGTTCTGGCTAAATGCCAGTGATGCAGATGCAGAAAACTGGATCAGGATCTTCACTTTTTTAGATGAGCCTACCATCAACCAGATCATTGAAGCGCATAGAGCCGATGCATCCAAACGCCTGCTTCAAAAAGCCCTGGCAAAAGAGATCACCATTTTTGTACATGGAGCCAATGAATACGAAAAAGCTATTGCTACTACCGAAAAACTTTTTGCCAACCAGTCAAAGCCGGCCGAAGAAATGAGCGTAGAAGACCTGGAAGGTATGGACGGCATTATAAAATCTGCCATAGAAAAAAGCCGGGTTGAAGAGGGTGTGGATATCATTTCCTTATTAGCAGATGCCAACATTACTGCCAGCAAAGGTGAGGCCCGTAAGCTGGTACAGGGCGGTGGGGTACAGCTCAATCGAAGAAAAGTTGAAGATGTGCAGTTATCAGTAAATGCGTCCAACCTGCTTCATAATAAATATCTGCTCCTGCAAAAGGGAAAGAAAAATTATTATTTGGTAGAGGTAAGATAGACAGAAAGTCCGAGGTCCGGAGTCGGAGGTCGGAAGCATTCAGAATCCTACTTCCTATTCCCGACTTGCTACTTGCTATTCACTACTCCCCTATTTACTGCTCCCTACTTCAGGAAAATAAATATCGCGCCAATAAACGTAAGGAAAATGATCAGTTTACGATAACTATCATCCTTTATCAAAGCCACGATCCTTACTCCTGAAACAAAACCTGCTATAAGTGCAGGCAGCAGCACCAGGTCTGTTTTAAGTGTGGAGAAGGTAATATTATTCCAGAAAAATACCTGGAAGGGAAGTTTGAAATAGTTGATCGCTAAAAATACCCATGCAGCAGTACCGATAAAATTATTCTTGGGCATCCGCATAGCTAAGAAATAGATATTAGAAAAAGCGCCCGCAAGGTTGCCGATCATGGTAGTAAAACCCGACACCAGCCCCATACCGGAAACGAAAAGCTTATTGGTGGGAACAATAAGTGTTTTCCTTATTTCAAGGTATAACATAATGATAACGGTAATAACAATGATCACAGCCATTATTTTTCTGAACACTGTCTCGTCCATTTGCTGACCAGCAAATACACCAATCAACACCCCCACTACCATCCACGGTATCAGCTTCCAGAAATGCTTCCATTCTGCATGGCGGTGATAATACCTTACTGCCATCAGATCAGCAACGCACAATAAAGGCAGTACTACGCCTGTTGAGGCTTTACCTCCCAGCACAATAGCCATAAGGGTTACATTCAGCATATCAATGCCTTTCAGCCCGGCTTTGGACAGGCCGATAAAAAAAGCCGCCAAAAACAGTAAGACCCAGTTAGTGATGGAGTAATCGGAGAATAAAGCTTGCAAGTGATCTTCTTTTTGGGTCCATAGTCTATAGTCGATGGACCATGGACTATCGACTATGGACTATTTTTCTACCCCCTTCAGCACCTTCCACATCTCCTGTGCCACCAACAGGTTTCCGGCGCCGTTCAAATGCACCCTGTCAGTAGTAAGAATGCCTTTTTCCTCGTTGGCAGGATTGTTTTGATCCAGGTAATCCATAAAAGATTTTCGCAGGTCAATCAAAGGAATATTATTTTTCGAAGCATATTCCCTGATCCATTTAGCATAAAAATTCAGATCCCCATCCTGCAGGTTAGTATCATCGTTATACTCTCCTATTACAGAGGGCGTGCACATTACTGGCTGTATGCCAGCGGCCTTCATTTTGCCAATCATCTTTTCATAAAATGCAATATATTTATTAAAATCGGTGCCCGTGCCACGCGTTGTTTTATGCCATACATCGTTGATGCCAATATAAACGATTACTATATCCGGCTTTTGATCCAACACATCTTCCTGGAAACGGAAGAAAAGATCGTAAACCCTGTCGCCACTAACTCCTTTCCCAACAAATTCGAAATGATCGCTTAGGTTATCCAGCTTGCACAAGCTGTCAATTTTAGGGATATAACCACCCGGCCTGGCTCCCTGCTGCGTTATAGAATCTCCAAAAAATATTACTTTCTTTTTCTTAACCGGCTGAAAAGCAAATAAAGCAATGGTCGTTACCATCAGAATATATTTCATCAGTATATATTTTATTTTTTAATGCTACAAGTTTAAATAAAAACCGGCATACTCCGCATCAGCCTTCAAAAAATTTCACTTTGGACGGATACCTCTTAGCATAGCTAAAAAGCATACTGGTAATAGTACTGTTTTCTTTATAAGGTGTAACCATATCTTTAAAAACTTCAGGACGTTCTATGGTAATATCTGCGGGTATAAAGCCCATGCCGTAAAACTTTCCATGCCATACCAATATGCAGGATCGCTGATCGAATGTAATACCGTTATCTATTATTGCAAAAGATGGTAGATTACGTAAGGTAGTTAATGCCTTTTCTACACGCTTGTTATAAATATGCTCCGGCTCTTTTTTATTGCAGGCACCTTTACATAATATCGAATGCATCTTTTCATCATACAGGTTCTCATTCAAAAAGCAAAGACGCGGACACAAATCAAAATCATGAACCAGCTGCCTTAAAGCGGCCCCTGCGTTTTCAATATGATGATAAGAGCTAATTACCTCATATCGGCTGTTCACTTTATCTATTGCCAGACGTAAATAGCCTGTTTGATCCTGGTAGCAAATAATACCATATACATCTTCCCGCCGTTTTTGCGCAGCATTAAACCGTGGCCATAGCCTTTTAATTTCTGAAGATTCTTTTACCGCAGCCATCAGCTCCGTACCACATTCCTCAAAACTGATGCGATATACATAGCGCATAAAATTTTGCTTCTGCCTTGTTGTAGCATTATTACTGAAATGACTGCTTACCCGGTAACGGATATTTTTAGCCTTGCCTACATAAACCACTTTGCCTTTTTCATCATGAAAATAATATACACCGGCGGTATAGGGCAGCTGCTCAAAATCGGTTTTTGGAACATTAGGGGGTAAAATATGTTCCCTGGAGGTACGCTTCAGGCTTTTTGCGATATGTCCCGCACCATCATTTTCCAGCAGCATTTTAAACAGCGTTGCTGTTGCATCCGCATCTCCCCCGGCACGGTGATGATTAACGTGGTCAATACCCAAGGCATTACAAAGCTTGCCCAGGCTGTAAGACTGGTAGCCCGGCAGTATTTTCCGGCTGAGCCTTACCGTGCAAAGCTTACCGGCATCATAATAATAACCACAGTATTGCAGCTGGCTTCGTATAAAAGAATAATCAAAGTTCACATTGTGCGCTACAAAAACTTTATCCTTCAGTATTTCATAAATTTCGGCTGCCACGTCTTCAAACACAGGCGCATCCGCTACCATTTCATTAGTAATGCCTGTCATGGCCTGGATAAAATAAGGTATCTGGTGCAACGGGTTAATTAAAGTTTCATAACGCTGTACTATCTCACTCCCATCAAGAACCACAATACAGATCTCTGTAATTCCGTTGGCAGCCGCATACGAGCCCGTGGTTTCTATATCTACAATTGCATATTGGATAGTTGAAAGATTGAAAAGTTGAAATGTTGAAAAGGAAAACCCTAACAACTTAACAACAACCGCTAAATTCGTAAAAAAATTTCATTGATGAGTGGCGCAGATAAGTTTGAAATGTTTAAAAATCGCCTGACAAAGATTTACAGGCATTTATCCAAAACAGCAAGAAAGCAAAATATCTCCTGCTATCGCATTTACGACCACGACCTGCCGGAGTTTCCCTTTATTATTGAAAAATATGAAGACAACCTTTATGTTTCTGAATACAAGCGAAACCACCAGCTGAATGAAGAGGCACACCGGTACTGGATGGAACAAAGCACATCAATAATGGCTGAAGTACTTGATGTTCGGCCTGACCTGATCTTCACAAAGCTCCGGCAGCGTAAGGCGGGGCGCGAAGGCCAATACCAGAAAACCGGCGAGGCCAAAGTTGAATTTATAGTGCAGGAGAACGGTCTAAAATTTATTGTCAATCTTTCTGATTATTTAGATACCGGGTTGTTTTTAGATCATCGCATTACACGCAAAATGGTAATGGAACAATGCGCAGGTAAACGGATGCTCAATCTTTTTGCCTATACCGGCGCTTTTTCAGTATATGCAGCGGCAGGCGGCGCTTTACAGGTTACAACCGTTGACTTATCTAACACCTATATTAACTGGGCTGCAAAAAATATGCAGGAAAACGGGTTTAGCGACAATTACAAATATCTCTTTATTGTTGCCGATGTTTTGCAATATCTTGAAGAAATAACACCCGGCTCGTTCGACATCATTGTTATGGACCCACCCACTTTTAGCAACAGCAAAAAAATGGAAGGCATTTTAGATATTCAACGCGATCATGCAGGCCTGATCAAAAATTGCCTTAAAGCATTGTCGCCTGAAGGAATGCTCTACTTCAGCAATAATTACACAAAATTTGAGCTGGATGTAAAAAATATTCCGGCTTCCAATATCAAAAATATAACCAAGGCTACTACCCCGTTTGATTTTGAAGGGAAGCTGAAAAGAAGCTGCTATCTTATCTCAAAATAAAATTTACTGGTCCGATTTTTGTTTTTCCAGGAGATCTACATTTATTCATATAATAAGTTCTACATTTTCCCATGTAGAGCCTTTATACATAGCCCTTTTTCCTCATGCCAAACCAATTTTTTTTAAAGCTTTTCTGTTTAATTCTTTTATCAGCTATTACCTTATCCTGTTCAAAAAGTACTGAAACAACAAAACCCGAAAATATGGATACGCCCGGCCCTGGCAATATTAATGAAGGGGACAATAACGGGGATGATGGGAATACAGGGTCCGCTGCCTACGGCGATTTATTTTTATATGGGTCAAACATGGGATATTATCCCGGGTGGACGGATGAGCAGTTATCAGAAATTTTAATAGGCTCTCCAAATAGCGCGGGAGCTGGTGTAAATAGCTTAAGGCCAGCCATGTACGATAGGTTTGTAGAAGAATGGGGTTATAACATCAGGGTAAACACTTTTAAATTTTACCAGCAATCAGGAGGAAAAGATCATGTTATTTTTCTCAATGGGCCAAGTGAAGCGCACCGTGATAAAACAAAGTACTGTCCCACCCGCGAATCTGAAACATTTGCCAACCTTTATGAGCCCATCTGGACCAATGACGGGCAGATCAACAACAATAACTACTATGCCCGCTATGTATATAATGTTGTAAAGACTTACGGCCCTTATGTAAAATTTTGGGAAGTGTGGAATGAGCCGGATTATACCTACAATTGGAGCGCCTCGCAAACCTGGGCAAATACCGATCCCAATCCCTGTGATCTCGACGGCTTTTATGCTCCTGTTCAAAGCTATGTGCGTATGCTCAGGATCACTTATGAAGTAGTGAAAAAACTTGACCCATCTGATTTGGTTTGCCTGGGAGGTATTGGTTATGAAGGCTTTCTAGATGCTCTTATGCGCAATACAGATAACCCGGCCGGAGGCGCTGTTACCAACGCCTATCCCCAAAAAGGCGGTGCCTGGTTTGACTGTGTCAGCTACCATATCTATCCTATGTACAGCCTGGGAAGCGACAAAAAAAATTCTGATGCTGCTGCCAAAGCCATTGCCGATCACAAGGATAACCTTGAAACCGTTTTGAAGAAATACCAATATGGAGGGAAGAAAAGCTATATTGTTACTGAATGTAACATACCTCGTAAAGCGCTTGACGGCTATATTGGCAGTGATGAAGCACAAAAGAATTTTATGATAAAAGCGGCAGTTATAGCACAAAAATCTGGAATCAAAGGGCTGTACATATATGGTGCGGCAGAGTCAGAAATGCTATCAGGAGCAACCGACCCGTACCAGGTAATGGGCCTTTATCAAAAAATGCCGGCTACTCCATACAACGTCACTATTAATTCATCCGGTATTTCATGGCGCACTGCCAGCCGTTTGCTGGGTGACCGACATTACGATAAAGCAAGAACCGAAGCCATGCAGCTACCTTCAAATGTAGACGGAGCCGCATTTTATTCTATCAGTGACAAAAACTACATATATGTATTATGGGCCAAATCGTCCGGCAACAGTGAAACCGCATCAGCTTCGTACAGTTTTCCCGCATCGTTCAATATAACGTCAGCTACTCAATATAGCTGGGACGAAGTAAAAAGCCAGGTCAATAACAATAATTTTAAGCTTACCGGCAGTCCCATATTCATAAAGCCTTAGCTTATCAGTTTACACAGGTGCCATTCACGTACGCTGCAACAGATAACAACAGGGATTGTCCATTCAATCTTTTACTTTTGCACTTATGTTTAACAATGATGATTTGCAGGTGCGCTGGTGGACATTAGAGGCGAAACTGGTGGAGCGTTTTGGGAAAAAGCCTGATATGGAAACTATACTTTTCCTGATCGGCATACAGGAATTAGGCGTAAAAGAGAAATTTACAAAAGAGCAAAAGCAGGATCTAATGCACATAGCGATCTGCCGCTTGCTGACCCCCAGCGGTTACTATGAGCTGGAAGGAGTTGATAAAGATGGATGGCCTCATTATAAACAACTAAAACCTATGCCCGATCTGAACCCTTTTGAGCAGGAAAACTTCCTGAAAGACCATGTATTGCTTTATTTTGAAGAAAACGATTTTTAATGCGCCTGTTGTTATTCCTATTATCCGCTGTATTTCTTTTTAGCTGCACATCGCAAAGCAAATTGCGCAGGGCAGATTATAAAAAAGATGTTTTAATCGAAACCAATTACGGCAATATGCGCGTGCGGCTTAGTGATGAAACTCCTTTACATCGCGATAACTTTTTAAAGCTGGTGAAAAGTAAATATTATGATGGCGTACTGTTTCACCGGGTGATTCATCATTTTATGATACAGGCCGGCGACCCTGACAGCCGCAAAGCTGTACCGGGCAGATCTTTGGGCGAAGGCGGGCCTGGTTATACCGTACCGGCTGAATTCAGGCCTGACCTTTTTCACAAAAAAGGCGTTATAGCGGCAGCACGCGAAGGAGATGAGGTAAATCCTGCAAAAGCCAGTAGCGGCAGCCAGTTTTATATAGTGCAGGGCAAAGTGTGGACACCCGGCGGGTTGGATACCCTGGAAGTAAAAAGACTGAATGGCAGGAAAATACCCCAGGCTCACCGGGATGTTTATCAAACATTGGGAGGCTCTCCGCATTTAGATCAAAACTATACGGTATTTGGAGCAATAACAGAAGGTATCAGCATTATTGACAAAATTGCTGCTGTGCCTACCAGCAAAGGAGCCGATAAAGACAGGCCTTTGAAAGATGTAGTGATCCAAAAAGCGAGGCTGGTGAAAAGAAAATAACTGTTCTGCGAAACTTAAAGTTTCGCAGCATTACTCTATTGCCTGTGGCAATAGCTTATAAAAGACAATACACCCTGAAAACAGGTTGCACCTCCACCCATTGCCTTCCTAACTTCGGCCGGTTAAAACCCATTGTTCAATAGAGAATAACTGTCGATCATTTTTCCCAGTGGATCTTCAGTATCGGACGACATTTCCACTATAGCATACTTCAACCCCGCTTCCTCCTTCGCCGCAAAGATGGATTTAAAAGGTACCATTCCCCTTCCAATTGCAGTTGATCTTTTAGTTTCAGCATCTATATCCCTTAAATGCCATAAAGAAAAGCGCCCGGAATATCTTTTAAAATATTCCTGTGGTGAGTGGCCAGCATAGACCATCCATCCCAGGTCTGCCTGGAAACTTACCAGTTCAGGATCTGTCTTTTCCAGCAGCACATCAAAAGGCAATATACCATTGATAGCATCAAATTCATGGGCGTGATTATGGTAAGCTAATTGCAGACTATACATTTTAGCCGTTTCGCCCATATGGTTCAATGTGTCAGCTGCCTGTTTATAATAGTCAGTATTTTGGATAACCTCGTTCTGAAAAAAAGACCTGACAATATACTTCATACCCATTTGCACAGCCGCTTCGCAAACAGCATGAGCCTCTTCCACACTAAAATGAAAGTGCCCGCTGATGATCTTCAATCCATGAGCGCCTGCCATCCGTTTCAGTTCTGACGGCAGAAAGCCCTGCATGGTTTTTTCAGTAATATTAAACCCTGCAGGTTCAATAAAAGTATAGCCCGCAGCTGCCAGCTTGCTGAAAACAGCTTCGGCATTGTCATGTAATTGACTTCTTACAGACCACACCTGGACACCTAAAGGGACTTGCATGAACATTCTGTGATGGAAGCAAAGTTAAGAACCGTCATCTGTTAACGGTCATCTATCATCTATTTACACGGTGGGTCTCATCTGAGCAATTACCTGCTCCAGCTCTTTTATCCGCTTTTCAAGCTCGGGCAGCTTACGGTTAAGGGCCTGGCTGCGCAGGGCCGAAGTGTAATCGTGCGCAGGAGAACCGGTAACGGCTTTACCGGGCTCAAGATCTTTACTCACGCCGCTCTGTGCATTAATTTTAGCGCCATCGCCAATATGCAGATGCCCTACAATACCTGCCTGGCCGCCAATCATCACACCATTTCCCACTTTAGTGCTGCCGCTGATACCTGCCTGCGCGGCTACTACTGTACTATAACCTATTTCCACATTGTGCGCGATCTGGATCAGGTTATCCAGCTTGGCTCCCTTCTTAATAATAGTGGAACCAATAGTAGCCCGGTCTATGGTGCTGTTAGCCCCTATCTCTACATCATCTTCAATTACCACATTCCCAATCTGCGGCACTTTAGAAAAACTGCCATCCGCCTGTGGCGCAAAACCAAACCCGTCGCTGCCAATTACAGTACCTGCATGTATGGTTACGTTATTACCCACCTGGCAACTGTGCAAAATTTTCACACCGGGGTGCAATGTTGTATTTTTTCCAACTACCACATGGTCCCCCAAAAAAACGCCGGGGTAAATTTTTGATCCCTCCCCAACCTTTACGTTCTCACCCAGGTAAGCAAAAGCCCCGATAAAAACATCATCGGCATAAGAAGCCGTGGCAGATATGTAAACCGGCTGCTGGATGCCTTTCAATTGTTGTTGCTTAAACTCCTGGTACTTTCCCAACAAAGTAGCAAAGGCGCTATAGGCATCTTTTACCCTGATCAATGCAGGACTTACAGCCTGCCTTAGTTCGAGCGACTCATTCACAATTATAATAGTAGCTTTAGTAGTGTATAGATATTCTTCATACTTGGGGTTAGCCAAAAAGCTCAGCTGGCCCTCCCCTGCTTCTTCAATTTTACCAAATGACCCTACGGTAGCATTAGGATCACCCTCTACCGTACCATTAATTAGCAACGCGATTTGAGAAGCAGAAAAAAGCATTTTCAGATATTTAAAATTTTATTTGTTAAGCTGTTACAGTTATAAATCGAAAATAGGCAAGTGTAAAAATATTAAAAGTTAAACTTTTAAAATGAGTCTCTTAACCAGCAAAAATAATATTTTTTAACAGGCTCGCTCAGTTCCAGGTTAATAATTGCATTGTCCACCTGCGAAATATCTTTTAAGGTGCCGTCCTTATACAATATATTGATGCTTTCATTGTTCCTGTTATAGAGCAGGTTGGAGGCCGCTCCTCCAAAGGCAAAATAGGAGGCATCTTCCAGGCCAATACCGGCTGAAGCCGCAATTTCAGCTTTTTTCTGCTCCTGGAAGCCGGCGGGTATGGGCACTGACTGCAGTTTGATATGCATGATCTTACGATGGATGATCGCTTTGCATAAAGCAGACAGAATCTTATCAGGGTGATGGCACCAGTTTTTAACTGTAGCCATTACATCATGATCGTCCATCTGGCAAAAATCATCCAATAAAAGCTCCATCGAAAGCCCTGTTTGGGGTTCCTGCAAAAACTTGTTGAGCGACAGGGTCGCTGCCGGCGTATCAATCCCAAGGGCAATCAGCTCTTTAGCCCGGCGTATGGTCCTGATCAGCATTTTTTCCGCAGCTACAACGGTCTTGTGCAGGTACACCTGCCAGTACATCAGCCTGCGGCTGAGTAAAAATTTCTCAATGGAATAGATCGCTTTTTCTTCCACCACCAGGTTACCCTCTTTTACTGCAAGCATTTTTATAATACGGTCGTAACCGATCACTCCCTCTGCCACGCCTGTAAAAAAGCTGTCGCGATTCAGGTAATCCATCCTGTCCACATCTAATTGCCCCGAAACCAGCTGGTGCAAAAACTTTTTGGGATGATTATTCGTAAAAATATCAATGGCTATTTGTAATTGCCCTTTAAACTCCTGATTCATCCGGTGCATGATCATCAGTGATATGCTTTCGTGATGCGCATCCTTTATCAGCTCATGCTCCAGCGCGTGCGAAAAAGGGCCATGCCCTACATCGTGTAACAAGATAGCCAGCTTAGCGCCCAATGCTTCTTCATCTGTGATAGCAGTCCCTTTGCTTTTCAGCTCGGTAAGCGCCATGCACATAAGATGATAGGCGCCTAAAGAATGATGGAGGCGGCTGTGTACGGCACCCGGATATACCAGGTGCGCAAAGGCCATCTGGTGAATATTACGCAACCTTTGATAGTAAGGATGAGAAATGATCTGTAACAACAAAGGGTGATCTATAGTGATAAATCCATAAACAGGATCATTAATAATTTTGCGTGCCTGGGGCATAACTGAATTAAATTTAGCTTGAGCGGGCTGTAAGATAAGAAAATCACTTTATCTTTTTTGCATCTGAGCCTACCTGCCACTTTTGCTGAAAAAGACTATTTTTACTAAAAGGGTTTCACAAAATTAATCAGCAATGAGGCAATGTATAAAAACTGGCTAAAAATCTTTATCCCTTTATTCCTTTTAAATAATTTGCTGTATGCCCAGCGCCCGTTCTCACATATCACTGTAGATGGCGGCTTGTCAAACAGCACAGTGCTGTCTGTATGTAAGGATAACCAGGAATTTATGTGGTTTGGCACAAGGGATGGATTGAACCGTTTTGATGGCAGAACTGTAAAAATATACCGTAACGATCCGGAAAATCCCCAATCCATCCTTTCCAATGAATATATCTACGACATTAAAAAAGACCCATCCGGGAACTTATGGATAGGCAGCCAGAAAGGGCTCAATTACCTTAATATCAGAACGGGCGCCTTCGAGCAGATATCTTATGCAACAGCCGGGAAGAAATATCCAGGCACGTTTGCCGTTCTTTCAATTTGCATTGCCAAAGATGGTAAACTATGGCTGGGTACCAACGATGGCCTTTCTATGCTGGAAAACAGCGCATCAAGAGATTTTCATCATTTTACTGTAAATGACGGGTTGGCCGCAAAAGATGTGTACGATGTGTTTGAAGACAGGGATGGCCATATATGGGCAGGCACTACCGGAGGACTGACACGCTTTTCTTCATCCGGCACAACCAACAAGTATAAAATCGTTAACTATCTTAATTCCGCCACTATTGCTCCTCATCACAATTTTGTACGATCTGTAGCGCAGGACAGGCAGGGTAATATATGGGCAGGAACCGATAAAGGCGGTCTGTTCAGAATAAATACCGCTACCGGGGAAATGATTAATATCATAACCGCAAACAGCAATTTATCAAACGACAATATCCGCAAAATAGTTCCGGATAAAAACGGTATGTTATACATAGGCACACAAAACGGCCTTAATTATTTTAACCCGCAGACACTGAAAACCGAAGCCGTTTTTCAGAATAATACCGATCAGCCAAATACAATTAATGACAATTCAATTAAGACAATTTATATAGATGAGAAGGGCTCCGTATGGCTGGGAACCAATTTTGGTGGTGTAAACGTAATGCACCCTGATGCCATGTTTTTCCAGATCAATAATCCCGGCAATTATGTGCGGGAATTGCAGGGACGTATTATCAGCACAATAGCTAAGGACAGGAAAAATAATATGTGGGTGGGAACAGAAGGATACGGGATTTATTTGTCAGATCCCGGCAATAAGCAGGTACGTAATTTTCAGTATTCAGCTTCCGGCAATAATACCATACGCGCCAATACGGTTAAGTCTATCTGGATTGATAAAAATAATAACACATGGCTGGGCCTTTTAGAGAACGGGCTGGAACTGTATAACTATAACAGCGGGCAATTCACCCATTTTTTACCGCAGCCGGAAAATTCCAGTAAGCTGAATGAAGGTTATATCAGCAGCATAGCAGAGGACAGTACCGGTAAAATATGGCTGGGAACGGCATCGAGAGGGTTAAACCTGTTAGATCCTGTAACCGGAACTTTCAGGCATATCAATGAAACGAGCGCGCCGCAAAGCATTTCCAATAATTATATAAAAGATATTTTGCAGGATTCCAGGGGCAATATATGGGTAGGCACTGCCAAAGGGCTTAACCTGATGCGTGCTAACGGCTCCAGTTTTGAGCTTTACCTGCCAGGGGAAAGTGGTATTGGCAGCGGCTATATCAATTGCATACAGGAAGATCGCCAGGGAAACGTTTGGATTGGCACTTACAGCGGTGGTGTCAGCCGCTACAATGCCGCAACCAACTCCTTCATAACCTATACTACAAAAAACGGGCTACCAAGCAATAACATATCATCCATCAGCTTTGATAAGCTGAACCAGGTTTGGATAAGCACCGACAGGGGGTTAGCTGTAATGCAGAAAACCGGCCAGCATATAAAAGTCTTTGATATGGCCGATGGATTGCCTACCAACGAGTTTAGCATAAAGTCTGTATTGTATGATACAGCGACCAATATCATGTATTTTGGCAGCTACAAAGGACTGGTATCCTTTACACCCCAACCGATGAGCACGAATACAACGGCTCCTAAAGTAGTAATCACATCTTTAAAATTGTTTAATAAACCGGTAGAACCAGCGGGGACGGATAAAATCCTGACAGAAGATATTGCCTATACAAAATCAATCACCCTGAAAGCAGACCAGAATATTTTTACGCTGGAGTTTACGGGCTTCAATTATACCGCTCCGCACAAAATAAAATATGCCTACCAGTTGAAAGGATTTGAAAAAGAATGGAACTACGTATCTACTCCTGTTGCTACCTATACTAATTTGCCTCCGGGCACATACACTTTTTTAGTAAAAGCAGCTAATACTGACAGCGGGTGGAGCGCAGAGCCGGTTTCCCTGGAAATAGTAGTGCTACCGCCCTTATGGAAAACATGGTGGGCCAAACTGTCTTATGCTCTTTTACTGCTGACTGCATTGTACTTCTTAAATAAATTCCTCAGAAGGCAGGAACAATTAGCTGCCGACCTTCGTTTTGAGCACCTGGTCAACGAGCGGCAGGAAGAAATGTATAAATCCAGGCTTGACTTTTTTACCAGAATCTCGCATGAGATCAGAACACCGCTGTCGCTTATTTATGCACCGTTAGAAAAGCTGATCAATATCACAAAAAACGATGCATCCATTCAGCAACAACTGGTAAGGATAAAAGACCAGAGCAACCGCCTGCTAAAGCTGATTACAGAGCTGCTGGATTTCAGAAAAATAGAAGCAGGCAATTTAACCCTGAAATTTACTAAAACCGATCTGATCAGCTATTGCCAAAAACTAGCATCAGCATTTGAAAGCGAAGCGCAGGCACACCATATAGCATATACTTTTTCTACAGATGTGGAACACCTGGATATTTATATAGATAAAAACCAGTTTGAGAAAGTGTTGTTTAACATCCTGTCCAACGCATTTAAATTCACGCCGGAAAAAGGCAGTATTCGTTTTATTATCCAGGATAAGGGGAATGAGGCACTGATTATAGTGGAAGATAGTGGCGTGGGCATTCCAAAAGAAGACCAGGATCAGATCTTCAATAATTTTTACCAGGCAGAGCATAAACAGATCAACACTATAGGATGGGGCATTGGCCTGGCGCTTACCAAACAGATCATTGACCTGCACGATGGCTCCATTTCGGTAAGCAGCTGGGAAAATGATGATCCCGGCACACGGTTTTACATAAAGCTGAAAAAAGGTACAGCGCATCTTGATCCAAAACAGTTAGCGGAAAACGATCTTACAGCATCCATACCGGAAACAGCGACCATTCCGGTAATCGTTGCCAATAACGATGAAGTAACCGACAATACAACAACCACCGCCGTTCCACCCAGGGCTACGATCCTCATAATTGAGGACAATACCGACCTGCGGGAGTTCCTGGCTCAGTCTCTACAGGATTACACCACTATTGAAGCCTCCAACGGAGCCGAAGGTTTAGGTAAAGCGGTTGATAAAATGCCGGACCTGATCATTACTGATGTAAGCATGCCTGAAATGGATGGCTTTGAATTTTGCAAAAAATTGAGGGCCGATATCCGGTTGCACCATATACCTGTAATTATGCTTACGGCCATGGACACTCCGGTACATTTGATAGAAGGATTAGAATCCGGGGCTACTATTTATATGTCCAAGCCATTCAGCCTGCAGGTGCTTGAGTTGAACGTGAAGAACCAGCTTTCCGCATTAAATATCCTGAAAAGCAAATATGTAAGGGAACTCATGCTGATGCCCAAAGAGGTGCTTGCAGATGATAACCCCGATCAAAAATTCCTGAATCGACTGGCTGAGTTGGTGGAAGAAAATATAGATGAGCCGGATTTTAATGTAGGAGCGCTGATAACAAAAATAGGCATGAGCCAGACCGTACTGTATAAAAAACTAAAAGCGCTTACCGGGCTTACCATCACCGATTTTATAAAGTCAGTAAGACTCAACCGTGCTGCGCAGCTTTTAAAGCAAGGAAGTATGAACGTTGCTGAAGTGGCTTACTCGGTAGGTTTCAGCGACCGCAAGTATTTCAGCAAAGAATTTAAAAAGCACTTTGGCAATGCCCCTACTGATTACATAAAAGGCCTTAATAACGAAAACCCGGCACCTTCTGAGCCTGAAAACTAAATTTTACCCCTATAAATCCCGATTTTTACCCTCCTTTATTTCGTTTATAAAAGATATTTGAGGGCGTAAATACAGTTATCGTGAAAACTATTGCCTTGCATATCGTCATTTTTATAAGCCTGTTTCCCTTGTTTGGCATGGCGCAAAAAATGGCTCAGCGGCCCAACGTGATCCTGATTGTAAGTGATGACGGCGGCTACCAGGATTTTGGCTGTTATGGCGGCACGGAAATTCCCACACCCAATATTGACCTTTTAGCCAAGAACGGCATTAGGTTTACCCAGGCTTATGTGACCGCCTCTGTTTGCGCCCCTTCCCGCGCCGGAATGATCACCGGCAAATACCAGCAGCGTTTCGGGTTTGAGCATAACCCTTCCAATCTGCTGGCAAAAGGTTTTACCAAAGAAGATGTGGGCATAGACCTATCGGTTAAAACCATGGCGGATCAGTTCAAAGCAAATGGCTATGCTACTATTGCTATTGGTAAATGGCACCTGGGTGCAGAGGAAAAGTATCATCCACAGAACAGGGGCTTTGACCACTTTTACGGGTTCCTGGGAGGCCACAGGGATTATTTCGGGTACAAAAAGACTCCCGGAAAAGAGGTGGTTTTATGGGATGATGGTAAAGCTGTTCCCGAAGACCAGGTTACTTATACCACAGAGATGTTTACATCCCGCGCCAGGGATTATGTAAGAGCAAATAAAAATCAGCCATTTTTTATGTACCTGTCCTATAATGCCATACACACCCCTATGCAGGGATTAGACAGCCTGGAAAAGGAATTTTCATTTATAAAAGATAAAGACCGAAGAGCTTTTGCAGCAATGATGAAGTGCATGGACACAGGGATAGGCCGGTTGATGGATGAATTGAAAAAGCAGGGCATTTATAATAATACGCTGGTATTTTTTATTAACGACAATGGCGCAGCTACCAATAACGCCGCTGATAATGGGTTCCTGAGAGGCCTAAAAGGCTCCAAATTTGAAGGTGGCATACGAGTGCCGTTCATTATGCAATGGCCGGGGAAAATAACAGCCGGCACCACTTACAATAAAATGGTTTCATCCTTAGATATTCTGCCAACAGCGCTGGCCGCCATCAACGGCAGGTCTATTAAAAATCAGGTGCTGGATGGTAAAAACCTCCTTTACTATATCAGCAATAAAAATAAAAAGCCGCACCAGGATCTATTCTGGCGCAGGGGCATTGCCGCCGCAGTGCACAGCGGAAAATGGAAGCTGATCAGGAGCGGCAGCAACCCGGTTTTACTATTCGATCTTGATAATGATGTTAAGGAAAGCGTCAACCTCGCTGCCCGGTACCCGAAAGTGGTTAAAACCCTGTTGGCCAAACTGGAAAACTGGGAGAAAGGATTGGAACAACCCCGCTGGACAAGCTCTTACGGCGATACCAACCAGTTAATGAAACACCGCATGGAAGTTACAGGCAGGGAAATGGAAAGGCAATACCCTTAAACCGACATGAAATTTTTCAGGCTTAAATTACACAAAGGAAGCCTGAAAAATTTCATCAAAGGTTCCTCTTGGCCAAAAACAATAATAAATATACAAGAGAAATTTAAACAACATTCTAAATTATTATATGAGCAAGTATCTTTTTTTACTTACAGCGTTTATCATTATCAATGCTACCACTTTTGCCCAGGCAGATTATTTCAGCATCATAATGAAACGGGTTTTTGAAAATGAAATCCAGCTATATAAAAACAAAGAAAAGCCAGTGCTGGAAGCGATGGCAAACCAGCAACCTGATGGCAGTTGGAAAGACGTAAACTACCAGGGACAGGAAATGACTATGTGGTCGGCCACTGCTCACATGGAGCGGATGCTGAACATGACAGGGGCTTATGCTAATCCCAGCAGCAGCCTGAAAGGTAAAAAAAATGTTTATGATGGAATTGTAAACGGGCTGCAGTTCTGGCTGAAAGCCGACCCCAAAAGCAAAAACTGGTGGCATAATGAAATAGATATTCCACAAAAGCTGGGAGAGCTGCTTATTATGATGCGGTACGCCAATAAAAAGCTGCCTGCCGACCTGGAAAAACAGCTCATTGAAAGAATGCAGCGGGGCAATCCTGATGCAAAAACGGGGGCAAACAAAACCGATATAGCCATGCACTATTTCTACCGGGCCTTATTAACGGCTGATAACAGCTTATTAAATCATTCGCTGCAACAGTTGTTTATGCCGGTATCGCTGGTTGATGGTGAAGAAGGTTTACAATACGATTATTCTTACCTGCAGCATGGCCCTCAATTATACATTTCGGGCTATGGTGAGGAGTTTATTAAAGGCGTGCTGAAAATTTCTACTTATGTAACCGGCACTCCGTATGCTATGAGTAAAGAAAAGGTAGCGATTTTTTCAAATTTTTACAGGAACTCCTATTTAAAAACCATCAGGAATAACTATATAGACTTTAGCGTGCACGGGCGCGGCGTGAGCAGGCCCAATATCCTGCTAAAAAAGGCTGAAGTGCCGCGGATGAAAAGCCTGGTATTACAAGATACTGATAATAGCCTGTACTGGGGTAAAACCATACAATCGTGGAATAATAATACCTCAGACAATACCGCCTGTCACCATCACTTCTGGAAGGGGGATTACACCATTCACAGAAGGCCCGCTTACAGCTTTAACGTAAGAATAGTCAGCAACAGGACCAAACGCACCGAAGCCGGCAACAGTGAAAACCTTTACGGTAATTTCTTGCCTGACGGGGCTACTAATATACAGGTAGAAGGGCCTGAGTACTACAACATAATGCCGGTTTGGGAATGGGATAAAATACCCGGCACCACCAGCAAGGATTATAAAGAAGACCCTCGCATGACCGAGTTTTGGGGAGTACCAGGTAATAACACTTTTGCCGGTGGCGTATCGGACAGCCTGTATGGCGTTACCGCCTACCAGTTGCAATATGATGGCGTAAAAGCCAATAAGGCATGGTTCTTTTTTGATGATATAATCGTGTGCCTCGGCTCCGGTCTGCAATCTATCGGCAGCGAGCACCTGGTAACTACTGTAAACCAGGCATGGCTGAAAGGAGCTGTTTCTGTAGATGGCACAAACTTCAACGCCAACACCAACGAGCTAAAAGACCTGCCCGCTCAAAGCCTTGTTTTTCACAATAACATCGCCTACTATTTTCCCGAAGCCACAAAAATAGGCATCAGCAATGCAGCACAGTCCGGCTCCTGGTACCGGATCAATAACGCGCACCCTAAAGAAATGATCACCGGGAATGTATTTAAAATGTGGATTGACCATGGCGCTGCGCCTCAAAATGCCTCGTATGCCTATATGGTAATACCCGGAGCAGCAACAGCAAAAGGAGTGAACCAACAGAAAGCAATAAATATCTTAGGTAATAATACAACCTGCCAGGCAGTATATCATGCAGGGCTGAAAATTTACCAGGCCGTTATTTATGAGCCCGAAATAATCACCCTGGGCAATATTACCGTAAAGGCCGACAACCCCTGCCTGCTGCAATATAAAATGGAAGCAGACGGAGCCATTCACCTGTACCTGGCCGATCCGCTTCAGGCTATAGACTCGTTAAACCTGCTTATTGGCAAAGCGGATGGCAGCAAACCCAAATTGCTGAAAGTGCCTATGCCGGGCGGCCCGTATAAAGGTTCTACTAAGGAAGTTATATTGAAGTTGTAAATACCAACTCGCAGTCCGTTCACCCCCTTGGCCACGAATTCACGAATAAGAAAATTAGGCGAAAAAAAGGAGCATATTACGAATTAGTGAATTACTGTCGAATATGTCGGATAAATATGGCAGGTAGCAATTTAACAGATTTGGTTAAAAAGGAATTTTGCGTTCAAACGAAGCAAAAGGTGCAGGCTCTTTTTATGAAATGTAATTGCGCCACAATAGAGCCACAAATGCGCTATGACAGGCTAATGGGCTCATCAGACTACAAACGCACCAAGTTAATCAATCGTCACGCCGACCGCAGGGAGGAGTCTCCCCCTATTCAAGAAACTTCTCCTTCCTCCTCACATCCGTTGAGATTTCATCGAAATGACGATAAAAAACCAATTTATATCCCCTAAAAAACGAATTATAACCCACTGTTAAACTATAAAACAGGTGAAATTGCCTGTGAAACCAGTTTTTGTAAACAATAACACCTATATGAATTAGTATTATGAGAAAGCAAATTGTTCTGTTTTTATTAATGATTACCTTTTGGTGCCCCTTCTACGCCTGGTCGCAAACCGGGAAACGGGTAACCGGGGTAGTAAAAGATTTTGAAAGCAGCGAGCCAGTGCAAGGCGCAACTATTTTAGCAAAAGGAGGAAGCGGTTCGTCGGTCACAGCCGATGAAAATGGCGCATTTTCAATCAATCTCCCCGAAACAATAAACACACTCTCCGTATCAGGTGTGGGATATGCACCGCTTGATGTGGACATAACCGGGAAGACAACGGTTACGGTAAACCTTACCCGGC
>JASGDI010000008.1:0-36636 GCA_049841335.1 Niabella sp. | reverse complement strand
CCACTGAAAGGACGGTGGCAGTACAGGCAGGTGGGGCGGGGCGCGTTGATCGTTGTCATCCTGTAAGTTTCGGAAGTTGCGGGTGAAATAAAAAATTACCGATAGCTATATTGGTGCCCCGAGAATGTTCCTAAATTCCGGCATGAATTATTTGCCGCGCACCCTCTTTGTTGCCCTTCTCGCCATTGGAAGCCTCTTCTTTTACCTGGAACTGCTGGGCCTGATGGGGATCAAGACATCACCTGCTACATGGGCCGCTCTTGCCGCTGTATGGCTTGGCATCTGTTTTAGTGGTTACGGGTGGCGCGGCCGGCTGCTGCTGGCGACCTGCCGCGTGCGCAGGACGGCGCTGGAAGAAGAGGCGTGGATGGAGCCGATCCTGCGTGATCTCCGTCTCAGCAGCGATCTGCCAATAACGGTTGAACTGCTGATCCTGGAAGAGCCGGAGTCACAGGCATTTGCGTTGGGTCATCACACGATTGTACTATCAAGGGGGCTGATCGAAGCGTTAAATAAAGAGGAGATACAGGCGGTGCTGGCGCATGAATACGGGCACCTGAAAGATAAAGATACGCAGCTTGCGACAGCCTACTGCCTGGCCGGTTACCCGTTGCGGTTATTGTACCGGTTTTTCAGGGGGCTGATCATAGCAGGAAGGTGGCGGCTATCGAGGTGGCTGCTTATCGCGCTCGCAGCGGTGATGGCTTTCTATTCCCAGGGCAGAGTTTTGCTCGCGGTATTTGGTACATTTATAGTGAGCTTTCCATTGGTGCAGCGGGGAATAGAAGTGCTCTGGTGTTATTTCAGCCGGTGCTGTGAATTCCGGCAGGATGCGTTCGCGCAGTCGCTGGGCTATGGAATGGCGCTGAAGGCAGCACTGCTTAAGATCGGCGGGTCTGGTTCGGATTCGGTGGTGAGCCGCTATTTTGAGCTGGGCAGCACCCATCCGATGCTCTACCGGCGGGTCAGGCGGCTGGAGTGGCTGGACGGGCTACGTCCTACATGCTAAATCGTTTGTTATGAATATAGCCATCACGGAAAAGGACGCCGGCGTTCCTTTGATACAGGTGGACGAAAACACAGTCCGGCTGATCTCCCGGTTTGGGCTGGGCGTATTTCGCCCTCACTGCGGTAAGGGATTTGCCTATTGGGACAATCAGTACCGGTTCTCGGCAGATACGGTGCTTGCAGCTCAGGGTGAGCAGCCTGTACTGGAGCTGCATATTACGCGCAGGGGCATTTGGAAAGGATCCTGGGAAGGGGTCTCAGCACAGGAAGCGCATCCCTGGCAGTTCAATCTCTCCTATACGCCGTATGTGAATACCCGCTTTTTGTTCAGGGAGGACAGGTTTTATCAAAGCTCTGATCTGCATTTTGATTTTGAGTACCTGCAAGCACTGGCACCGGATTTTGCGGCCCTCGATGTTTTTTTAGAATCGGTTAGCAGACGGACCGCCTGCGATCTTTCCGCGCACAACCATAGCTGTACCAGGGAAATGATGACGCTGGCAGCCGGGCTACCCGGTGTTGCGGGATCCCCGGATCTGCTGGATCTGAACGTGCGGCAACTGCTGATCGCGGCGCTGGAAAAAATTTCTCTTGATACGGGAAGACCTCTGCCGGTGATCACTGGCAGGCAGATAGAGGGATTGCATTATGCAAAGGTATTGATTGATGAATTGGAGAGTGAGCCGCTCGCGTTAAAAACCCTGGCTTTGCAAACGGGCCTTAATGAATACAGCCTGAAGCATGGGTTTCAATTGCTTTTCGGAATCAGCCCCTATGCCTATCATGTAGCGCAGAAGATGAAACGGGCCAAGCGTTTGCTGCTCAATACCGAAATGGATATCGCGGCTATTGCCTACGATCTCGGATACGCGCAGTCTTCGAGCTTCGGGCATGAATTCCGCAAGCTGTTTGGGGTTAGTCCGGGAGTGTACCGGAAGGAGAAGAAGCCGGTATGACTTTCAACAGGGAGGCGATTATCTTTTCTATCAGATCGCCTTCAACGGGCTTTTGGGTATCGGACTGTGGGGCAATGACCCTGAAGCTGCCCTCATCGTCCCGCTCGAAGGTCAATTCCTGTCCCTGGACATTTACATAAAATTTATAATCATAGGCGAAGGTGACCAGTCTTCCTCTCAGCAATAAGTTCTCATTTTTATAGGTCACGGGTAACTCAAAATAATGCTCCATGCGCTGCTTTAATCTTAAAGTGCAAATTTACGAAAAGGTCCCGGGTACAACTATTTTTAAACCATCGGAATGGTTATCATTTTCAAATGATCTATTTTACATGTTGCATCCCTTGATTTACCAGAGGTCTTCCGTTTCAATCCCTTCCCGCAAAAGCACACCGCAAACTTGTTTAATTTTTATCTTTGAAAAAAATGAAGATATGATGCAGGATGAGCACTTTTTAAGATCCATTTTCTCGCCAACCGATTTTAAAGAAAGTGAGCTTACCTTGATATTGCCCCAATTCAAACCGGTACAATTCGCAAAGAAAGATTTTTTGCTGAAAGAGGGGAAAACGGAAAACTACTATTGGTTTTTAGAAAGCGGCTTTATCCGTTCATTTGTTATTGATACAAACGGAAACGATATCACAACCAACTTTTATAGTCCGGGCGAAGTGGTGATTGATTGGTCTTCTTTTTTCCTGCGCAATCCGACCAGGGAAAATATACAGGCTTTGACGGATTGTATTTGCTGGCAGTTAGATTTTGAGAATTTCCAGCAACTTTTTCACAGTATTGAAACATTCAGGGAACATGGCCGAAGGAGATTGGTCAGCTCTTATTTTGCGCTGAAAAATCACGGTATTGCCCTTATTGCCGACCAGGCAAAAGAAAGATATATCCAGCTTTTGAAAGATAAGCCGAATATTATTCAAAACGCTTCTTTGCAACACATCGCTACTTATCTGGGCGTTACAAAATATTCACTGAGCCGGATAAGGAAAGAAATCTCAGTTGTTGAAGTAATATAAATCTCCTTTTGTTATTTGAAACAAGATTTTATTCTTGCCTTATGCAAAGTTTTTTAGAAGAGAAAGGTTATAGATTAGTAAATAATATACTAACAGTAACATTTAAAAAAAAACAAAAATGAGAAAGGTAATTGCAGCCATCAATATGACAGTTGACGGGTTTTGCGACCATACTGCAGGACTGCCTGACGAAGAAATACATGAGCATTATACCGAACTATTAGGTCAGGGAGATGTAATTCTGTATGGCAGAACAACGTACCAGCTTATGGAGTATTGGCGAACGATTCTGGAAAAACCATCGGAGGAAAAATCAATGAATGATTTTGCTGTGGCTATCGACAAAATCCCGAAAATTGTTTTTTCTCATACCCTTAAAAATATAGATTGGAAAAGTGCAAAATTAGCAGACCGGAATCCTGAAGAAGAAGTTGCAACGCTTAAACAGCAATCAGGTAAAGACATTTTTGTCGGCAGTCCGGGTTTGATTGCAGCATTGACAAAACTTAATCTCATAGACGAATACCAGCTTTGCGTTCATCCTGTTGTAGTTGGAAACGGATTGCCATTATTCAAAGGTATAACCGACAGGACGGTTCTACAACTTGTAAAAACAAAAATATTTAATAACGGTGCAGTCATTCTTTACTACGAACCGATAAACGAAAAGACAACCAACGACTAACAGAAATGAAGATAATAATTGTAATTTTCAGTTTGACACTTTTCACATTGATGTCGTGCAACGAAAATAAAACAGAAACTAAAACAATGGCAGTAGCAACGGCAGGCAAATTAGCTTTTGACAGCGGCTATTCAGAATTGAACGGCCTGAAAATGTATTACGAAATTTACGGAGAAGGTAAACCGCTCGTTCTCATTCACGGTGGCGGCTCAACCATTCAATCCAACTTTGAAAAAGTTATTCCGTTGTTTGCAAAAAACCGAAAAGTAATTGCCGTTGAACTACAAGCACATGGTCGGACAAATGACAGAAACACAGACTTGACATTTGAACAGGATGCAGAAGATGTTGCAACACTTCTCAAAAACTTAAATATTAATAAAGCCGACTTTTTCGGTTTTAGCAATGGCGGGACAACGACTTTGCAAATTGCCATTCGCCATCCCGAAATGGTTGACAAAATTATTCTAGGTTCAGCACTTGCCAAACGTAACGGAGTTCCCGATTGGTTTTGGGATTTTATGAAACAGGCCAAATTGGAAAATATGCCCGAACAGTTAAAAACGGCATATAAGCAAGTTGCGCCTGACACAAGCGGTTTGCAAATAATGCACGACAGGGATGCAAAACGAATGGTTAACTTCAAAGACATTCCAGACGAGCAGATAAAATCTATTAAAGCGCCCACGTTAATCATTATTGCAGATAAAGATGTCATTACACCAGAACACGCTATTGAATTGCATAGACAAATCGCCAACGCTGAATTAGCAATCATCCCGGGCGGACATGGTGAATACATAGGAGAAATAACAACAATAACGCCCGAATTCAAAGAAAATGAACTTGTTGTTCCGATGATAGAAAAGTTCCTTAACAAAAGGAATGAATGAACAACTAAATAAAAGTTTAGCAGGTTAGTAAATGAATGGTAAAGTTAAATATGAATTTTCTGCAAAGGTTTGGCAGCACGCAGGGCAAGGCGGCTGGTATTTTGTTTCGCTTCCAAAGGAGTTGGCAAAAGAAATCAGAAACCATTTGAAGTGGCAGGAAGCAGGTTGGGGACGATTAAAGGTAACGGCGAAAATCGGAAATAGCCAATGGGAAACCGCTATTTGGTTTGATACAAAACATAACACTTACCTGCTTCCACTAAAAGCGGAGATAAGGGAAAAAGAAGATATTGAAATTAACGGGGACGTAACAACTATGGTTTGGATATAAAGATAAAGAACTAAGATTTTATAATCAGAATTACGGCACGCTAAAGATATACTAAGGCCAATGAACTATCAGACATTCCCACCCAATAGCGATTTAAATTCACTCGTCAAATGCCATTGGACTTTGGAAGTTCCGGCCGAATACAGTTCAGAAAAGCAAAGGATTGTTCCTGACGGGTGTATGGAATTGATATTTATATTGGGTGATGACATTAAACGATATACCTGCGAAACCGATTTTATTATTCAGCCCAGGGCTATAGTAATAGGTCAGATTACAGCGCCGTTTACTATTCAGCCTGTCGGTTATGTTCATTGTTTCGCCACCCGCTTTTATCCTTACGGCGTTGCCAACTTTATAAAGATGCCCCTTAAAAACTTAGAAAATAAAGAAACACCCATTGCTGAGCTTTTCGCACAATCAACAGCCGATGCATTAGAGCAAAAAATCATTCAGGCAACCGGCACACCACAACGAATTGAGATCATCGAAAACTTCCTGCAAAACAAACTGAACGAAAAAGCCACCATTGACCACATTGTAAAATCAACGGTTGACACATTACTTGCAACGAGTGGCAGCTCGCCGATAAAAGCTATCCTGAAAGATGATTTGTCGAAACGCAGACAGCTCGAAAGAAAATTTTTGAAACAAATCGGTATGAGTCCCAAACAGCTGGGTAAAGTGGTCCGGTTGCAAGCCGCCTTAAAGCTGTTGCTGAATCAAAGGAAAGAAACCTTTACCGAGATTGCTTACGAAAGCGAATATTATGACCAAAATCATTTCATTAAAGATTTCAAGGAGTTTACAGGCACTACACCAAAAGCGTTCCTGGCTGACGGACAAATGCTTTTATCTTCTCTTTTTTACACACAAGATTAGTGTGTCGCATTTTTACTATTTCAGGAGTTTCACGCATTTTAACTTTGCATCAAAATTCATAAGATGAAATGAAGCATAAAAATTTTTAAGCAAAGCGATGAAAATTTTATGCGGAATTCCATGTGACCATTAAAAATAACAACTACACATGAAAAGAACTATACTAAGTGCGGTAATGCTGATCGCAATCGGTTTTTCGGCTTGTACAAATGCAAAAAAAGAAAAAGCAGAAAATAGGCAAACTCAAAAAGCAAATAATATGAACAATTTAATTTCAATTGTAGAAATCCCGGCAAGCGATTTTTCAAGAGCAGTACAATTTTATCAAACCATTTTGGGCGTTACGATTGAAGAAATGGAAATGGACGGAAACAAAATGGGTATTATACCAAACGAAGAAGGAACGGTAAACGTAGTTTTGGTAAAAGGTAGTGACTACAAACCGACAACTGACGGGGCTGTTCTCTATCTCAATGCAGGGAATGATTTACAACCCATGCTTGATAAAGTAGCGCAAAACGGCGGACAGGTCATCGTACCCAAAACAGAAATCAGCCCGGAAATGGGCTACTTCGCCTTGTTTATTGATCCCGAAGGAAACAAATTAGGACTGCACTCATCAAACTAATTTTACCTAAAAACGCAACAATATTATAGCCCCGGTTTTCGGGGCTTTTTTATGCTATCCCTCAAGGCAAAGGTACACGGCAAACAACCAACAACAGTCGGTTGAGATATTTGTGTAACTTTGAGATACTAAAAAGAATAATCTGATTTAGCTTCAAAAACTTACACAGCGTTTGCACAATCACGAAAAGCGTTTGAATTATATGTTGCGGACAGCTTTAAACACCATAACGCTTGGTTCAAAGGGGATGGACAAACTTTAATGACTGCAATGGAAGAAAATGCAAAGAAAACACCTGATAAAGTTTTTGAAATTCAAAGAGCATTGGAAGACGGAAATTTAGCTGCAGTTCATTCCCACGTTACACAAACACCGAGCGACTTAGGTGCGGCTGTAATACACATTTTCCGTTTTGACAATGACAAGATTGTTGAACTTTGGGATTTTGGACAAGCTGTTCCTGCGGAAATGGCAAACGAAAACGGAATGTTTTAATATGGAAAATAAAATCATTACAGAATTGAATAGAATTAATAACAATATGGAAAATTACATAGACGGATTTGTACTTCCCGTTCCACGAATTTACCTGAACGAATACAAGAGTGTGGCCGAAAAAGTAGCTGAAATTTGGAAAGAATATGGAGCACTTGCCTACTTTGAGTATGTCGGGGAAGATTTAAAATTGGAAGGCACACGTTCCTTCATCGAATTAGTGGATTTGAAAGAAGATGAAATAATTGTATTTGGATGGGTTGTTTTCCCTTCAAAAGAAATTCGTGATAGGGCTAATAATCAAGTTCCCACTGATTCAAGAATGACTGAATTAGTTGTCCCATTAACCGACCCGAAAAGATTGATTTTTGATGCCAAAAGAATGGTATATGGAGGATTTCAACCACTCGTTCAGTCGAATACTACTGAAGTTGGATAGACAAGCCGAAAAATGTTAGCAGTCATTGTAACGAACGACATAACAGACAAAAAGTATGACATATTATTTCAGACAAGCAAGCAAAGTAATGAATGACTGTTATTCTAACAAGGGACAGCTTGACACAGTAATTGGGACACGTCATTACATAAACAATCACTTTGACAAAGAATTGAATTTAGACTTTCTTTCAAGCGTTCGTTTTACATCAAAATTCCATTTGCTTAGATTGTTCAAAAAATATTATGGACAAACACCCAAACAATATATTATTGACAAACGCATTGAACAAGCAAAAGCGTTGCTAAAAAAAGGAACAAACATTACTGACACTTGTTTTGAAGTTGGGTTTGACAGCCCAAGTTCATTTAGCACTTTGTTTAAATCCCGTGTCGGACTGACACCTACTGAATTTCAAAAAAGAGCAATTTTCACAAAGTCGGACCAATTTCCTTTCCAGAGCTTTGCAATGTCAAATTTTAAAAGCAAAGAAAAATGAAAGTAAAAGTAACAAGTATTCCCGTTCACGACCAAGAAAAAGCATTGCAGTTCTATACTGAAAAATTGGGTTTTGTAAAAAAAGTAGATGTGCCATTAAGCGAAAGTAACCGATGGCTAACCGTTGTGAGTAAGGAAGAACAGGACGGAGTTGAAGTTCTGTTAGAACCTGCACCAATCCATTTTGAGCCTGCGAAAATTTACCAAAAAGCACTTTTTGAAGCAGGTATTCCTTACACGCAATTCAATTCCGACAATGTGCAACAAGACTATGAAAGACTTGTAAATCTCGGTGTTGAATTTAGTGTAAAACCGACAGAAATGGGAACAGTAAAAATTGCCGTTTTTAACGACACTTGCGGAAACAACATTCAAATTGTAGAAATGCTTTAAGACAGAAAACAACGAATGGCCTTCGTAGCAATCAGAGGAACAGCACAGGCTTTAGGAATAATCATAGTTTATGCTATATCAAAATAACCTGTGAGTTTGTAAAAAGAAATAGCTTTTGAGCCTCGCAACCCAAAAATTGTGAGGCTTTATTTTTTGCCATAGCGCAACTTTTTAGAAAACCGAACCCGATACTTTTGTTCCCTAATCAAATTTTAAAAGAATATGGGAACGTTAAAAGAATTTATGTTGCTGTTCAGAATGCAATTTAGCAACACACAACCAACTGCCGGGCAGATGGCAACCATGCACCAACAATGGCAACAATTTATCGGTGCGATTGCCTCCCAAGCGAGGTTAGTCAATGTCTCAAGATTGGGTTTTGAAGGTGCGGTTATCAAAAGCGACCAGACAGGCGAAAACCATTTTTTTATTGAAAACGGTTTTGCTGTCAGCGGAAATCTTACCATGAAAACGGAAAGTATGGAAGAAGCTATTGAAACCGCCCGACTTTGCCCTGTACTATTTGCCGGCGGAACAGTTGAAGTAAGACCGATAATACCCATGAATTAAAATGATACCAACCATTTTTATAATCATCAGCCTTTTGTCTTTGCTTCTGTTCTACTTCGGAACAGGCCGTAACAAAAGGCTTTTGCTTATTTTCACCACCTGGCAATTCGCTGTCGGAGGGCTTGCGGCTTTTAGAGTCTTTCAGGAAAAATCCAATTTATTTCCATTTGCCATTTTGGGCACGGTCATCCTGACTTTTCTAATGTTGAAACGAATCAACCGGCAAAAAATAAATGCCAAAATGCTGTTAGCTGTTCACGCGTTGAGAATACCTGTTGAACTGGTTTTATACCAACTGTACCTGCAAAACAAAATTCCCGGTTTGATGACATTTAAAGGGTGGAATTTTGATATCCTGATTGGTTTTTCAGCGTTAGTTTTATTGGTTTATGCTCTAATCACGAACAGGAAATTTAATAAGCAATTTTTCATTTTTTGGAACACAGCCGGAATTTTATTCCTGTTATTCATTGTGTCATTAGCGATCTTATCTTCGCCTTTACCCATCCAACTATTTGCTTTTGACCAGCCTAACACTGCCGTACTCGAATTTCCGTATTGTTTGTTGCCTACCTGCGTAGTACCCATCGTTTTAATGTCGCACATTTTGTTATTAGCCCATAAGTTATACATACTGCAGCCCGCCAAAGAAAAATGAATGGATGCCTTATACTGCATGGATGAATAAGCACACGGTTTATTATTGCCTCGGTAAGAGGAAGCCATCACCCGCTGCCTCCTTGTTATACTTATTTTTATATTCCAGCGGGGACAGGCCGGTTATTTTCCTGAATACTTCCCTAAAAGCCTTTATATCCGAGTAGCCCACTTCATACATGACTTCGCTGATCGTTTTGCGGGTGGTCTCCAATGCTTTCTTTGCCGATTCTATCTTTACCCGTTGCAGGTATTCAAGCGGTGTATTGCCTGTCGCCTTTATAAACCGCCGGTCAAAATTTCTCCTGCCGACAGCGAATTTCCTGGAAAGTGCTTCAACAGCTAACTTTTCCCGGAAATGCTGTTCCATGTACTCCTGCGCTTCCTTTACCACGTCATCGCCATGCGATTTCTGACCGGTAAATATGATGAATTCCGATTGGCGTTGCCTGTCCATTTCAATCTGGAACACTTTGGAGCAGAAAATAGCGGTTTGCCGGTCATAATATTTCTCTACCAGGTAAAGCACCAGGTTCAGGAAGGAATAAGCGCCGCCATTGGTATAAATGCCCCCTTCATCGGTGATCAGCCTGTCCGCTTGTACCTTTACTTTGGGAAACAGGTTTCTGAGCGTATCCGCAAATGCCCAGTGTGTGGAGCAGGTTTTGCCGTTTAATAAACCGGATGCAGCCAGCAAAAACGCGCCGGTGCAGATACTTGCTATTGCCGCCCCATTTTTATATTGCGCTTCCAGCCAGTCGATCAATGGCTGATTTAGCGCTACTGCCTGCTGATAATTATGGTTCAGCGATGGTATAATAATAAGGTTGGTTTTTGCAATACCAGAGATATGCTTATGGGGTTGTACGCTAAATAAACCATCATAGAAATCCACTTTACCTGAAATACCCGCGAGCTCTATTTTATACAGCTCCCGTTTACCGTTTTGCCTCCCATAAGCATTGGCTCTTGTGAAGATCTTATAGGCACCAACGATGCTGCTTAGATTGTTTTGCCCCTGCGGCACCAGGATCGTAATATGTTTCATGGATACGCTTTTGCACAAAGTTAAAAAATGCGCTTGTCCAAATCAACCCCTTACAAAGTCTATTTTACACCCTTTATAAACGATATATAGACAATACATTTGTTGTATTGAATATCAAATGAAATTATCATGGAAAATCAGGATTTTACCACTACGATGGTTGTTACAGCAACACCACAGGAAGTATTCGATGCAGTCAATCGGGTGCGGGGCTGGTGGTCGGAAAATATCGAAGGGGTTACGGATCAGCCGGGCAGCGAATTTTCATACCATTACCAGGATGTGCATCAATGCCGGCTGAAAATTACGGAGCTGATCCCCGGCAAAAAAGTAGCCTGGCAGGTGCTGGATAACTATTTCAAGTTCACGAAAGACAAAAGCGAATGGAAGGATACCCATATCATTTTCGAAATCTCTGAAGAAGAGGGCCAAACACAACTCAAGTTTACACACCAGGGCCTGGTGCCGGAATATGAATGCTTTAAGGTTTGCCACGACGCCTGGACACACTATATCCAGGGTAGCTTAAAAGATCTGATCACCACCGGTAAAGGCAAACCTACGCCTAAAGAGGTGACAGCGGAGCATCCAGATGTACCGTTATCAAAACAGCAAAATGCAACAGGCGCAGCGACTACTAAAAGCATTTACCACCGGCTGCTGATCGAAGCACCGGCAGAGACTGTGTACGAAGCTTTAACCACGCAGGAAGGCCTGGCTGGCTGGTGGACACCTGAGACTACCATTAACCCTGAAGTAGGGGGTATCGCAAGATTTGTTTTTGAGCCGGAGTATTTTAAAGAAATGGAAATAACCGAGCTGCAACCCTATAGTAAAGTTAGCTGGCTTTGCCGGAAAGGCTATGAAGACTGGGTTGGTACTACACTTAGCTTCGAGCTGGAACCGCACGTAAAAGGAACGGTATTATTTTTTCATCACGACGGGTGGAAAGCCTACACACCGGAATTTGCTTCCTGCAGCTATGACTGGGCGCTTTTTTTCAGGAGCCTGAAATTTCTTTGTGAAACCGGTAAAGGATTCCCTTACCCTGATTTTAATCAATAATCTCAATAAGAATAATGGTAAAATATGGATCAGCGTATTGAGAAGATAAAAAAGATCAGGCAGTTCTTAATCGGACAAATCGCTGATCTCACTGACGCGGAACTCAATAAAGTTCCGGTTGGTTTCCGTAATAATATCATTTGGAATGTAACCCACCTGATCAGTGCGCAGCAGGCCATTTGCTATTTAAGGAGCGGACAGGAAGCGATCGCTGCCGGTAAATTTATTGCGCCTTTTTTTACCGGCACCCAACCGGAAAGATATATGAACCTAGGCGAAGTGCAGGAGGTTAAACAGTTATTTATCGACACTATTGATCAGTTACAGACAGACTATGACAAAAAAATATTTAACCATTATACCCCGTCGCCGAATATCTTTAAAGTATATGGCATTGAAATAAACGGGATTGATGATGCCCTTGATTTTTTACTGTACCATGAAGGGTACCATAGTGGTTGTATCCTGGCCTTAAGGAAACTGGTGAGCCTATGACGAGCGAAATAAATCCGCTCCTAATTCTTTTCAGATTGACGTAATCCTGGCCTGTCATCATTATCTTTAATATAGCGAGCCAGTTTTTCCAATGATTGCTCTGTTCCTGCTTCATTGTCTCTGGGATCAACGCCCATCGGAATGTTTTTAAAAACGATGGTTACTTCCGTACCATTGTTTCCGCTTTCTTTAAAAAAAACCTCCATGATCATTTCGCCGGTAAACTCGCTTTTGTCCGATTGAAAATGGATTACCTGGACGATCTTTTCATAGGGCTTCAGTTCAACAAACGTTGCTGCATAGCGATCTTCGTTCCCGGCTGTTTTCCCTGCGGCTTTGTCATCCTTATAAAAAAGGGACATCTCATAACCGCCACCCAGTTCTAAATTAAAGCTGTGAATTTTTCCCGTCATGCCATCGGGAGAAAGCCAGTACTCCAAGGCTTTGGGGTTTGTAAAAGCATCGTAAACCTGCTTTATATTCGCCTGGATAATTTTAGTATTTTTTGAGGTTCTTTTCATAACGCTTCGGCTATCCGTTTTACAGAATCCAATGCCGCTGCCCAACCTGCGCAGGCGTCATCAAACGTAGCTTTGTCTAATGGATGCGTTAATTCTTCTTTACCTGTCAGCAATGTAATTTCGTCTTTTTCCAAAAATTCATAAGTAAGCACTGCCATAATGGTTTCGGTGCCTGGCTCAATAAGACTATGCCTGATGAGCCGCTTTGGTTGAAAGTCAAGCAAAGTACCCTTTGTCAGCTGGTTACCGCCTGCTTTCTTAAAACCAAATGAATGACCGATTTCCCAATCCGTATCATAATACCCGCCCATTTGTTGGGTTATCTCGGGATCGGTAAACACGCTCCAAACTTTGTTCAATGGTGCGTTTATTTCAATGGTTGTTTCAATCACTGTATGTTCCATATCAAAACATTTCTATTGAACCTTGCTGTTGCGGATATACAAGCTCCCACAAATGCCCGTCGGGATCAGAGAGATATCCGATATAGCCGCCGTATGTTTCATCAATTGTCGCTTTGTTCGTTACCGAACCTCCATAGCTTACGGCTTTCTCTAAAGCTGTATCCACCTCTTCTTTAGACACCAATGCACAACTGATGATCGCTGCGACATTACCATTTGGAAACTGTACCCCACGACCTGCTTTTTTACTATATGCTTCAAAAGCATCTTTTTCCATAAGGAATAGCGAGAGATTGGGAAGCTCCATTGTAATCATACCTTCCTCCACCTGAATGTCAGGAAGTTCAAATACATTTTTGTAGAATGTTACTGTTTGATCCAGATTTTGGACGGGCAAACAAACAACGGTGGTTTTGATATTCATATTACTTGGATTGTGATTATTATTTATTTTTCAACCTATTATGCATTTCGTTTGTTGCTTTCAATCGCAATGAATTCTGGCAAATAATCGGGCGTACACCCTTTTGATACCATTTCACCTTTATAAAGACCCGTTTTCTCTCCCAAAGCGATGCACCGGTTGCGGTACTGTTTTTCATAAACACCGATCCAGCCAGCTGTGAAATTCATGGCCCATTGGACTTCCGGTGCTTCTTTGGCGATGTCCGCTTCTATTTTAGTCAGTAACTGCGGTGTATTAGCAGGCGGTGTCTGGCCCACCCACCTTAAACGCGCCTGGTGATACCAGAATACCCGTCTTTGAAGCGCAGAAACACTATTTTCCCATGATTCAATCAGTGCAGTGGTCTTCCTGTCTTTAAGGAGCTGGTTGGCCATGAACCAGTCCATTAGCTGATTTCGTTCATTCAGAGAATGCGCCTGCATATCCCGAACCAGCTTATGGATCAAATCCTGTGAAATACGCTTGTTGTCCATAATCAAGATGGCCAACAGCCTTGGCATCAATCCTCCGGTTGACCACAATTCCATAGCCAGCTCGTGATCCTTTTTGATGTCCTTAGCCATCTTCCGTAAGTTTCCCAGCTTTGTTTTAGCATTGATCTGAGCCAGGATGATTGCTGCTTGTGAAGAGCGTTTCATATCTACTTTTTTGGTTCAGGAAACTATTTCTTTGTGTTTGGTTCGATTGTTTTTTTCTGAGCGTTCCTTTATGCTATTTATTGCCTTATCCCACATTTGCTCAAACGTAGGTATATCGCATTTTGTTATTTTACCAATCTCTATGGAAAGTATATTTTCCTGTTCACCAGGTACAAGCCTGATTTTTTCATAGTAATCGCCTAATGTGGCTCCGGGTTTCGGTTCTACCTCATCATAGTAATGCAGTTGTAAATACTTTTCCGGTTGATGAACTTCTACCACTCCGTTTGCACCGATATTGTTCTCTGTATCTTTCCAAATAATGGGTGAACCCTCTTTCCAATCGGTTTCCACGGTTGCACCGTCTCCAAAGGCAAGCCCCCATTGGTTATCCGGATTCAGAATAATCTCCCAAATATCTTTCCCGCTGGCCCGGATACGGATGGATTTGGTAAAGCTGCCGGTTTCCACGAAGTTACGAAGCGACTCCCCAAGTATGCTGTTCCAACCTTCGCTGAAATCGGCTTTTTCGAAGTCGGGATGCGACAGGAAGCTGTCTGTGCCTGAATGGGTCAGCTTCAGGCGGGTTTTATTCCCGGCTTCGCTGAACAGCTCAAACGTTACCAGTGACTCACCCGCATAACCTTCATAGCGCCAGGTGTATGCAATTTTTGAAAGGAGCTCGACTTCCACAACCGTACACTTATGCAGGTAATTCCTCCCATCGCTTTCGCCGTAAAACTGAAACTCAAAATTAACTTCCGCTTTGAAATCGGAAACATCAAAATACCATTGTTTCATCTGGTCTTTGTTGGTAATAGCTTCCCAGACTTTTTCGATCGGGGCTTCGTAAGTGCGTTCGATTACCAGGATCTTTTTGTCCATTATCTTAATTTTTTGGTATCGGTAAGAAATTTGCCCAATGCGTCCAGTTTCATTTCCCAAAACTGTTTGTACTGAGTGATCCATTCATTTACTTCACGGAGCTTTTCCAGTTGCGCTTCGCAAATCCGTTCGCGTCCCTGTTGCTTCACCTTCAGTAAACCACATTCTGCCAATATTTTTAAATGCAGGGAAACAGCCTGCCGGCTTACGTCAAACTGTTCAGCAATCGTATTGACATTGACCGGCTCTTTTGCAATCATACCAATAATAGCCCTGCGTGTCGGATCTGCAATGGCTTGAAAAACATCTCTACGGGCTTCCATGATATGCAAGTATTTACTTGCAAAAGTAAAGGAAAGCATTTGCTTGCGCGTCTTTTTATTTTTTCCTGGCGAAATTGCTGCAACCAATGACTCAGCCTGATGCGCCTATCACCGGGATGAAATTGAACTTTTTATAACTTTGTAAATGTGCAAAAAATAAAAGTTATTTTATGAATACAACATCAGGCTTTGACAGTGAGCTGCAGGAAATCCGGGAACGGGTCCGGAAAATTAATGCAGCCTGGTATTCGAAAAAATTTGATGAGCTGTCCTCTTATTTCCATGAGCAGGTGGTCTTTAATAGTCCTGACTTCCTGCAACAGGTTCGTGGAAAGGAAAGTTGCGTTCAGACCTACAAAGATTTTATGAACGCCTCCACCGTTTTGTTGTACAACGAAAATGACATCCAAATACAATTAAGCCATCATACCGCAGTGGTTACCTACCATTTTGAAATGAAATATGAACAAAACAACCAGCTCTTTCACGAAACAGGAACAGATATCCTGGTTTTTACCAAAGATGGTGAGTGGAAAGTGCTCTGGCGGGCCGTGAGTAACTTAAAAAATAATTAAAGATGCAAAGTGGTGAACAATGGGCGGAAGAACTGGCTTTGGTTGCAGGCATCCTCTCAAAAATGCCTTTAGAAAAGACCATAAAATGGGGCGCCGAAGTTTTTACATACAAGGGTAAAAACGTGGTAAGCTACGGTGGCTTCAAAAACTATTTTACCATCTGGTTTTATAACGGTGTTTTTCTGAAAGATAAATACAAAGTGCTGGTCAATGCACAGGAAGGCAAAACCAAATCGCTACGGCAATGGCGTTTTACCTCGAAGGATGAAATTGACGAAAAAAAAATCCTGGAGTACCTCCAGGAAGCCATCGAAGTGGAGAAAAAGGGCTTGAAGATGCAGCCTGAAAAATTTACCCCGGTTGAGCCCCCACCATTGTTATCGGACGCATTACAGGAAGATAAAAAACTGAAAATAGCTTTTGAAAAGCTGACGCCCGGGAAACAAAAAGAATATATCCTTTACATCAAAGAAGCCAAGCAGGAAGCCACCCAACTGAGCCGCCTGGACAAAATAAAGGTAATGATACTACAGGGCGTCGGGCTGAATGATAAATATAAATGAGTGGAAGTGGAATAGAAAAATGCTCACCAGAAAATAATCATCCCGATCCTGATCTGCTTTGCTAACCACTCCCAATACGTTTGCAAATGGTAAACGCCATGCATCTATCTGGCCGAATAAGGTAAGAAGTCTAAAAAAATTAGTAATTTTAGGGGTCAGCCAGGCAATGTGTCTAAAATAGACAAAACAGCCCTTGGTACCGATAGAAGTGTTATTTTTGGAAGCTGATAACAGATGTGAATATGACAGAAACAGAACAACCAAAAAAAGTTCATCATGGCCGTAATATTAAACGGTTCAGAGAGCTATTTGGACTAAAACAGGAAGCACTCGCTATTGAACTGGGGCCGGATTGGTCGCAGAAAAAAGTATCCCGACTGGAGGAACATGAAGTAGTGGAAGATGAAGTACTTAAACAGGTAGCCCAGGTGTTGAATATACCCAAACAGGCTATTGAAAACTTTACAGAAGAAGCTGCTATCAATTATTTTAATACGTTTAATGATAATAGTGGTTCCGGATCGTGCAGCAGTTATAGCACCATTAACTTTAATGCACCCGAAGATTATAAACAACTGATAGAAGAAAACAAAAAGCTTTATGAAAGTCTGCTGGCTGCTGAAAGAGAAAAGGTAGCCCTGCTGGAAAAATTGCTGGGTGAAAGAAAATGAAAAATGTGGAACAGTAATAATATTTGAAATGGTCTCTTTAAGAGGCCATTTGTTTTATAAATCAGTCCTGCGACTTGCCCATTTGGAAGCAGATTGGATATATTCAATCGTTTGGTAGTGTGCTTATTTCATTCCCGTATCCCAAAACCTGTCGATCTGATGTGTATGTAACGGTCTAAATACATTTTATTGTGCAAATAGATTGCGCAGGCCTTTTATAATCTTGCTGATTAGTTGATTTAACTTTGAATATATGTATAAATCAGAAAGAAGGATATTAAATAGAGATACTGAAGACAGCACCCTTCAGAAGCTCAATTACCTTAGTGAGGGACTCTCTGAGGCGGTCAATTTCGGAACGCATATACTAGCCTGGGACTTTGAAAGATGCAAAGACGATGCTTATCTTCCTGCGATCATCTTTTTAAGAAATTTTCTCGATAATATTGACGCAGTAACAACTCTTATTAAGAGTTCTGTAGTTGATCCTTGCTATATACTGCTTCGGGCTGCTTTCGAAAACTTAGTTTCTTTCGAGTACCTTTTTGAAAGTGGTGAAAAGGAAACAGACAGAGCTATGGGCTTTATGGTATGGAGCCAGGAGACCAATCTGAAATTAATGAAGAAGTCGGATGATCGAACTTCCTATTATCAGGTTTTGAAAGAAAAATCCCAACACGATAAAGTTCTTAAAGGTAAGGTTCCCTTAATTCGGAAAAATGCAGATTCTGATTATCTTCTAAGCAATCAAATATATAAGAGCCCAAAATACAAGCTGGCCAAGGAAGAGTTTGATAGGATTAGTTCAAAAAAGAAGTATACGAACTGGTACCAATTGTATGACGGCCCAAAGAATCTAAAAGAACTCGCTGAACGAGCAGGTTACCCGGCATTATACGAAGCCTATTACGAAATATGGTCCATGTCAACACATGGAAACCCTATCGTGCAAAGTAAAATAGCCGAAGACCCGGATGGATACGCTATTATTATTCCATTACGAAGGTATGACCATGCCTCTGTCGTCACTCAATATTGCCTAAACCTCTGCGCGGCTGCGTTTCAAAGCTATGTAAAGAAAAGATTGCCGGACAAATTCATTTACTTCTCAGATTGGTGTAGTGCTATGAGATCATTTAATTTGTCCTTGAGAACTTGATGAGAGCGTAAAATCATTTATACAAACGTTTGCAAGCAATAAAAATCACCTATGTTATAATTTAGAACTTTAGAATAAAGCCTCCATAAACTGCTAGATTATTTCACCTGCGTTAAATTTGCTAACAAAACTCCGACTAGTCGATAGAAAGAAAAGTAAACGAGAAAAATGTTAAACCATAATTTTAGTAAACTATTATCAGAGCTTGTTGCCGGAGAGGTTATTTTGTTTGCAGGGTCCGGCCTCTCTCAATATGCGGGATATCCAAACGCATATCAATTGGGCAACCGTTTATTGTCAATTCTAAGTGAGCAGGAACAGTTAGAATCCGGTCTGAACGTCAACTCGGATCTTATGGATATAGCAAATGTAGTTGAAGCTATCAAAGATCGAAATTTAATCATTAACAGCATTAACGAAATATTCGGACGATCCACTATTACAAAGTTCGATACTCATGAATTAATCGCAAGAATCTATTTTATAAAGGATATCATTACAACAAACTATGACTATCTTTTTGAAGCTGCCTATGGTGATAATATACATACTATTGTTACCGACGAACACCTGGGCGCTACAAATTCTAAAAAGGTTAATCTCTTTAAAATCCATGGTGATCCGGATCATCCCGAGTCGATAATATTAACAAGAGATGACTACGCAAGGTTTGCAAGGAAAAATAGCAATAGTATTATACTAAGCGCCTTACAAGAGAAATTCGCAACTAAAACAACCATTTTTGTTGGATATAGCTTGCAAGATTTGAATGTCAGGGGCGAATTTTTTCACGTGGTAGAAAAGCTTGGCAGCAATTTTAAACAAGGATATTTCGTATCACCAGACCTGAATAAAGCGAATCAAAGCCTGCTGGCAAAAAAAGGTTTAACCTATTTGAACTACCGAGGAGAGGACTTTTTCAAGCTTCTTTTCGACCATATCTGCAAAGACTTGATTCAATTTTCAATAGACAATATTGCAGACTTGAGTTTAACAGAGCGCTTTCTTAAAGGCCGGGATGTCTATGTTAATTATGATACAAGTAAGGGAAATAAGACCATAACCGGTGCTGGTTCTCTTAGTGGTACAGGGGAAGAGAAGGTCCAGCTTACTTTCACAGGCGAAGATATCCATAAGCAAATGAAGGAGTTATTGAACGGCAGACATACACGGAAAGTAAGTATACCCGCGAAAAATATTGTTAAAGCGTCCACGATTATCAATGGTATTAACATTCCTCTTTTTAAAGACGGAGCCTCCATCGAACTGATTCAATTACCATCCAAAAAAGGCACATTCGATATAAGATTCAAGGATGGATTTGAACTAAATGACTTAAATTATGAAATATACAGGTCCGATCCTTTCATTGAAATTTCAGTAACAACAAAGGCAGGGAAATTCATGGTATCTCATGATCTGTCAAAACCGAGTACTAATGGCTTTTACATAAATTTAAATTTTACACACAATAAGCTGTGCAGTAATACGGTTGAAGAAATCAATAGCTTTCAGTTGCTAGCTAATTTTGCGAATGGAGTTCCGTTCACCATCTTTTCTAAAGGAAAAAGCTCTGAATACAGTCATACCACAAAAAGAGAAGTTGCTGATAATGCAATAAAAATGTTGACGCATTTTAGAAACCTAAATTTTATAGAAAAGAGGTTTGGAGTAAAATTTAGAGATTTGCCATATATTGACCAAAGCAATGATAATATTGACATCGTTCAACGTTTAACCGATCGTTTAGGAACGAAGGGGCAACAAATTATGCAACCTGGAATGTTGGCGGGCCTTACATTTACAGAAGCGTCCTTCTACAAACCAGAAAACCTGGAAAAATTCTTCGCTTTGAAAGACTTTGAGCGGCATCTGGATGGCGCAACCTTTTATAACCTGTTCAATCACGAAATTAACGTAGGCCAAACTTATTTAAAAATCGTCAACGCAGAATTCAAAAATAAAGAAGATGTATTAACAGGGAAAAACGAAAGAATTGAATTCTCCTGTGACGAATTCTGGATTTCCTATATCAGCCCGGAAGAGGTTAAATTAAGAGCTCAAAGCTATCCTGTATGAATATGTGATCTACCTGCACGCAATAATCAAATGTAGGTATGAAGAAAATAAAAGTTAGCAAAGAATTAATCCTAGTGTGCCCCCATTGCGGCAATAAAACAGGGCATTTTCTGTTATGTGAAACTGCCTCCCGCTCAACCGGGCACGGGATAAACGGCCCTTTGGATACATTTGATTTTGATTGTACCTATTATTTAACCCAGTGTAAAACATGCAGTGGTGTAGCCTTATACTATGATTGTGAATTTGACGAACGCCCTGGTTATATTACAGAAGCTACTTTATGTTATCCTTCTACAAAGACGCCAAATAAAGACGTTCCGGAACTGATCATAGAAACTTATCGCGAGGCTTTAAAAGTTGAAAAAATATCATACACGGCCTTTGCCTTGTTAATACGAAAAACCCTTGAGCTGCTGTGTAAAGATCAGAAAGCTATTGGATCAAATTTAAAATTGCAGATAGATGACCTTGTGAAGAAAGGAATTATACCCCAAACGCTCTCCCAAATGGCAGATACTCTTAGGATATTAGGGAATTTGGGCGCTCACGACGGCAGCTACCAACTTATTTATCCGGAAATATATGATATGAAAGATTTCATAACAGCTATGCTTGAATATGTATACGTCGCTCCAGCCAAGATCAAAAAGCTAAAAGAATCAATAGCAAAGAGAAAAGGTAGCCTGTGAGCCGGTTACCGATCCATTTTCATTAATTTCATCCGTTGATTAAAGATGCAGCAATGAAAATACAAGCTTTTATAGTCCTTGCCTTTATCTTGCTGCCTGGCATAAAAGGCAGCGCACAGGAATATCCTGAAACTGATCGTGTATTTGACAGGAGCAATTATGCCCATTATGCCATTACTGCCGATAGCATCATTGAACTTTATTATGGTAAGGATATGCTGCCGTACATTACCAAAGATTCTACGCATAGCTATTACCGGACCCTTAAAGCACCCGGAGGCGGTATTATGTGTTCTTTCAGAGATACATTAAGGTTTGAACCGGAAATGTTTTCATTCCGCTATTATTTCCGTCACCCGTCCTTTAAAGGAGATTCGCTAAAAATCAATTTTTACATTCATCAAAATGGTACTTTGATGGCGGGCTTTATCCCTACCGGATTATTCGATATGCGGGGAATATTGGCTTTTAGTGCGATCAGTTCTCAAAAAGCATTGGAGATCGCCAAGAGATCAAAAATAAAAAAGCCGCTAAAAAATTATACTATAGAACTGGGTTGGGCAGAAGTTACGGTGTCTGACGAAGAATATAAGGTATACCAGCAATCAAAGGATCTAAGGGATTTTGTGAAGGGAAGAATTGTATGGATGGTAAAAAGTACTTTCAAGATACCGAAAGAGTGGGACGAGACGCCCAATGCTGAGACTTTTTTGATAGATGTGTTAACAGGTAAAGTGATCCAGGTCTGGCAGGACACGGTTGATTGGGGATAATTAACCAGCCCGGCAACTACTCCTGGATATTATTTATTTTCCAACGGGACTATCCTGAAATAATGGGAGATACCATACTTCTTCAAATGTTCTTTGGGGTCTACAAAATAATACCAGGGATAAAACACATATTCTTCCCGCCCGTCAGGCGTTGTTTCTTTTACCGGGCCGCCAACCCTTAATTTTTTGGGAGGTGGTAAAAAACCTTTGTTGTCAGACAGCAGGAATAATTGCAAATGTTTTCCTTTCCCGTCTTTCCCGGGAATGATGCGATCTTTTAAAAGTCCCTGCTTTATCCACATACGGATCATTTGGGGCTTTAGATTAAATGATATTTCCAGGAGTGTAGAAGTATAATAACTATCGGGGTTTTTAATAACAGAAACAGGGATGATCTTTTTGTTAATAGCATTCTGACAGCACATACATTTCAAACCGTTCTTATCATACCAGGAATTTTCTCCCGAGGCTGAACGATGGCAAACGATACAGGAATAACCATCCTTGTCAAAATGATAGCCATCCGGATATTCCGCTAATTTTTCTTTTCTACTTGATTCTTCCAGTGTCTGATCCACAACTATTTTAGCCATAAAATCTAAAAATCCCGAGATTTTGTCCATTTCCCTATCTGAAACTGATCTTCCTTGCTCTTCTTCAAGGTGATCCTTAAACTTCAACAAAGCCTCCTGGTACTCCTTGCTTCGTTTCTTTTTATCAAGATTCATATCTAATCCATTTTATGTATTACTAAACGTAATTGTCTGCTAAAATATTCGCCATCATATCCTCCGTCATCCTATCCAGGTCATAACGCGGCTTCCAGCCCCAATCCCGGCGAGCCACACTGTCGTCAATGCTCTCAGGCCAGTCGGCAGCAATCGCCTGCCGGTAATCGGGTTGATAGGTGATTGCAAAACCAGGGATATGTTTTTGTATGGAAGCGGCCAGCGCTGCTGGTGAAAAGCTCAACGCGCCGATATTGTAGGAGCTGCGCACCGATATCATTTCCTGCGGCGTTTCCATCAGCTCAATGGCAGCGCGGATCGCATCGGGCATGTACATCATAGGCAACTTTGTACCGGGCGAAAGAAAGCAGGTATACTTTTGTTCCTTCATCGCGTGATAAAAGATATCAATGGCATAATCGGTAGTACCGCCACCGGGTGCTGCTTTATAAGAAATAAGGCCGGGATAACGCAGGCTCCGGATGTCAAGGCCGTATTTGCGGTGATAGTACCGGCACCAGCATTCGCCTGCAAACTTGCTGATCCCATACACCGTTGCCGGTTCAATGATCGTTTGCTGCGGACAATTTTGTTTGGGAGATGTAGGGCCAAATACGGCAATAGAAGAGGGCCAGAATATTTTATGCAGCTTTTCAATTTTTGCAATCTCCAATACATTGAGCAGCCCCTGCATATTGATCTGCCAGGCCATTTCGGGGCGCTGCTCGCCGGAAGCAGAGAGCATTGCCGCTAATAAATAGACCTGTGTTACCCGTTGTTCCACTACTACGGAATGCAGCTTTGCGCGCTCCATCACATCAAGGCTAAGGTATGGCCCGGTAGCACTTAACCGGCCGCCCTGTTCATTCAGGTCAGAAGCAATCACGTTACCATTTCCATACAACTCCCGAAGGGCCAGGGTAAGCTCCGCGCCGATCTGGCCGGAAGCACCGATCACCAGTATTTTATCATTTCTCATTTAACTAATATTTTTAAACCTGTTTCAAATCCAGCAGCTCAGGCAGGTTGGTTTCCCTATTAACTTTCCAAAGTAAACAGGGATGTATATGGAACTGCCGGTATGCCTGCATACCATTTTCAATTTGTAAGAAAGCCTGAACAACCTGCAGGATGATATCCTCGCTTGCGCAAAGGGCTTTTTGCTTTCCGGGTGCTACTCCCGTAATCAAAGGCTCCAGCAACCTGCTTTCCGGGGTTAACCACATTTTTGTTTTGGCCTCTGCCTTACAGAAAGCCAATTTCAGGTTACCTGCTTGTGCTTCCACATGAAAAACATCTGAGCCTGATAAACCCCTCTCAAATATCAGCGGATTGCCATAGGCCACAGACAAACGGATAATATGATCTGAAGTGCCCAGCAGCCGGTAACAGGTGCCAAAGGCCTCATCCGTAAAGACAGGCTGTACCTGCATTCCTATAAACAAGCCCAGCGAGCCTGCACTATCCGGGTCTTTTGTTAAACCTTCCAGCACCCAGCTAGTAAAGACTTTGATAAAAACCTGGTGAACAGCTTCCAAAAGGGCGGCAGGCCCGTCTATATCCTCTTTCCTGTATTCCTCCAATGGGTAAGCGGCTTTTCCCAACAAAGGCTCTACTACCGATTGGAGCCGGAAACTTTTACGGCCTTTCTGCTCGTCTTTGAGTATAAAATAACATTCATAGAACTGCTCCGATAACGCTTCCGGTATCCTTGTCTCTGCCACTATCTTTTGAAACTGCCTGCTACAGTTGTCCAACGTTTGCTCGCCTGGGTTTTGGCCGATCCTTTTCAACTTTTCTGATAATAACCTGTCCAGTCCCGTTTTATGCATAAAATACCGGAACGCATGAGGCGGGATGATCTGTCCTGCGCTCACGGGAGTATCCAGTTGCCGGGATAGCTGCAATAAGCCAAAAAAGGAAGGATGAAGCAGCATAACTGTACCTGGTTAATTAAAGCATCTTATTCCCTCATGTCATTAGTTCAGGTCCGCCCGCTTCAATGTGCGGTAGCCCAGCAGTTCAATCCCTGGAGCTATATACTGCTCCTGTAAAGGCTCATCGTGCATCAACGCCGTGCTTAAATATTTCTTATTGCTGTCGCTAAATATCGTCACCACGGGTTCGTTGGTGTTATATATCGTTTGCAATTGCACGGCGCCCAGGAAATTGGCACCGGAAGAAATGCCTACCGCCAGGCCCAATTGCCGGGCGAGCTGCTGCGCCATAATGATACTATCGCCATCGTGTACGCTGATCACCGGGTCCAGCTCATTGAGCTTTACGATGGAGGGGATAAATTCATCAGATATGCCCTGTATACGATGAGAACCGACTTTCCTGCCGGTAGATAGCGTGGGAGATTCAGCGGGTTCCAAAGGATGGATGAAGATCCTTTTGTTTATGGATTTTAAATAATGGCCTGCGCCCATTACTGTGCCGCCGGTCCCAACACCTGCCACAAAAACAGAAGGTTGCAGCCCTCTTTGTTCGAGCTGCTTTGCGATTTCCGGACCAGTGGTCGTAAAATGCGCCATTACGTTTCCCTGGTTCTCAAACTGGCGGGGCAGGAAGATATGCGGTTCCAATGCCTTTATCCGCTCTGCCATAGCGATGCTTCCCAAAAAGCCGCCTTCTTCTTTGCTGACCAGGATCAGTTCTGCGCCCAGGCTTTCCATGATCGCCATGCGTTCTTTACTCATCCAGTCAGGCATGATTATTTTAACCGGATGACCGAGGCCTTTACCAATGGCGCTGAAAGCGATCCCGGTATTTCCACTGGTGGCTTCAATGATCGTATCTTCATCATGCAGCACACCACTGCCGTAGGCTTGTTCTAATATGTACAAAGCCATCCTGTCTTTAATGCTGCCTGTTAAATTGTAATGCTCACATTTGGCAAAGATGGATCGCTCTTTACCCTGGTAACGGTAAATGATCTCAATCATTGGCGTATTGCCTACGAGTTGCCAGAGTTCCTGTAACCGGCTTTTCATTTGTGACATAAACGATCCGCCTTTTATGGCTGTGATATCCTGCTGCATACATTAATCTTTATGGTACTGTAGTAAAACCTGCTGTAATAAGTTTTTGAACTTTTTGATATCCGGATCATAACCATAGCCACTGGCTACCAGCTTCTGCTGGTTACCATCCAGGAAGAAATAAAAGGGCTGGGTGTTGGAACCAAAGCGACGGACCTGTATTTCGGCATTACGGTCACCAAGCGTCACGATGTCCTTGCCCAGCTCCTTAGAATAGTATTGTTCTGATGCAGGCAGGTCTACATCTTTATGCACATCTACAAACAGGGAGGCGATCACAAAGCTGTCTTTGAGCAAACGCATCACTTGCGGGTCGCTCCAAACCTGCGCTTCCATCTTGCGGCAATTGATACAGTTGATACCGGTAAAATCCAAAAGCAGCGGTCGCTTTAGGTTGCGGGCCACTTCCAATGCCTCGTTATAATCGAAGTAGGTAACAAGACCATTATTAACCACTACATCCGGTTCATTCTTTTTCATTACAGATGCATATTTCTTAGGTTCAGGCAAGCCATTACTATGGCCTGATTGGGTTAGTGATGTGAGTGAGAACCCGGATGGCAGATCATCTGCATTAAAGTCCTGCGTGCCCATTGGCGGCAGGAAAGCCCCCAATCCTTTTAACGGTGCACCAAACAGACCGGGCAGCAGGTAGATGGTCATACTAAATGCTGATATCGTAAACAACAGCCTGGTCACCGAAAGAAAGGGTAATCCAAAATCATTTTGAGGCAGCGCATCATCATGCCGGAATTTGATCTTGCCCAACAGGTATACGCCTAATAATCCGAAGATGGCGATCCATAGGACGATGAAGATTTCCCGATCCAGGATGCGCCAGTTACGAGCCAGGTCGGCGTTGGATAAGAACTTTAATGCCAGGGCCAGCTCTACGAATCCTAACGTTACTTTTACCGCGTTGAGCCAGCCGCCTGCTTTACCGAGTACATTTAATTTGCTTGGGAAAAAGGCGAATAACGCAAAGGGCAGCGCCAATGCCAGGGAAAAGCCGAACATACCTGTGAGTGGGCCATAATAGCTGCCTTTTGCCGCCAAAACTAACAGGTTACCGATGATGGGGCCAGTGCAGGAAAAAGATACCAGCACCAAAGTAAGGGCCATAAAAAAGATGCCCCAAAAGTTTTGGGTTCCTGCTTTACTATCGGCTTTGCCCGCCCAGGAAGCGGGTAAGGCGATTTCAAAAGCGCCTAAGAAGGAAAATCCAAAGATGAGAAAGATTGCAAAGAAAATCAGGTTGGCGATCCAGTTGGTGGCCAGGTTATTGAGTGCAGCCGGGCCAAAGATCAGGGTGATCAAAAAGCCCAGCAAAGTGAAGATAAATATAATCGAGAGGGAGTAGTAAAGCGCGTTACGGATACCTTCTTTTTTATTATTGCTGCGCTTGGTAAAAAACGACACCGTTACCGGTATCATGGAATAGACACAAGGCGTCAGTAAAGCTAACAGTCCACCGCCAAAAGCTGCGATGAAGATCCATAAAAGGGAAGTATTGTCTTCAGCGTCTCGTCTATTCAACGCCGGAACGGAAATCTTTAACAACGTATCACCGGGCAGGTAAGCATCGCCCTGCTGATATAAATACTGGATGGTGGCTTTTAGTTGCTGGCTGTCGGCTGTTAGTCCCTTTAATTTTTGTTTCCATACCGATGAATCCCTATAAACAGATACAACCTGACCTAAAACACTATCCGTAATCGTTGTGGCAGGTGTAAGGACCTGTATTGCTCCATCTAAATATTGCACGGTGGCTGTATCGAAAAGGATCGTGCTGCCCAGGCCATTAGCACTATCCGGTTGAAGCGCGTATAGTGCAATACCTTTTTCCATACGTGCCGTAATGATCAGTTCCGCTTCGCCATCTTTTAAAAGATGTATCTCGGTGCTAAAAATAACAGGCGCTGGTTGGCCTAGCGCGTAAAGCGGGAACAAAGAAACTATGCAATAAAACAAAGATATTATTTTCATGAGCTTTATGGCATGTCAATGGTGAAAGGAACCTCTTTAGGCGGCAGGCACTCGGTATCATTGCAAGCCATAAAACTGATCTTACCCGATACCTTCGTTTTAATACCAGGTTTTACCGTGACCAGTTGTACAAAAGTTACCACGCCGGAAAACTGTTTAACATCCACACCAAAGACTTCTTCATGCTTTTGCTCCAGCTTGCCATCTTCTCTTGGTTTTCCTTCCGGCTTTATCAAAGGGTTCTTGCCAAGCGTTATAGTTGTAGGCAACGGGCCTCCTTCTGGTGTGGTTTGGGAATAAATATGCCAGCCGTGTTGTATAGTGGCTTTTAACTCTAGCTCATAGCTGGTATCATTCAACTTCTTTTTAGAAAAACTCCACTTTACCGGGTTCATTACCTGGGCACTTATAAAGTTGGTGACGGCAACTATCAGCGCAATTATTAACGTACACTTCTTCTTCATATTTATTGTTTATTTTTTTATTCTTTGTCGTTTAATTATTTCATAAAAACCGGCCTGAAGTCGACACTTCTTTCCGGACTTACATGAGAAACCCTTTAATTTATTTTTTCTTTCCTTTAGCAGTTAGGACAGTGCCTCGAACCCAGCCTGATCAATATCTTCCATTACCATCGCTTAAACGCTGATCAGCCCGAACCATACCAGAGCTATGATACCAAATGGACGATCTCTCGGCAGTGCCTTTTTTTTCTTTCACTATAAATAGTACCTGGCGACCTGTTTCATCCACCGCCAATGAACCAGCAGTAATAGCAGGATCGTGACTTTCCCAAAGAGTGGTTGTTTTTCCGTCTGCAAGGTTCATCCGCATTACCCGCGGATCGGTAGCTTGTTTATCTATATAAACAAGTATTTTACCGTTTTTATCCAGCAGGTAATGGCTTACACTTTGTACCTGCCGGGAAGCACTGCCCGCAAGGCTATGCAGTAATAAACTGCCATCTACCTTGCGGCATACCAGCCAACGGCCGTTGCCATCAAAAGAATAATTACTAACACCTTCTATTCGCTCTTCACGGCCACTTGGAAAGTGATGCAGCACAAGTGTACGAGTAGTATCCTTTAACTGGTAAGCAATCCAGTTTACCTTATCTGTCTTCAACTTTTGATTGGTTTGATAGCCGGCTACAGCTACTGCCTTGCGAAGCTTTTTAATACCCAACGGTAAAAAAAGCAGGCTATCTTTTGTCTGGTAGATATACCATTTACTGTCGCCGCTAAAAATGCCAGGCTGCTTACCGCTAAGCTCATACTGAATCTCTCCCGATGTCGCCTGCACAATAACTTTGGCGTTGTCGCCTCTGGGGCTGGCAATCAGATAAGACCAGTAACGGCCATCATCACTGATAGATACCCTCGCAGAGGGAATCCACAGCCAGCTGTCTATAGCCGCAAAATCAATGGCAGGTTTACCTTTTGCCTTATCTGCGTCCAGATTGGTAGTCTGGGCAAAAGCGTTACCGGTAGCTATACCCCACACGAATAATATTATGAATGATCTGCGTAGCCTCATTTTTATAGTTTATGTCTACTATTGTCTAATTCTAATCCTGTTTCAATCCCTTTAAGCCGCGCAGGTATGCCGGTTGTCATCCACTTTGGTGGCGGAGCTCCTTTCAGATAATGATCAAAAAACTGCGTAATACGTAGCGTCAGGTCCACCTGGGCTTTTTTTTGTGATAACGTATGCGTTTGCCCATCATATTGTAGCATCCACACCTTTTTGCCCAAGCGCCGCATAGCAATATAAAGTTCAACAGATTGTTCCCAGGGAACGGCCGAATCGTCCCTGTTATGAAAAATCAGTAAAGGAGTCGTTATTTTATCTGCGTGCAGGATGGGATTCTGCATGATAAATTGGCGTTGGGCATAGATTGAAGGCTCTTGACCATTGTCGGGCCGTGGATTCCCTGAATTACGGATCAATTGCAATTGTGCACTTACCCAATCGCTTACCCCCGCCCCTGATAAAGCTGCAGCAAAGCGGTTTGAATGAGTGATTATGTAGTTTGTGTAACCTCCTGCACGGCTATGACCGCTGATGCCGATTTTCGTACTGTCAACGTAAGTAAGCTTGCTTAGATAACGCCCGGCACCTTCGACGGTATTCCAAGCGCTGGCAGGTCGCGGCCGATCGGTTGTAAAATAGATGTCCGGGACAAATACAAGATAGTCGCGGCTAACAAACCATGGAATCTCTATATGTGCACTATTTGCATAGTCCGGGACCGGATATTTATTTAAAAGATGTGAAAACTGAAAGTAATAATTGATAATTACCGGGTATCGTTTTGTTGAGTCGAATTTTTCCGGCTTATACAATATTCCCTGGCTCATTGTACCATCCATTTGCTTAAAGCGCACGAGTTCAGCCGTCAGCCATTTATAGTTCTTTTGCGGCTGAATATCTGTCAATGCCTTGTAATTTTTCAGGTCACGTGTAATAAAATAGTTGGGAGCTTCTGTAGCTGTTTGCCGCCTTACCACCCAAACGGAAGTATTACGTGCTTTAACAGGAGGCATAACCGACGCTGGAACGTTTCCATTGTTAACACTTACACCCGACCAATCTACTACACAGTTATCCATAAACAGTTTTTCAGGGTCGCCTTCACGGTTTAATGACTTACGGTAAAAGCCGTTTTCCATGGTACGAGTATTCAATGCTGTCAACATCAGATTGGCTTTGGCAGCGATTGCACCATTCCGCAACTCATTGTTACCTTCTCCTTCTGTTAATCGTAATTGAAGACCATTACGCCGGCCATAACCGTTGGTAATATTTACGGGCGATTTACGTCCAGCAGGGTCCAGTTGCCAGATATCATAATCGTCATATACCAGCAACCATTCATCTTGTGGTAGCCATCCTAAAATACCTGTATTCCTATTATCGGGTTTCAATTCTACGTCGAATGTCCTGTTTGACCCAAGATACACAAGTGTTGAAGCCGAAATATTGACTTGCTTATGTGCTTTTAGATCATAGGTAAAATAGTGCCCCTTGTCAGTATCAAACCATACCAGATAACGGCCATCGGGAGATAATGATATCGGATTATGAACGTATTCAAGCTTTAAAAACTGTTGTCGCCCGTCACGAAGAGAGACAAGCCATACACTGTCCTTTGAAGAATATTGCTCTTTCATATCGGGATCTGTCATGCCGTCACGTCTTACTATAGCATAATCTCCTTTAATGAGGCTTAGGCGTTTATAATTGTCGTCCACATATATTGGAGTATTTCCATCAACACTCACTATTGCCGTATAGACAGGAGGTTCCATCCAGCGTTTTTTTATCAGCATTTTTTTAGTGCTATACAAAAGTTGGGCTGATTGGATCAATGTGTCCTGGTAATGCCAGATGTCTACTGCAGCAGCTTCTGAAGAAGTAGCGGCACCTGCCGCTGGCAATGGCCTTAGATTGAAGTTGATATATCGGGCATTGTCCGTAAAAGAGGGTGGTCCATCAATAATCAATCCCTCTGCGATGCCTGGATAGGGATTGTTAACCCGCTCTTCGGCTTTGACCATACCAGGTCGCCAATACCAGATTGTTGTAGCGCCGCCTGCATGGCTTTTTTGCTGAAGGGTAAATAACAATTGGTGGCCTGCTTCGTCCATTGTCAGTGAGCTACTTGTAACAGCAGGGTTGATACTTTCCCAGACTAAGGTTTCTTTACCGCTGGAGAGGTCTAGTTTTTTTACAAGTTGTTTGCCATTGACTTGTGCAATATAAGAAAGATACTTACCAGCCTTGTCCATAGTATACTGAGTGATGTATGGCAAACGATAACGATGATGACTGGTTAATGAATACAACAGCAATTCTCCATCATTTAAGCGGCAAAGCAACCAGCGACCGCCTCCATCAAAATCATAACTTTTTACCCCTGATATTTTCTCCTTCCGATTGCTCTGGAAGTGACACAACATTAAAGTACCTGAACTGTCTTTTAACTTGTATGCAAGCCAGGATACTTTGTCCAAAACAAGCCTTTTACTGGTTTTATAATCCTCAACAAGACCGGCAAACTGTCGCGGTCCATCTCCCAATGGCAGGAAGAATAATGAATCTTTTAATAAGTAAATATACCAGCGGCTATCATCACTGAAAACACCGGACTGAATACTTCCACAATCATAACTCCAGATGCTGTCTGTAGATTGAACATTCGAGTTACTTCTAATTTTGTAACAGAAAAAATGACCGTCATCGCTTATAGATATCCCAGCAGGTGACCAAGCCCAGTTTTCCAAAGCAGCAAAGTCAATTGGAGGCTTACCTTTTACCTCAACAGTTTCCTGATGGGCAGTCTGGGCAAACGTATAACCTGCAACCATAACCCACATGAATGATATTATGAATAATCGAAGTAGCATCATTTTGTTCTTTTTCCTTATTTTAAAAACCGGCCCGAAGGAGAACCAACATGCCGGGTAATTTTACATGAGAGACTTATCAGCATTGCTAAATTTCATTGATGTTCATTTCTTTTGTATGGCCAGTACACCTGGATAATTTTGTATTGTTTCCAACAACTCCTTATATTTTTCCCTGTCTGCTTTAGGATAAGGAATAGTGATTACTGCATTCCTATATTTTGCCGCAGTATCCACCAGCTCCGGCGCGTTGGATCGTAAAAAATAATGCAACCAGTAGGCGGTTTCTGTATCCCTGGCATATATAGTTACCGTATCATAGTCGGTCATTAAAGTAGGCCCATTATTACCTTGTCTTGTGCCTCGGCAGGCCAACAAGACGGCAATTGAACCTACTATGACCAATAACCTTGCCTTCATAACTAATTATTTTTAATTGCATCTTCCAGCATCTTCTTTTCTTCTGCCTTGACATATTGTCCATACTTCTCCAGGTAGCTGGTGGCTGCGGGTTTGAATATGTTCCAGTCCTTTTGATTCAGCGTATGCATCACTTTGGCACGCAGGTACATCTCTTCTCCCGGAGCGCCGTATGATTGTATTCTTCCTTCCAACTCTTGCCAGTTTACCTTAGCCTGTGCATTGGACACATAAGGCTCAATGATCTCCTTATAGACTATATTCATCAGCTTTACATGCAGCGAACGGTTAGGTTGCTCCTTTAACTCGCTTAACAGGATGGCAAAACCGGGATCAGTGGGCTTTTTAGTAACGCCCTCGATATAAGAAATATCCTCTTTAGTGTAGGGTTCTTTAAGAGAAGTTATATACAAAGCTGTAAACCGGTTGATGCCTGCCCGGTCGCCCGTCTGGGCGGCATACATGCTAAGCTCTTTAATGAAGTTGGGATCAGATTTACCTTCAATATATTGCTGCAACATCTTTGCATAAATTTCTCCGGGTTCCGTCAGGTCTGCTGTCTTCGCGGTTACCACTGGTATGGTACCTATGTCTGGATTTAAGGCAGCATGTATTTGCCTAAGTTCTTCAAAAGGTATTTTGATCACTTCCCGGTCGTAGGTCATCAGCCCGTTTTGCTCGCCCTCCACATCAAAAGGCTGGGTATAGATGGAGGCAGATAATCCTTCCTTTTCCAGCAATTGCAGGTGCTGGTTCATTATTTTGTACTTTGCTTTAAGCGCAGCGGGTTTTTCATTGATGTAGCCCCAGGCAGCATTGGTATTCCATTGATGGCCGGGGATAAATGTGCCGATGCCACCAAACTCGCCCAACACTCTTGCTTTACCAGGCAGTTGCATCGCGTTCATGGGATCGGGATAGGAATGTACATCTGTGATATCGGATGATACATAAGCATTCGGGGAAGGAGATCGCAGTTTTTCATTGACGTAGAGTATCTCCCCGCTATGGCCGTTGACGATACGGGACGGGTCGGTTTTCTTTACCCACTCGGTTAACCGTTGCTGATCATACTGACCCCATTTTTCGTTGAACAATACCCAGCAAACAATAGAAGGATGGTTGTGCAGTTGCTGCATCATTGCCACACCCTGCTTTTCAAATGCTTCTTTAGCGCCGGTCGGCAGCCTGGGATTGGGTTGTACAAAATCCTGCCATACCAATATGCCTAATTTATCAGCATGGTAATACCACCGAGCTGGTTCTATCTTAATATGCTTCCGAATAGTATTAAAGCCCATTGCTTTAACGGCTTCAATATCGAATTTTAATGCTTCATCTGTTGACGCCGTATATAAACCATCCGGCCAAAAACCCTGGTCTAAAGTGCCGAGGTTAAAGTAAGGCTGATTATTTAAGAAAATACGATCCATGCCCTTTGCATCTTTGGCGATGCTGATCTTCCGCATGCCAAAGTAGGATTTAACTTTATCCCTACCCATCGTAATGGTAAGATCGTATAAATGTGGATCAGCGGGTGACCATAATTTCGGATTGGCAACCGGAATCTTAATCTCCGAATTGGCTTTATCTTTTACTGTTTTTCCGGCTGCTTCAATGGTTACCGGTTTATTAGTAGCTGAATGAACCGTAATGCTAACCTGCTTTTTATCAATATCCGGCGTGATAGTAAGTGAGCTAATATACTCCTGCGACACCTGTTCCAGCCAGACCGTCTGCCAGATGCCGCTCGATGGAGTATAATATATATTCTGAGGGTTGAGTACTTGTTTGCCTCTTGGTCCGATACCTGCATCAGACGGGTCGTACACTTTTACGACCAGCTCATTGTCTCCTGGCCTTATATATTTAGTGACATCAAAGCTAAAGGCGGTATAGCCTCCTTCATGCTCACCGACCTGCTTACCGTTGATATAAACCCAACACTGGTAGTCTACCGCGCCAAAATGCAACAGGACTTTTTGATTTTTGGCATTTGTATAGTTAAAGACTTTTTTATACCACAATCGCTGAGACGGTTGCAATGTTTTCTTTACACCAGAGAGCGAAGACTCCAGCGGGTAGGGGACTAATATCTTTCCGTTATAGTTTACAGGTGCCTTGATTGAATCCGTTATGGCGTAATCCCAAAGGCCGTTTAAATTCGTCCAGTTGTCTCTTTGTAATTGTGGGCGGGGATATTCTGTTAATGCATTGTTTGGCGATACCTCTTTTGCCCAGCGGGTCTCGACGGGAACCGGCTGGCGCTGGTAATCCTGGCAATACAAATTTAATGTGGCAAGTAATCCTGCCATTAACAAACTGAACTTCATCAATCAGGGGTTTTAAATTTGCTGGTCTTATTATTTTATATACAATAATTTTTTAGAAAAACTCCCTGTGCGTAGCTGCCTGCCGGTAGGCAAGGCCAGCAGGGAGCTGGAATCATTTCCATCACAGGTAAAGCAGGAACCGGTCGCTACGATTGGTTTTTCAACACTTATTTTTAATAATGATCAACTCTTGTAATGCCTGGAGCCGGGCTACCACCTACATTGCCCCTGAATACAATGGTCACATTTTTAAACCGGGGTATGGCGGCCGTGCCAGACACAGAAATGGCAACCGACGATAGAACGGTAGCTGGATTGGCTGCGCTCCTTACCTGGAAAGTGTAGCTGGCCACTGCACTGGTAGCAGGGAACTGCTTAAACTCTGTATAACTTTTAAAAGCTATATTTTCAAACTGGTTCACGCCGGTGCTGGTAGATAATGTAACGTTTACCGGCGAGCTATTGGGCGACATATTAATAAAGCGGATACCCACTACACTATCTGTGTAATTTTGCCAGCTTTCTTTGATCAGAACCGATTGTGGTGATGCTGGTGTACCCCCAACGAATAACGTGTAGTATTCATTGGCTTGCATCTGCACCTGGTTATTGGCATTGTAATAAGGGTTCAGTGAATCTCCTACCGGCCATACATAAATTTGCGGAGTACCCGGCAATAACGCAAAAGCAGAACCAGCAGTAGCGTGATTGACGGTAGCCGGGTTGTTGGCTATATTGGGAGTGAGGCCATTTAACCTGGCAGTGGTACCTCCTGCTACTACATTTACAATACGCAGCGAAGTGAGCAGGTCTCCTTTTACTGTCTCTTTTTTACAGGCAGGTAATAAAAGCAATATTCCGATAACCGCCCAGCAGTAATTTAAGTTTCTCATTTTTTACTTTTTAAGTGATTGAAAAGAGGCAGGCTAACAGCGTGCCAAAGTAAATTCAATTCGAAAAGGCCAAGCCCCAGCAGGGCCGGGTCCCAGTCTACCTCAACAATAATTTTTACAGTGAATAATAAAAGTGTCATCATGGTTTTATATTTATGGTTTTCGTCCGCTGTTATCAAATTCCAATCCGGTTTCTATCCCCTTCAACTTTGCAGGCACTCCTGTTGTCATCCACTTGGGAGCTGGGGCCCCTTTCAGGTAATGGTCAAAAAACTGCGTTACCCGGATTGTAAGGTCTTCTTTGTTTTTTGGCAACACTACAGAATGTCCTTCCCCGTCGTCATACTGCAGCATCCATACTTTTTTACCCAGCCGCCGCATGGCGATGTACAGCTCCACTCCCTGCTCAAAGGGAACGGCAGCGTCCAGCTTATTGTGAAAGATCAGTAAAGGAGTAGTTATTTTATCCGCATGCAGGATAGGATTGTCCATAATGAACTGCTTGTTGGCATAGATATAGGGCTCCTGACCTATGGCCGGGCGCGGATAACCTGAATTAAAAACCAACTGCAATTGTGCACTCACCCAGTCACTGACGCCGGCCCCCTCAAAGGCTGCGGCAAACTGTGTGGAGTGCGTGATGATGTAGTTGGTGTACCCGCCAGCACGGCTATGGCCGCTGATGCCCATGCGGGTACTGTCCACATAAGGCAAGGTCTTTAAGTAACGGCCGGCCCCTTCCACGGTGTTCCAGGCACTGGCAGGCCGCGGACGGTCAGCCGTAAAATAAATATCAGGCGCCAGTACGAGATAACCACGGCTCACCAGCGAGGCAACGTCAAGGTGGGCGCTATAGATATAATCAGGCGTCGGGAATTCATGCAGCAAATGGGAAAACTGGTAATAATACCGTATGATCACCGGGTATTTTTTAGCGGGATCAAAGTCCTGCGGCCTGTACAGGATGCCCTGGCTCAGGGTGCCGTCCACCTGCTTAAAACGT
>JASGDI010000007.1:0-45851 GCA_049841335.1 Niabella sp. | reverse complement strand
GCCTGGATTATAAAAAATTAGGGGATAATCATTTAAAGAATTATCCCCTACGCAGGCTGGCTTTAGCCGCCTAAAAAACAAAAATAAATCAAATTTATTTGACCTTTAACACAGAATCTATCGGGACAAGCCCAATTCATAAGCCAGGGCTTCCTGTTTTATACCCAGCATTTCGCGAAAGCGCTTTACATTTCGTCCTTCATGTATCTTGTTAGTGTGTACAGCGGAGTTCATAGGCAAATTTAAGTTTTATGATCATATTAGCTATCCTATGAAGTTACGAAAAACGCAGGCACAACGCTCCTAACTCCTTAAAAAATATTTCTTCTTAATTACAATAGCTCCTGTCCACATATACTTTGCTGCCACCAGAAGTATAATAATAACATCCTCCTCTTGGGCCACGATAATACGCCCTGCCGGCGTTGGCTTTTCGGGTAGTGGTTTTCTTTGCAACCGTACTGCTTTTTTTACTACTGCTTAAGCCAGCGTTGTATGTATTTCTGCTGTTCTTATTACCATAAGACGATTGCCGCCGGCTAGTGTATTCCCAGGTATAGTCGTCATATAATTTTACAGTAACGCCATCCGTAGTTTTTACAATATGCTTTATGGTTCTTTGAGCGCAAGACACCTGCGTATAAAATAACAATAGTAAGATTATAAAAATCCGGTTCATTATATAGTATTATATTTTTGCTTTATACAAATTTATATGCGGGCAGCATGTTGCTTTTACGGGAAACTGTAACAGAGAATATGTTTATTCGGAAAGAAAGCAGAATATCCCATCAGAGTGGAAACGTCTCCTTCATCATTCAAATATTTCGTAAAGTTTTGATTGCATGCTGGTAATTCAAAAATGCGTTGGCAAAGGTTTCTGCATATTCATAATTACTGAATTCATATTCCTCATTTAATCCGGTTGGAGTTTGAAGCGAAATGTTACCATAACGCACAATTGGTATTTCATAATTGTTTTTAAACCTTTTATCCGGAGTTCCATTTTTATTAACTTTAGCCCATGTTCTGTCGATAATTTTGCTGTCGTTTGGTACTGTTCCGGTCTCCACGAAGCGAACTGGTGTGAAATTAAACTGTAGTTCATTCAAACCTATGATTGCAAATTTCTGCCTTGACGAATACACAATAATAAAGTTTGGATAAAAGTATATGTCTGCTCCATTACCATTCTGAAAATATAGTGGATTAAAGTTTGACTTAATATCAGGAATTGCTTTTATGTCAAGCCGAACCATTTTTTTATTTACTATGGTTGATGCGGCAGATCTAGCAATAACTCTGTCTTGATTATAAGCACTTGTTACATCCCAAATTTTATTGGAAGTGCACAATCTTTTAAAACAGCCCACGACACCACTATAGCTTTTTAGAAAATCATCTTCAAACTCAAAGTCAAGTCGAACAGCACTATTTTCAATTTCCTCCTGAATTTTATTAATTGCAATTTTTTGGCTGAAAATATTTTCCTTTATCTTTTGTGAAATCGACTTTTTGATAAGTCCATAAAGAAATAAATAACTAATCGTTAGTTTAGTTTTTGATTTGGACAAGGCTTTTTGAACATCCTGCAAATCATTATTAAGCAATGTTCTTTGTGCATGGGCTGCAAGTATGGCTTCCTTAACCCCTTGCATATCCTGGGAAGTAATTTCCTGAGGGTCAGCACTGAAAATATTGTCAACCGTGAAATTGAGTGCATAATTTAATTGTGGCCGATTATCGTTTGTTGGAACTATATCTATGCTGGGCTTATTACTTCCAGAAAGTTTTTGTCTATTGTAAATACCTAACCCGGGAATGCCTGAGTTTAAATAAGCTCCTTTCTTACCTAAAGTTAAACTGGCGCCTTTAACACCAATAGATGTACTAATGCCACTTTTACTAAAGTTTAAATGTACACCCGGGATTATTTTTATCCTCCGCCTGTAACTCCATGCCATAAAACAAAAATTTATTTTACCAGTTGCTCCAGCGTTTTGATTTTTTGTTTTAATTGATGTTCCACGACCAGATCGTAGTCAGATTTGGTATCTCCAATCTTACTTACAACAACAAATAATTCCAAAAACATTAAAAAACCGAAGAGAATCAGGTAGAAGAAAAGGGCCACTTTTCGTTCCGCCAAAATTTCTATAATTGCATTTAGTTCTTCAAGAAAACCCTGTTTAGTTTTTAACTCCTGCCTCAAAGTCGTTTCTGCCTGCATTTTACGTTGTGTATATGCTTCCTTTTGCTTTCGAAGCTCGTCTAAATGCTGGGTATTAACCTCTGCCTCTTTCACCTTTGGATTGGGAATTGGCGTAGTTGAAATAGTAGTTTGAGGTCTGGTAATACTACTTCCGTCTGCTTGCTTCATTTGTATCGTTGTGGTTGTTCTGGAAACTGTAGGGATAGTTGGACGTCTGGATATCTCGTCATAAAGTTCCAGGTTTTTTCGGTCCAGCGAATCTATTTCGATCTGCAACTCCTGTAGCTTTTTATCAATAATTGTTAAACGGTTAGGTAATTGTTCATTCACCTGCCGATCTACTATCTGGATCATTTTCTTCTCAATATCATCTTTGAAAATAATCTGGTCCAGGATAGCCGACCCCAGTATCGCCATAATAAAAGCAATAACAAAGCGGAACAAGCCGAGCCATTTATTTTTTCCCACAGTAAGGATAATCTGTCGCTCAATTTGTACAATGATAATAACAAAAATAACAGCAGCTATTATACATCCCCACCAGGGAGCACCTACATACCTTTGGGCAAATAAATACCCGATCAAGGCCCAAAGAATGATCAATATTAAAATCGCTGAAGAATATTTTTTTAGCTGCTTCCTGCTCGCCTCTGTACAGGTTCCCAATATCTCGTAATTCCATCCGGTTATCAAGCAACCTGTTTTGGTCCACCAATTGATTTTCATAAACTGTTGTCAATTTTTAAGTTATGCAGAGATATGGAGGCCAACCCGCGGGTAAATCCTACTTCGTACGATTTGAATATTCCCATCATATAGGGTTCTCCCTTATCCAGGTCTATTTTCATTATTTGCAGCTCATCCAGGTGCTTTTCGTAAGTATTTCTTTTTGATTTTAGTAGCTCAACAATATCAGTTAACCCTGCCTGCCCACGGGAATGAATATGAAAATCAATCTCACGCAACATATCTTCATATCTCAAAAACACCTGCTTAAATTTAATCTCAAGGTTGCTACGCACAATTGCCAGGTTTGTTTCCTTGTAAGATTTATCTGGATTCGTTAAAGCATCATTGTATGCTTTATTTTCATAATCCTCTTTCAAAAAACTATAAATAATGTCTATTGGCAATTTGGAACCAAATTCTACCGAGTATGTTGAAGTGCTTTCTTCTGCCGGCTCCGAATTATCAATAAAATCTTCCTCCTTTATTTCAGGAAGTATCGTACCCCGCATTTCCTCGGGCATCTCTACAGGAGTTGGTGCTTTCTTTTTGAAAAAGTCGAAGAATCCCATTGTGTTAATTAGTTTAAAGTAAAAGTTATTATTAAATGTATTTGATAGGTATTTTATACCTGTAATGGCCCCGGCTATGACAACTCTCACAGAGTGTGGTTAAGAGACTATCATTATAATCCCAGGGGTTGGCATGTTTTTGAAGTCGTTTTATATAATGATACTGTTTATGGTGTACATGGAGTTTTCCCTCTGATTTACCACATATAGTACATTTGTTATTATCCCTATGTAAAATACGCTTCCGTTTTTCAATCCACCTGGGATCAAAAAGTTTTTCCCCATAATATACTTTATCTATCATTGGAAGCCTCCTCTGTTTCAATTTTTTGCTGGTAATTATTGACTGTCGCCAACAGCTCTTTCCTATACTTGTAAATATCATCAAGACTACTTAACAGTTTTTTCTCACCATTATCTTTTCCGTTGTGAAAAAGCTCCAGGTACTTTTTAGTGTAATTGAAGTGTAACCTCGCCAGTGGTTTCCGGTTATTATCATCCAGCAGAATACCAAAATAAGATTGCGTATCTCTGAAAGCGATCCGTGCTGCCGGAACCACTTCCCTTAAAATGGCTTTTATGATTTGTGAGCCTTCTATTTCCTCTTCGGTAGTGATGAACTTAGGCGCATCAGCATTTTCATCAATAGGATCCACTTCCCCATTCTCCTGGGCGGAGGGGATCTTTTCGTTAATGCTTAACGCATTCTTAAGCCGGAAGCTGATAGACTCATTAATGGAATTAGATAGCGCTCTTTTTGTGTACTCTTTAAAAGTAGCTAACCGGGAGGCGGTTAACGGTTTCTCAAAAAACCTGTTTACCAAAAGCTTTACCAGGTCGTCCGAAGGCTCCCGGAGTTCCTTTTCAAATTCGTTGCGGATCGCTTTAATATATTTCAGGGCTTCGGCCGAATCTAAAATACTTTCGAGATTATACCCCTTTTTGGTAAACATTTCAAGTATCTTAATATTGGCGTCCTTGAGGTTGGAAAGGTCCAATGTAAAAAAGGGCTTATCATCCATAATGTTGGGCCGTTCCAGATCTGCATAAAAATTGTACACATGCCCGTTGGTTAATACGCCAAACCTGGATTTGGAAACATGATAGTACCTGTGCAGTTGAGAGTTGTGTGCATCTGCATTTTCTTTCCAGTGCTTGCACTCAATTATTAAAATAGGCTCATTATCTCTTTTGATCACATAATCTATTTTCTCTCCTTTCTTGGTTCCTATATCACAAATAAACTCTGGAATAACTTCTGTTGGATTGAAGATATCGTAGCCGATTATTTGTATAAACGGCATTACAAAGGCGTTTTTGGTGGCTTCCTCTGTATTGATCTGGTCCTTTAATGCATCTACTCTCTGGTGCAGTTGTTCCAGCTTTAATTTTAAATCATTTTCCATATCGGGGGCATTTATTTTAGCAGTAACAGGTGCTAAAATAAACAAGCGCTATCCCAATAAATTACGGGAAACCGTAAGTGGGAAGATTTTTACCAAAAAGAAAAGGCGTTTTTCAAATGGACAGCTTTTTATTTACGGCGCCAGCTCCACGGAGCTATAGGATTTTTATCTGCCCAAAGGCCTATTCGGTTTTTCCTGGCTGTTGCTTCAAGTTTAGCATAGCTCTCAATATAAGAGTATCTTTTAAAATGCCATGCCAGCCCGTTTTTTACCAGCTCTTTGTTGAGGTTTCTGCCATCGTGCAGGATTATCTCAGCTATCAGTCTTTTATTCCTGTCGTACTTCTTGTTGTGCACAAGGGTAACCTGTTTCCCAAAACAAGCATCGGAAGCGTATTGCTTTGCCTTATTCCCAAAGGGCTGCTTCTTTTCAGGACAATCTATATGTGCCAGTCTTACAACCTGTTCTTTGCCATTCATCAGCAATACAAAAGTGTCGCCATCTTTTATGCCGATGACTTTGTAGTCTGTTTGCTCATTAATAGCAGCATATAGTTGGGTGCTGCCGTACTTACTGCTTACAGGGCCGTTACAGGCAGCAAACAGCACCATTAACAATATTGCATACCTGTTCATTTAAATAGATTTTAATTGCAGTGCAATAATATGAATGAGAACGCATGTGGCATTACGGGAAGCCATAAAAAGCTACTGCTTCAGCGGAAGGATATGCCTTTCATAAATAAACTTTGTTAATGGCTTCAGCCTTTTATTGGTGTAAACCGGGTGAGCACCAGTATCCGTATAATATTCTCGTCTTCCATCCAGCTTTATATAAGTCACCCTGCCAATATCATCTTTGGTAATGGTTTCAGGCCGAGTTATTTTTTTAAACCGGAACAACTTTGCCGAATCCAGCTCAATCAGTAAAGTATCTCCTTTTTTGGGTGTACAGGACGTGGGCTCATAATGATCGCCTGCCCAGTACATACAGTGACCGGATCTGACTGGAGGAGGTTCATCTTTTATCTTGTTAATAAATACACCCGATAAAGCCAACGCGACGGCTATAGACGATCCTGCTATAATTTTAAACCCCCGTTTTTTCGCTGGCGAGGCTGACGGTTCTTTTGGAGGTTGGCCGGGTTGATGCTCAACTTTTTCCTGCTCTTCCAGATTCTGGTTCTTCTCAACTCCGGATGTGCCGGCAGTATTTTCCCCGGCATCAACAATTTCAGGGGCGTTTGCATTATTCAAACAAGTATAATCCTTCCCCAGCTCAAAAGGCCTCGGATTAAAGTCGACCAGCCAGGCCAGGAGCTCGATGTTGTTTTCGCTGGTTGCCGCCGTTTCCTTTCTGAGAAATTTGATAAGGGGTTTAAACTTATCTACGTCAAACTTTTTAATGGCCCTCAATATTACTGCCTGATCACTCCCTTCACCAAAAAAAGCTTCCAATACTCTTCCGTCCTTCCTGGAAAATCTTTTGCTGCAAACGACCTCACATTCCTTTCTAATTTTTGCCGGCGTTGGGTTTACCAGGTTCAACGGCAAATTATTTTCCCACTGCTTATGCTCATAAAACAGCAAAACAAGTTCCTGGTATACATCAAACATTTTACAAAAATTATGCACTAAAGCTAACGGAATTTACGGAATCCCGTAAGCATTACCGGAATTCCAATGGAAAGCCCGGAATTTCCGGAATCGTTTGCTAACCAGCGCATTACCTCAATCTATCTTCGTTTTTGCAATCAGTTAAAAAAGCGCCCTTACTAAGAGCGCACTGTACAGAACTGATTACCCAGGGTATTGAAAGTGGTTGCTGTTGACCGGTTTGGGAAGCGTTTAACGGCTTCCGCAATCAATACCCAACCTCACTTCCCAAACGGGTAAGAAGCGCTTCTTACCACGCACTTAAACACTGCCCCAAAAACGGTGGCAGCATTCATTCACTTTTTTAAATTCTAAAACAATGATAGAGTTAATACTCGCATTCCTGTTGTCATTGATGCCAGGTCACTACCATACGACAACAAATGATAATAATAGTCCGCAAATAACAACAATGGGTGATGATACCGAAAGCGATATAGGAGGAGAAACGGGGCAAACGCCACCAAGACTCCCTAAGCCGTAATGGTCTCATTTGAAAACGGAGCCGGGATAATGCTTGGCTCCGTTTTTACTTGTCAGAGAATAATTGGAATCATACATATTCATCCTATTTTTAGGTTAAATATGAATTTCAATGAAATTTCCCTTTATTTTATTCACACTGGCTATTATACATTATCTTATTTCTTGCCAACCATCTGAAAAAAATAATCCAATCATAATCCCTAATAGTTATAAAAAAGGTGAATCTTTTTATGGGATAAAAAATGATTCCGCGTTCTACTATTTTAACAAAGTAGCCTCAGAATCAAAAGAGAAAATGATAGCGTCTGCGGCATATACTTACATGGGGATGATTCAATATAATGAAGGAGATTATTTCGGAAGCCAGGAAAGCCTGTTATCTTCTCTAAAGCTTCTCGACGAAACGAATACAGATGAACAGGAACTTGCATCCTCAAGTTATAATGCATTGGGCAATAATAGCAGAAACTTAAAAAATTATGATGACGCCATCAATTATTATAGATTGGCTTTTAAGTTTGCAAAAAACAGTATGGACCGTCTCATTAATCTGAATAATGTAGCAGTTACTTACCAGGACAAAAAACAATATGATTCAGCAATTAGCATTTATAGTTCTATTTTAAATGAAAACGGGGAGGAGAAACGGGAATATGCCAGGATATTATCTAACATGGCCAAGGCCAAATGGTTGGGAAATTCAAGCTATAATGCAGCTCCAGAATTATTAATCGCGCTTAAAATCCGCCTAAATGAAAATGATAAATGGGGCTTAAATGCAAGCTATGGACATTTAGCTGAGTATTATCAGAACACCCGGCCAGATTCTGCTTTAATATATGCGCAAAAAATGTACACCGTTGCACAGGAATTGAGCAGTCCTGATGACCAGCTATTTGCATTACAGAAATTAATTACGCTAAGTTCTCCAGATGCTTCAAAAAAATATTTCACACGGTATCAGCAGCTAAACGATAGCTTACAAACAGCCCGCAACAGCGCCAAAAACCAGTTTGCGCTTATACGTTATGAAACAGAAAAACATAAATCTCAAAACCTGGTTCTTCAAAAGGAGAATGCAGAAAAAAAAGTACGGATTATAGGGCAGCAGGTGATTCTTGGCGGAATAATAATCCTTTCTTTTGCCATTTTATTCTGGTATAGAAAACAAAAGCAACAAGCCCTCCGGGAGCAACAGCTAAAAACCTCACAAAAAGTACATGATGTGGTAGCTAACGGTTTATACCGGATAATGACTAAAATTGAATACCAACCTGGAATAGAAAAGCAACAAGTATTAGATGATATGGAAATTTTGTATGAACAGTCACGCGATATCTCTTATGAAACAATAAACGCTCCAAAGCAAAACTTCAATGACGAAATAGTGGAACTGCTGAAATCTTTTTCCACCGAACATACAAGTATTTCTATTGTAGGCAATAACCATCACATCTGGAACAGGCTGAACGAGAGCGCACGGGCCGAGTTGAAGCGTGCATTGCAGGAGTTGATGGTGAATATGAAAAAACACAGCGCCGCAAAGAATGTTGTAATAAGGTTTGAGGAAGCCGGAAACGGAATAAATATCCGGTACACAGATGATGGCCGGGGGGTGCCTGCAGACTTACGTTATGGCAACGGTCTCAGGAATACGGAAAACCGTATTATCAGTATCGGGGGACAGTTTACTTTTAACCACCCGTCAACGGCGGGCTTAAACATTCAAATATTTATTCCGATTTCATGACCCGAATGATACAAAAAGTATTGATAGCCGAAGATCACGAAAGTGCCAGTATCTCTGTACAAAAAACGCTGGAAGAGTTGGGTATCGCTTATCCCGATTATGTGTATTACTGTGATGATGCCTTGCTCAAAATAAAAAAAGCGATAGAGCAGGATAGTGCATACGATTTGCTTATTACTGACCTCTATTTTGACGAAGATCATCGGGAACAATACCTATCTGGTGGTAAAGCGCTTATTGAAGCAGCCCGGCAGGTTCAGCCGGCTATTAAAATCCTGGTATTTTCTGCCGAAGGCAGGCCCGCTATTATCGAAACGCTTTTTAATGATTTACATATTGATGGATACGTACGGAAGGCCAGGGGAGATGCCCGCGAACTATTGAAGGCTTTAGCCACCATCAATAACAACGGGCGTTATACACCGGTTTTTTTCAAAGACCAGGTAAAATATAAAAAAGCACATGAGTTTACCTCGTTCGATACAACTGTTCTGTCGCTGATGGCCGAAGGAAAAAGGCAGCAGGAAATTTCGGACTACCTGAAAGCAAACCAGGTACAACCTTCGGGCCTCAGCAGTATTGAAAAAAGATTAAGCCAGATAAGAGAGGCACTTGGCTTTTCCACTAACGAGCAGCTGATAGCGCATTGTGTAAAAATGGGAGTTATATAACCTGTTTTAATTTCCGGCAACTTTGTTTAACCAAACAAAACTGAAAGTTTAAACAAGTTCCTTATTTTAGCCGCTTATACACAACCCTCAAAACCAATTTTTATGAACGCTAAAAGTTCTTTAAGGCTGCTTATGCTTCATGCTTTGTTTCTCTTGTTGTTTTCATTAGCTTTTTCTGATACCCGGGCACAGATTGTATCGGTTATTGCAGGTAATGCTGATGGATTTATAAGACCCACAGGCCTGGCCCTCGATGGCAGCGGGAACCTCTATGCTGCAGACTGGAATGAACATGTGATTTTCAAAATAAACCTGGGCAATAATTCGGTTACACAGCTTCCGGTGAGTAAAGCTGAGCTTAATGGAGTGGGTGGCCTGGCTTACGATGGTTCCAGGTATTTATATACAGCTGTTTCCAATAGCCATACCGTTAAAAGATAGACCTGACTGATAATTCCATTACAGTTATTTCCGGTAACGGAGCTGCAGGTAGCGCTGATGGCCAGGGCACAGGCGTCCGGCATTATTACCCCTTCGAAATAGTCCTTGATGCTGCAGGCGAAAACCTCTATGTTGCGGATCAGGACAATCATACGATACGTAAGATTGAGTTAAACAATAATAATACAGTTACTACCATTGCAGGCCTGGCTACTATAAGCGGCAGCGCCGATGGCCAGGGGTCCCAGGCCAGGTTCAACTTACCCACCAGCCTGTCGTTTAACTTAAGGACATCCACGGCCTTATCAGGCCTGGGGCTATTGACATTGCTGGCACTGGCTGTACCCGGCAAAAAGAGAAAATGGCTAAGCATTGCAGCTTCGCTTGTCATAGTCATTGCGGTATGGAGCAGTTGTACAAAAGGTGACCCGTCAATAAGCGTTATGCCGGAAAAAATTTACGTACGCATTGCACAGGCAGATAAAGATGGTACCAAAAGCTACAGCAAAGTAGTGGTAGTAAACAACAGGTGATAGCATTGTCAGATAGTACAGCAACGTCTATTGAAAGTATTGTTGAAAGTTTTAATTCTTTACTTTCCCGGTTAAGAATGGCAGGCCTTTTGACCACATAGAAAATATCTACAGAGTATCCTTTAAGCGAACCCGCTCTTTGGTAACTGTAATACAGTTGCAATTTTTAGCTGACGGAACCTCGGTTCGGTAGTAATAAAAGTGTATTGAATAATTGTATTGTTAAACCCTGAAGTGTATCCTATGAACATTTTCTTCTGTCAATGCAACAACAATCATTCTGCTTCTTTTAATTCTCTTTTTGAGCAATAGAAGTTTTTAATTATTTTGAGCGCGAAAACCCTCTAAAAAATATGAAAAAATTATGCAAACTGCTTGCTTGTTTGGGAGCGGCACTATTTTTCTATCCGTTGAATGTTATTTCGCAACTTGCTGCCGGAGACATGGTGGTCTTAGGTATTAATGCAATCAGCGACAAAATAACTTTTGCCACATTGGTAGATATTCCTGCCGGGACCACCATAAAAATTACAGATAACGGATGGAACGGCAGTACCAATGCTTTTACCACTTTTACAAATGGAGATGGTGTTGTTACCTGGACCACTCCTTCTGTTGTAACTGCCGGCTCTATATTCACTGTTACTTTAGGGGGTACTGTCACCGCCAACAATAATCTTACTAATGTTACAACAGGACAAAACATTACTTCTCAGGCTTCTTTTACAGGTTATGCATCTGCATCCAATACCATTCTTTTGAACGGTGAACAGGTATTTATATACCAGGGGGCAGATAATAACCCTTTTTTCATTTTTGGACTGAACGCAAGTCGCAATGTTAACTTGAATTCGGATTTCTGGCAAACGCAAATTGATGCTGTAGGGCCCGACTCCATGTTGCCTGATGGGTCCGGTAGTCAAAATGCTTTGGTGAACGGGGTGAATGCAGTAGGCATATTGACCAACCCTACCAATACGACCAATACCGGAACTCAGCAGTTTGATAATGTATACTACAATGGCCCTGTAGAGCCCGCCAATAAAGCAGTATGGTTAGCACGTATTGTAAACCGGAATTACTGGACCGGTGATGATGCTGGAACCGGAATTACCTCTGTTGGCACTACATTAGGAACAAGCGCTATTGCGCTACCGGTGACCTTTGGTACAGTTAGCGCTTCTGTAAGCGCCGGCGTATGTATTGTTTCCTGGCAAACCCTTTCCGAAACCAATAATGATCATTTCGAAGTGCAGGTATCTGAAGATGGCAAAATATTTACTACTGTTTATACACTTGCATCAAAGGCGCGCAACGGCAATTCCGATAGTTTGCTCAACTACAGTGTGTCATTTGAGTTAGGAACGTCTGTTGCTTTATCAGGTCTGGGTTTATTGTCATTGCTGGCACTGGCTGTACCCGGCAAAAGGAGAAAATGGATAAGCCTTGCTGTCTCGCTTGCAATAGGCATTGCCGTGTGGAGCAGTTGTACAAAAGCTGACATAGCCATAGGCGATGGAGTGGAAAGAATTTACGTACGTATTGCACAGGCAGATAAAGATGGCACCAAAAGTTACAGCAAAGCAGTGGTGGTAAACAACAGGTGATAGCAGTGGCGTATTCTCTTATGGAACATAGGTATATGGATCATTAAAAAATCAGGAGCAAACCGGTAGCCGGTTTGTCTCAACACCAGGGCGGGCGCATTTGATTTTGAAGGCTTCTGTGCTTTATGTCACTCCTTGCGGCGTTTTTTAGCGGGCTTATTTGCCCGGTCATTTTTCAAATCCGCCGTGGCGGCTGCAATGACTATAAAGAATGTACAGATACCCCGGTTAAAATCCGCAGTGACGGATGGTATTATTTACCAGAACGGGAGGCTTTAGTCTTGAATTTTAAATGCGTTTGCCTTTCCTCAACACAAATATAATTACCCATACCGGCAAATTTGTTTATCTTTGCCGCCTTGTATGTTATCCTAACACTGGATTTGTTTTTTCCTCCAATCAAATATAGTGATCGCTTAACGTAAGGCTGGTATTGTATCCGCACTTGTTTTGCTGATAGCCTTACCCTATTTTATCATTCTTTAATTTTATTCAATTTGACCTTTAATAATTTACCGCTTATTGCGCCTTTACAAAAAGCGCTGAGCGAAGCATGCTATACTGCGCCCACCCCGGTACAGGAAAAATCCATCCCGGTAATTTTACAAAAAAGAGATGTTCTGGCCTGTGCACAAACCGGCACGGGCAAAACGGCCTCCTTTGCCCTGCCGCTGCTGCAACTGCTGCACCTGGAGCCGGAAAGGGACAACAACAGCTGCCGGGCATTAATATTGGTGCCTACCAGGGAGCTGGCGCTGCAGGTAGCAGAAAGTTTTACCACTTACGGCAAGCACCTGGCGTTAAAGCACCTTGCCATTTTTGGAGGCGTGTCCCAGCACCACCAGGTAAAAACATTACAGCAGCGGGTAGATGTGCTTATTGCCACTCCCGGCCGTCTGCTGGATCTGCTTAACCAGCGCTGCCTTTCCTTAAACAACATTAAATACCTGGTATTGGATGAGGCGGACCGTATGCTGGACATGGGCTTTATACATGATGTACGAAAGATCTTTTCCAGGTTGCCTTTACAACGGCAAACGATCCTGTTTTCTGCAACCATGCCTCCCGAAATTCAGCAATTGTCAGATACCCTGTTAAACCAGCCCGTAAATATAGCGGTAACGCCGCCTGCAACAACTGTTGACCGCATACAACAATTGCTGTACTATACGGAAAAACAACATAAGCCTTCCTTATTACTGCATTTATTAAAAGATGAGGAAATGCAAACGGTACTGGTGTTTGTAAGAACAAAATATGGTGCAGACAGGATTGCAAAGAACCTTACCCGGGCAGGTATAAAAGCAGCAGCTATACATGGCAACAAATCACAGTCTGCAAGGCAAACGGCGCTGCTGAATTTTAAAACGGGAACGATAAGAGTGCTGGTAGCTACGGATATTGCTGCCAGGGGTATTGATATTGACGACATGGGCTATGTAATCAATTATGAGCTGCCCAACATACCCGAAACCTATGTGCATCGTATTGGACGTACCGGCAGGGCTGGTGCAAACGGCACTGCCATTTCTTTTTGTGACGATGAAGAAAAAGTGTACCTGCGCGATATTCAAAAGCTGGTAAATAAAAAAATACCGGCAGTGAGAGGCCATGTATTTGATGTGCCCCTGATGCATGAAAATGATCTTAAGGCAAAGCATCCGCTTCATACATTACCAGGAAAGAATAACCGAGGTAAAAGACAAAACCGGTTCTTTGCGCGTAAAGATTAAACATATTTTATGGTTCCTATAAAAATCGGAGACATAGTGACACTGCGGCCACCATTCAACCCCGAAAAACAATATACTGTAGTGGAAATAAACGGCAATTATGCAACCCTGTATATCCCGGGACAGCATAAAGACCTGGTTATTTATACCGGATGCATTAGGTATAACCCATAAAATCTAAGAAAAAGATTCACATCGTTTAGTACGCTCCTTCATTATGGCTATGGCCTGTTCCCGGTTGTCAAACATCCCGTTTATATTAACCAGGTTATCTGCCAGCTTATTATATTGTTTGGTCATCAGGTAAATGAACACATGCAGGTAATGGATGCCGTCAAAAACAATCGCTTTTTTTTGCGCAAACTCATCCCTTCGTTTCCAGAACTCACCGGGCATTTCGGTATAGTGCATCCCCGGCCGTAAATGGTGAATGATATGATACCCGTCATTCCAGCAAACGTGATTATACTTTGTGTTGATACAGTTGATAGAATTCGTAAAAATATCATCCGGGTTGGAACGGTCAATAAAGGAATGCTGTGTCCAGTTACCCAGCATCATTACAAAGCGGGCAAAAATTAAAGGAATTACAAAGACAATGAGCGTGGGTTTCAGGTTTACGAAGCACATGACGATACAGAAAAAAATATACAGCCATTCTCCAAGAGTAAACCTTGTATATAGCTTTTTCCTTTTTCGTTTATACAGGTATTCAAACGTTTCTTTAAAACCCAGCAGGATAAAGTTGAAAAAATAGGCCAGGAAGCTTTTAAAGCTGTCCCGCTGATAAAACATAGTGCTGCTGGAATCTTCCTCGGTATTATTCTCCACATGATGCATCCCCAAATGATGGCTGTAATATCCTTCCGGGGCATGGCCAAACAGGGGGCATACGATCCAGGTAATATAAAAATGGAAAGCATTTTGATAGGCCGGCTTAAATATTTTTCGATGGCAAAGGCAATGAAACATTAAACCAAACCTTCCCTTGAAATAAAACTGCGCTATATAAAAATAGCCCACCGCAACCACCCACCAGGCCCATCCTGTTAAAAGAGGCGTAAACAGTAAAACCGCCAATGGAACTACGGTCAGGTGTATAATGGTAAGCAGGTATATAAACGGCAGGTCGCGCTTTTCTTTTATGAAACGCAGCCAGAACCGGTCATATAAGTTTAAATTTTTAGGCGTATAAACAGGATCTGTCAGTGCAGATAAATCTTTCATCAGCATATATTTTAGTTGACCACTATTGATCCGGAAGATCCCGGATGTATCCAGAGCGGGCAGTTGTGATAGTCAAACGAAACTACATCAATAGTGCCCTATAGGAGCTATTTATCATGTTGGCTTCATGCAGACCTTTTAAAATGCAATTATTATATTTGGAAGATAATCATTTAATCTGGTATCCCGGTCATTCATTAGCCGGAAGTTGTTAAATATTAGCCATTGTTGGTATTTCTCCTGTAAAAGTAAACGGATCATATCAATTAAACTATTTGCCTCTCAATGCTGTTATAGATGATACAGGCTAACCGGTTTGCATTTAGGATTGTTTTGCAGATGGAACACGCTGTTTCTCTTTTTGTAACGCTGTTAATTATTTAAAATGTCTAAAAATCATCACCCCCGCAGATCCCCCTTAACATTTGTCCTTAAAAATGTTGAAATGACCACTCCTAATATCTGCTTTACCGGAGACGCCATTACAACATTAAGTAATTACCCGGCTAAAAAAGCGGTTGTAAATATGGATGAGTGGGACTGGCACAAAGAGTTAAGGGGAGGAACTGCATTTTATATCATTACCAGCCGGAAGACAGGAGGTGTATAAAAAATGTTCGCTCTGATACAAGTTTCTCACAACTTGCTGGTTCCCCATTCCGCAAGTCATGAGAAAGGCTGGTCCTAAAAAGTACGGAGTGCGGTATGATTAAGAGCCGCTTTTATACACTTAAACCATCTCCCGGCAGGTTATACCGGGAAAAAAGCAGTATATTCAGGACATGTTAATTATTTTACGGATTGCTTTACTGTTTTGCTAAGGCCGCTATGCCTTTATCAAAAACAATAATACATGAAGTTTGCTTCTCTGATTACAGGAACAGGGGCTTATATACCCAACGAAATACAGAAAAACACTGACTTTTTGAGTCATACGTTTTATGGACCTTCGGGACAGCCCCTTTTGACACCAACAGCGGGCATCATTGAAAAATTTAAAAACATTACCGGCATTGCCGAAAGGCGTTATGCACCGTCACATATCAATGCAGCGGACATGGCTGCCATTGCAGGCTGGCAGGCATTAATAAATAGTGATCTTGATCCTGAAACGCTGGACCAGATCGTTGTAGCGCATAATTTCGGAAATGTGGCTTATGGCACTATACAGTCGCAAAATGTGCCCTCGCTTTCCTGCAGGGTAAAGCATATATTAGGTATTACCCGGCCGGAGTGTATTGCATTTGATGTAATGGCCGGCTGCCCCGGGTGGCTGCACGCCGTTATTCAATCCCATGCCTGGTTTACGGCGGGCATGGCCCAAAGAGTATTGCTGATAGGCACTGAAACATTGTCGCGGGTTATTGACCCTGCCGACAGGGATAGTATGATCTTTTCGGATGGCGCGGGAGCTGTTGTAATGGAATACCAGCCCATACATGGCAATAACACCGGTATCCTGGGCTGCTGTGCACAAACCCACAGTATAGAAGAGCTTAACTACATCAATATGGCCGGTAGCTATAGTCCAAACAGGGATGATGCGGTGTATATTAAAATGAAAGGGCGAAAAGTGTATGAGTATGCCTTAAAGCATGTGCCGCTTGTTATGAAGGAATGCCTTGATAAAAGTAGTATTCCTGTTAGTGAAGTGAGCAAGATACTGATCCACCAGGCCAATGAAAAGATGGATGAAGAAATTATAGAAAGGCTGTATGAGCTATACGGGGTGGCACCCCGGCCCAATGTAATGCCGATGAGTATTCAATGGCTGGGAAACAGTTCGGTGGCTACTATTCCAACATTATACCATCTGATACGAAATAATAAAATAGCAGGTCATGAAATTTCGGAAGGAGATGTTCTTCTTTTTGCATCTGTGGGTGCAGGAATGAATATTAATGCTGTTTGTTACAGGGCGTGATTACCTGCAGATACTTTACCTTTTTGCGCATATATCCCCACCTCCGGGAGGACGATAGAATAAGGGTGCGAGGCGTCCTCGCCTCGCACAGCCAGGGAAGCGAAGACGCTTCACACAGCAAGAATCCGTTGCTATGAAAAACAAATTTGTATCACCTCCCTGCTGGCTCAAAAAAAGAAAAACGGTTACTTGAAGTATTATGCCTATATTTGTATTGTTAATTTGAGTTACCGCTCTATTGTAAGCACCTGCTTTTTCAGCTTTTCCGCTTTCTATATTTGCCTTTCTCGAATCATTTATCAATTTTTAAATTTACTAAAATGAACATTTTCGTGTCCAACCTTGGGTACAGCTTCACCAGTGAAGATCTTTCTGAATTATTTTCAAATTACGGGCAGGTGGATTCAGCCCGTGTGATTACGGACAAATTTACCAGGCAAAGCAAAGGATTTGGTTTTGTTGAAATGTCTGATGATAATGCATCAGCAGCCATCAAAGATTTGAACGGTTCTATGCAGGACGGTCGCTCTATTAAAGTAATGGAAGCCAGACCAAGAGAAGAAAAGCGCAGTTATTCTAATCGCTGGTAAACACAAGGCCGGTTTCAGTTATCAAAAAAATAAAATTATTATATGGATATAGCTTCAATAGAAAAGTTCTTAGACATAAATGCTAAAAACGCTAAAGTTGTAAATGTACATTTTAAAGACCGATCAACTGTAACCGGCATTTTTGTTTCCTTAAAAGATTATGGAGAGCTTAAAGCCAAAAATTTCTGGCGTTTGGTCAGCGCTAAAAATGCAGAGCAGTGGAAGGCAACTAAAAATGTTGAATTATCACGCTTATTTAACGGTGCTTCATTTACGAGACTAAGCGTTACAAAATAAATGTTATACCGCATATTTTATTTAATCTTTAAAGCATATTAATGGCAGGAACCTGGAACAAAAGGGAAAGAGAACAGAAAAAAAAGAATCTAAAAAAACAGAAAGAAGAAAAAAAGCTGGAACGGAAAGAAAACTCATCAAAAGGTAAAAGCCTTGATGAAATGCTGGCCTACGTTGACGAGTACGGCAACCTTTCTGATACCCCACCGCAGAAAAACCCCCAGGCCGTAGAAGATATTCCGCCCACAGTTGCTAACAGTAATGCGCTAAGGCAGAATGATCTGCCCAGAACAGGATTTATTACCTTTTTTGACAGCAAGAAAGGATATGGATTCATTAAAGATCGTCAAACCCAGGAAAGTATTTTCGCCCATGTTAATGCCTCCAATGTTGAATTAAAAGAAGGACTGGCAGTAACCTACGAGGTGGAGAAAGGCCCCAAAGGTTTGGTTGCGGTCAATATTTCTATGTAGTTGTATTCCCCTCCTTAGGTATCCATCTTCAAAAAGGCCCTGAAATATATTCAGGGTGCTGTTTGGTATGTTTAACAACTTGCAGCATCTTTATCAGCCCCTGTAAAAAAGATGGGGGAACGATCCGTAATGCCATCATTCCCGATCTGTTTTTATAGCCCGGGCTTATTCGCCGGTTATCTCCTCTTTCTTTTTCTTCCAGCTTCTATGGCTGGCGCCGTCCATTTTTACGATCTTAGGAGTAAAAGTACCAACGATCTCCACCAGTGCTTTTTGCGATTGCATAACGGTATGAATATCCTTGTATGCAAACGGAGACTCATCTAATCCACCGCCCAGCAGTTTTACACCAAATTTTTTTAGCTCATCCCTGAATTGCTTATCAGTAAAGGACTGTATAGCGCGGGTACGGCTCATTTTACGCCCGGCCCCATGCGAGGCAGAATTTACGGCAGCTGTTTCACCTTTACCTTTTACAATAAACCCATCGGCGGTCATGCTGCCGGGGATAATGCCCAACACATCTTTACCGGCAGGGGTGGCGCCTTTCCGGTGTACAATCACCTCTTTACCATCCAGCATTTCTTTCCATGCAAAATTGTGATGGTTCTCTACCATCTTTAGAGGTTTACGGCCCAGCTGCTTTGCAATTTTATCATGAATTATATGATGACAGGCACTTGCATAATCGCCGGCAAGGTTCATAGCCAGCCAGTACTCCATACCCGCCTCTTCATCCAGCCCCAGCCAGGCAAGGTTTTTAGCTTCCTGCGGCAGACGGCGCCTGCTAATGGCCAGCTTTGTATAATGATTGGCAATATGTGCGCCCAATGCCCGTGAGCCAGAGTGCGTAAGAAAACCGATATAATCCCCGGCATCTAATCCTAATACCTCATCTTTTTGTTTAAGCATTACGCTGCCAAATTCAGCAAAGTGGTTCCCCGAACCAGACGTCCCTAACTGTTTCCAGGCACGGCCATGCAGGTTCTTTAATAATGGGAGCTGATAAAATAATTCATTTTCCATTACTGCGTGATCTGCAGCACGGTCAAACTGCGCACCGCTTCCAAATAAGGTGGCTTCGCCTAGTTCCCGTGCAAAGAAGGCTTCACGGTCGCTGAGCTCTTTAGGGTTGATATCAAAAATGCTCAGGCACATCCGGCAGCCAATGTCCACACCCACACCATAAGGTATGACTGCATTGCCGGTGGCCAGCACGCCGCCAATAGGTAACCCGTAGCCGCTATGCGCATCGGGCATTAAGGCTCCCGCTACTGCTACCGGCAGTTTTGCCGCCTGGTACATCTGGTGCAGGGCGCCTTCTTCAATATGCTCCTGCCCGAAGATGTTAAAGTGAACACCTGCCTGGTTTAAGGAAATTGCTGCCCCATCCACATCCTCCGGCTTGGGTAAAAGATGTTTTGCTATTATGCCTAATGCTTTGTCTTCTGCATAATCATGCGGAGCGGCCAATATTTCTTTTAAAATATGGAGCGCATGCTCTTTGCTTTCATGCCTGTACGCTTTCTGCATTGTATTCATGGCAACAGAGATCACCGGTCCTTCAGGGTATCCTATTGCTCTCAGCTCTTTTCCTGTTAAGCTTAATTTGCTCATAAAATTATTTTTAGGATAAAGGGGGTTCCCTTTACCGGTTTATAATGTAAAGTTGAATCACTCCTGTGCAATATTTCTGCACAGTGATAATTTATTTTTTAAAATGGGAAATAAGCACTGTCAGCACAGCTGCTTGCAAAATTTCAATATGGTAGTTACAGTACACGCATAGCGGGGATTAATACCGGTTTGGGGAAAACGTAACCTTATGGATAGCAACTATAAAATACATAACATTTTTTAGCTTTGGCAAATCCGAAGATTCGCATGTTCATAGCTCAATGGGCAATGTCATTGAGTTAGCATCGCTCTTCGGGACCTTGTAGTCCTGAAGCTCTATGTTGTAGCCTTTGGCTACTTTTAAATATAGTCAAAGGCTATATTATAGTGCTACAAAACATTTTGTTTCGCAGCGCATCATTACCTAAGTTAATGACATTACTCTTCAAGGTCTTTAGTTAAAAATGGTTACTGTCTTTTTTTAGGACGGGTCAGCAATAGCCGCGATATTGAAAATATTTTTGCAGTATTGAAAGAACTGATTGAAAAGCAAAGCACTCCAAAGCCCAGGAATACAATAGGATTTAAAAAATATACAGATGCAAAAGAATAGCTGATAACGAAACGACGAGCTTGATTATCCGCAGTAACAAAATTATACTATAGCCTTTTCTCTTTATTTGCCATGGACAGATAGTTTTACGTGACGGCGCATCTGCTGTTCAGCCAATGAATATTATTTCTATATAATGAGCAAATAATATGCTAATAGTAGACGTGATGCTTTATAACCGGTAACATTACAGTTTACCGGCTTTTTATATTGTGCCCGTTAAGCCTGCGCATTCACTCTTTTGCAGATATACTGCAATTCATCAATGCTTTTCACGCAACTGAGCCTTATTCCTGTTATAAAAACTCCTATCACCTGTTCTGCGTTTACCAGTACTTTTACAATACCATTTATATACTCGTCTGAAGCAGGCGAATTTCCTTTCTGAAACCCGATGTTAAGTATTTCATGCGTAGTCATACGATAAGCTTTGATTGTTTACAAAATGCTTTACTTTTTAATAAATTCAAATCGTATGCCAAATACCTTAAATAAATTGTTTTCATCTGCCGAAAGCGGAAAGCTTTACGCCTTATGCTTTCGGCTTCCCAGGGAGTCTCCTTGGGAGTCCTCTGGATCTTCGGACCGACCTGTGCATACCTTTTATCTGGCTACTCTAAAAGCCATTTCTATTTGCAAATGAACTGAGCCAGAGACAAGTAACGCAGACACACAGGCCCGAGGCCTGCGTGAGGGGTGGTGAACAGTAAGTAGGAGATTCAATCACCTTCAGCCTGTCATCCATCATCTGTCCTCTGTCAACCCTTTCTTGCGCATGGTCTCTAACCTGTGCATACCTTTTACCTAGCTATTCTAAAAGCCATTTCTATTTTGCAAACAAATTAAGCCAGAGACAAGTAACGCAGGCACACAGGCCAGAGGCCCGCGTGAGAGGGAAGCTAAAAGCTTTCAGCCCTATGCTTTTGGCTTTCGGCTTTTTTACTGTATCACCAGCTCATCCACTTTTTTCCCACCAGGATCAAAAATGCTGAAGCGCGCTTCCTGATCTGATATTTTAGCCTTTAGGATATTGTTATTGGAGTTTACGATAACAGGAAATTTTACAGCAGCATTGGGCTGTATGATCCTGTGCCGGTGCTCATGACCACTTAGCATTACCTGCACACCGGCATCATTAAGAACCGGAACCCATTTTTCTAGAATTTCACTACTGCCATGCCAGCCGGCATCCGGCGGTATATGACAAATAGCTATCCTGTACTTTGCTTTTTTAAAAGCATCCGTCTTAACGATCTCATTCAGCCACCGGGTCTGTTCGTTCCTGTAATTATCCATATCAGTGATGCCGCTGTATTCAATATCTGAATCGGGTTTATCTTCACCTCCATCCAGCACTACAAAACAGGCATTCCCTCTTGTAAATGTATAGTAAAGGTGGCCGCTGTTCGTGGGAAAATAATCAGGAAACTTTGAAGCAAAAGGCGCCCGTGTTTCATGATTCCCTCTTGCATAATACATCGGTTTCTCAGCCGCAAATAACGCAATGGCAGTATCCATAAAGCCACCAAACAACTCTTTTTCGCTCCTGGAGGCATTGATCATATCGCCATTAAAAACCACAAAATCGGTAGTTGTAAAATCTACCTGTGATAACAGCTGCTTTAAAACATTATTCCGTTCATGAATATCGTTGACCACAGCAAACTCAACCGGTCCCGGCTTTCCGGCAGTAGTGAACGTAAGCGGTTTTTTCGAATACACATTCGTAGCGGCAATGTCTCCGTAATGCACATACACAAACTCGTGTTTTAATACTTCCTGGCTGTAAATACGATAGCGGTAACGGGAGTTGGGTTTCAGATCTCTAAGCGTTACTTTATGGACGGTACCTATATTTTTTAACCCATTTGTTGAGTAGAAGAACTTTTGCCTTTCTTTTTGATAAAAGTGGCTGCCATCATCCGGCGCCAGCTCTACCCATGCCGTAGCAGGTTTGTTGGTGGTCCATACAATGGTTACCCCGGAGTCTGTCATTGCCTGTAAATAAGGACCATGAGATATCCTTATTCTCTCCTGTGCATTTACGCGGAAAGCAATAGTCAAAAAAAGCAGGCCGGTTAGTATCCCGGACAAACGGATCGGTTTCATTAATAATTTCATCTTCATATTATATAGTTTTTCATTCCAGGGTTGCCATCACCAGGAAAGATGGGAACATTCTGCCCTGATTATTTTTTCACCAATTCAAGTGTTACCAAAACGGGCAGGTGATCGGATGCGTCTTCATTTTTGATCACTTCAACATTTTTTACTTTCCACACCTTTCCTTTATTTATAAAAATATAGTCAAGGCGGTACTCCGGCTTTGTATAAGAATAAGTGAGCTGAGGGCTGCCATGTATTACCGCCGCATCATCTAACTTTTGGGTCAACGCTTTATAAGGTTCAGTGCCGGGAATAATATTAAAATCCCCTCCAACAATTACAGGCATCTTCATCCCCGTCATAATATCTGCCACTGCCCTGGCCTGCGCCAGCCTGTTTCCTTCAAACTCATGGCACAGATGGGTACCTGCAAACGCTATTTTACGGCCATTGGGAAATTTGTGCTCTATAACAATTAATGCTCTTCCTTCCCCTCCTTCAGGCACCGGAAGATGATGTACTACCGGTTTCGCAGGGTATTTTGATAAAAGTCCTTCTCCATATCCACCTTCACTGTAGTCCATAGCTTTTCCAAAATAACCATGCATACCAGTCATTTTTGCTAATTCAGCTACCAGGTCTTTTTTTACACCGCCATTAAATAAAGCCGTTCTTCTTGTCATGCTATCCACTTCCTGCATAGCAACAAAATCAGGTTGATACTTATTAATAACTGCTGCAACTTTTTTAAGGTTGCTGTGCCCCTGGTTATAGTTTTCTTCGCCGTGGTAAATATTATAGGTAAGCACTTTAATGGTTTGCGCATATAGGGTTGCGCTTAATGTGCACAGCAGCAAAGCAAAAAACAGGTACAATTTTCTCATATTCATATCAATGCTATTTTAATTTCATTATACTGTTTGTTCCTGCATAAATATACATCTGTTTTTAAAACACCCACATCAAACATTAAACTTGGTTATCTTTGCGCCCTATGCAGGATTTGTTACAAAAGATAGAAGCGTATAAAAACGAGATCAGCGCTTTTAACGCTACAGATGATAAGCAGGCAGAAGCGTTTCGTATCAAATGGCTGGGCAGCAAAGGCCTGGTAAAGGAGATAATGGGCGAAATGAAAAATGTGCCCAATGAGCAGAAGCGTGAAGCAGGGCAGATTCTGAACGAATTTAAACAATTTGCAGAAGCCCGGTTCGAAGCACTGAAAGAGGCAACCGCTCCTGTTGAAAGTACAGCTTCTGGAATTGATCTTACACTTCCCGGCGATGAAACGCCCCTTGGGAGCCGTCACCCTATTTCCTTAATGCGTAACCGCATTATTTCCATATTCCAGCGCCTGGGTTTTGCTGTGGCTGAAGGCCCCGAAATTGAGGACGACTGGCATAATTTTACTGCGCTGAATATGCCGGAGCACCACCCGGCACGCGATATGCAGGACACTTTTTATGTAGATGCCGGCGAAAATTCGGCGGTGGATTGGCTGTTGCGTACGCACACCAGTAATACGCAGATCCGGGAAATGGAAAAAGGAAAGCTCCCCATCCGTGTCATTTGCCCGGGAAGGGTGTACCGTAACGAAACCATCAGCGCCCGCAGCCACTGCTTTTTTCACCAGGTAGAAGGCCTGTACATTGATGAAAATGTATCCTTTGCCGACCTGAAACAAACCCTGTACTTCTTCGTAAAGGAAATGTACGGCCAGGAGGTGCGGGTTCGTTTCCGACCTTCTTATTTCCCCTTTACCGAGCCCAGCGCCGAAATGGATGTAAGCTGTTTCATCTGTGGCGGTAAAGGCTGTAATATTTGTAAAAAAACAGGATGGGTAGAAATTTTAGGTTGCGGTATGGTACATCCTAATGTGCTGCAAAACTGCGGTATCAACCCTGAAAAATATACAGGATTTGCATTTGGAATGGGCGTTGAGCGCCCGGCTATGCTAAAGTATGGCATCAATGATATCCGCCTGTTTAGCGAAAACGATGTTCGGTTCCTGAAACAGTTTACAAGCGCTACGTAGTAAGGCTCTACATACATTATTTGCGAAAGAAGCTTCGGCTTCTTTTTTTGTGCCCGGCGCCAGTGCTTCTATCATCAAAATTTTGGAGCTGACCAAAAAGTATTGTCAGCCTGTCCAAGGGACCTTTTTGGTCAGTCCCACTCACTTCAGTTGTGCTGCATAACCTGGCTCCAGTTCATAGCGAAGCCTCACAACGGGTATTGTGTATGGACTCAGCGTCATATATACGGCGAGTCCTGCAAACAGAGACTCGCCTGGGAAAAAGCTATCGGGATCATCGCAAGGATCATATTGTCATATTACAGGCCTTGCCGGTATTAATTTTTTTGAACCAGGAAGCTTTGAAGCCTAATTTACCCACTGTTTTCTTTCCTTTATTAATGAATCTAAGGGAAAATATTTCTTGGTCTCTTCATGTTTTGAAATATCGCTACCTGTCTCCAAAATCTTTTTCATCTCCAGCATTTTCAAAAATTCACCTCCCAAAGAACTTATTAAATTAATACGCCTTATTAATTCATTCTTAAAGTCTGAATCAACTATTTTGAATCCTTCAACCATATAATGCTGTTCAATGGGTTTGTAAAAAGCAAATCCTGTAAAAATGTCTTTATATACATAGTTTGTTTTATACGGCCACAAATCAAATGTATCTTTTCCAAAGGGTGTATTTGCAAAATCAAAACCAATATTTTCTTTATGTACAACATCAAAAGCCGCATCCCATTTGCCATCCTGCAGTAATGCAGCATTTCCGCTATTATTTGGTCCCACTGTGTTTAGCAATACATTAGCTACCCTGTTGCCATATTCCTTAAAAAGGAAGTATGCAACATTTTTTAAAGCGACATTGTTTATTAAAAATACCTTGTCAAACGCATGCCGGTAATTCATTATAACCAAAGCCTTTTTTCTTTTAGCATTAGCCTGTTTTATTTCATTAAATTTTGAAATGATTTGAGAGGCAATTATACTATCCCTGTTCGCTATCATTAGCCTAAGCTCAGGCATGGACGAACTGTCTGCCGTAGCCCAGGAAAAAGGAAGGTCAGAAGGATAAAGGCTTAGGGCATACTTTTCGGGGATGAGATTATTTAGCCTGTAAACCTTATCCAAGAAAAAAGGATAGTTTTTATTAAACCATCCCGGCCAAACGCTGGAATTTTGCTGGAACAACATAATGCGCTGAGCGATGGCATCATCGTGTAAATCTTTAGTGTGCATAAATGTGTTTAACCCCGGATTTAAAGTGCTTACGCCAATTTCTGTAAAGATATTTCCTACCCTCCCGTAGAACCTTTTATCGGAAATAACATCAGTAAGCAATTCATATTGGGTCATTTCTCCGTGAAATCTTTCGCAAATGATTACGATATCATACCGGTCAAATAACCCTAAAATATACTCTTTGGCAGATTGGTTTTGTTTTTTTAAAAATGTTGTGTACGATGATATAGCATTGGTTTGTGCCAAAACTACAGATGTGTTCAACAGCAAATAAAGCGCTATAACCACTTCTCTCATAAAAATCAGATTAGGTGATCAAAAATACTTTTACAACATAATTTTTTTTTGGGCAGAAAACAATGATTTCAATTACGCCTTTTCCTGATCAGTATCAGTCTACCAGAATGAAGTTGTACTTACGAGTCAAATAGCTTTACGAATTTTAAGACCGGAAAGATCTTTTCGTTTCAAAAAATCCATTTCTGCAAATAATGTTACATTCGCCGCAATTTTAAAAAACAAAAAGTTTATGAGCGTTAATGTAAAGCTGAATGAACGCAGCAGCGGCACTTGCGAGCTATGCAGCAACCTGCCCGCTACACAGGAATATACCGTAAGCCCTAAAAGCGACGATACCATAGAAAACCAGGTAGCGATCTGTGATAGCTGCCTGAACAATATTACAGGTGGCGACACCAGCGATTACTGGCGTTGCCTGGAAGGCAGCATCTGGAACCCCGAACCGGCAGTGCAGGCACTGAGCTATCGTATTTTATATACCTGTAAAGACCAGGAATGGGCCAGTGATGTTATAAGTTCTGTTGAGCTGGAGGAGGGCACCGTACAATGGGCATTAAGCGCTTTTGAAGTGGCCGATACACATAAAGATGCCTTTGGTAATACCCTGGAAAACGGAGATACCGTTGTACTTACCCAGGCATTAAATGTAAAAGGTACCAGCTTTAGCGCACCTAAAGGTACCGTTGTTAAAAAGATCAGGTTAGTGCCGGATAATACGGAACAGATCGAAGGAAAAATCAATGAACAGGTAATTGTGATCCTGACAAAGTATGTGAAGAAGAATTAGGGGTTGTCTGTTCGATGTAAGGTGTACGATGTACGCCGAAAGCATAAGGCTTAAAGCTTTTAGCTTTCGGCAAATGAATATCGAGCATTGAGTATTGAATATTGATTATTTCAGAGACAGTTGCAGCAGGAAGCCGAAAGCATAAGGCTTAAAGCTTTTCGCCTTCGGCAAATGAATATCGATCATTGAGTATTGAATATTGATTATTTCAGAGACAGTTGCAGCAGGAAGCCGAAAGTATAAGGCTTAAAGCTTTTCGCCTTCGGCAAATGAAAATTGTGCATAGGTTGCAGATTATATAAGTATAGAGTTTCTATACTATATGGTTGATAGTCCATCATCGCCCAGCCTGTTAACCTTTAAATATGTTTATAGTTCATAGATGCTGGATACTGGTTGGTAATTCAGGTTGCTGGTTTACACAAACTTGAAACCTGGAACCGTGTACGATATCAGATGTACCGTGTACAAGTAACCAGTATTCAGTATCCAACAAACTTTTAACCCTTAAACTTTAAGCCTTTTCAACCCTGTCAACTGTCATCAGTCAACTATCATCTTTCTTTAATCCCCCTTGCTCCCGACTTAAGGAAGAAGCTACCGCAAATTAGCTATCGTAATGGTATGCTGTTCTTTTTAACTTTGAGAACACTATTCTAAAAAGGCCATGAAGCATCCCATCACGTTTTTAATCTGCATTATACATTGCTTAGCCGCAATTGGCCAGCAGGCTGATACGGAATTTACCAAAGGCTGGTTGCTTACAGGCAGGCTTACTAATGGCGCTATAACCAACTTTAAAAGCACGGCTCCTGACTTGTACACAGGTGGAATGGGCCTGAATACACAGTTTACGGTTGTTCCGGGTTTGCTGAGACTGGGTGCCAATGCCGGTGCTGTTTATAACAATAAAAAAATATCAGGGATGTTCGGGCCTATGGCAGCATTAAAGCTGAAGACTTTTGCTACTAAAAATTTCGGGAGCCTTGCCAATATGCACCTGATAGCTGAAGCCAACTGGGGAACGAATAAGCAGCAGATGGCCGGTGGTGGATTGGGATTTGAAATCCTGGAGCTGGCTCATATAGGCATAACTGCGCAGCGGGATTACAAATGGAACCATTGGTGGCTGCAATCTTTCATAGCCATAAGGCTGAATAAATTTAAACAGCAGCAGGATGAATATTCCAGGTAAACGTCTTTATTAAAATCAGCAATAATAAAAAAACAAACAGATGAAGCAAGCGCTGGTAATAAGTGGAGGGGGCTCTAAGGGAGCTTTTTCCGTTGGTGTTATAAAGGACCTGGTCCATATTTATCAGACCAGCTTTGACGTATTGGTGGGAACAAGCACCGGGGCATTAATAGCACCACTGGCAGCTCTTGGAGAAATAGCCCAGCTGGAAAAACTTTATACTACTGTAACAGATGCCGATATCATTGTAAAGTATAATATAGGCAGAAGGTTAGGCACCACTTCTATTTTTACGGCTGGCCCTTTAACCGCCAAAATTGATGCACTATACACTGATGAATTTTTCAAAAAGCTGCAGGACTCCGGAAAGGAGGTTTACCTCACTACTGTCTGCCTGCAAACAGAAGAGCTGGTTGTTTTTACAACGGCTTCCAACCCGGTTGAGAGCAATTATTATACAACACGTAAGATTGTAAATGCCGATCAGTTCAGGCGTGCTGTGCTGGCTTCTGCCAGTCAACCCGTATTTATGCCGCCGATCAAAATAAATAAACATGTACCCGGCGAGCGCTTCCCGGAACATCAGTTCGTAGATGGCGGAGTAAGAGAATATGCAGGCCTGGGCATTGCAATAGATGCCGGTGCGGAAGAAGTTTTCACTATCGCCCATTCAGCAAAAAATTTTGTTCCTGTATCGGGAGAGTTTTCCGACCTGTTCAGTATCCTGCAGCAGACCATTGCCATGTTTATTACAGATGTAGCTGCCAATGATATTTACCAACCACGTCAGTATAATGAAGCATTAATATACATTCAAAAAGTAAAAGAAAAAATGAGATCTGCCGGAATTCCGGAAACCGATATTGAAAAATACTTTACTGTTGACAATATTCCCGGCAGTTATCAAAATAAAAAGCCATTAAAAATACACATGATACAGCCCGAAGATAATTTAGGGGGCGGCCCGGGTGGCCTTGTATTTGATCCTATAGAAATGAAGGGAATGGTTGCCAAAGGCCAGATGGCTCTACAATCTTATGTGGCCAACCTTAATCCGGGAGATGTACACTGGGCCTAGAGCTCGAAGGTGAACCTCCCGATGTACGATGTTAGATGTACGCGGGCAGCTGGATAATGGTTGGCTGGTTACTGTTCATGTTTTGATGAATATTGAACATTGAGCATTGATCGTTGATTATTACCTGAGTATAGAATTCCTGTACTATTGGTTCATAGATGCTGGATACTGGTTACTGGACCTTTTACGTACATCATAGACCGTACATTATACTTAGTGGATGCTGCTTCAGGCTTTCCAACTTCCGGACTTTCCGCCTTCCCGTCTTTCTTACGTACACCTACATTATTCTTACTGTTTACCGGATAATCGTTCCAGGTTGCCTTCGGCCTTTAGCTTCGGCTTTCAGTGAGTAGTATAGAATTTCTATATCTCCACTCCCTTCATCTATCGTCTAAATAATAGGCTTCACAATATCCCCCTCCAGCGGGGACATTTTTTCGACCAGTACCAAAGATTGCCAAGAAAGAACGTTACTTCATCCACTCTATTTTCCCTGTTTTTACATCCCGTGAGTTACTGCCGATCATAATTTCAAATGCGCCCGGCTCCCAGTCGTACTTAAGGTTACTGTTATAAAACTTTAAATCTTCAGGAGTGATATTAAACGTTATGGTCTTAGTTTCACCTGCTTTCAGCATTACTTTCTGAAAGCCTTTCAGCTCCTTAACAGGTCTGGTTACGCTGCCTACCATATCCCTGATATACAGCTGCACCACTTCCTGTCCATCGTACTTACCAGCATTCGTTAACTCAATACTTGCTTTTAATGTTTGATTTCCCCTTAAGGAGGTGCTACTTAATTTCAGATCGCCATAAGTGAAGCTGGTATAGCTTAGCCCATAACCAAACGGATACAGCGGATCATTACTTACATCAATATAATTGCTGCGGAACTTCTGAAACCATTTACCGTCAGCTAAAGGACGCCCCGTATTTTTATGTGCATAATAAAGGGGGATTTGTCCTACATTTTGCGGGAAGCTCATGGTAAGCCTGCCTGAAGGGTTAACATCACCAAACAATACATCCGCAATAGCAGTTCCTGCCTCACTACCCCCAAACCATACATTTAAAATAGCCGGTACATTTTTGTCTTCCCAGGTAAGTGTAAGCGGACGCCCTGTAAACAGCACCAGCACTACCGGCTTACCGGTGGCCAGTAATTGTTTTAGCAGTTTCTGCTGTGTTTCAGGAATATCCAGGTTGGTACGGCTGCTGGCCTCTCCGCTAAACTCTGCAGCCTCTCCCATTGCCGCTACAATCACATCGGCTTTAGCCGCAATATCCAGCGCTTCTTTTGCCAGCGCTTCTTCACTACGGGCATCACGGTTCAGCCCTTTACCAAACATGGTGGCCCTTTCTTCCAAAGCCGCATCAGCAGTAAGGTTACTGCCTTTTGCATACATTACTTCTGCGCTATTCCCTAACACCTGTTTTAAACCTGCCAAAACAGATATTGACCTATCCTGCTTTGTAGCTACGCTCCAGGTGCCGGCCATGTTATTGGCTGCATCGGCCAAAGGCCCTATCAACGCTATTTTTCCAGATTTTTGAAGCGGCAATAGCGCTCCTTCGTTTTTCAACAGCACAAAACTTTGCGCAGCAATCTGCCGCGCTATCTTCCTGCTGGCATCTGTAAAAATTTCTGTTTTGGCACGGTTCTCATCGCAATACTTATAAGGATCTTTAAACAATCCCAGCTTGTATTTGGCTTCCAACATCCTGCGACAGGCTGCATCAATTTCAGCCGCAGTTATCTTTTTTTCCTGTAAAGATTTTTTGAGTGTTTTCAAAAAACCCTCGCCTACCATATCCATATCTATACCGGCCTTTAATGCCAGCGCCGATACGGCCTGCAGGTCGCCCATACCATGATCTATCATTTCGTTGATGCCTGTATAATCTGTTACCACAAAACCTTTAAAGCCCCATTGTTTCCGCAACACATCTGTAAGCAGCCATTTATTGCCGGTTGCCGGGATGCCGTCAATTTCATTAAAAGAGGCCATCACACTTACCACACCGGCATCAACCGCAGCTTTATAAGGAGGAAAGTATTCATTGTACATTCTGATGCGGCTCATGTCCACAGTGTTGTAATCACGGCCTGCTTCTCCGGCACCATATAAAGCATAATGCTTTACACAGGCGAGTATATTATTGTTGGCCTTCAGATCTCCCTGGTAGCCTTTTACCATTGCCCTGGCAATCAATGAGCCCAGGTAAGGGTCTTCGCCGTTACCCTCAGAAACCCGCCCCCAGCGCGGATCACGCGATATATCCACCATCGGGCTAAATGTCCAGCCTATGCCGTCTGCACTGGCTTCAACAGCGGCAATACGCGCCGATTGCTCAATAGCTTTCATATCCCAGGTGCAGGATAAGCCCAGCGGGATTGGGAAAGTAGTTTCGTAACCATGGATCACATCCATACCAAATAACATGGGAATCTTCATCCGACTTTGCTCTACCGCTACTTTTTGAATGGCTTTTATTTTTTCTACCCCCTTAATATTGAACAACCCGCCAACAAGGCCCTTCTTTACATTCTGACCGATATCAGAATTGGTTGCAGTTCCTGTTGTGAACTCTCCGGCGCTTGGTAAATTCAGCTGCCCGATTTTTTCATCTATTGTCATTTTGCTCATCAGCGACGTGATGAAACTGTTCATTGCTGCGTCATTATGCTGCGCATTGGATGTGGTTACCAATAAAATAACAAACGCAAAAGCAATCCATAGATTCTTTATCATACAAAGCAATTTTTAACTTTTACAAGAGATTTGGGTGTATATATTTTTTTACCGGTTTAGCTATTGGTCAAAAGACACAACAGCGGCACACCCAAAGATCTTCATATTTTTATATCTACTCCGCAATCTCCCCCCTAAAGGAAACCCAAAGTAACACAAAGTAGCGCGAAAAAATGTTACGCCTGTGATAATTATTTATTTCTTCAAATAAGGCTGCATCGCTTTTTTCCATATAGCATACCCTTTGGCATTCATGTGCAGGTTATCTCCCAGGAAAATATCGCTCATGATACTGCCGTCTTCATTCAGCATCAAAGAATAAACATCCACAAACTTTGCCTTTTTATCTTTCAGCAAGAACTGTCTGATCAATTCATTAGCCTCCTTGTACTTAAGCTGTAAATGCTTACGGCTGGGACTGGGCTTCATGGACACATAAACAAACGGGATTGAGGGGTATTTATCCCTTATATATTTATACAGGCTCCTGAACCTTTCCATTACTGTTTCAACAGAGGGTGCATCAGACGAAGCGAAATCATTTTCACCGCAATACATTACAATTTGCTTTGGTGCATAAGGGAATATCACTTCATAGCGGTACCGGATAAGGTCTGGCAATGAGGAGCCGCCAAAGGCCCTGTTCAGAATTTTATGTCCCGGGAAATAATCCTGCACATCTTTCCACAAAGTAAAAGAAGAGCTGCCTATAAACAGGATCTGATCAGAAGCCGGGAAGGCGGCACTGTCCTGCTGCTTAAACTTTTGTACATCGTTCCAGAAAGGAAGGGCTTGCTGTGCCTTAACAATACCTGCAAAAAACAGGAACACTACCACTGCAACCCATTTTAAATTTTTCATAAACATCATTTTATACATTTTTATTTTATACCTTTTTAAAATCGCCCGGAGGCGATAGCATATAAGTATGAAGCGTCTACGCTTCATACAGCATTTCATAATTGCTATACGAAACGTTTTTGCTATACGAGGCGTCCTCGCCTCGTATTTGTTATGCTGTCGCCTCCAGGCGACACACTACAGCAAATAATCCACTTCCATTATGCCTTTACCCGTAATATAATTCGAAGCGCTGCTATAAATATAATCTTCCGGGTTTTTAACCAACCCCGCTCTTACAGGGTTCTCATGAATATAATTCAATTTCGTTCGCAAAAATTTTTCACTTGTTATTTCCTCGGGATGATTATCACCTAACCACACTTTATACTCTTTGTTCTGATTAGTTTCCCGGGCATGATACCTAAACATATGCAATAACCAGTCTTTTCTACTTTCCAAACCCGAAGTTATAGCTTCAATAAAATTTTTTGTACTGAATGATTTAAAATCCCTTAATGTATCACTCATACACCCGGCATTAGATTGCCAGATGACATGTAAATGATTGCTCATAATGACATAAGCACCTATAACCAGGCTTTTATTTTTTCTGCAATAAAGCATATTCTTTACCAGAATATCCCGGTACAATTGCCTTGTAAAAAGATCTATCCATCCTGCTACTGTGAAAGTCATAAAATATAATCCCTTCTGATCCCTTATTTTGTAACCGTCTGCAAATTCATAACTCATGGTGTTTACATTTTTAAAATCGCCCGGAGGCGATAACATATAAGTATGAAGCGAAGACGCTTCACACAGCATTTCGTAATGCTATACGAGGCGAGGACGCCTCGTATAAGCTATGTTGTCGCCTCCAGGCGACACACTACTCATTCCACTTTGATCACTTTACTTCTCTCACTTACCCCGTTTTCATTAATAGCCTGGATACAATAATAATATGTTTTTTGCGAGTCCATTGCTTTCATCCAGTATTCATTATTACTGTGCACCATAATGCTGGTATATAATTTATCAGGATGCGTACCATAAAAAATATGGTATGCAAAAGCATTATCTACCGGGCGCCATTTAATAAAAGCGCTGCGCTTATCTTTTTCTGTTCTGAGCACTATAAAGTCTTGCACTGCTTCTGGTTTTGCCCCGTTTCCATTACCAAATACCCGCAAACCACTAATGGCAAACTTCCCCGCAGGCATGTGTATGTTTTCCAGCTTAATAAACCTTGCCTGCACCGGCCTGTCCAGCTGTACATATTCATGGGGAATGTCTGTCTTGTTTTTGCTTTTGTCTGTTAATACATTCCATTTTTTTCCGTCAGGTGAGTAGTATAATTTATACTGATGGTACTGATCAGTAAATTTACCCAGCTTATTGGAGTCAACATCCTGGTCAGCATAATTGATCTGTATGGCATTCACGGTGGAGATCGTTCCCAGGTCGGTTTGAATCCATTCCCCTTTATTTCCGGTTGCTGCGCTCCAGTAAGTTTTCATCAGCTCATCAACCGCATTGTTAGGCACATACCCTCCTAAAGTGGAAGACACCTGTACCGGTTTATTATAGTTCAGCAACATCCAGCCCGTGAAATACGGTGATAACCCGTTTTTGCCGTATTCACTTTTTATGCCTGGAGAAGGAATATAATGCGGGTAATCGCCGAAAGTAGTATTGCACCACATCGTACCCTCACTGTCAAAACCTGTAGGCCAGATACCCAGCCTCCGCTCAAAAGTATTCTTTACAGAAATGACCGTTGTGGATACATGCCAGTAGTTATTGTAATTGTCTGTAAAAGTAGCCCCATGACCCGCACCGCGAACAAAACCCCCTAATTTAATACTTAACGGATCGCTTTGCGCTTCAAAAGGGCCAAGCGGCCCGGTACCCACCAGCAACCCGTCTGCATAGCCGCTGAATTCAGTACCCGGGGCACCATATTGCAAATAGTATTTCCCGTTATACTTTGTCATGTGCGATCCTTCAATAAACGGGTCCAGGAACGTATTGTCCATGTGCTCACCAAAACGCTGCCAGCCGAAACGCCAGGGTTCCAATAGGTACATTTCTTTTCTCGTGCCCTGGGGCTGCATGGTTTTCCGGTCCAGTTCTATGCCGTACATGGGAAATTTATTGCTGCTGCCATTATACATATACAGCCGTCCATCATCGTCTGTAAAGAAAGAGGGGTCCCAGCCCCCGATATCAAACGAATCTACCAAAGGTTTCCATTCATTGGCTTTAGGATTGGTGCTCATCCAGATGGTAAAGTTGCGGCTGTAGGTGGAACCAAACACCAGCATGGTATCGCCAATGATACCAACAGCAGGAGCGCATAATTCATCGTACACCCCTGCATTCCAGGGACGTAAAAATTTTTTTGAAATAAACTTCCAGTTTAGCATATCACCGCTCCACCAGTAACCCCATTGATTGGTGCTGAACAGGTAGTAATCGCCCTTATAATTTACGATAACAGGATCGGCAGTAGCACGGTGCCGGCCCCAGGTGCTGAAGTTGGGAATAGGCGTATAACCGTAATCTATATTGATGGGATTGCAGTAGGTTGTTTGCTGACCACTGCTATTTGCAAATAAAAAAATTAATAATGCTTTCGCGATAAAAAATCTTATAGCATAGTTCATTTTGCTTAGTTTAATCATTAAGTGGCAAGCAGGCTATTTTAATTTGCCGATTGATAAACACAAAATCGGCTTTAAATAAACTTGTATAATCCTTTACAAGAAGTTATTTCATCCAGGTTACAATTTCCTTCTTTACTTTTTCTGAATCCGTGCCTACCATTACTTCAAACTCACCCGGCTCCCAAATATATTCTAAATTATCGTTGTAAAACTTCAGGTCTTCAGTCGTTATATAAAAACTGACCTGCTTTGACTGGCCCGGAGCAATTTCTGTTTTTTTAAATCCTTTCAATTCTTTTACCGGTCTTACAACAGCCCCGGTAACATCTCTGATGTAAAGTTGCACCACTTCTTCTCCGATATAGGCACCCGTATTGCGCACCTGAACGCTGACTTTTAACGTATCCTTTTTATATAATGATTTTTTATTAAGCTGTATATCACTGTATTCAAAGGTTGAATAGCTTAACCCATATCCAAACGGGTAAGCGGGGCTATTAGGAAGGTCGATATATGCCGAAACATAGTTCAGGTCGCTATCATTTTTTGCCGGCCTGCCGGTATTAAAATGGCTATAGTAAATAGGTATCTGCCCTTCGGTGCGGGGAAAAGTCATCGGCAATTTTGCTGAAGGGTTATAGTTACCAACCAATACATCTGCTATGGCATCACCGGCTTTTGTTCCTAACCACCAGGTATACAACACAGCAGCAGACCTTTTGGCAGCTTCGCTAAAAATAAGTGGTCTTCCGGCGCTTACCAGCAGTACAACGGGTTTCCCTGCGGCGCTCACTGCTTTTACCAGCTCCTCCTGTACTCCTGGCAGGCGGATGCTGCTACGGCTTTTCGCTTCACCGCTCATCGCCCGTCCTTCTCCTATTGTAATAATAACAATATCTGCCTGTGACGCTACTTTTACCGCTTCGAGGAAACCAGTACTATCTGCATCATTAACATTACAACCTTTTGCATAAAGAAATGTTGTTTTTCCCGGCTCTAAAGAACCATTAATTTTTTTATGTAATCCGTCCCAAACAGATGTTATCCTTACTGAATCATCCGGCCAGTCGTAGCTCCAAAAACCCAAATGATCGTTTTTGGCATGAACAAAAGGACCTATAACGGCGACTGTTTTTACCGCTCCGGATAAAGGCAATATAGCAGGCTTACCCCGCACAGGTGGTTCATTCTTTAAAAGAACAATACTTTTCCGGGCCATATCCAGCGTAGCCTGCAGGTGCATTTCATTATTCCATTGCTGCTGCTCTCTTTCTTCATTACAAAACCTAAAGGGATCATCAAAAAGTCCCAGCTCCAATTTCTTCCTTAAAATTCTCCTTACTGCATCATTTACCGCTGCTATAGATACTTTGTTCTCCTTTACCAGGCGGGCAAGGTGCTGTATATGGCTGCGGCTCTCCATGTCCATATCGCTCCCCGCATTAGCTGCGGCCATTGCGGCCTCATAGTTATCTTTTACAAAACCATGTGCAATCATTTCGCCCACACTGCCCCAGTCGCTTACCACGAAGCCACTGAATTTCCACTGATCTTTCAGTATACTTCTTTGTAAGTACCTGTTACCTGTGGCCGGCACGCCATTCAAATCGTTAAATGCATTCATAAAAGTGGCTACCCCTGCCTGTGCTGCAGCTTTAAAAGGAGGAAGATATACTTCGTGCAACATACGCAGGCTCATATCTACTGCATTATAATCCCTTCCTCCTACGGCGGCGCCATAAGCTGCAAAATGCTTGGCACAAGCCATTACGGCGTCTGTACTCCCTAATCCTTTTCCCTGGAAACCTTTTACCCTTGCTGCAGCAATCACCGATCCCAGGTAAGGATCTTCGCCTGCACCTTCCATTACTCTTCCCCAACGGGGGTCTCGCGAAATATCTACCATTGGAGCAAAAGTCCAGTGCACGCCTGCTGCAGCCGACTCTATTGCTGCTATTCTGGCGCTTCGTTCAATAGCCTGCAGATCCCAGCTTGCCGCTTCTGCCAGGGGCAGGGGAAATGTGGTGCGATAACCATGTATAACGTCCTGACCGAATAATAAAGGAATTTTTAACCTTGATTGCAAAGCCAGTTGCTGCAGCTCCCGGGTTCTTTTTACGCCAGTTACGTTTAGCATTGATCCTACCTTTCCTTCCCTTACCTGGTCAAGCAACTTATCATCGTTGGTTAAAGGCCCCGTGGCTGCCCAGGGACCATTATACTGATTCATTTGACCGATCTTTTCTTCCAGAGACATTAGCTTTAATATAGAGTCTATTCTTCGCTCTACAGTTCCCGGGTTGTTTTGTGCATGAACAGTATTCCAGCAAACAACATTATAAGAAAATAATAATGCAGCCGATATGATTATTTTCAGCATATATAAAGAATGCTTTATTTTTTGATAAAAGGTGTACCCTGATTAATGATTATTTATCCCAGTAAATAACCCGTTTTCCTACATCTTTTGAGTTCCCGCCAATCTGAATCTCAAATTCACCGGGCTCCCAGTCGTATTTCAGATCATAATTATAAAATTTAAGGTCTTGAGGTGTAATGCTGAATGTTACTGTTTGAGTTGCTCCCGGCTGCAGTTCAATTTTTTCAAACCCCTTTAGTTCTTTCACCGGGCGTGTAACAGACCCTACTACATCTCGGATGTATAGCTGCACTACTTCTTTACCTGCTGTATTACCGGTATTGGTTACTTTTACAGAAGCTTTTAAGGTTTGATTGCCTTTTAAGCGGGTATTGTTTAGCACGATACTATCATAAGTAAAACTGGTATAGCTTAACCCGTAACCAAACGGATATAAGGGCTCGTTGCTGACATCTAAATAATTTGAACGGAATTTCTCAAACCATTTTCCTGCTGCCAGCGGCCTGCCGGTATTTTTATGTGCATAATAAATAGGCACCTGCCCCAGCACTTGCGGAAAAGTAGTAGTAAGTTTTCCCGAAGGATTTACAGCTCCAAACAACACATCAGCAATTGCAGTGCCAGCTTCAGTTCCGGCAAACCATACATTAAGGATAGCCGATACATTTTCATGCTCCCATTTAAGCGCCAATGGTCGCCCTGTAAATAAAACCATTACCATAGGTTTACCTGTTTTTACTAATGCCTGCAACAAATCTTTCTGTACCTGCGGTATTTCTATGCTGGCACGGCTGCTGCTTTCTCCTGTCATTTCTGCTGTTTCGCCTACCGCTGCTACAATTATATCGGCATCACTACAAATTTGCACCGCCTCGTCAATCAACTCCTGTGCGGGTCGGTTGTCTCTTTTGTAATCATCACCAAACATACCGGCGCGTGCTTCATAAGCCGGGTCGGCATCGAAATTAGCGCCCAATGCTGTTTTTATCATTGCATCATTTCCGGCTACCTGCCTGATACCCTCTAACAGCGTAGTGGCTTTTTTAAAGTCTACTGCCACACTCCAGGTGCCGGGCATATTGTCTTTGCTATTAGCCAACGGTCCTACCAATGCAATCTTTGCCGACTTTTTCAATGGCAGTATGTTACCATCATTCTTCAGCAACACAAAACTTTCGGCAGCTATGGCGCGCGCTTCTTTGCGGTGCGCATCGGTAAATACGTCTGTTTTCACACGCTCCGGATCAATATATTTATACGGGTTTTCAAACAGTCCCAGCTTATACTTTGCTTCTAAAATGCTGCGACAAGCAGCATCAATTTGTGACAATGCAACCTTTTTTTCCACTACCGACTTTTTTAAAGTCTTAATAAAACCTTCTCCCACCATGTCCATATTGATCCCTGCATTCAATGCTAATGCCGCCACTTTTTGCAGGTCGCCCATGCCATGATCTACCATTTCATTAATTCCTGTATAATCTGTAACCACGAAACCATTAAAACCCCATTGCCTGCGCAGCACGTCTGTCATCAGCCATTTGTTACCCGTTGCCGGCAAGCCATCTACCTCGTTAAAAGAAGCCATTACACTGCCCACACCTGCATCTGCCGCAGCTTTGTATGGTGGTAAATACTCGTTAAACATACGCATGCGGCTCATGTCTACGGTATTGTAGTCCCGGCCTGCTTCTGCCGCCCCGTACAGGGCATAGTGTTTTACGCAAGCCATAATATTCGTGTTTTTAGAAAAATCTCCCTGGTAGCCCTGTACCATAGCTTTGGCTATCTGCGATCCAAGGTAGGGATCTTCTCCGTTGCCTTCCGCAATCCGCCCCCAACGAGGATCACGGGCAATATCCACCATCGGACCAAAGGTCCAGAAAATGCCCGAAGCGCTTGATTCTATAGCTGCAATTTGTGCGCTTCGCTCAATCGCTTTCATGTTCCAGGTGCAGGAAAGACCCAGCGGAATAGGAAATACTGTTTCATAGCCATGTATAACATCCATTCCAAAGATCAGTGGTATGCCCAACCGGCTTTCTTCCACTGCAATTTTTTGTACGGCTTTAATTTTCTCAACTCCTTTTATGTTGAACAATGCTCCCACCCTACCTTCCTTGATCATCCTGCCAATATCTGAGTTAGATGCCTGACCTGTAACAATATCACCTGAACCAGGCAGGTTTAACTGGCCGATTTTCTCATCCAGCGTCATTTTTTGCATCAACCCGTTTATAAAGGCATTCGTCTTATCCGGGTTAACACGCTGTGCCTTTATATTTGTGCAGAGAACTAATGCTACTATACCTGCTGTTATCCATCTTACCATGTTAAACTATAATTTATTTTTAAAAATTAATATTGATATCTCTGTTTGTGGTACTCCTGCCACCGGGGGATTTCGTACCTGAAAGCTACGGCATTATTAAAAGCCTCTATATGTATGGTAAGCTGGTGAAATGGTACGGTAATCTGTTTAACGGTTATTGCCAGCCTGTTAAAAACATCTTTTACATGTTTGCTTTTACCTGTGATAAGATCATAAGCTTCTATACCTGAGCCCTTTTCAGATTTGACAATTTTTATGTTATCTAAAAATTTAAAGGTTTTAAATTCTAACCCCAAAATACTTTCCTGAATTACGGGGATTTTGTTTAAGGATACCTTGTAATATATGGAGTTATTTTTTTGTTCCAGGCTAAATACAATCTTTCCATTGGGTGAAGATAGCGCCGGGTTTTGTTTGGCAGAAAGATTTGCATAAGCCAGGCAAAGCATTGTAAGCAAAACAATCCTTGCAGCAATGCCCGTTAAGAAGCTGGTTTTTATATAGAGATATGAATAAGTCATTTTTTTGCTTTTAAGCTATACCATTGTCTCGGCTTAAGAGAGGTAGTAATAAATTTTGTTTCATATTCATTTTTTATGAAAACAAAATAATTTTTGCGGGTTGGTTAAAAAGAGCGTATCATAGTATGCTTCCAACTCTCTTTTTCTTAGCTCTTCTTTAAAGGTGGTGAGCAGGTAAGTGAGGCCCGGTTTCCCTCCATACGACTTCCAATACGTGTTCCTCGCCATATCCATACCTATTACTATTTGTTCACTATAATCGGGCAACAATGCTTCCAGCAGGTCATACGTAGGATTTTCACTTACCTGTTTCCACCTGAAATGGCTGTCATACTCAACATACACGCCGGTTTGCATCAGGTCTTTATGATAAGCCGGCTCTTTTCTTTTGTCAACATGCGATAACACCACATGATTGAGCTTCGCGCCTAATTTTGCAAACAGCTCCACTTGCTCCATAGCCTGTAATCCGCTGTTGGTATGTGTAAGAATTGGGGCGCCTGTTTCAAGATGCGCGTTCACCACTGCTTCAAAAATTTTTTTCTGGTGATCTGTAATAGCTTCATCGCCGGTAGCCAGCTTAATCAGCCCGGCTTTATTGCCGGTTCTTTTTATAACAGGACTGTTATAATCATAAATATCTATGCCTTCTGTAATGTCTTTGATAAATAGTGTTGTTAACTCATCTGCAGACAAGTGGTACCTCCAGTGATTAGGGGGATAATAGATTTCGAGATGAATACCTGTAGGCACAATAATGTTTACACCCGATTGCCTGGAAACTGTTGCCAGCTTTGCAGCATTGCGGCCACATGCCGCAGGCATAGTATCTACCACGGTACGGCCACCCAGCTCATAAAATGATTTCAGCTCTTCCGTTATCCGGCCTGTGTCATTTAAAATAAAATCAGGATTGGACAAAGTGGTGAATCCCTCTTCAATTACAATATGCTCATGCGAATACGTGAGTCCTATTGCTGTGGGCGCTATATCACCAAGTATGGTTCTTATAAAAGACATTTATTATTATTTTGCCAGCCATTTCTCGATGTATCTGCCGTTGCAGCAGGCATTTCAAGCACCTGGCCTAAATCTGTTAACCTTGTTCTTAAAACATTCACATCTATTTCTATAGCCGTCACATCTTTTTCCAGCGACTGCAGGGCGGCAAGGCCTGCGGCCTGCCCCATGCTCATGGTTTGAGCCATAGAGCGGCAGGAAGCATGCGCATCGTGCGTTGCAGAAAAGCAGCGACCTACAACCCAGGCTAGCTTGCCTGCCTGTGGTACCAGGGTTCCGTAAGGCACCCCGTAAACACCAGCCCCTGGTATATATTCCCAGTAAGTTTCCTCCTGCCCATCGCTGCCTTTACGGTGGTCTTCAATAGGAGCGCCGCAGAGCAATACTGTATCGGGAGGAATTTCGCCTGAGAGACATTCTTCCTTTGTAAGTCGGTGCTCGCCATATACACGCCGGGTTTCTCTTACCCCTATCTGTGTGGAAAGGCCTATAATTTTTGCATTTTCATAACCCGGCACTTCTTTACGAAAAAAGGATTCGTAAAGAAACGACTGTTTACGCCCCTCTATTTCTGCACTGGTAATGTCATAAATATTGAGCGGGTTTAAATCCGTTACTTTTACAGCTACTGTAGCAATACAGCCTGGCACACACATTTCATGCGCCGAGCCTTCTTTTCTGGGCAGCGGGTGCACTTTGTTATCGTAAGCCTCTTTCATTTTTTCTTTCAGCATTTTGCCGCCTCCGGCCTGCTCAAATTTCTCGAGGTTTACATTGCTCATCCTGAAAGTGGTGGTCATGCTCTGAGCAGGTTCTTTTTCCCCGGCCAGCTCAAACCCGTACCCGGCCAGATAACAAAAATCCGCATCGCCACTGGCATCAATCACCCTGCGTGCATTGATTTTATAAAAGCCAGATTTATGATACACGATGCAGCTTATTTTTTCAGTTCTATTCTGTACCACATCTACCAGCGTTGTATGCAAAAAGTACCGGATGTTATGTGTGGTTAAGAGTTCGTCCCATACCAGTTTCAGTCGCTCAGGGTTATAGTTTACGCCTGTTCCCGCACCATAAGTATTGGGTCTTAGAAAAATATCGCCCGTTTTATCCAGCTCGTTTACAACAGTATCAGGAATACCGCCTACAATTTTTTTAGGCGCGGCGCCCGGCGTAAAGAAACCGTAAAATGTGTCGAGCATTTGAGTGGAAGTGCCCCCCGGAAAACCATAACGTTCAATAATAACAACCGTATGTTTTTTTCCCGATGCCGCTATGGCAGCGGCACAGCCTGCTGATCCTGCCCCAATTACCAGGATGTCAGTTTCTAAAAGGGTTTGAATTTTATCGTAATTAAAAATATTCATGGGCTGTTTTTATTTCCCTACATTCTTATAAAGATGTGCCAGCCGGTGCGCATGCTCATCGTAAGCCTTTTCAAAAAGGGCTGTTGCTTTTTCGGCGCCAACAACCGCTCCTGCTGTAAGTACTTTAGGTGGCTGACCCGCCAATGTAAGCTGGTGAGCTACTTCGGCCTTAATACTATTAATCAATATAACCCCGCCTGCTGTAGAGCCGGGTGCAACAGGAGTTTCGAGTCCCGGTATTGTAATCATTGAGTCGCCCACCGGAGCGCCGGTATCTAAAATTAAATCCGCAAAATCGCTTAGTTTTTTTCCATCGCTGCGCTTGCTTGTACTTGCCTCCATGTGTTGCTTTGTAACAACAGCAACTACTTTTATTTTATTTTTTTGAAACAGTTCGGCCATTTCAATGGGTACAATATTGCAACCACTTGAGGAAATTACAAGTGCGCAATCTTTTTCAGACAGGTCGAAGTTTCTTAAAATGCGCTCAGCAAGTCCTGGTACATTTTCCAGGAACATAGCCTGCCGCTGACCATTGGCCCCTACTACGTTGTTATGATAAGTTAAGGACAATTCAACAATTGGATTGAAGCCGGGGAAAGAGCCATAACGCGGCCACATTTCCTCTACCATAATGCGGCTGTGTCCGCTACCGAATGTATGTACGACTCTTCCATCAAGTATAGACATGGCGAACCATTCTGCAGCAGTTTGTATAGCTGACTCCTGTTTGCGTATTGTTGAGATAATACGTCCACATTGTTCCAGGTACTGTTCTGTAAAACTTGTGCTCATTATATATAAGTTTGTTGAATTTATTCTTATCCATTGTTTAAATAACCTGCAGCCCATGTTGCTGCATGGCAAAGCAGGCGGCTCCCAACGCACCAGCCTTATCACCATATCGGGCTTTAACAATTTCCACTGCTTCGCCATTTGGCTGCCATTCAAATACATTCATGAATTTTTGAAGAGGGATAAATAAGTCTTCACCAGCTTCTGCAACACCTCCACCCAGAATAATAAGGTCGGGAGAAAGTATGTTGGATACCGATGACAGCGCCAGTGCCAGGTGCTTTACAGATGTGAGCCATATTTCTTTTGCTCCTGCATCGTGCTGCCTTACCGCATCAATCAGCTCTCTGGTAGATTTAAAACGCCCGCCGCTTCTTTTTTCAACGGAGTAGCTGCCAAAGCAGGCTTCAAGGCTGCCAGGCATTCCGGCAACATCGCTATCCCCATTGCAATCCACCACCATGTGGCCAATGTGCCCTGCTTTTTTGCCGGCGCCCTGATAAGGTTTCCCGTCAATAAGAATAGCCCCTCCAACGCCAGTTCCCAGGGTAAGCATCACTACGTTTTTTTTATGCTGGGCAGCCCCATATTTTGATTCACCCAACAGGGCGGCAATACCATCGTTTACCACATAAGCAGGGCGTCCGAGCCAGCTGCTCCAATTAAAATGCTCCAGTCCCTGCAGGCGCCCCGGCATACATACGATGGTATTGTTGCCCGCATCGGGCAGGCCGGGAGCAGATATCCCGATAATAAAGTTTTCTTCCTGGATATTGCCCGTGATATCGGTTACTATACCGGCTATTGTTTGTTTCCACACGCTGCCGTCTCCGTCGTAGGTTGGGTAGTAGCGGCTTTGCAGTATATTGCCCGAAGCATTGATAGCCGCTGCTTTAATACGTGTTCCTCCTAAATCAATTCCAATAGCAATCATTGTTACCATTATTTATTATGAAATACTCCACCCTCCATCCACAGCAATTACTTGTCCTGTTGTAAATTTCGACTGATCGCTCAGGAAGTACACCACCAGCCCATCCAGGTCTTCTGCCTCGCCTACCCGGCCACCATCAAGCGGCTGTTTTGCTTTTATAAAAGCAACGATTTCTTCATTGCCTACGGCTCTTTGCGACATTGGCGTTTCCACAAGGGCAGGGGCAATGAGATTAACCCGGATATTATTCTTTGCATAGTAAGACGCAATAGATTTTATAAACCCGATTGCAGCTGCTTTTGCCGCCGCATAAGCATGGGTAGCAAAGTATTGGGGGGCAGGAGAAAAACCCAAAACAGAACCAATATTGAGAATGGAACCGGGCTGGTTAAGCAACAGGAATTTCTTTACTGCCGCCTGATTGGATAACATCAGCGAAACCAGGTTGAGTTCCATCGTCCTGTTCCAGCCTTCGAGGGTTATTTCATGCAGGGGGCCATCGCCCATTTTCCGCCCGCTGCCACCTGCCACATGATACAGCCCGTCAAAACCACCAAAGGCGTCAATACATAATTCAATAGCATTTACAGCAGTGTCGGCATCACAGGCATCTCCTGTATAGCCTTTGCATGGTTTGCCCAACGTATGTTCCACTTCGCGTACATTACTTCCGTTACGCCCCACCACCACTACATTGGCTCCCTGCGCTACGATGGCCTTAGCTGCTGAAAGCCCCATCCCGGTAGAGCCTCCTATAATAACAATATTTTTTTTGTTGAGTAACTGCATTTATCTATAAGTCCTGCTTGTGTTTTTACTATAGTCTTTTTTATCCGGATGGCAACAACACTTCATTAATACAGCGTCTGTCTGTGGATCCGTTACCGCTTCACATAGCACTATGTTTAGAACATTGGCCACTTGAATTTGCTTTTTAATTTTACTCTTGCGCCAGTTTCGGATGATTTCCTGG
>JASGDI010000006.1:0-6397 GCA_049841335.1 Niabella sp. | reverse complement strand
GTGCATTTCTGGCAGTTTTCAGCTGCGCAATACATATTTCCGGCAACGCAAAACCTCAGTTTCAGGCTATTATTCTCATTGCCATGTCCCCTGTACTCATAATTAACAATAGCAACATCTTCTGAAGTATCTTCCTCATCACGCATAAATCGCTTAATAGAGTACTTCACCGAACCCGGGATATGCTGTTCCTTGCTGCAAATAGGTTGTAAGCTGGTAAATGCCGGCATCCACTTGTCCGCAAAGCTTTCTGTTTTTTGTAGTTTGACCATTTAATTAGTGCAAAAATAATATTGTTTGTTAAAATAGTCAACTAACGGGTATTAGTTTATAAATTTGGGGGTTATAACCAATCGGATATAATCATAATATTATCAAATGGTTAATTTTGCAAGCTGCCACTAATTAATAGTGTAGCGGGTATTGAAAATTTCAAAGCGCTTAATGATACATTTTAATTCATACATACACCCGGATGCCAGGGTGGCTACTAATGTTAAAATAGATCCATTTACCGTTATTCATCCCAATGTGGAAATTGGTGAAGGCACATGGATAGGGTCCAATGTGACCATACAGGAGGGATCGAAGATCGGGAAAAACTGTAAGATCTTCCCCGGAGCTGTAATAGGTTCTGAACCGCAGGATAAAAAGTATGCGGGCGAAAAAACAACGGTGGAAATAGGGGATAATTGTGTTATCCGCGAATTTGTAACCATACACCGGGGTACCAGCGACAGGCTCAAAACAGTAGTGGGCAATGGCTGCTGGATATTGGCCTACAGCCATATAGGGCACGATTGTATCATTGGTAATAACTGCACCTTAAGCAATAGCACCCAGATTGCGGGGCATGTGGTAATGGGTGATTACGTGGGTTTTGGGGGAGTAGTAGCGGTGCACCAGTTTGTAAAAATAGGCTCTCATTCATTTATAAGCGGTGGGTCCCTGGTTAGTAAAGATGTGCCCCCCTTTATTAAAGCTGCCAGACAGCCTTTAAGCTATGCCGGCGTAAACTCCGTTGGCCTGAAAAGAAGAGGGTATAGCATTGATAAGATTAACCATATTCTTGACATTTACAGGATCCTTTATAATAAAGGACTTAATGTAACGCAGGCGGTACAGATACTGGAAGAGGAGTTCCCGGTAACAGAGGAAAGGGATGAAATACTCACTTTTATACAGGAAAGCACGCGCGGAATAATAAAGCGTTACAGCAAAGGCAACGGGGATGACGATTCAATTGCATAATGCCGGCAAACGCTATAACAGGGACTGGATTTTTCGTAATCTTACCTATACCTTTCAACCAGGGGCTTATGCCATTACAGGCCCTAACGGAAGTGGAAAAAGCACCCTTCTGCAAATTTTGAGCGGCGCTGTTTCTGTTAACGAAGGCAGTTGCTCGCATATTTTTAATAATGCAACTGTTACTGCAGATAAAGTATTTAACTGTATCTCGCTTTGTGCACCTTATTTAGAACTGGTGGAGGAATTTACGCTTGCGGAGTTTTTATTGTTCCATCAGTCTTTTAAGCCTTTTCTGGAAGGACTAACCATTGACTTTATTATCAAAAAAATACAGCTGGAACATACAAAAGGCAAAAAAATAAGTGAGTACAGCAGCGGTATGAAACAACGGGTTAAGCTGGCTCAATGTATCTTTTCTGATACACCTGCTGTATTGCTGGATGAGCCCTGCACCAATTTAGATGCCGCGGGAATAGCGCTGTACCAGGAGCTGATTGCAGAATATTGTGCTAATCGCCTCGTACTCGTAAGCAGCAATGATAAGGTAGAGTATGGCTTTTGTAAGAACGTAATTGATATTACTGCTTATAAGTAGCAGCTATATTTCCCATGAATATTTATTATTGTTTTTGGCATGGGAACTTCCATATCCCGAATGCATTCGGGATTCATTCTTTGTGCATTTTATAAATGAAAAATTTCAGATACGTTTCTCTTCATTTTAAAATTTAGTTTTATAATAAATGGAAAAATATTTTGTCTTTATGTAAGATATACTTTACATTTGGTAAAAATATTTATACAATGTATAAACAACCCTTACTGTCATCAAAGTTCAGGCTGATTGGTTTGCTGGCAGCCGCTATATCCATAATTATATATCTTATAAATGGCGTTTATAATGCCCGCACTTTCTGGTATATAAAATTCCCGGTTATAACTTACGAAGAGCCTTTTGGAGAAAAAGCTTATTTCACATTTTCAAAAGTACCTGTTTACGATACCGTTATCGGCGTTTTGTTTTTAATCGGGTTGATGTTCATCGCTTTTTCTAAAATAAAGCAGGAAGACGAATATAGTTATGCCGTAAGGCTTAACTCATGGCTTTGGGCTATATGGGTGAACTGTATCCTGTTAGTGTTTTCGTTTTTCTTTTTTTATGGACTTTCCTTTTTTGCAATTGTAGTGTGTAATCTATATTCATTGCTAATAATTTTTATTTTGCGTTTCTATTATTTACTGTACAAAAACAGCAAGCTAAAGGCTTTATGAAGAACACTTTAAAAATAGAGCGTGCTATAAAAAATATTACGCAGGATGATCTGGCAAAAATCATTGGTGTAAGCAGGCAAACGATTAATGCCATGGAAGCCTGTAAATATGTTCCATCTACCGTATTAGCACTAAAAATTGCAAAGTATTTCGAAAAGCATGTAGAAGATATCTTTACGCTGGATGCAGAAGACTAAGCGTTTGACTATTATTAAAACTTTAAATAACAAAAAATGAAAAACTGGTTTTTACTCCCTCACTATTTTAAGAAAACAGGACTGATCATTTTCCCAATAGGGTTCCTGGTTTGGCTTTCAATACAATTGAAAGTAATAATCCCATACGCACCAGCAGCTATAAAAGCTGTTTTTTTAACAGGCAGCGCATGCGCTTTTATATTTGGATTCTTCTTTGCCGTTTTTTCAAAAGAAAAGATCGAAGATGAGTTTATTAGTCAAAAACGCATGGAAACTCTTTTTATTTCGGCACTGATACAAGTCATATTGATTATTACTGGCTTTTTTACGATTGGATTTGGCCCCTGGCTGCAAACAATCGAAAATCAGATGCTTTATTTTCTGGGCTGCATTTTTGTTTTTTATCTTTCCTATATCATCCGGTTTAATTATGTGTTGTATAAGAGGTAATCATTTACTCAATAAACAAGAATAAGAACAGTCAGGCTTAACGCTGAGGATAAAGTGCTTAAATCTCTGGCAGCGTCAGTCTTTTTCTTTTGGAATAAATTCTTATAGCAACAACCAGTACCACACAAATGGTCAGGTCGAGATTTTTAGAAGTGATAAGGTATTTATTAATGAGAATAAACACCGTACCTCCTATTGCGCTGGCAGTTGCATAAAGCTCACCTTTCCGTAAAAGCATGGGAGGGTAGCCGCAAAAAATGTCAGCAATCAGGCCTCCGAATGTTGCAGTAATAACACCCATGGTTAGTGCGTAAACTTCGTTGGCTCCATAAAGAGAGCCTACTTCAATGCCTGCTGCTGTAAAAAGACCCAGTCCCATCGCATCCGTAAAAAATATGGTACGCCTGAAGTTATTGACCTTGTCTTTTACAAGGAACGTTACAAAGGTGCCGGAAAATACCAGCCCTATGGCCAGGTTATCGTTCATCCAGGTAAGCGGTCGCACCCCTAACAGCAAGTCGCGCAAAGTACCTCCGCCATAAGCCGAAACAAAGGCTACCACCAGGCCACCAAATACATCTAATTTCGCTCCGCGCGCTTTAAAAGCCCCGGCAAGTGCAAATACAAAAATACCTGTGTAGGTAATAATGGTTAAGAATTTCACGCCGCAAAATTAGCAGAGCGTATCGTATTAATCTTTATTTAGGTTTATGAAGTGTTATTTATTTTTGCAGACCAGGTATTTACCTTCTTTTCCCTGTGGTTATGACCTGGCTAAATTAAAAACAAGAACATGTCGTACACTACATTGAACTTTGAGGTTAGTGACCAGATAGGGATCATTACCATTAATCGCCCGGATAAGCTGAACGCTTTAAATAAAACTGTTTTTGATGAGTTGAATGCAGCATTGGATGAGATCATTAATGATACCGGTATAAGATCTGCTGTTATTACCGGAAGCGGGGAAAAAGCATTTGTTGCCGGCGCAGATATTTCAGAGTTTGCTGGCCTGGACGCTGAAAAAGGTGAAGCTTTGGCACGGCGCGGACAAATGGTTTTTGATAAAATAGAGCATAGTCCTAAAATAATTGTAGCTGCTGTAAACGGCTACGCTTTGGGCGGAGGTTGTGAACTGGCTATGGCCTGTCATTTCAGGGTGGCTGCGGATAATGCCAAATTTGGGCAGCCTGAAGTTAATTTAGGGCTGTTGCCTGGTTATGGCGGTACTCAGCGGCTGACGCGGCTTATTGGGAAAGGCAGAGCTATTGAGTTACTGGCCACCGGCAATATGATTGATGCTGTTACGGCTTTTAATTATGGCTTGGTAAACCATGTTGTAGCCGACCATGAGCTGTTGAGCAAGGCAAAATCTATCCTGGCTGTAATCCATACAAAAGCACCCCTTGCAGTTGCCGCATGTGTAGAAGCGGTACAGCTGGCTTACGATAGCAATAATAGCGGCTATCTGCTGGAAGCCAGGGCTTTTGGAGCGCTGCTGCAAACAGCAGATAGTAAAGAAGGCGTGGCTGCTTTTTTAGAAAAAAGAAAACCGATGTTTACAGGTGCTTAATTATATAAAAGAATTTAAGTAATTATAAGCTGATTTTGCGTTTTTGCCAAAAACTGGAATAGGATTTGTATTAGTTTGGGTAAAATGCAACAGCAGGATGATGCCTATACGAGATAATGGATGCTATTGCTTTACATTAGAAACTATAGATACTGTAGATATCTTTACCAAACCTATGTACAAACAGCTTATCGTACATAGCCTTAATCATTTTATAGACAGTAAAGGGTTGATAGTGTACGGATGGTGTCTTATGTCCAATAAGTTATACCTGATTTGTCAGTCGCTTGGAAATGTTCCCCTTAAAGAATTGAGGACACGCTTTCTTATGTTTACCTGCGAAAAGATTGTAGAAGCTATAAAAGAAGAGCATACTGTGCGCAACGCCTGGCTTTTAAAACATTTTCAGCATCCTGCCTCTTTATTTGATGAAAGTATCACCCAAAGCTGCTGGGGCGAAGTAAAAACTACGGCCCAGATAGATCTGCAGCAACCTCAAAGCATGGCGGAACAGCTTGAATTCATACACAGCATCCCGGTGAAGGAAAGGGTGGTACAATACCCTTCTGATTATATCTATAGCTCAGCAAGAGATTATGCCTGTATGCCGGGACTGGTAAAAATTACCCGGCCGGAAACAGTAGAAGGTGAGCTGTACGAAATTGAAAGCCGGAAAAACGGGTTCAGGGTCAATTACAATCAGCGATCACAATTATAGCACCAAAGGGTGATAAGTAAACTATCAGATAAATTTTAAACAGGCTCTTAGCTTTAGCCGATATATTTGCACCTGGCAAATAGTTAATGGCAAAGAAAAAGCAAAATAGGTATAACAGTTTAAAACTAATTGCTTCAGTGCTTTCAATAGGAGCCCTGGTACTTTTTCTGCTGCAATGGATCCAGTCTCAAAAACTAAAATTTGTACATTATGATGCTTTTGGCATTGACATGCCGGTAGCTTATTCTATTCATGGCATCGACGTATCGCGCTATCAGAAAAAAATTGCATGGCATGGTGTGAAGCAAATGCAGATAGAGGATATCCGGCTCAATTTTGTTTTTATGAAAGCCACAGAAGGCGTAACACTTACTGATCCCACTTTTACATACAACTGGCGTAATGCCAAAAAGCAGGAAATAGCACGCGGGGCCTATCATTTTTTTACTCCTGCAGAAGATCCCGCAAAACAGGCAAAGTTTTTTATATCCAGGGTAAAGCTGGAGCCGGGTGATCTGCCCCCGGTTCTGGATGCAGAGGTAGCGAGCATTTTTCCTGTGAATGTGTACCGGCAAAAAATAAAAGCCTGGCTGGATATTGTGGAAGCGCATTATAAAATAAAGCCCATTATATATACCAATGCCGATTTCTATAAGAAATATATGGGGCCTGAGTTTGATGAATATCCTTTATGGGTGGCCCATTATTACGAAAAGAAACAGCCACGGATTAACAGGGCCTGGACCTTCTGGCAGCATAATGACAGGGGGAATGTAAATGGTATCAACGCAAAAGTTGATTTCAATGTGTTTAACGGGGATATTATATCCTTTCAGCAATTATTGCTTAAATAGGCATGGGGTTTATCTATTAAGCCCCGGTCATTTTCTTACCTGTGGGTAAAATGAAAGCCCCAGGGAAAATAAAAAATTACGT
>JASGDI010000005.1:0-2695 GCA_049841335.1 Niabella sp. | reverse complement strand
CTCCATAAGGAAGCAAATAAGTTTTGTTTTATCGCCAATTCCCTCAACTTTGCGGTTACTCATCAACCGAAGACGATCATTAAAGGATAGCGAATAGGTGAATAGTCAAGGGTGAATAGTGAATTGAGAAACTCTCTTTTTAATATAAGTTTGTATAGCTAAAATCATCAACTATGTTCTTAAACCTTAATCGCCAAAATCTTGAGGCTTATAAAGTTTCTAAAAAACTTCTTGTCGAAAGCTGTAAAGTAGCAAACACATTTCCCGATTATGAAAAGTTCGCAATGGCTGCTCAAATAAGGCGGGCTGCATTATCAAACATATTGAACATTGCAGAAGGGTCTTCAAGGAAATCTGAGGCTGAGAGAAAACGATTTTTTGAAATTTCCAGAGGATCTGTTATTGAAATTGATGCTGCTTTAGATGCAGGAAATGAGTTAAAATACCTGGAAAACTATCCTTTAGATACATTAGGACATAACATACAGCTTTCATTTAAGCTCCTTACAGGGCTTATCAACGCAAAATAAGAATAGATCAATCATTCACTACTCACCATTGACTATTCCAATACTCTCACATGAGCTATCTATACTTTAAGGCCATTCACATCATCTTTGTAGTTACCTGGTTCGCAGGTTTGTTTTATATGCCGCGCCTGCTTATTTACAATGTAGAGGCTAATGACAAACCAAAAGAAATAAAAGAAGCATTGCAAAGCCAGTTTGGCATTATGATGAAAAGATTATGGTATGGCATTACCTGGCCTTCGGCTGTTCTTACCTTAATATTCGGATTGATCGTTTTGTTTAAAAGTGCCTGGGTTTCCCTGTTATTTGAAAAAGCCGGGCTTTGGCTTTTGCTGAAGCTGATTTTGGTCGTATTTCTCTATGTATACCAGTTTGCAACACATATTATTTTCAAACAACAGCTTAAAGGTGTTTTTAAACTCAGCTCCCAGCAACTGCGTATGTGGAATGAAATAGCTACTATCTTTCTTATATGTATTGTGATGCTGGTAGTAGTAAAACAGGGGATCAGCTTACTATGGGGGATAGTGGGTACTGTGCTGTTGGTAGTAATATTAATACTTGCTATCAGGATCTATAAACGTATCAGGAATAAAAATCAATAATCATGTCTGTAAAACGCAGAGAATTTATCGGCAATATTTCCAAAGCCGGGATATTAGGAGCCTTAGGCATAGGGAATAGTGCAACACTTATAAAAGATGTAAACGAACTTACAGCCCGTCCGGAGGATGGTCATATATTTTTATCGCAGCCTTACCTGCAGGCCCCTGCAATCAACAGCATAAATATTTTATGGATCACCAATAAGCTTTGCTATAGCTGGGTAGAATACGGAGAGGGCGATAAACTGGATCAAAAAGCACATGAAGTAACTGATGGTTTGGTAAACGCCTACAACCGTATCAACAATGTGCGCCTGTTCAACTTAAAGCCTGGTACCCGGTACAGCTATCGCGTTGTATCAAAGGAAATCACCGGTTTTCAACCGTATAAAATCACTTATGGTGAAACCATTACAAGCGATACAAAAACTTTCACAACACTGAACCCCAATGCAACGGAAGTAAGCTGGCTGGTGCTGAACGATATACATGACCGTCCCCATTCTTTTGCGCACCTGATAAAGCTGAATGGCAATGATTCTTACGATTACGTTTTTCTGAACGGAGATATGTTCGACTATCAAACCGATGAACAACAACTCATTAATCACTTATTAAAACCCTGTACCGATAGCTTTGCCGGTTCTACTCCTTTTCTGTTTGTACGCGGCAACCATGAGACCAGGGGTAAATTTGCACGCGATATTGCTGATTACTTTGCGTCGCCATCAGGCAAATATTATTACAGCTACCAGTGGGGGCCTGTTTATAATATTGTGTTAGATACGGGCGAAGATAAACCTGATGACCACGACGTATATGCAGGCATTGTTGACTTCGATTCCTACAGAAGGCAACAGGCAGCCTGGCTTGAAAAAGAAATGCAGACCAGGGCTTTTAAAACATCACCGTTCAGGGTAGTGATGATGCATATCCCGCATTTTTATTCGGGCGACTGGCATGGCACCTTGCATTGCCGTGAACTATTTGCCCCGCTATTTGATAAATACAAAGTGGATCTGTTTATTGCCGGTCATACGCATAAATACGGAGTTTTTGCTCCTGAAAAAGGGAAGCATAATTATCCTATCATTATTGGCGGAGGCCCAAAAGAAGGGAACAGGACACTCATTAAAGTAAAAGCCAGTCAGCAGGAAATTAACCTCAGGATGTTAAAAGACGATGGCACCGAAGTGGGCAGCTACCGGATAAACAGAAAGTAACCCATAAAAAAAACCCGGCAAATACCGGGATTTTTATTAGCAAATAATTTTTTATCTGACCCTATAAATAAAATCATTGTTCTTAAACTGTTTAGCTACCGCACGCAGATCATAGGCAATGCTGGCGTCCACCATTTTATCACCCATTTCCAGTACAAAACCACCAATAATATCAGGGTTTACTTTTTCCTCAAGCTCTACCTTTTCTACGCCGGCCGCTTTTTTAACCTGTGCTATAATGCTGTTTTTAATAGCATCATAGCACAGGTTAAAAAAGCGGCCGGCGTAGAAAAGGTAGAGCTTGAGGAAAAAGTAAACCCTGATATTATTGGTGGTT
>JASGDI010000004.1:0-5870 GCA_049841335.1 Niabella sp. | reverse complement strand
CGAAGGCAGCGGCGCTTACCTCGGTAAAAAAGTGCTTCAGTATTATTTATACAACACATTTGATGAAGACCTGCGGGCACGTTTTGATGCGGCCTATACCACTAATGCTGCCGAGATACTGGAAAACGTGTATAAAAAGCCTTTGCCTAACAGGTACCTGGCTTCTTTTGCCAGGTTTTTGGCCGAAAACCGGGGCCATTATATGATCGAAAATATTATTGAGGATGGGCTGAACGACTTTTTTTTCACCCACCTGATAAAATATAATGAAACATGGAAATATCCTGTCAACTTTGTAGGTGGTATAGCTTTCGCTTTTAAGGATGTGGTAAAGGAACTTTGTGCCGTCTATAATTTTGAGTTGGGAAGAATTTTACAAAAACCAATGAAAGGCCTGATTGAATTTCATAAAAATAAAAGCAAATAACAACACTCCTGGTAATATGCCTAAACCCCGTTCATAGATATGAGTGAAAAAGTAACAGAACAACCCAGTCGCTATAACGATCTGGATAAGATGAGTATAAAAGAGCTCCTGGTTTCTATAAATAAAGAAGATCAAACAGTGCCAGTGGCTGTTGAAGCGGCCCTGGCCCAAATCGAGGGCCTTGTAGATGCAATAGTGGAAAGGATGCTTTCGGGCGGACGGTTGTTTTATATTGGTGCAGGGACCAGCGGACGTTTAGGCATTTTAGATGCCAGCGAAATTCCGCCAACTTACGGTATGCCACCCGGAGTTGTAATTGGAGTAATTGCCGGAGGTAACAAAGCTATAACAACGCCTGTTGAAAACGCCGAAGATGATGAAGAACAGGGATGGCTGGATTTAAAGCAGCACCATATTAATGAAAAAGATGTAGTGGTAGGGGTGGCTGCAAGTGGCACTACTCCTTATGTAATTGGAGCCTTAAAACGTTGCAACGAAAATGGTATTACAACAGGCAGTATTTCATGTAACCCCGATGCTGATGTCAGCAAAGCATCTGACCACCCGGTGGAAGTAATTGTGGGGCCCGAATTTGTTACGGGCAGTACAAGAATGAAAAGCGGTACCGCTCAAAAATTAGTGCTGAACATGATCTCAACTACGGTAATGATACAGCTGGGAAGGGTAGAAGGCAATCGTATGGTGAATATGCAGCTCACTAATGATAAGCTAATAGACCGCGGTACCAGGATGATCATGGAACGTACAGGTATAACCGATTACGATAAAGCCAGGCAGCTGTTATTGGAAAAAGGCAGTGTAAAACTTGCTATCAGGGCAGCCTGCGGGTAAGCATAAGAGTCTTATAACTCAAGAAGGAAGGCGAAAGCCTTCCTTCTTATATAAAGATTATAATATTACAATTGGATTACTTAGCAGTTGCTGCACTCACCTTTTTAGCCAGCTTGCTTTTTAAGTTAGCTGCTTTATTACGGTGAATAACGCCGCGCTTAGCCAATTTATCAATCATGCTTTCAACAGAAGATAATTTCTCAGAGGCTTCTGTACTGTTGGCCGCCCTCAGGTTTCTGATAGCATTACGTGTAGTTTTACCATAATACCTGTTTCTGTCACGACGTTTTGCTGCCTGACGCGCATCTTTCTTTGTAGCTTTATGATTTGCCATCTGTTTCTGATTTTAGTCCCCGATTTTTATCGGGAGGCAAAGGTAAGCGTTTTTTCTGAATTTCATTCTATAATAAAGAATTTTTTTATTCTTATAAATCAGCACCATTCACAATGGGCTACACCTGTCTTAATTTATTTCCGTTTTAACGCTTTCTAAGCATCTTTATTGTGCCTGATAAGAATTATATCTTAATTTCGCCAATTGTAATTAAAACTTATCTCTTTGTTACTCTCTGCCTTTTTATAATTAATGATATTTTTTATATATTAACGATTCATTTATAATGAAAGACTTTTCTTATATCACAAACTCGTCCCCGGCATTTATCGAAAATATGTATCACGAGTTTGTAGCCAACCCGGAAAACGTAGACCAGGAATTCCGCAAATTTTTTGAGGGCTTTGATTTTGCTGTCGGAAGCGGGCTTGCCCAGAAAAACGGAGCCACAAACGGCGTATCGGCTGGAGGCGCTAATAACTGGAAAAAGGAGCTTGCGGTGTACAGGCTTATTTTAGGATATAGAAATAAAGGCCATTTACTGGCTAATACCAATCCTATTAAAAAACGTAAAGACCGCGGGGCCAACGTAGAGCTTTCTTTTTACGGTCTTTCCGAAGCGGATCTGGATACCGAATTTGAAGCCGGCAGTCTTGTAGGACTGGGTACAACAACGCTTAGAAATATTTTCACTCATCTGCAAAGCTGGTACGCAGGTCATATAGGTGTTGAGTTTAAATATATCAGTGATCAAAAAAGGATAGACTGGATCACCAACGAGATCGAGAAAAACTTTTCCGCTCCCTTGTCTCTTGAACAGAAAAAAAGGATACTTGAAAAACTGAACCAGGGCGTAATATTTGAAAAATTCCTGCATACAAAATATGTGGGCCAGAAAAGGTTTTCACTGGAAGGCGGAGAAACCACTGTTGCTGCGCTGGATGCCATTATCAATAAGTCTGCCGAACTGGATGTAAAGGAAGTGGTGATTGGCATGGCACACCGTGGACGGCTAAATATACTGGCAAATATCCTGGGTAAAACATACGAGCAGATTTTTAGCGAGTTTGAAGGAACGGGAGAGATTAATCAGACAATGGGCAGCGGGGACGTAAAATATCACCTGGGTTTTGGCAGTGAGATAGAAACATCCGGGGGCAACACGGTGCATTTGAAATTAATGCCCAACCCATCTCACCTGGAAGCTGTAGATCCCGTAGTATTAGGCTTTGCACGGAGCAGTGCTAATAATATTCACGATGCGCAGTATGAAAAGGTATTGCCTGTTTTAATACACGGTGATGCGGCTATAGCGGGGCAGGGTATTGTATATGAGCTGTTGCAGATGTCGAAGCTGCCCGGGTATTATGTAGGAGGAACCATTCATTTTATTATCAACAACCAGATCGGGTTTACCACCGATTTTTCTGACGCACGCAGCGCTAACTATTGTACTTCCCTTGCAGCAATGACCCAGAGCCCGGTATTTCACGTAAATGGTGATGACCCGGAGGCAGTAGTAAAGTGCGCAGAGATCGCCGCGCGTTACCGGAGTATTTTTCACGATGATGTATTCATAGATATGGTGTGCTACCGGAGGCATGGCCACAACGAAGGCGATGATCCCAAGTTTACCCAGCCGGCTATGTATGCGCTGATAGACAAGCACCCTAATCCACGTGAGGTTTATGTAAAGTATTTGCTGGATAATGGAGAAGAAGATGCCAAGGAACTGGCCAAAGAAATGGAAACCAAGTTCTGGGCAGATTTGCAGGACAGGCTGGATGATGTAAAGCAAAAACCACTTCCCTATAAATACCAGGCCCCGGAGCTTTTATGGAAAAAGCTGAGGAAAGCAACAGAAGAAGATTTTGATAAAAGCCCCGTTACTGCGGTTACCGAAGAAGACTTCACAAAAGTTTTTGATGCTATAATGGCCATACCGGAAGGGTTTACCCCCCTGAAAAAAGTAGATAAGCTTTTAAAAGATAAGATAAAGTTATTTAAGGAAGAAGGCAAGATTGACTGGGCTACAGCCGAGTTAATGGCATTTGGAACAGTTATGGTTGATGGCGCCGATGTGAGAATGTCCGGGCAGGATGTAGGCCGGGGTACTTTTAGCTCACGGCACTGTATTCTTAGAGATGAGGTAAACGATGCCCGGCATAATCGCTTGGATAATATACCAGGGGCTACGGGTAAAATAAGGATATTTAATTCCCTGCTCAGCGAAAATGCTGTGCTGGGCTTTGAATACGGATATGCTTTAGCAACGCCTAATGCTTTGGTGCTGTGGGAAGCCCAGTTTGGAGATTTTGTAAATGGTGCCCAAACTATCATTGACCAGTTTATAACCGGAGCCGAGCAAAAATGGAACAGGATGAATGGTTTAATAATGCTGCTGCCACATGGTTATGAAGGACAGGGGCCCGAGCATAGCAGCGCCCGTATGGAACGGTTCCTGGTGGCGTGCGCCGAGTTAAATATTGTGGTTACCAATATCACTACTGCTTCCAACTATTTCCATGCTTTAAGAAGGCAGCTTGCATGGCCTTTCAGAAAGCCGCTGATCAATTTTTCACCTAAGGCCAATTTGCGGCATCCGGGTACCTATTCTGTAAAAACCGAGTTCCTTACAGGTGCATTTAAAGAGGTGATTGACGATACATATGTTGAGGCAGAAGCGGTTAAAAAAGTATTGTTCTGCAGCGGAAAAGTATATTACGACCTGCTGGATAGACAGCAAAAGGAAAGCCGCAAGGATGTGGCCATTGTAAGATTAGAACAAATATACCCGCTGCCCGGCAAACAGCTGGCAGCCCTGTACAGCAAGTATAAAAATGCAGTCTGGTATTGGGTACAGGAAGAGCCGTTAAATATGGGAGCTGCTTCCTTCCTGCAAATGAACCTGAAGCAAATCAATTATGGTATCATCAGCCGGAAAGCCAGTGCTTCTACAGCATCTGGATTTATGAAAGTGCATAAGGCAGAACAGGAGGAGATTGTAAATACCGCATTTACCATTTAATGCAGGTCAGGCGCAAACTGAAAATTTAAATTAAGGATCGGGCGGAATAGAAATTCCGCCCTCTTATATTCAAAACTAAACATGAGATCATTATATTAATTTCTGGTTCAGCGCTTTTACTACAGCTTCGGCCACGGAGTTTACCTGTAGCTTCTCATATATTTTTTTGATATGCGTGTTAATGGTATGAATACTGAGATCACAGGCAGATGCAACCATTTTATGACTGTATCCTTTTACCAGGAAACCTAAAACTTCTTTTTCCCGCGGAGTCAGAGATATTTCCTGGTTGTTTTCGTAAAACACGTTTTTTTGGAAAGCCGTCAATACTTTTCGGGCAATAGAGGCAGTCATGGCTGCATCACCGTTATAAACATCTTCTACTGCCTGGAGCAACTGTGCCGGGGTTGATTTTTTTAAAATATAACCTGAGGCGCCGGCGCAGATGGAAGCAAATATTTTATCATCATCTTCAAAAACAGTTTGCATTAATACCTGAACTTTAGGAAAGTTCATCCGTATAAGCTTTACGCCTTCAATCCCATTTACATTAGGCATGTCAATATCCATCAGCACCACGTCCGGCGCTGTTTTCCTGACATCGGCAATTACATTGCTGCAATCAAAAAAAGCCCCTACGCAACTCATTTTAGGGGAGGAATTGATAAGCATACAGAGACTCTCTCTGCGGTAGGCATTATCGTCAAAAACAGTAACTTTAATAGGGGCACTACTCATCTTATAACCAAAGATAGCTTAAGGATAAGTAGTAACCGATCCCTAATTCGAGGTATATTAGTTATACCGGTATTAATAATTATAATTGTTATGTGCCCTTGTTGTCTCTCTTTTGTCATTTTTACGTAATTTGCCGGTCTATACTACAAAATCATATTATTTTATGGCTGTTGATATTAAAGTGCCTGCAGTTGGAGAGTCAATAAGTGAAGTAACCTTGTTGAAATGGGTAAAGAAAACAGGGGATTATGTTGAACGTGATGAAGTAATTGCAGAACTGGAAAGTGAAAAAGCTACTTTTGAAGTAAATGCTGAAAAAGCAGGTGTGCTCTCCACAAGTGTGAACGAGGGAGATGCTATAAATATCGGTGATGTAATAGCCAGCATTGATGATACAGCCGCCAGGCCTGCTGATGACGCTGGTACTGACGCAAATGATACGAAGGAAGCTGAAGAGCCTGTAGCAGTTATCACGCCTGCTCAGGACGAGG
>JASGDI010000003.1:0-11426 GCA_049841335.1 Niabella sp. | reverse complement strand
CATCTGTCCTCTTGAAATGGTCGGGAGGTCGGTAAAGTCAGGAAGTCCGAGGTCCGAGGTCTGGTGTCGGAAGTCAGAAGTTACTGGTGTATGGAGTTAAGGTTAGTAAATTGTGTGCCGAAAACAGGAGCTTTCTGCATTCAGCATTTAGCTTCCAGCTTTTTGCTTTTAGCCTTGTGTCTGTCATCCGTCATCCGTCCTCTGTCATCCGTCAACTATACAATATACACTTCATCCTTATCGCTGTTTTCTGTCCAGCGCACCAGCACTTTCTGGTTTTCAAAACTATCTATGGCCCGGCCGGCATAATCAGCCTGAATAGGAAATTCGCGGCTAAAGCGACGGTCTATCAGCACACACAGCTCTACCCTGGCAGGACGGCCAAAGTCGAGCAACGCATCTAATGCAGCACGAATGGTACGCCCGGTGTACAATACATCATCAATCAATATAACAGTCTTATCCTGTATACTGAACGGGATGTCCGTTTCATTCGCTTTATGAAGCGTATTGCGCACATCATCCCTGTAAAAAGTAATATCCAGCTTACCATACTTTACACCGGCACCGTCCACCAACTGCTTCACTTCCTTATGGATCCTGTCAGATAAATAAATACCCCGGGGCTGTAAACCAATAAGTATGATATCAGCACCGTTAACCTGGTTTTCTACAATTTGCTGCGCCAGCCTTTTAATAGTGATGGCTATATCCTGGGTATTGAGAATAGATTTCAAACGATAAAATTTTAATTAATTATTTTCCTGATCCTGCTGCAGGAACGGGTACCTGTAATCCACAGGCGGATTAAAGGTTTCTTTAATGGTTCTTGCGCTCAGCCAGCGATATAAATTAAGCATAGAGCCTGCTTTATCATTGGTGCCGCTGGCACGGGCACCGCCAAATGGCTGCTGGCCCACCACTGCGCCAGTAGGCTTGTCATTTATATAAAAATTACCGGCAGCATTCACCAGTTTGCGGGTAGCCAGCTCCACCGCGCTACGATCTGTTGCAATAACAGCTCCCGTTAATGCATAAGGTGAGGTGCTGTCAACCAGTTCCAGCGTTTTCTCAAACTGGCCGGCAGGATATACATAAAGGGTAAGCACCGGGCCAAAGATCTCCTCGCACATGGTCACATACTGTGGATTAGTGGTTTCAATAACAGTAGGCTGGATATAGTATCCCTCCTTCTTATTACACTCACCTCCAGCTATAACTGTTGCATCTTTATCCTTCCTGGCCCTGTCTATATAACTTTTGATCTTATCAAAGCTCTTTTCATCAATTACTGCATTTATAAAATTGGTGAAATCTTCTACAGTGCCCATTTTAAGTGTTGCCAGATCTTCTGTTAATTTTTTCTTGACAGCTTTGGCTATATTGGAAGGAATATAGGCACGGGAGGCTGCAGAACATTTTTGTCCCTGGTATTCAAAAGCACCACGCAGCAGCGCCGTTGCCACTACTGCGGGATCGGCACTTTTATGAGCTATCACAAAATCCTTACCGCCGGTTTCACCTACTATGCGCGGGTAAGACCGATACTTTCCCATATTCCTTCCAATGGTCTCCCACATAGTGTTGAACACCCGAGTAGAGCCTGTAAAGTGAACACCCGCAAAATCCCTGTGATTAAAACAAACATCGCCTAATACAGGCCCGTCAACATATATGAGGTTGATCACACCATCAGGCAGACCGGCTTCCTTAAGAATACGCATGAACATTTGCGCTGAATATACCTGGGTATTAGCGGGCTTCCACACTACTACATTGCCACACATTGCGGCTGAGGCCGGAAGATTACCGCCAATAGCCGTAAAATTGAAAGGTGTTACCGCCAGTACAAAACCTTCCAGCGGTCTCCATTCAAGCCTGTTATGGATACCGGGAGCGCTTACAGGCTGCTGGCTGTATATCTCATTCAGATAATGAACATTGAACCGTAAAAAATCTACTATCTCACAGGCACTGTCAATCTCTGCCTGGTACGCATTTTTACTCTGCCCCAGCATGGTGGTACCATTCATATAGCTGCGGTATTTGGTAGCAATAAGGTCTGCAGCCTTTAAAAAGATCCCGGCCCTGTTTTCCCAGCTAAGAGCCTCCCAGCTTTCTTTGGCCTTTAACGCGGCATCAATGGCCTGCTGTACATGCTTTTTATCGCCTTCATAAAAATAACCTAATACATGGCCGTGCTCATGGGGAGGGCGCATAGCTGTTTTTTTGCCGGTCCTTACTTCGCTGCCGCCAATATACATGGGGACATCTGCTACTTCAGATTTTAATTCGGCAAGAGTGTTTTGTAATATGCGCCTTTCGGGACTGCCTGGCGCATAATTCAATACAGGTTCATTTGCCGGTAAAGGGTAAGAAAAATTTCCTGTAGTCATATACTGGGATATGTTTTTAAAATTTCCTGTTTTATTATACTATGAAGGAATTTACTGCTATATTCACAAAAGTATAGTAACCCTCAAGAAAAATAGCAAAATTCATTAAATAATCTGTCTCAGCAATGACAACATGTTTCAGGATCATATCCCTGCTTTGCCTGTTTGGTATCAGTTTATGCACGCAAGCCCAGAAAAAGCTGCTGCACAGCGGCTGGCAATTCAGGAAAGCGCAAACCGGTAAATGGCATGCGGCTACTGTTCCAGGAACGGTTCATACTGACCTCCTGGCTAACAGGCTTATTGCAGATCCTTACTACCGCGATAATGAAAAAAAACTGCAATGGATCGACACGGTGAACTGGGAATACAAAACCAGCTTTACCGCGGGTACGGAAATGCTGCAAAAAAAACATATTGAGCTGGTGTTTGACGGGCTGGACACTTATGCTGATGTTTATCTGAATAACCAGCTCATTTTGTCTGCAAACAATATGTTTCGCCAATGGAAGGTGGATGTAAAAAAAATCTTAAAGTCGAACAACACGCTACATATCGTTTTTCATTCTGCAAAAAACAAAGCCGACTCGATGGCTAAAGCAGCGCTGCCACTGGTTTTACCAGACCATTCACGGGCCTACGTACGCAAGGCCCAATATCATTTTGGCTGGGACTGGGGACCTGTATTCATCACCAGCGGGATATGGAAAAACGTTTACCTGGACAGCTACAACACAAAGCCTGCTGAAAAGATCTACACACCACCCCGTAAAGTGGAATTAGTGCAGGAAGCAGACAGCATTGGCCGTTCTTTTTATTTTAAAATAAACGGCAAGCCCGTGTATATGAAAGGCGCCAATTATATACCCTCAGAAGTTTTTTTACCGAGATTGAAAAAAGAAGATTACAGGAAAGTTATACTGGCCGCAAAGAATGCCAATATGAATATGCTCCGTATATGGGGAGGCGGCATTTATGAAGATGATGCATTTTATGACCTCTGCGATGAATATGGTATTTATGTGTGGCAGGACTTTATGTTTGCGGGGGCAATGGTTCCCGGTGATAAAGATTTCATCAACAATGTGCACGAGGAAGTAAAATACCAGATTGAGCGGCTGCGCCACCATCCCTGCATCGTAGTCTGGTGCGGCAACAACGAAATTGATGAGGCCTGGCATAACTGGGGCTGGCAAAAGCAATTTAATTTATATGGAAAAGATTCAGCAAAAGTGTGGGAAGATTATAAAAAACTTTTCCAGGACAGTATTGCTGCCTGGGTGAACAGATATGATGGCGCAAGGCCCTACACCAGCACATCGCCTCTTAACGGCTGGGGACGGCCCCAAAGCTTTACCGAGGGAGACAGCCATTTCTGGGGTGTATGGTGGGGATTGCAGGATATAGAAGTATTTGAAACTAAAACCGGGCGTTTTATAAGTGAATATGGTATGCAGGCTATGCCCAATTACAGCACCCTGCAAAAGATCACAAAACCGGAAGACCGCTTTTTATATTCTGATGTTATCAATGCCCACCAAAAAGCCAACGGGGGCTTTATGAAGCTGAATACTTACATCCACAATTATTTCATGGATTCTACAAAAGCTAAAAAGCTGTCCGTAGAAAACTATACTTACATCAGCCAGTGTATGCAATACTATGCTTTTAAAAACTCCATTGCTATACACAGAAGCAAAGCTCCGGTTAATATGGGCACTTTATTATGGCAGCTTAACGACTGCTGGCCTGTAAGCAGCTGGAGTATTACAGATTATAGCCGCAAGCCCAAAGCGGCCTGGTATGCTGTAAAGCAGGCCTACCGGGATGATATACTTCCTGAAAGAGACGCTGTAAGACCCATTCACCTGCAACTGCAGAAACCTAAGTTCACACTTAAATTTTTAGATAGGAAACGTATCAGCATTACCGCCGATACAGACGCTTACTACGTATACCTGTATTCGGAGGGAAAAGATTACTATTGGGACGATAATTATTTTAACCTGAAGGCAGGAAAAGAAAAGATCATCAGTTTACAGGAAGATAGCTTTACCGCCAAAGAAAGAAGTATCCTGAAGGTAAAATCGCTTGCTGATGTGATGCTGTGAGTGCTGAGTTGAAAGGTTGATAAGATAAGTTGACTTAAATAATCAACAATCAATGCTCAATGTTCAATATTCATTGGGCATTGGCTTCGGAGACATAATTGAACATTGATTATTGCGTATTGAAAATTGGGAATTAACAGTTAATAAGGGCCCCTCTCAACCTTTAAACCTGTCAACTTTCCAACATACCAACTAAACCTCCCCTTCCTTATCTGCCATCAGGTAGGCTTTGATAAAGCCGTCCAAGTCTCCGTCCATAACCGGTTGTACGTTGCCTACTTCATAATCGGTACGATGGTCTTTGATCATTTTATAGGGATGGAAAACGTAGCTGCGTATCTGGCTGCCCCATTCTATCTTTTTCTTGCTGGCATTGGTTGCGTTCTTCAGCTCTTCGCGCTTGCGCAACTCTTCTTCGTACAATCGGCTTTTCAGCATCTGCATAGCTTTTTCGCGATTACCGAGCTGCGTACGTTCGGTTTGGCAAATCACTACAATGCCTGTTGGGATATGAGTAAGCATTACTTTGGTTTCCACCTTGTTTACGTTCTGCCCGCCGGCGCCCCCGCTGCGCGCCGTTTCCATTTTCACTTCGCTATCTTTTATTTCTATTTCGATAGTATCGTCAATTAACGGATATACAAAGACTGATGCAAAGGAAGTATGCCTGCGGGCATTACTGTCAAAAGGGGAAATACGTACCAGCCGGTGTACCCCGCTTTCTGCTTTTAAAAAGCCGTATGCAAAAGCACCGTCAAACTGAAGCGTAGCCGTTTTAATACCTGCGCCGTCTCCCCACTGCCAATCCAGCTCTGTAACTTTCCAGCCCTGCTTTTCACCGTACATGCGGTACATGCGCGCTATCATTTCGGCCCAGTCCTGGCTTTCGGTGCCCCCTGCTCCTGAATTAATTTGCAGCACAGCGGGCAGTTCATCTTCCGGTTCATTTAACGTGCTTTTAAACTCAGCCTCATCCAACACCTGCAAAGCCTTGTCATATGCTTCCTGTGTTTCTGCTTCGGTAGCATCACCCTCTTTCCAGAACTCGAATAAAACAGCAAAGTCTTCCACCGCGGTTTCAGCACCGTGATACAGGTCTACCCAGTATTCATTTACTTTTAAAGTTTTAAGAATTTCGGTAGCACGCTTATTATCGTCCCAGAAACCGGGGCTTAATGAGAGCTGCTTATCCTGTTGTATTTTTTGCGTTCGGTTCTCAACGTCAAAGAAACCTCCTTATCCCGAGAACGCGGGACCGCATATCCTGTAATTTTTCCTGTGTCATGTATGCAAATATAGAAGGATTATAACAAGATTTGAATAATGCCCCTATATTTGTTGCCGTATCAGCCTTCTACACAATTTATGAGCTTTTATAGTATGTTATTCCGGGTATGCGCTGCCTGTTAAGCATTTTAATTACCGTTATATGAGAGACAGGATATCCGATAATCAAAATATTTTAAGTAAATCTCCATTGCTTATCAGCATTTTAGCTGCTGTAGTGGTTTTTGTAACCTCTATATTAATTATCGAGCAACGCAGAAACATCATTACTACCCATGCCCGGCTGGAACTTTCTGCTGAAATGAAAAGGATCAATGAAGAGCTTAATCTTTTTTTTGAGGATATGTATAGCGGACTTGCTGCCATTGCAAGAAATATTGATAATAACGGAGAAGTGCATCATTTTGAGGAAGCAGCAGAAGAGGTACTGAAGAATAATCCACGGCTCAGTAATATATCACTTATTCCCGGAGGTATTATAAAATATACTTACCCTGAGACTAACAAAACCGCTCTTAACAAGAGCATCCTTGATACCCGAAGCAAGGAAGAAGTTGCCGGTGCTCTGGCAGCCTATCATTCAAAAAAAATAAAAATAGCCGGTCCTTTCAAAAATGCTGCTAATGTGGAATGTATTGCGGCAAGGTTGCCTGTTTTTATAAATGGTAAATTCTGGGGATTTTCAAGTGTCGTTATAAAGCTTGAGGACCTGCTAAAAGCTACCGGCATTTCAGATACAGCACAGCTTAAATACCAGTATAGTCTATCCTATATCAGCCACCTTAATCAAAAAGAAGTGTTTTTCCTGGGCCACAGACCAGATAAAAGGCAAACAGCTGTTGACGAAGATGTGCCCTATATTAACTGGAGGTTTTATATTTATAGTAAAGGATCGGAGTTAAGGATCTTTCTGCTGCCTGCTATCCTCTCCCTGCTTGGATCAATAATAATTGCCATAATAATCAGGAAAAGATTAGAGAGAACATTGAAGCTTAAAAGCCTTATTTCCCAAAAGGACAGGCAGATCGCTGATGCAGAAAAAGATTTCAAAGCAATTTTTGATAATGCCCCTATTGGTTTTGCACTCGTTAATAATGATGGCATGCTATCCAACGCCAACAACAGGTTCATCAGCTTCTTTGACCTGGAAGCGTCTTCTCCGGATGTATCGCAACACCCTGTAAAACATATATTGAACGCTATAACACATAGCGGAGAAAGCTCTTCTGACGATCATAATCAACCCATATCAGGCAGATATAAACATATAAACAAAGAGGGAAAAGAGCTATGGATCAATTATAAATTATTTGCCCTGCCCTCAACTGCCGAAAGGAAGGAAAAATACGTTATAATAGCAGAAGACGTAACAGAAAAGCTGATTGCAGAACAAAAGCTAAAAGTGTCGGAGAAGAAATACAGGCATCTATTTAATGAATCTCCCGTTGCACTCTGGGAGGAAGATTTCTCAGATGTGGTAAAGCTTCTTTCTGAAAACGGCCTGTCAGGTAAACCAGAGACAGAGGTTATTGAGTACTTCAATAAACGTCCCGACCAGCTTCCCCTGTATGCCCGTTTAGTAAAAGTTAAGTCGGTCAATGATGAATGTTTCAGGCAATATAAATTAAGCAGCAAAGAGGAAGTACTTCAGAATCTTATTCAATATATATCGCAGGAGCCTGCAGTGACAACTATTAAATACATCCTTGCTGCTATTTGCAGTGGCAAGCATCAGTTCAAATCAGAAAACTCATTTCGCACGGCCGAAGGAGAACTCCGTCATTCTGTCCTATCGTGGCAGGTGATTCCCGGCCATGAAGAACATTACGACCAGGTTATACTAACTACCGTAGATGTTACAGATCTGAAAAAATCAAAAGATGATCTGAAAAAATCTATGGAAGTCCTTAACTCTCAAAACAAAAGACTTCTTGATTTTTCTTATATCGTATCGCACAATTTAAGATCCCACACCAGTAATATCCAGTCTTTAAGTGATCTTATCTTGTCTAGCGGGTCTGTGGAGGAAAAAACCGAACTCATATCACACCTGCATAAAGTTGTAAATATTTTGAGCAATACTATTGAAGGGCTTAACGATGTGGTAAGCATCCATTCAAACCTGAACGTAACACAGCAGCATATTAACCTTAAAGCTGTAGCAGACAGGACCATCAATATTTTAAACAACAAGATAAAACATAAAGATGCCGTTATATTAAATACAATTCCTAAAAACGCAACAATTTATTATAATAAGGCGTATATAGAAAGTATTTTACTAAATTTGATATCAAATAGCCTCAAATATTCTAAACCCGGCATTAGCCCTTTAATAAGTATTACCTACAGCGAAAATGAATCCCGAAAACTACTTGCCATCAGCGATAATGGAATTGGTATTGATCTTGAAAAAAATGGTCATACATTATTTGGGCTTTTTAAAACGTTTACACATAATCCCGACTCCAAAGGTGTTGGTCTTTATATCACAAAAAGGCAGATAGAAGCTATGGGAGGAGAAATTACTGTAGAAAGTACTGTAAATGCAGGCACTACCTTTAAAATCTATTTTAAATGATGAATCAAAAGAATATACTTGTTGTAGATGATGATCCTGTTTTTAAGCTGATAGCAAGAAAATTGTTTGAAAGAAGCGGAGATATGTTTAATGTAGCATTTGCGGAAAATGGCCTTGATGCCCTTCAACAACTCCAAAAGAGAATTGAAAGTAATGACGCTCCCATGCCCGATATCATTCTTCTGGATATTGAAATGCCAATAATGAACGGCTGGGCTTTTATGGATGAATTTATAAAATTGCCTGAAGAAAAAACCAAAGGTATTAATGTGTACACGGTAAGCTCTTCTATAGCCCAGGAAGACAAGAACAAAACAGCCTCTTACTCGCAGATCAAAGCATATATTACTAAACCCCTTACCCTTGATATTATTAAACAAATTGCAGAAGCATCCTAATCCTGGTCCTCTTTCAGCACAGCCTTAATAAGGCAGCAAACATAGTGTCAGCTTTATTACTGTAACCCGTTAAAACTTCCTGCTGCACCAGCCGCATACCCTTTACCTGCAGTTCACCCACGCGCTGTTCATTTTCCTTTTTAAATACAGAACAGGTAATGTAAAGCAAATAACCGCCCGGCCTTAAATGCCGGATAGCGTTAGTTACAATAGAGCTCTGCAAAGCAGCATACTCATCTACCTGGTTTTCTTTAAAAAAAGACAGCTGCTCAGGAGTTCGCGCCCATGTACCGCTGCCGCTGCATGGCACATCAGCAACGATCAGATCAAACTCCTTGTCCGGCGAAGCCGTTGCAGCATCTGCAACAAAAGCGCTATAATTCTTTATCCCGGCCGTTGCAAAACGCATTTTTAAATTATAAATGATAGAAGGCCGTATATCAGATACTGTTAATATAATATGCGGGAAAATATCTTTAACCAGGATGGATTTCCCCCCGCTTGCCGCACAACAATCCCAAACATCAATTGCCGGTCCGGGATTTAAGATCTGAGACCGGTTCTTCTCCAGGAGCATTCCTACATTTTGGGAATTCAGGTCCTGCACCACCGCTTCCCTATTTACTGTTATTATATCGCCGGTTTTGGTACTATTGGGTAAACGGACCGTTTTACCGGCTATTTCAAAATCAATATTTGCTGACCGCAGCTTAGCAGTTACTGCCTGCTCATAACCCGGCCTGATACGCAAAAAAAGATCGGGCTGGATAAGATGAGATTGCTCAAATGCAGCCCTGTCAATACCTGTGCTTACATCACTTTTGAAAGGGAATATATCCCGGGGCGTTTCTCCGGGCAAATTACAGGCAGCAAAAAAGCCTATCCATTCTCCAGGCCATCCCTCTTTTGAGAGCTGGTAACCTTTGATCATTTTCTGTTCTATAGAAAGCCACGGATAGGATCTTCCCAGCCGGAAAAAACAATAGCACAAGGCTGTTATCTCACGACGGTCTTTGCTCCCAAATTTTTTATGAGCAGAAAAATATTTTTTAATAAAATGAACAAACGGTACTTCTCCCTTATACTGCTCAACAATTGAAACCGCTGTATTAAGATGAGAGCGGAAACGATTAATATGCGGTATTGAAGAAGGGAGATGCTGCATCCTGTTATTGTTATAAAAAATGGCCCGTGTAAAATACGGACCAATATAAAAAAATTAAATGATTAGGGTGGCTATATAGTTGCCGGCGCTTCCGGCAGACCGATCAAAATTATAGCTCCAGCAATGCTTTTACAGGATCTTTTTGTACCAGCAATAAGGCGGGGTTTTCCAGCAATTCTTTTACGCGAACCAGGAAGCTCACCGATTCACGGCCATCAATAATACGGTGATCGTAACTCAGGGCCACATACATCATAGGGCGGATAACCACCTGGCCATTAACAGCCACCGGACGCTGGATAATATTGTGCATACCTAATATAGCGCTTTGAGGTATATTGATAATGGGCGTACTCAACATAGATCCGAATATACCGCCGTTGGTAATAGTAAAAGTACCACCGGTAAGATCATCAGCCGTAAGCTTGCTGTTCTTGGCTTTGGTTGCCAGATCCACTACCGCTTTTTCAATTTCAGCCATGCCCAGGCTTTCTACATTGCGGATCACAGGCACTGTAAGTCCACGTGGTGTACTTACAGCAATGCTGATATCGGCATAATCATGGTACAGTACCTGGTCGCCATCAATATAGGCATTTACACTGGGCCACTCTCCTAAAGCAATAGCACAGGCTTTGGCAAAGAAGCTCATAAAGCCCAGGCCCACGCCATGCACTTCTTTAAACTTGTCTTTATATTTTGCCCGTATATCCATTATCGGCTGCATATCTACCTCGTTAAAAGTAGTAAGCATAGCCGTAGTGTTTTTTGCTTCTACCAGCCTGCGGCTGATAGTTTTGCGCAGGTTGGTCATTTTTTCTGCACGCTGGTTGCGGGTAAACAGCTCGCCGCCATCAAACGCTTTTTTACCGGGACTGGCTAAAGCAGCCAGCACATCGTCTTTTATAATTTTTCCCGAAAAGCCTGATGGCTTAACGGTTTTGGGGTCTACTTTTTTATCGGCTATAATTGCAGAAGCAACCGGGGTGGCTTTAACATCAGCAGCAGCCGGCTTGGGTGCTTCCTTTTTATTTCCTGGTGCTTTAGGAGCCGCTGTTTCGGCTTTAGGTGCTGCGGGTTTGCCCGTGGTTTCTTTTATAACAGCAATGGTATCGCCTATTTTCAATGTATCTCCCTCGGCTACAGCAGTTTCCAATATACCTGCCAGCTCTGCATTTACTTCAAAAGTGGCTTTTTCACTTTCCAGCTCAGCTACTACTTCATCACGCGCCACGTATTCGCCTGATTTTTTCACCCACTTCAGCAGGGTAACTTCACTGATGGACTCTCCCACGGTTGGTATGATCACAGGTACTTCTTTACCTGTAGGCTTTAACGGCTCCTCGTCCTGAGCAGGCGTGATAACTGCTACAGGCTCTTCAGCTTCCTTCGTATCATTTGCGTCCGTACCAGCGTCATCAGCAGGCCTGGCGGCTGTATCATCAATGCTGGCTATTACATCACCGATATTTATAGCATCTCCCTCGT
>JASGDI010000002.1:0-43682 GCA_049841335.1 Niabella sp. | reverse complement strand
CCTGCCGGCAGACAACAACTTCTTCTTTAAATTTTTAACATGGGCATACAGCGTGTCAAAGTTGTACAGGAATATATCGGCTTGTCCTGAAAGGCGCTTTGCGATCTCTTCTTTAGAAACCACCCGGTTGTTATGAGCAATCAATAAATACAAAATTTCATACTCTTTTCTTGTTAGTTGTATTTCCTTGTCTGCAACTACAGCCATCCTTTTTAATGTATTCAGCTTTAACTCCCCAAACACAATTTCATGATCATCGTTAAGAGACCATCTTCTGATAATTGCCCCGATCCTGGCGCTTAGTTCATCTAAATGGATCGGCTTTGTAAGATAGTCATCTGCGCCGAGCTTTAATGAAGCTATTTTATCCTCAACAGCACTTTTCTGGGAAATAACAATAATCCCTGTGTGTTTTTTATTCCTTCTTATTTCTTTTAGTAAAGCCAGTCCATGACTATTAGAAAGATCCATGTCTAATAAAATACAGTCATAATTGAAGCTTTCAATCATTCGTCTGCCATCTGCGATATTAAAAGCAACATCGCATGAGTAGTTTTCATGCGCAATATGCCGGTAAATACTTCTGACCAGTCTTTCTTCTCCTTCTATGATTAGTACTCTCACTTCAAATAAACCTTATTCAGGCCAAATATTAAGAACGATTTTGAAGAAATTCTGAAGAAAGAATCATTGAGCCTGTTTCATTTTAAACGGATATAGTATTTGAATAGAAGTACATGCTGAATTCTGAAGGAATTCTGAAGATTTATATTTGAACAATACTTTAAAACCTATGCCATATAAGCATTTCATCCAATTTGCTTAGGTTGGTTGGCTTTGATTCTTTTTCCTTATCTCGTAACTAACAGCTTGCTTATGCAAATACTTTTGCAACTCAATGAAAAGTCATTTTCGGTTGTTCCAAACGGACATTATTCTTTTAAGAAAATAGGTGATTGATAAATAAATGGCGTACAATAAAATAATCTTGCGGGTATTGTGTATAGGTTTTACGGTATTGGCTACCCTTAAAGCTCAGTCCCAGGGAACAGTAGCAGGTTTGATAACTGATGAGAACGGTGCCCCGGCTGCCAAAGTTACTATTGGTGTACAGCATACAGGCAGCTTTACGCTTTCCGGGGCAGACGGCAGGTACCTGCTGCAACTGCCCGCCGGTAAGCACCAGCTTAGCAGCTCTATGGTAGGCTATGAAACACAATATGCAGCAATTACCATAACAGGCTCAGATACCATTATACAAAACTTCAGGCTAAGGAAAAACGACAAGGAGCGTTTGGAAGAAGTTAAGGTAGAAGGGCTGTCTAAAAAAAGGGTAATAGAGACTTCGGGATTTGCAGTGAATGTAATTGAAACACAAAAATATGCCGCACAATCTATACAAACGAATGAGCTGCTTGACCGTTCTGCAGGCGTGCGCATCAGGCAGGACGGAGGTTTGGGCTCACATATTCACTATAATATAAACGGGCTCTCCGGTAATGCAGTAAAGATCTTTATTGATGGTGTTCCGTCTACAAATTATGGCTCAGCCTTTTCGCTGAATAGCATACCTCCGGCCCTGATTGAACGGATTGAGATATATAAGGGAGTTGTTCCCGGCAACCTTTCCGAGGATGCTTTGGGTGGTGCGATTAATGTGGTGCTTAAAAAACAGAAATCGAAAAATTCCTTAATGACCTCTTATTCTGCCGGGTCTTTTAATACGCATCAATGGAATATGGCGGGGAGTTTTCGTCAGAATAACGGTTTTGGTGTAGAGGCTTCAGGGTTTTATAATTATAGCGATAATAACTATGAGGTTTGGGGCAACAGAATTTCGTTTAAAGATTATACCGGGGCAACTACATTAAATCAAAGAGCGAAACGGTTCCATGATGCTTACCGCTCTTACGGTGGGAGAGTGAATTTAGGATATACCGATGTCAAATGGGCTGACCGCTTTTTGATAGGTGGTGTTCTTTCGAGGGACTACAAGGAAGTGCAGCACGGCAGAACGATGGACAGGCCATACGGAGACCGGCATACGAGGGGGAACAGTGATGTAGCCACGTTGAACTATGAGAAAAAACACCTGTTTGTAGAAGGCTTGTCCGTAAAAGTGGATGCCAGCTATTCTCATCTGAAACGCCAGGTAATAGACACTGTAGGCTGGATGTACGATTGGCGCGGTAAGCCTATAGAATACCCTGACGGTTCATTTGTGAAATATAATAGTGGGGCAGAAGCGGCTAGCGCTAAAACAACCGGGATAAACAGCGACAAAACATTGGTAACGCGCGTTAACCTCGGGTATTCTATCAATTCCAATAATCATGTATATGCCAATTATCTCTTTAATAATTTTAAAAGAGGGACAAAGGATGATATGCAACCTTTAGGCTTGCAGCTTTTGGAAAACACAAGGGACCTGCAAAAGAACATTGTTTCGTTCACGTATGAGAACCTGGCTTTTGCAGAAAAATTAAGGACCAATATCTTTTACAAGCATTATTTCCAGAAAGTTACTTCGAACGAGCCCTACCAGGTCACGGCAAATCCACCGCAATATGGTTTGAATGTTATTGAAAGTAACAGGGATCATAGCGGGTATGGGATTGCTTTATCCTATAAGCTTAATCCGCGCTTATACCTTTTAGGTTCGGGAGAAAAGGCGATCCGTTTACCAAACGCCAACGAAATATTTGGTAATGTAGCAGACAATTTATTACCCCCTGTTGGTGAGTTAGAACCCGAAATAAGCTATAATGCTAATATAGGTGTGAGCTGGGGCCCATATATGGTAGCGCAACACTCATTCAAGTTGAACAGTTCTCTTATTTACAGGAATACGCAGGGAATGATCAGGGAAGGCTTACTATCAGGAAATAATGATAATACCCGGTTTGAAAACCTGGAAGATGTGGAAACAAAAGGTATAGATGCAGAAATTATGTATAGCTATGCCAAAAAGTTTGATTTTTCGTTTAATATATCCAAAATAAGCTCTTTGTTCAATACAGAGTTTAATAAACAGGGAGCACCTTATTTGTTCTATCGCACACAGATCCGGAATGAACCTTCTTTTAAATTTAATGCCAATCTCGCATATTATTTCGATGATCTTTTCGCGCAAAATTCCCGCGCTTCCGTTTACTATAATATCAATTACGTAAAAGGATTTTTGAGAAACTGGGCAAATGTAGGCGGAAGAAACCTCGACTATATTCCCACACAGTATGCCAATGATATAGGTGCTATGTTTACGCTGCCTTCGGGAAGGATAACCATCAGTGCAGACGCCAAGAATATTTTCAACCAGCAGATTTTTGACAATTTCGGCCTTCAAAAACCGGGAAGGGCTTTTTATGCTAAAATTACTTATGCAATACTTTAAAATAAATAAAACAAAAATGAATAGTGTAATGAACAAGAATTTCAATTTAAAAAGAGGATTTACAATAGCTGCCGCAGTTGTGGCGTTATTAGCCTCCTGTAGTAAAAGCAATGGGCCCGACGATAAAGAACCCCCGGTTACTAAAGATTTTCAGCTGGCTTTTGCGAGCGGTTCTGGCTCTATATCCGGGACTTATTTGCAGGGCGTAACCGACCTTAGCGCCGGAGAAATATCTTTTTCGGGAAAAGGATACCACATGAGCGATGGACGTGTTTCACGTATATTCCCATCATCGGACGGAAAAACTGTTTACAGTTTAACCTATCTCGCAGGTACCATTGACAAATTCACCTACAACGGTGGCGATAACTATACTTTGGTAAGTACATTTGATGCTTCTGTTCCCTTAGGAATTGATCAGGTGCGTTTTACCAGGCTGAACGATGAAGTGGGCTCAGTTCACTATGCGAACTCTGCAGTTCAGTATGCCGCTGACGGAACAACCTACTTGAAACACAAGATTACAGCAAGTATAGGTTTGCTCAATTTTAGTACCATGAATTTTGGCACTAATTTCAAAAAAGATATTGATGTAGTACTTCCGGGAACCTTGGCTGCCGATGGCTATAATATTACGCGAATAGATTGCCCTGTTGTATCGGGTGGTAAGATCTATTACGGCGCTGCGGTAAGCAAGTGGAATAAAACCACCGGGAAAAATGTGGCTACTGATAAAACCTTTACTTTAGTGTTGGATTATCCTGCACTTACCAATGCAACTGTTGTTACAAGAGATGATGTTGCCGGAGCTACCAACGGTTACCGTACACCTACCCAACATATAAACGAAGCGGGCGAAATTTTACAATTGGTGAGTGCTGGTGGTAAAACACATATCGTTAAATTGGTGAATGGACAATATACAGATTTCAAATTCAACCTGCATGAAAAGTTAGGCAGGCAAACAGCCAGCAACGGATTTTTCTATGCCGGAAACGGAATTTGTTATATGCCTTACGAAAAAGTAGGTGATCCCCAGGTTCAGATTGGTGTAAACCCCCAGGGAGAACCAACTTATTCTTCAGCATGGGGTTTAGCAAGGATCGACCTGAACAATAACTCGGCAATTGACCTGACAACTCCAGACGGATTATGGCTGCAACAATACCAGTATTCGGTAGTTAGAGACGGCAAATTCTACATAGCATTGTCACCTGTTGGTGTTCAGGGCCATATTTATATATATGATGTGAACTCTACCAGTAAAGATGGTGTAAAAGGGGCTAAGATCACTTCAGGCGCTGATCAATACTATATTGGTATTTATTAAATATATAAGAAATGTTTGTACAAAAGAAGCCGTTGAGAAGCGGCTTCTTTTGCTATTGGTTATCAAATGAAGTTGGGGCTAACTTCGTCAGCTCATTTTCAGAAACTTCTAACATATATTTTAAGCGCTCTGCCTCCGGCCGGAGCAGCAGCAGGCTTAATCCTTTTATAGGTGTTTCCACCATAACTGAACCGGTTTCGGGATGGTTCCATAATTCTTCATTATTAGCTATATGCCTTAACAAATCTGTAAATGGGCTGAGGTCTTCCGTTTTGATTTCTATCAGTATCTTCCTAAAGCCAACGTGAAGTAATTCAGCCCCATCAAAGAACACACTATCATCGAACTCCTCGTTATGGAAAAGACATCTCAGGATATTATTCATTCGCTTATCTGTTAGGATAAGCAAAGTACTGACCAGATTTAGAAGAAATTTTGAATTGCAACCGGATAGCTAAATAGGAAGCCGCGAAGGCATATTTAATCATACCGGGTTTAGTAAGTTGGGAAAAATTCAGAAATAAGTAACCGGAACTGTTGAAACGGATTTCACTTGCCGGTTTCAGCAAATAGTCTCAGGCTTTAGAACCTGGATTTTCTTCAAACCATTTTACAATGGAGGGCATATTTCTTTCAAATCCACCCGGGATGAAAAAGTTCAGTATGCCGGTTCGCTGACTTGTCCTGTTCGTAAAATCGTGGATTGTTTTTGCAGGTATCCTTATAAATGTTCCTTTTGAGGCATCCATCCATTTGTCTCCGATTAAAAATGAAGCCGTTCCTTCCAGTACATAAAATATTTCCTCGTTTTCTTCGTGCTGGTGCGCTCCCGGTCCTTCAGAACCTGGTTCTAACCACCATTCGGAAACACTGTATTTTTCGTCAGTTTCATTTTCATCTGCTTTAAAAACTGCAGTCATCGTACCGCAGTTGTAAATTCTTCCTTCTCCTGCAGGAATTATTAAAGCATCTTTTGAGTTACTATTATGTTTCATTTACTATTTTCTTTTTTGTAAGTTTATAAAGAATTTCATCCATGGGCTTTTTATAATATAAAAATCGAAATCTTTCATACTTTATAAGCATTGCTTGTTAATTATTTTAGCCTTTCCAAAACACCTTTTCGCTTGACGATATTTTTATAGTCCCATTGTATTTCTCCCGACTTTCTAAGCCAGCGTTTTAAATCTTTAGTATTGATTTCATCAATCGAATTGTAGAATACCGAAGCATCTTTAAACTTTTCTCCTTTTACGTTTAGCCCTTCTTCTTCAAAAGATGCTCCGCTCCAAAACATCAGTCTTAATCCTTTTTTCTGCTTGCTGTAACCTGCTATCGGGTTGCCGTCAAGAAACCAGACAGGGTGCCGGTGCCAGATTTTATTTTCGGCCTGGGGCAAATGTTTTGTTATCTCTGTTGCGAGTAAATCGCAAATAACTTTGTCTTCCCCGGATTGGCTGTTGTTATATTGTAAGATGTCTTTTGAAATTGTTGTAGCCATGTTATTTTACTTTTTTAGTGTGTTATAAGTCTCGAAAGCATTCTTTCCTCAACCCTGATATTGGAAAAGCCAAATAAACTTTTATCGGTATTCATCAAGCGAAATTTCTTTTAATGGATTTCCCCCGTCAATAAATAGCTTTCCTTTATTAGCCAGCGCTTTTGCAATTCTTGTCAGAGACTTTTTTTCTATTTCAGGGTGCCGTCCGTCCAAAGCTCCAACTCTTACTGCAACAGCAATATCAAACGGTTTTTCATTGGTTTCAAGTTTAAAGTCTTCTATAGCAACCTGCCTGAATAAGAGTTTACCTGTTCCCATTTCCTTTTTTGAGCCTGTAACTGCCATCTGAATAGTTTTGGCAGAACGGTCAATGGCAAGAATATGTCCGCTTGTTATTCTCCGGGAAATTTCTCTTGCCATTGCTCCCGAACCACAACCGATTTCCAACACCCTGATATTATCCTTTAGCGGTAAGGCATCAACAGTATCAGCAAGCCGTTTTGATAACTTATTGCTCATTGTGCTCTTTTGATTCATAAATAAGCTGCACAACGCCTGATCTGAAAACATTGGTTTTGACCAGCTTTAATGCTAAACGTTTTTTCAGGTCTTCAAATAAAGGTTTTCCGTTTCCCAAAGCTACAGGGTGCACCGAAATCCTGTAAATATCAATCAACCCTAAATTGATAAATGTCCTGGTAAGGCTTGCCCCGCCATAGAGCCAAATGTCTTTTCCACTTTGCTTTTTCATTTCAGACACCTTGCCGGTTATATCTGTATGTATAAATATAGCTTTATCATCGGTTCTGCTTTCACTTGAAAAAACATACTTTTTCTTTGCATGAACATTTTTCCAGAGATTTTTCTCAGTTTCACTGGCATTAGCCTCCGGTTGAAAGTTTCCCCAGGCGTCATAGCTTACCCTACCGTAAAAAAGGGTGTCAATAGTTGATAAAAATCCATCAAAGTCCATATCGTCATCCATAATGCACCAGTCAGTTTCACCATTAGGGCCTTCAATGAACCCATCTAAGGTTACTGCTAAATCTAAAACTACTTTTCTCATAGTTACTGTTATTTTTTATTCAGTCCAGTTCTTTTTCCTGGTAATATGTGCGGGCAAAATGTGCCAGCGGAAATCCAATGGCAATAATGAGTATGCCCATCCCTTTAATAGCGTCTGACCATTGAAATCCTGATTTGGGCGCATTGGTTACGGGCAGCACCGCTACATTCATTATTACCCAGACCAAAACGCCGTAAAGCGCTCCCTGCATAAATTTTGAACGAATAATATTTTTAAACCTTGGATAGCAGAAAAAGAAAACAGCCGTCCAGAAGAAAGCAATAAAAAAATGTATTGCTAAACCCAGTAATGCCATGCCGCCCGGTTCCTGAAATGCTTTTGTGCCGATCAATCCGCTTGCTATAAACCGCAGAACACGTTCCGGTGAGACGCCTGAGCTCCACCAGGCGTTGACAAATGCCAACAGGATATCCAGGCTTCCGGCTATCAAACCGGCTTTGAGCGGGATCGTTGCCATTTTTTTCATTGGGATATTTTTGCTTGTTTTTCGATTATCTGAATAACTTGCTTTACCAATTCTTTCAGCCGTCTTTCATCACTTTAATCTGTTTTGCCGGATATTTTTACTATACGGTCACCTTGCCTGATGGTTGAGATTTTTAAAAAGCCAAATTATAAAGATTTTTAACGGCACAACTTTCCATAGGACAAGAAATTTAAGGTGCCGCCTGGTATTTTGAAAATTTCCGAAAGACTTTTCTCAGGTTATCAGCTAATTACTCCTTCATCTTGCCATCTTTGAACCGCTCGCTGGCCGTTTGATAATAGGAAATGGTTTCATTCACCAATTCTTTGTTTTGGTTTTTTTGTTCGGAAAAGGATTGGTCCTTTGCCGATACCCTGAATTGTGTCACTCTTTTACGGTCATCAATTTGGGAAAACAGGTTTTCTTTCAGCATCCCCAGGGTTCTGTAATTGCCAATGAAAGCTCTCTCTTCCCCTGGTTTCATTTGGTTAATATCTTTTCCATATAAAGCTGTAACATAGTTCCAGTTCAGGTACCCGAACAGTGTAGGCATCAGGTCAATTTGTGAAGCCAGCCTGTCTATCTTTTGTGGTTTGTGGGGCAGGTTGTAAATGATTGCAGGGATATGATGCTTGTCAATATTAACTTCCCATTTACCGGCACTGCTGGCGCAATGGTCGGCTACAATAACAAATACTGTATTTTTAAACCAGGGCTTCTTTTGTGCTTCCGCAATGAATTTCCCCAGCGCATAATCGGTATATTTTACGGCTGCGTTCCTGCTGCCCTGCAGCAGATCAATTTTGCCTTCAGGAAAAGTATACGGTTTGTGGTTAGATGTTGTCATCACAAACTGGAAGAAAGGTGTATGGGCGGCACTGCTTTTATCCGCATACCTGATGGCTTGTTTGTATATATCTTCATCACAAATTCCCCAGGCATTTTCAAAGCTTACTTCATCGTCTGCAATATTATAGCGGTGTGTTTCAATTTTATCAGATAAAGGATTACCCCTATCCCTGTCTACAATTTCAAAACCCTGACCTCCAAAGAAGTTGTTCATATTATCGAAATAGCCATCGCCACCATAAATGAAATAAGGATGATAGTTTTTTTGTTTGAGAATGGTAGCAATAGAAAAGATGCCTTGATTGCCGGGCCTTCTTACAATACTATTGCCGGGTGTTGGCGGAACGCACAATGTGAGCGCTTCCATTCCTCTTACGGTTCTTGTGCCGGTTGCATATAAATTGGTAAAGAAAATGCTTTGGCTGGCAAGGCTGTCATAATTAGGCGTAAGGTTCTCCTCATTGCCAAAGGCTTTTAAAAAATCACCACTAAAACTTTCTATCGCAATGAGAATGATATTGGGGTGGCTTTCATTTTCTCCTTTTGTAATTCTGCTGATATCGTCCCATTGCTCAGAGGCGTAGTGCTGGTTTTGCTGTAACAGGGTTTTCTTCAGTAAACTGTAGGCTTCTTTTTCTTCCAGCTTTGGATAGAATGTATCATAATCCAGTTCATTAGACCTGAAGGCTGCAAAAAAAGAAAAAACGCCGTTCTTCCCCAGTTCGTTAATCACAAGATTATTACTGAAATCTGCCTGCTTGTTCTTCACTACTATCAATAGCAAAAATGCGGTTAATAATACAGAGAGTGCATAAGCTGCCCTCGTACGGATAGATCGCTTGTCTGAAAATGTATTGCTGAAAACTCCTGTTTTATGCAGCAGAATAAGTGTCCCAATTACCAAAGCAATTAAAATGGCAATGATTAATGGTAAAGGGTACGACTGGTTGATATTGGAAACAACCTCATAAGTGTATATCAGGTAATCTACTGCAATAAAATTGAACCTGACACCAAACTCATCCCAGAAAGGGAACTCCGCCATTAAACTGAAAAAGGTAATGACAAGAATGATGGAAAGATAGCCGTACGTGAAGAGCTTATCTGCCAGTGAACCGATCCATTTTTTGTGCAACAACAGCAGGTAAACCGCATATAGCAACAGAAAGGATAGCCCCGTAGCTATATCAAAAATAAACCCTGTAAGAAAGACTCTTAAAAGATAAAGTAAATTGAAACCGGCATCTTTTGCCGACCATATAAGAAAAATGATTCTTGTTAGAAATGAAAGAACCATATACAGTCCTAAAACCGAGAATAGTGCAGAGAACCTGCCGTTGGCCAGCTTTCCAAATGATCCTGCTAAGCGCTTCCTGATGTTCATATTTTATTTGTTAAAAAGCGGGCGAAGTTACAGGATCAGGTGTAAAGAAAATGATTATTGTTAATGGCAGATGAAATACTATTTCCTGTTTTCCGGGATAAAGAATTACATCTTTTTCAAAGTTTTTTCAAAAGTATTCATGTTCCGGGATGTGAAAGAATCTTTAAGGTGCTTTCTTCCTAATATCTTCCCGAATTCAGAATCAAGGGTACTTCCCTTAGGTACTTTCCAATAGAAATCACTTTCCCGGATTTGGGCACTTTCTCCCGCTGCTTTCTCCGATTTTTGAAATGCTTCCATTAATGTTTTTTCGATTCCTTCAACTCCTACAAAACTATATATGTGAAATTCGGGATCGGCTTGAAAAGGGTTATTGTTGAAAATTGATTCAACCTCGTTTTTGTCTTTTACAAAAAGAAAAGCCTCGTAACCAAAGTGCTCCGACATCACTTTTTCAAGTAGTTTTTTTAATTCACTTTTGTTTTTGCCGGATGAGAACAGGATGTTTCCTGAGGCCAGCACCGATGATACATTTTTCATTCCTGCTTTTTCAAATACAGAACATACTTCCGCCATTTTCATAGCAGTTCCTTTTACGTTCACGCCACGCAAAAAAGCGCAGAACTTAGTAAGCCGGGTATCGGTTGCTTCTTTCATTTTGGATCGTTTTATTTAAAACTGCAAAATAAATTTTTTATTGGCTATATTATCCATTCTGAATTATTAAAATGCTATTGAGAAAATATGCTTGTTGTTTTCAAAACTATAGACTGCTTTCCAATTGTGGAGCCGGCATATTTCACCAACGATGGACAAACCCAATCCGCTTCCGCTGTTGTTGGCTGATAGCCTCGAAAATCTTGTAAACAATGCATCCGGATGAAGTGCCTGTTTCCCTGAGTTAACAACTTCAAAAACTGAGTTTGACAATTTTACAATTATAGAACCTTCCGGCGATGAATGACGGATAGCGTTAATTAAAAAATTATTGATCAGCACTTCGGTTAAGCCACTATTGCCTTTTACTGCAACATCTGGTTGAATATCGGTACCTACATTTATATTTTTCTCTTTAAAATGTTCTTGTAGCCCATCCATACATTGAAGCAGCAATGTATCGAACCTTGTAATCTCCGAGCTATTAAACTGATGATTTTCTATTTTAGCCAGCAGCAATAAATTTTTGTTGATGCGTGTAATACGTGTCAATGCCCTGTTTATTTCTTCAATGATCTGGTACTGACGGTCTGTTACGGTTTCTTTCTGAAGCAATACATCCAGCTTGTTTTTGATGATCGCCAATGGTGTTTGCAACTCATGGGAGGCGTTTTCTGTAAATTCTTTCTGGGTTTTATACACCAAAATATTATGCTCCAGTACTTTACTTAGTGCAACATTCAGCTCTTCAAATTCAAGCGTATCTGATTTATCAAAGACTATAGGCGTTTGATTATTTAAGTTGAACGTCTTCAGCTTTGATAATGTACTTCTGAATGGTTTCCATAACCGGGCCGAAAGCCTCCTGTTCAACAGTAAAAAACCTATAACCAGGATCAGGAAGAATAACAGCGTAACCATTGCAATGGCTGCAACCGTTTCTTCGGTTTCTTCTACATTGGTTTCTACGGTTAAATAGTAAGGTTCCTTATTAATATGAATAAGTCTTACCAGCCCCCTGAAGCGGTCAATGTCTTTGTGTGTTGCATAAGGGTTTTGTCTTAAAACGGTATAGGTACTATCCGGGTAGGCAGTTATTGCGCTTGCTTTCTTTAAACTTGTTCCGGGTTGTATTTTATTCCATAAAGCAATGCTTTCAGCAAGCATTGTATCACTAAGCTGCAGTCTGTTCAGTTCTGTTTCAATTCTGTTTGCAATAATGTCGTTGTTTTCATCTAATTCGCTAAGCCATATACCGTCCACCAGGTAGTAATAGGCAGGAACGCTGGCCGCTAAAACAATAAGCGAATAAACAGCGAAGGTTCTCAGCGTTTTATTCAATAACTTTTTCATCCTTCCCATTTATAACCTGTTCCGTAAACTGTTTTTATATAATTATCACAACCCGCTTCGCTGAGTTTTTTCTTCAGGTTTTTCACGTGGGCATACACAAAATCATGATTGTCCAGCATATCGGCAAAATCCCCTGAAAGGTGCTCTGCCAGCGTACTTTTGGAAATAACCCTGTTCTTATTGCCTATAAAGTAAATAAGCAGATCGAACTCTTTCCTTGTAAGTGCTATAACGTTGTTATTAACCGAAACGATTTTTGCAGGCAGGTTTATCTGCAGTTCATTTTGAATTACAATATTGGCATTGCTGAACTGTTTCCTGCGGATAACAGAATATATTCTTGCGGCTAATTCGGAGAGATGGAAAGGTTTGGTAAGATAATCATCTGCGCCGATCTGCAAACCAGTGATCTTATCCTCCAAAGAATTTTTCGCAGAAATAATAATAATGCCATCCTGCTTATCCAGCTTTTTCAACGCTTCCAGCAGTTTTATCCCGTTGCCGTCCGGCAGCATAATATCCAGGAGAATACAATCGTAATGATATAGCTCTATTTTATCCAGCGCCTGATCATAGGTAGCTGCAAACTCGCATAAATAGCTTTCTTCGGAAAGGTATTCAGCGATACTTTTAGCAAGCTCCTCCTCATCTTCTATTATCAGGATCTTCATTTTGCAAATGTATTGTTTGAATTTTGAAGAAATTCTGAATAGCGGGCATGACGCCGCAGGATAGTTTAAATACAGATATTTGATATTTTCGGTGAATAACGAGTCGCCAAGCTTGCCTGCATCCGGTCTCTAACTATTATTGTATACTCCCGGGGGCTGCCTGTTAAGCATAAGGTGGGCTGGAATTAAAGCAAAATTGTAATTATTGTTGCAGGAAAAATCTTTTTGAATTGGAAATTGCCTGGTCAAATATTGAAATGGATGACAGAGAAGCTTATTCTGCTGCCTATCTTGTGCTGTATAACCGGTTCTACAATTATGGGGTCCATTTGTATAATAATACAGAGCTGGTTGAAGATGTGATACAGGAAGTGCTGCTTTCGGTGTGGATGAACAGGAAAGGCCTGGGTAATATATCCAATCCTGAAGGGTATTACTTTGTGCTTTTCAGGAGGGCGTTGACAAAGAAGATCCGGGAGGTTTCCATGGTTGCTGCCCTGGATCATGATGAATGGGAGCCTGAGTTTGCCATTGATGCTATTATGATCAGGAAAGAGACTGATGCAGCGCTCCAAAAAAAACTACAGTCTGCCATCAATACCTTAACCTCCCGGCAGCGGGAAGCTATATTCCTGCGGTTTTATGAAGGATTTTCCTATGAAGAAACTGCCGCTGTGCTGGGGATCTCGGTAAAAGCTACCTACAAAATAATGGCCCGGTCGTTACTGGCGCTTCGGGATAAAGTGGCGCTTCCGCTTACCTATATTTTATTCTTGCTGCGCAGCCAATTTTAGCTGTAAAAAAAAGTTTCCTGTTAATGGGGTAATTTTCCTGCTTTTTATCTCATATAGGTTAGCGATATGAAAAAAGAGGGCAAATACGATCAATATACACTCGCAGATTTCCTGTCTGATGAGGATTTCCAGGACTGGATTATCAAACCGGATGCAGCAAAGGACGCTTTTTGGGAGGCATGGCTGCTGAAGCATCCCGGAAAAGAGGAGGTTGTACATCTTGCTAAAGAAATATTAAGAAGTCTCGACTTTAAAGTCAATAAGCCATCCGCTCATAAAGCACAGGCAGCGCTGGAAAAAGTATTATTGGAAATGGAAAACCGGCCAAAGTTCCCTAAAAAAGGTATGATAGCCTTTATCAGGAGCTGGAGGGCGGCTGCCATACTCCTTCCCCTGATTGGTGTAGGCCTGTTATTTTTTTGGCAGATGGGTTCAACCCGGTTAGAGAATGTAGCAACTGCTTTTGGTGAAATGTCGCGGGTAACCATGCCTGACAGCTCGTTTATTATGCTGAACGCCAATTCTACGCTTACCTACAAAAAAGCCTGGAAAAGTTCAGAACCAAGAGAATTATGGCTGAAAGGGGAAGCTTTTTTCGAGGTAAAGCACTTAGATACGGATAACAGGATTGAAGCGCATGAGCGGTTTCTAGTGCATACAAAAAATATAGTGGTAGAAGTACTGGGGACCTCTTTTAATATCAGGGAAAGAAGGGGTGAAACCGAGATATCGCTGCAGGAAGGCTCTATTAAAGTGTCCTTCCGGGATTCAAAAAGAGAACCATTGATCTTAAAACCCGGCGATATTTTAAAGATAGACCCGGAGGATAATATCCATCTTACCAATAACCGCTTCAGCGCAGACAACTCGTCTGCCTGGAGTGAAAAGAAGCTGATATTGAACAACCCTACACTTGCAGAAATATTCAGATACCTGGAAGATATATATGGGAAAAAATTTGTTTTTAAAGATCCCAATCTGGCTGAAAAGAAATTAGAGGGACCTATTCATATAGATTCTTTAGAAGATGCTCTTTTTATAATATCAACTGCCCTGAACGTATCATTCACTAACGAGAAAGATACAATTCTGGTAAACTTTAAATAGTTATTCATTCATAAAATGTTCATATGTTAAAAAAACGATTACTGCTTTTCGCATTATTCCTGTGGGGATGCACGATCTGCTGCCCTGATGTTCTGGCACAGACTGAAGGGAAAAGGGTTTTAATTACAGAAGCCTTAGCCCAGGTGAGGAAAGTTCACGGCACACAGTTTGTCTATGATCCCGATTTGCTGAAGAACAAAACAACAACGTATTCCCTTGAGAACATTAAATCGAAAAACCCGGAGGATGCGTTGAAAGGTATATTGTACCCCAATAACCTGGTCTTTTTATATGTAAAAAAGAATTATTACACTATTGTGCCCAGGGAGCGGCTGGGAGAAACTTCCTCTCCAAAGCCTCCTGCTGCCGAAAAAGAATATGATCAATCTATGGAATGGAGGACTGTCTACGGTATTGTGCTGTCGGAAAACGGTGAACCTGTTCAGGGAGCTACAGTAAGCGCCCAAAAAGCAGGAAAAAGTACCGCCTCTGATGCTAAAGGCGAATTTATGATCAGCGTTAATAGTAAAACTGATGTTTTAACAGTATCCAGTGTAGGATTTAAAACCCAGGAAATACAGGTTTCCAACCAGCAATTAGTAAAAATTAACCTGGAAACAGAAACTACGCAGATGGATGATGTGGTAGTGATAGGATATGGAAAGGTTAGAAAGGTAGATGTAACAGGTACCGTATCTTCTATCAGTGGAAAAGACCTGGCTGATATCCCTGTATCTTCTTCTGCCGAGGCTTTGGCCGGTCGTCTGGCAGGTGTAAGAGTAGTTACCCAGGATGGTGAGCCTGGCGCAGACGTTGATATTACCATCAGGGGAGGTATGTCTATAACACAAAGCAACAGTCCGCTTTATATAATTGACGGGTTTGCTTCTGAAGTAGGACTGAAAGGAGTAGATATTTCAGAAATAGAATCCATTGATGTACTAAAAGATGCCTCCACTACTTCTATTTATGGTGCAAGAGGTGCTAATGGTGTGGTTTTGATCACAACCAAAAAAGGCAAAAAAGGCAGAACACAGGTACGGTATGAGGCTTACTTTGGGCAGAGAAAGCTGCCTAAATTTACGGAAGTGCTTAATTCGGTTGATTTTGTAAAGCTGCAATACGAAATGGCCCAGCGTGCTGGCGGTACTTCCATTACAAGTTTTACTGAATCTTATGGGGAATGGGATGCTATAGAGGCCAACTATGCTCCCAGGGGATTGGATTGGCAGCGTATTATGTTTGGCGGTACGGCAAAACATGATAACCACCGGTTTTCTATATCCGGGGGCAGTGACAAAAGTAAGTTCATGTTCAACTATTCCCTGATCAATGAAAAAGGGGTATTGCTGAATACGGATAATAAAAGGCATAATTTCAGGTTCAATTTTGAACAGAACCTGTTTTCGGGGGTGAACCTGTTCTCTAACATAAGTTATTTTAACAATACAAAGAACGGGAATATCACATCTGGCAGAACCCTGCAAAATACGCTGCTTTACAGGCCGGTTGCAGGAATTGCTTATACCGATGAAGAGCTGGAAGAGGCGATGCAGGACCCTTCTAATAATTCATTGCAGAATCCCAGGGCGGCGCAGCTATCCCAGCTCAGGAGGGTTTATGATAATAATTTAGCCATCAATCTGGCTATAGACGCCACTTTCCTGAAAAACTTCACCTTCAGGGCATCAGGGAGCGCTACTTACAGGAGAGGCCGATCGGACAGCTTTGATGATGAAACAAGCTCTGCAGCCGTTACCCGGGGTGGGCCGTTTGGCAGCCAGTCCCATTCTCTTTCTGCAGTTATGCAGAATACCAATACCTTATCTTATAATAACAAATTCGGACTGCACCGAATCACTTTAATGGCCGGTTCAGAGTATATTAAATCCACCAGCCAGAGCCTGGGAGTGGAAAACAGGCAGTTCCCCGAAGACAATTTTGGTATTTTTGATCTGAGTCTGGGAACCCTACCTCAAAAACCTACTGCTTCTTACGAACAAAATGCGCTGATGTCATTTTTTGGACGGGCATTCTACAGCTTTGAAGAAAGGTTCCTGGCTACTTTCACGCTACGCGCAGATGGTTCTTCCAAGTTTAGCCAGGAGAACCGGTGGGGATATTTTCCTTCGGCCTCTTTTGCCTGGCGGATGAAAAATGAACGCTTCCTGAAGCCGGTTGAATTTATTTCAGATCTTAAGCTGAGGTTGAGTTATGGGCAGGCGGGCAATAACAGTATCGGCAATAACAGGTTCCGCTCTACTTTTGAAACCGGGTGGTACACAAACGGGGCAAGTGAAATTCCAACCTTAGAACCATCAGTCCTGGCTAATCCGGGGTTACGCTGGGAGGCAACAGTGGCTTCTAATATTGGTCTTGATTTCGGTTTATATAAGAACAGGATTTCTGGTACGGTTGAGTTTTATAAAAATAAAACCAGGGACCTGCTGTTAACATCGGCTATTCCTTCTTATACCGGTTATACTGTACAAACCAGGAATATCGGGTCTTTACAGAATCACGGGGTTGAACTTACTTTAAATACCACGAATATTAAGACCCGAAATTTTACCTGGTCTACCAATTTCAATATTTCGTTCAATAAAAATAAAGTGCTTGAGCTAACTACTACCGATGAGGATTATATGCTTTTTAAATCAGGAGTTGGCAGCTATATGGACGATTTCATAGTAAGGATCGGGCAGGCTACAGGATCTATTTACGGTTATGTGTACGGCGGTTTGTATGGAGTGGACGAGTTTACTACTGTATTTAATGAAGCTACAGGACGCTACGTATATACATTAAAGCCGGAAGTGCTGGCACATGCAGACTGGACAAGAGCTAATGTGCAACCTGGCAGCCAGCGTTATGTGGATGTAAATAATGACGGTGTGATCAATACCGATGACAGAACGATCATTGGCAATACCCAACCTAAGCATTTCGGAGGGTTTAGCAATAATATTATGTATAAAAATTTTGACCTGGGCATATTCCTCAACTGGTCTTACGGCAATAATATCCTTAATTATCAGAAAGCAAGGCTGATATCAACGTATTCCGTTAATCAGAACCAGTCAGCTTTATTACGCAACAGGTTTACTTATATAGATGCTGATGGAAATTACGTATCGGAGCCTACGGCCTTAAAAGCCTTAAATCAAAATGCAACTATACATGGAGTTAAAACAAATGGTCCCGAATCCAATATCACTTACACCAGCTCTGATTTTGTGGAAGACGGGTCATACCTGCGTATAAATAATATCACTTTAGGGTACACATTCAGTCCCAGCCTTATCAGGAAAGCATGGATAAACAGTTTACGTATATACGCGTCAGTTTATAACCTGCACACATTCACTAAATATAGTGGCTTTGACCCCGAAGTAAATAAAAGTTCTAATGGCGGGCTAACGCCGGGTGTGGATTGGGCGGCTTATCCCAGAACGCGCAACGTAGTGGTTGGATTAAATCTATCCTTGTAATTAGATAAAAATAAAATTATGGTTACTGTATATAAATTTCGCACTTTATTGAATTGTTTACTGGTTGTGGCCCTGTTCACAGGGATCAGCAGCTGTAACAAAATATTAGACCTGCCTTCAAAAACGGCTTATGAATCTGATATTGTCTTTGGCAGTAAAACAAGAGCAGAAGCGGCCGTTGCCGGCATCTATCCCGAATTTAAAAGCAATGGTTTTATTACTTATTTCATGCCGGATAACGATGAAACGTTTTCAACCAATACAACAGGAGAGAGGTATGGGTTGTCAAAATATAACTTCAGTGCGGGCAGCGGACAAATGGTAGGCCCTTTCAATTCTAAGTACACCATTATCAACCGGGCCAATGAATGTATAGCAGGTATAGAGAACGAAGGGGTGATGGAAGAGGGAACAGAAGAGGATAAAGCCTTTTTTAAGTCGCTGTATGGGGAAGCGTTAACACTGAGGGCTGCAGCTTATTTTGACCTGGTGCGTTTTTGGGGTGATGTGCCTTTTAAAACAAAGCCTACTGTAGCAGGAGATGATTTTAATTTAGGACGTACCAGCCGCGATACGATTTATGACCATATCATCAGGGATCTGCAATATGCATCAACTGTAGTAAAGTGGGCAACAGAGGTTTCCTATAAAGACCGTATCACTAAAGGAGCTGTTTATGGTATGCTGGCACGTATAGCGCTGCATGCTGCAGGTTATTCTTTACGGTGGGACCTTGAAAGCGGCAGTAACATCGGTATGCGTACCAGAACCGATGCCGGCAGGATAAGAGAGCTTTACCAGATAGCGAAAGACGCCTGTTCGGGCGTAATGGAAAGGGAGGGTGCCGTGCATAGCCTGTTGGATGATTATACGAAAGTGTTCAAGGATATTCATAATAAAGTGTATGATGCTGAAAATATCTGGGAGTTAGGTCATTATGGTATAAGCGCTAATGGCGGAATTGGTTATTATGTAGGTATTTCTATTGGTGCTAATGGCCCCAATGGTTACCTTGCGTCAGGGCCACAGGCGCGTATTACGCCTACTTTGTATTTTTCGTATGATAAGGCCGACAGGAGGAGAGATGTAACCTGTGGAAATTATTCCGTTGCGGCTACAACAAATTATTTCGACATAGTAGCTGCGCAGAACCTGGGAACCGGCAAGTGGCGTAAATGCTGGCAGCAGAACCAGGGTCCTGAGAACGGGAAAACGGATATTAACTGGACAATGCTGCGTTATGCAGATATTTTATTGATGTTTGCCGAGGCTGATAATGAATTGAATGCTGGTCCCACAGAGGGTGCCAGAAATGCACTTAAAAAAGTTCGCAGGAGAGCATTTGCTGAGGCAAATCATGCAGAAAAAGTAGAAGCGTATGTAAACGCATTAAGCACTAAGCAGGACTTCTTTGAAGCTATTGTAAAAGAAAGAGCCTGGGAACTGGCAGCAGAGTCAAATATCAGGCGTACCGACCTCATCAGGTGGAACAGGCTTGCTTCTACCTTGAAAGCCACCCGGGAAGCGCTCACAAAAATGAACACTCAAAAGGTAAATCCGTATACGGATGAACCTGTTCTCAGGTACAGGATATATCAGCAGCTTCTTTGGGCAAAGGGCAGCGAGCCTAATTTTGTGCCGTTCCAGGAGTCTGCTACCAATACTTCTTTACCGGCAGGGTACAGGGCTGTTGAATTTATTCCAACCAGCGCCATTAATACTTATATTTCAAGGTTTGCTACAGAGTTTGAAGAAAACAGGACGGAGCTGCTTCCGCTTCCTCAAACCCTGATAGATGCTTCTGTTTTGCTGAAAAATGCGCAACATCCCGGCTACAGGTAAGCACCGGGTTATGCAGATCAGTTTACTTTTGAAAACTTTAATTTTAAATTAAAAATGTCAAGAATTTTCATCTTATTGTTTTTGCAGATCGTAAGCTGGTCAGGATATAGCCAGAAATTGTATCAGCAGTTTGCTGATGCCGAAATGAGCCGTTTTCCCCAGGCATGGCAGTTGGATCATGGGAAAAGGCTGTATTTTGGCTATTCCCAGGGTTTGGGTTGCATGGCAATGCTGAAAGTAAGGGACCGGACAGGAGAACAGAAATATTTTGATTACGTGGAAAAATGGGCAGATACTGTCATTAACCAGGATGGCTACATCTATTTGTATAAGGTAGAAACTTATAACGTAGATTATATCAACCCGGGCAAAATATTATACACTTTGTATAAAGAAACAGGGAAAGCAAAATATAAATTGGCAATTGAACGATTGATGGCCCAGCTGAAATGGCATCCCCGTACACTTGAAGGGGTTTATTGGCATAAGCTCATCTATCCACATCAAACATGGCTTGACGGCCAGTATATGGCGCTTCCCTTCGTAGCCCAGTACGGGCAATTTGTAAATGATCCGTCTTATTACAATGATGTTATTGATCAGTTTATAGTAACCGCGAAAAATCATTTGGATGCGCGTACCGGCCTTTATTATCACGGCTGGGATGAGAGCAGAAAACAGCAATGGGCCCATAAAGCTACAGGTCAGTCTCCCAATTTCTGGGGGCGCAGCATAGGCTGGTGGTACATGGCTTTGGTAGATGTACTGGATTTCATACCGGAGAAATATCCCCGCAGGGATAGCCTGGTACACCTTATCCGGCATCTGGCAGAAAGCCTTACCCGGTACCAGGATGCTGATGGGCTGTGGTGGCAGGTACTGGACAGGGCCGGTGATAACAAAAATTACCAGGAGGCTTCGGTGAATGCTATGTTTATGTATGCTTATGCCAAAGGGGTGAACAAGGGATATTTAGATAAAAAATATAGAGCTGTTGCTGAAAGAACATTGAACGGGATAGCACAAAAACTAATGAAAAAGGAAACGGGCCTGTTAACATTAATTCAGTGCAATGCAGTATCGGGTTTAGGAGGCGCTCCCTACCGGGATGGCAGTTATGAATATTATGTGAATGAACGGGTAAGAGACAATGATGCTAAAGCTACAGGCCCTTTTATAATGGGGTGTATAGAATTGGATAAATAGAAAATGACTTTTATAAAATTTCGCACAATAGCTATGAATATTTCTTATTTAAAATTTTTGCTTTTCCTTTTTGCTTCTTTCTTTGTTGGTTCTCTGAAGGCACAATCGCCGGTAAAAATAAATCGTAAGGCCGTAGTAGCCAGGCATAATGTTGAAAATACCAGTGCTGATTCATTGGCTTCTTTAACCGTCGGAAATGGTGCATTTGCATATACCGTTGATATTACGGGTATGCAGTCTTTTCCGGAATATTATAAGAACGGGGTATCATTAGGTACGCAGTCTGAATGGGGGTGGAATAGTTTTCCTAATAGCGGGGAATATATATTTTCAGAAACATTAAAATACTATGATTTTAACAATGAAGGCAGAAATGCCGGGTATAGTGTACAGAACAAAGAGCCCAGGAGAAACTATGAGGCCAGTGAATACTTCAGGGTAAATCCCCATCGTTTGCAATTAGGAAATGTAGGGCTGGAACTTTATCTCAAAAACGGCCGGCGAGCCGCTATAGAGGATATAAAAAACATCAAGCAGACCCTGGATTTATGGACAGGGATTATTACCAGTCAGTTTGAAGTAAACGGGACCCCGGTAAAGGTATTGACTGCTGCTTATCAGCAGGCAGACAGGATCGGTGTAAAGGTAATATCACCGCTGATCAGGCAAAAGAGAATCAAAGTATTTATCCGTTATCCCTATCCAACCGGGAAATTTTTGGATGAAGCAGTAAACTATGAAAATAGGGAAAATCATACTTCAGGTATCCTGTCCCGCTCCGGCCAGTCGGCCCTGATCAGCCATCAGCTGCCGGGAACGCAGTATTTTACATCTTTAAGTTTTTCTAAAGGTAATATACGTAAAGCGGCCCATCATTATTTTGTATATGAACCGGCTGTTGACCTGGAACAATTTGAGTGTACCGTTGCCTTTACACCGAAAAACGAATTCGGGCCAGGCAAAGGGTTATACACTTCTGCTGCAGCGGAGAGCACAAAAGCATGGTCGAACTTCTGGAATAGCGGGGCAGCTGTGGATTTTGAGGGCAGTACCAATCCAAGAGCTTTCGAGCTGGAGAGGAGAGTGGTATTGTCTCAATACCTGACCAGGGTGCAATGCGGTGGAAGTAACCCTCCGCAGGAAACAGGTCTTACGTTTAATAGCTGGTATGGTAAGCCTCATACTGAAATTCATTGGTGGCACGGGGTACATTATGCGCTGTGGGGGCGGCCTGAAATAATGGAGAAAACACTGGATTATTATTTTCGTACCTACGATAAAGCTAAAGCGCTTGCAGAACGGCAGGGGTATGAAGGGGTACGGTGGATCAAGATGTCTGATAACGATGGTAATGAAAGCCCTTCTTCAGTTGCAGCTTTCCTGATATGGCAACAGCCGCATATTATTTATATGGCAGAGTTGCTTTATCGCAATCAGCAGGATAAAAAAATATTGGAAAAGTACGGGGAACTGGTCTTTGCTACGGCAACCTTTATGGCCGATTTTGCTTTTTATGATAAGGAGAAGAACCGGTATAATCTGGGAAAAGGAGTCATCCCGGCACAGGAAGTTTTCAGGGCAGGTGAAACTATCAATCCCACTTATGAGCTGGCATACTGGGACTGGACGCTGCGCATTGCGCAAAAATGGAAAGAGAGATTAGGGCAGCCACGCGTGGCAAAATGGGATGATGTAATTAACAAGCTGGCGCCGCTGCCTGTTCAGGATAATGTTTATTTAGCAACGGAATCTGCAACCGATTCTTATACGTTCCCCAAATGGATGACTGATCACCCGGCTGTATTAGGCGCCCTGGGCATGGTGCCTGAATCACCCAGGCTGAACAAACAGATCATGAAGAACACGCTGGATACAGTTTGGGCTAAATGGAACTGGGATCATACCTGGGGATGGGATTTCCCGATGACTGCCATGAATGCCGCCCGTCTCAATATGCCGGGTAAGGCTTTGGATGCTTTATTTATGAACATACAAACCAATACCTACCTGAAAAACGGGCATAACTACCAGGATGGCCGTTTAAGGATATATCTTCCAGGTAACGGGGGTGTTTTAACGGCTGTAGCCATGATGCTGGAGGGCTGGGATGCGTCGGATACTGATACGCCCGGTTTTCCCCGTGATGGTTCATGGAAGATAAAAAAGGAAGGATTCCGGAAGATGCCATAAAGAACATGGGATACTGTAATAAAAATGAATTTTAAAGTTTAGGGATCACTCCCCACTGGGAGGGGCTGGGAGTGAGGTATGGGTGGCAGATCTGTATCTACTGATTTGTTCTTCTTGAAATATAAAATCAAATAAGATATGCAAATGAAAATGAGGTTAGTTGTTTTATTAATATTAATGACAATAATATCGCCTGGTGTTCATAGCCAGGACTACCTGTCAAAGAAAGAGGTTTTAAAAAAAGTAAGACTGGCTAATGATTATTTCATGGCTAAGTGGCCCGACCCGGGAGCGCCTATAGTAAATCATAGAACATGGCGCAGCAATATATGGACACGAGGGGTTTATTTTGAAGGACTGATGGCTCTTTATAAAGTAGACCGGCAAAAGAAATATTATAATTACGCGGTGGACTGGGCTACTAAACACGATTGGAAGCCGGTCAGGGGGGAGGTATATACGCGCCATGCGGATAACTATAATTGTGGTATGACTTATATTGATCTGTATCGCATAGACGTCAAACCGGAGCGTATCCGTTCTATTAAAACGACTGTTGATTCGATCATCAACAGTGGCCGCTATAACGACTGGACATGGATTGACGCTATTCAGATGGCGATGCCGATTTTTGCTAAACTGGGTGTAACGTTCAAAGACAAAAAGTATTTTGATTATATGTATAAGATGTACCACCACGCCAAATATGTGGAAGGCGGCGGCTTATATAATGCTGAAGACCAGTTATGGTGGAGAGACAAAAATTTTGTTCCGCCGTATAAAGAGCCCAATGGAGAGGACTGCTACTGGGCGAGAGGCAATGGCTGGGTAATAGCTGCCCTGGCCCTGGTTTTGAGTGAGCTGCCTGCAACAGATTCGCACTATGGAGAATACCTGGATGATTTCAAAAAGATTTCGCAGGCATTGGTGCCCTTGCAAAGGGAAGATGGCTTTTGGAATGTCAGCCTGCATGATCCAGCCCATTTTGGAGGTAAGGAAACTTCGGGTACGGCGCTTTTTGTATATGGGCTTGCCTGGGGCCTCAACAACGGTTTTCTAAGCTCTGAAGACTATCTGCCTGCTGTACAGAAAGGCTGGAAGGCGATCAGCGATGAAGCCATACATCCCAACGGCTTTTTGGGCTACGTACAATCCACCGGCAAGGAACCTAAAGACGGGCAGCCTGTAACTTATGACAAGCAGCCGGATTTTGAAGATTATGGTTTAGGATGCGTGCTTTTAGCCGGTTCGGAAATATTAAAGATGAAAAATGGAAAATTGGGAAAGTAGCCGGTTTTAGCTAAAGGCAGGATGCTGGTTAAGAGCTTAATGCTGCATTTAATATTTTACATTCAATATTTTATATTTTAATATGCTTCGCATTGGTTTTCTTCAGGAACCGGGCGGTTAAAAAGATCGCTGAAAGGCTCAGCCCGCAGATAAAACCGATCCAGATACCTTTTTCTGCCATTCCAAAATGAAATGCCATTAAATATCCCGATGGAATACCTAATACCCAGTAAGCAATAAAAATAAACACAGTAGGGATATTCACATCTTTAATGCCACGGCACAGCCCGGCGCTGGTGGCCTGTAGGGCATCGGGTATCTGGAAAGCTGCAGCAAAAAGCAGTAAAGCTGCTGCAATGCCCACTACTTTTTCTTCGTGGTTAAAAAGCAGGGGCAAGTATTGCCTGAATACGGTAAAAAGCAGGCAGCATATAGTGCCGTAAGCTAAAGCCAGAATCATGGTGCTTTTCCCGATCACCGATATCCTTTTCCAGTTGGTGCTGCCAAACGCATGGCTTACACGTATTGAGCCGGCCTGCGACAAGCCTAAAGAAACCATGAATGCAAAAGAAGCACAACTCAGGGCGATCTGGTGTGCCGCTTGCTGCGCTGCGCCAATAGTTCCTACTAAGATACCTGATACTGCAAATGCCCCGGCCTCCATACCGATCTGTAAGCTGCTGGGGATGCCTATTTTTAGTAGCTGTACAATAGTAGCTTTTTTAAGGACCCACTGATTTTTAGCCACTGCCACATACTTTTTAAATATTTTATGGTTGAGTATCACATAGCCCAACGCCAGAAAAATCAGGATGCGTGTAATAAGCGTGGCATAACCCGCACCTACTAGTTCCAGCCGTGGAAATCCCCAGTTGCCATAGATCAGTAGCCAGTTTAAGAATATGTTCAGCGGTATAGCTGCTACAGACAATGCCATAGCTGTTTTGGTATATTGTAATCCGTCTGCAAACTGTTTTAAGGTCATAAACAACACCATGGGAATAATGGAAAAGCTCATAAGCGTCATGAACGGCATGGCAAGGGCCACTACTTCGGGATCCTGTTTAAGGTGCATCAGGATATTGCGGCCAAAGAATAACGCCAGCGAAATGATCACGCCGGATAAGGCGCAAAGCCAGAACCCGTTATAAAAATAGTGTGATACCTGCTGCTTGTCAAACTTGCCATGCGCCAACGATACCATTTGTGCTACAGAAATAGTAATGCCTATTCCAAAAATAAATGGGATATTAATGACGTTTAAAACGAGAGCTGCTGCAGCCAGCTGTTTATAGCCTGTGTAACCGATCATAGCAGTGTCGATCAGGTGAAGGCTCATTTGTGCCAATTCTCCGAAAATAATAGGTAAAGCCAGTTTTATAGTATTCCTGGCTTCAGTTTTATAGAAGTACATTTTGTTTTTTTAGTTATCAACAAGCCTCCAGCACCATTGCGCTGGCGCCGCCACCGCCATTGCAGATGCCTGCAGCGCCATACCTTGCTTTTTGCTGATGCAGCACGTTAATAAGTGTTACAATGATCCTGGCGCCACTGGCGCCCAGGGGATGTCCCAGCGATACAGCACCTCCATTAACGTTTACTTTAGCAGGGTCGAGGTTCATACGCCTGGTATTTTCAATCCCTACAACGCTGAAAGCTTCATTCAATTCCCAGAAGTCAATATTATTTATTTGTAAGCCTGCTTTGGCAATGGTTTTGGGAACGGCAAGGGAAGGGGTAGTGGTAAACCATTCGGGTGCCTGCTCGGCATCGGCATAAGATAGTATTTTAGCTATGGGCTTTAATCCCAGCGTTTCGCATTTTTCTTTACTCATTAACACCAGGGCGGCTGCTCCGTCGTTCATGGTGCTGGCGTTGGCTGCTGTTACGGTACCATCCTTTTTAAAGGCAGGGTTTAAAGAAGGTATCTTATCAAATTTAACATTGAAAGGCTCTTCATCTTTATCAAAAATAATAGGTTCACCTTTTTTTTGCGGGATGGATATAGGAATTACCTCCAGGGCAAACCTGCCTTCATTCCATGCGTTCTGACTGCGCTTATAGCTTTCTATAGCAAAGGCGTCCTGTTCTTCCCGGCTGATATGGCACTCGCCGGCACAGAGTTCAGCTGCCATGCCCATGGCGCTGCCGTCATATACATCAGTCAATCCGTCTTTGGCAAGACCATCAACCAGGCTGGTATTACCATATTTGTTGCCCCATCTCAGGGAGGGCGCATAAAAGGGCACATTGCTCATGCTTTCCATACCTCCGGCTACTACAATATCCGCATCGCCCAACAAAATGCTTTGTACTGCCTGTGCAATAGCTTTCATACCGCTGGCGCATACTTTATTTACAGTAGCGCAGTTCACTTCATTAGGAAGGCCGGCAAACAGAGCAGCCTGCCTTGCGGGAGCTTGTCCCAGGTTTGCCTGTAGCACGCAACCCATGAGCACATCCTGAACATCGCCGGGAAGGATGCCTGCTTTTTCAACAGCCGCTTTAATAACTATGGCTCCTAATTGTGTTGCCGAAAAATCTTTTAAAGCTCCGCCAAAACTTCCTATAGGCGTGCGTACGGCCGAAACGATGTAAACTTCCTTGTTATTCATATTGCATGGTTATAATATACAAATGCAGCCAGGGTTGACGCATAGATTTAATCTGGCTGATTCTGGTCTTTATAAGCTGGAGTATTGTATGCCACGAATACACGAATTAGTATAATTTAGTCAGAATAGCGCTAAATAACAAGCTATTAGCGTCTATTCGTGCATTTGTGGTTAATATTCCGCAGGTTTATGCGTCCGCCCTGCAAATGTAGCCCAATAAAATAATGGATTGTATATTTGATCTATATTAAAAAGGTATTACAATGAAACTGATATTTATCCTTATACTCTCTTTTCCCTTTCTTTTCCCGGTATGGAAAGAACCTGATACTGTGCTGAAAGAAAAAGAGATCATTACGGGTGCTGATCAGACAAATTTGTATATAGATTACCTGAAAGGCAAGCGGGTAGCGGTAATGGCCAATCCTACAACTATAATAGGGAAGAAACATTTAGTGGACAGCCTTCAAAGTCTAGGTATAAATATTGTAAAAGTATTTGGTCCGGAACATGGGTTTCGCGGCAATGCGAGCGCAGGTATTAAAGTAAACGATGAAAAAGACCCTGCTACCGGTATTCCTATTATTTCTCTATACGGCGCTAAGAACAAACCTACAAAACAGGACATGGCCGATGTGGATGTGCTGATCTATGACCTGCAGGATGTAGGGGTACGCTTTTATACTAATATCAATGCGCTGTCGCGGTTAATGGAAGCCTGTGCAGAAAGTGATAAGGAGATGCTGATCCTGGACCGCCCCAATCCCAATGCCAATGTTATTGATGGCGCCATTCTGGATATGAAATATAAATCAGGTATTGGTATGTTTCCCATTCCAATGTCGCACGGGTTAACGGTGGCCGAGTTTGCGCAAATGGCTAACGGTGAAGGTTGGCTGACTAATAAAGTGAAGTGTAAGCTGAAAATTATTAAAGTAGCGAATTACAGCCATGACCTGCCTTATACTTTGCCTGTAAAGCCATCACCTAACCTGAACACACAGCAGGCTATTTTATTATATCCTTCTACCTGTATGTTTGAAGGCGTTTACCTTAATCACGGAAGAGGTACGCAATTCCCCTTTACGGTATTAGGCAGCCCCGAGTTAAAAGGCAAATACACTTTTTCCTTTACACCTAAATCAATTAAAGGCATGGCAGAAACGCCTTTATTTATGAACCAGGTTTGTTATGGGCTGGACCTTCGCCAATATGATGTTGAAAAGCTGCGTAAAAGCGGTAAGATTAACCTGCAGTGGATCATGGAATTATATAAGGCCCATCCGCATAAAGAAAAATTTTTTGATTCTAAGCTGAGCAACCAGATGGGTAAGATTGAAAACCTTATAGGAAATGGTTTGTTCCGCCAGCAGATCATTGACGGAAAATCTGAAGCAGAGATCCGTGCCTCCTGGGAACCGGGTTTAAGCCGATATAAAGAAATGAGGAAGAAGTACTTACTATATCCTTAATAAGGCTGGAAAGTGTAGAAGAGGGAAAAAGTGTGGTTCTCTTAACCTATAAATCTTTCGTTGGGAAATAAGTGTCGGGGAGCCTATTTCCATATCTCTTTACCCTTCCATTTACCACTGCGCATATAGAGCCATGCTAAAATAAAAGTAATAAACCAGTATAAGAACTCGCTTGCCCAGGCGTACACAAGGGATAATTGCAGCTTTTCTATTACTATGAATACATAGATGCAATAAACTACAATAGCAACTATTTCAATGCGAAGGTTCACTTTCGTATTGCCTGTTCCGGTGATACTGTTCAGCCATATTACAGCAATGGCCATCATAATAAGGCAAACGGAAATAGTTCTTATTACAGGGATGGCTTCTGCAGCAAAGCTTTCATCGGTACCATAAATGCTTAATAAAGTTTCAGGAAAAAGATTAAGCACTATACATAGTGTAATAATAGTGAAGAGGCTAAGCTTTGCTATTTTTCTGATCAGGTATAGGACTTCATCTTTTCGCCCCTGGCCAATAATATTGCTCACCATCATATTAGTAGTGTTGGCGTAAGACCAGGTAAAAATGCCGAACAGTGCGAAAATGTTGCGCATGGTATTACTGATGGCCAGCGGGCGTTCCCCGTGATGCTCTATAAAAACGTAAAACAGCAGCCATGCGCTCACGCTTAATACAAACTGCATTACCAGTGGCAGTGATTGGTTGAAAATAATTTTAATAGTATGACCATCGGGCCGTTTATGCCGGAACAAAGCAAACCTGTTTACAAAACCTTTTTTGAAAATAATGGCAAACACTACCACTGCTCCTGTGAATTCAGCAAGTATGGAAGCATAGGCAGCACCGTTAAAGCCCAGGGCAGGAAAACCTGATTTGCCAAAAATAAGCGCATAATCAAAATATATATTCACCACTGCCTCAGCAATAAATCCATATTTTAAATATTGGCTGTTATTAGTGCCTACTAACAAAGCATTACCCATCTGGAAAAAATACAGGAACGGTAAGCCCCAGGCCCTTATTTCTAAGAAAGAAACGGCTTCTTTCAAAACCACGTTACTCTTCAATACCGAAGACAGGAAAAGCTCTACCAGGCAATAATTTAAAAGGATCACGCCTGCTGCAAACATTAAGGCAATATAGTTGGACTGCAGGAACAGCCGGCCGATTTCTTCGGGCTTGTTTTCTCCTGCACGGCGGGCTATTAGCGCCTGTAAGCCGCTGTTAAGGCCATTGCCTATCAATGCAAATACGAGATAATAGACGCCGGTAATGCCTGCGGTACCTAATTCTGTTTCTCCCAATTGGCTCAAAAAAACAGTGTTAGCAATCAGGTTCAATTGAGGCACCATCATAGCAAGCGCAATAGGAGCCGCTATTTTAATGATCTGTCGGTTGCTTATATCTATTTTTAGGGTTTCCAGCCCGCTTTTTCTTGTCATACAATAAAAATCAATGCTGCTGTCAATTACAATTTCAGCCTGCAAAGATTAAAAATACGGCAGAACTATAGCTGCGTTTTATTATATTCAGTTACCAAATCGTAAATCTTCAATATTTATATGATATTTGCTGCACATAAAATCAAAGAGAATAACATTGAAGGAGCAGTTCAGTATTTCAATAGATAATAGTATAGATCCGCAGGATAGCTACCTGTCCTTACAGGTAGGAAGCGACTATTTTAGCTTTTGTATTTATGACCCTGAGGAAAGAAGATTACTGCAGTTAAAACGTTACAGTTTTAAAGCTATAACTACAGGTATCCTGGATCAGATAGTTGAAAATAACCCTGTTCTGCAGGGCCGTTTTGACAAAATAATAACAGAGCTTGATTTTGGTTTTAATACCCTGCTCCCGGCAGATAACACCCCGGTAGATGCAATGCCCCTGATGTATCTTGAATGTGCTGATCAGCAGGATCATGTTATAACTGAGCTGATAGAAGAAAAAGGAATTGCTAATATATACACCATTCCTCCCGGTATTTTAACATGGATGGTGCACCATTTTCCCTCCTCGGGATACTTACATGCCCATACCGTAAAAATAAAAGCGGTAACTGAGTTTCCTGAAAATGGATTGCTGCGGGTAGATTTCCTGGAGAACAGGTTCACTGTAATTGCTTTTAAGGAAGAAAGCTTGTTGCTGGCTAAATCCTACGAATATGCATCGCCTGCCGATGTGTCTTTCTATTTGCTCAAAATATGCGAGGTGTTTGCTTTTTCACAGGAGCAGGTAATATTGCAGGTTTCGGGGTTAATAGACACAAACTCCAGGTTATACAGGGAACTGTATGATTATTTCCTGCATATCTCATTAAAACCGGCCGGCTGGATAGATGATGTATCCGGTATGCCATACCATTATTTTACATCGCTCAACGAACTTACAATATGCGAATTATTGCTGGAAGCTTAGGCGGAAGAAAGATACATCCTCCCGCTAAAATGCCTTATACCCGTCCTACAACAGATGTGGCAAAAGAAGGGCTGTTCAATACTTTGCAGCACCGCATGGATTTTGATGGTATTAAAACCCTTGATTTATTTGGCGGCACGGGCAGCATCAGCTACGAGCTGGCCAGCAGGGGCGCAGGCGATTTAACCATAGTGGAGAAGGATAACCAGATGTTTGACTTTATTAAGAAAACCGCTATGGCTTTAAAAATCGAAAATATCAGGTTCGTAAAGATGGACGTCTTCAGGTTTCTGCTCGGTCATAGCCAGCAATACGATTTTATTTTTGCAGGCCCGCCTTATGCGCTAACAGAGATAGATGAATTACCGCGTATCATTGTTAGCCAGGACCTGATAGCGCCTGGCGGACTATTTGTATTGGAGCATACACCGCGAAACGATTATAAGACTTTTGAAAAGTATAGTTTCGAAAAAAATTACGGGACTACTATCTTTTCTGTATTTAAAAATTAAAAATATTTCCCTTTAGGGGTAAGGGGTACATGTTAAAATCTGAAGCACGTAAAATATTTGCAGAGAAAAGGAGGCTCACCACCCCTCAGCAGCGTATAAAGTGGGATGACCTGGTATTGATACAGTTCCAGAACCTGGCCTTGCCGGATATAAACGTATTGTTTAGCTATGCAGCTATGGAGAGGGAGGTCAATACAGACCCTGTTGTTGATTATCTTCTTTTCAGGAACCCGGGATTACAGGTGGCTTATCCTGTATGCGAATTTGAAAGCTATACCATGAAAGCCGTTGCTGTAACAGCAGATACGCCTTTCGTTAAAAATAAATACGGAACGCCGGAGCCGGAAAGCACTGTCATTATTGCTCCGGATTCAATTGACATGGTAATTATTCCTTTATTATGTTTTGATAAAAAGGGTTACCGTGTTGGTTATGGGAAAGGTTTTTATGATAAATACCTGCAACATACAAAGAGTGATATTATAAAAATAGGGTTAAGTTATTATGAACCTATTGATGAAATTAGCGACCGCAACGAATTTGACGTACCTTTAAACTATTGTATCACACCCGAAAGGATGTATGAGTTTTAGCAATATAATAAAGCAGAAAAATATTTTACTGGTACCCTTTTCCTGGCTGTATAAGGCAGGTGTTTTTTTCTATCACAGCTTGTACGATTTAAAGATCCTTAAGTCTTACAGACCGGATGTACCTGCTATTTGCGTGGGTAACCTGTCTGTGGGAGGCACCGGTAAGTCGCCAATGGTAGAATATTTATTGCGTTTACTGACAGACCTCACCTCTTCCGATAGCTATCGGGACTCTCCTCCAAAGGAGTCCTTTCGGACAAAGGAGAGGGGGGCTATGCCGATTCTTTTAAGTGAGCAGTCAAAATTACACGCAGCTGTTATAAGTCGCGGTTATAAACGCAAAACAAAGGGCTTCCTGTTAGCTGGTGAAAATACAGTGGCCAGTGATATTGGCGATGAGCCCATGCAGTTTCATAAAAAGTTTCCGGGCGTGGCAGTGGCTGTGGGAGAGGACCGGGCACCTGCTATTGAACAGCTTCTTAAACAAAAACCCGAAATAAATGTTATTATTTTAGATGATGCTTATCAGCATCGTGCTGTAACTGCAGGTTTCAATATTTTACTTACAGATTATAATAATATTTTTACAGGCGATGGATATCTGCCCGCAGGAACCCTCAGGGACCTGAAATCAAATTATAAACGTGCTGATGTAATTGTAGTGACCAAGTGCGATGAGTATCTCGGTAATGCAAACAGGCAGCGGGTTATAAATAATATCAGGCCGTTATCTCACCAGCAGGTATTTTTTACTGTTATTGATTATGGAAGTATATATAATGTTTTTGATAATGAGCGCAGGGAATTAAAAGAGGTGAGAGCGGTAGTGCTGGTAACGGGTATTGCTAACCCTGAGCCTTTGGTTGATTATTTAAAGCGCTTCAATTTAAAGGTAAGGCACTTTAGTTTTCCTGATCATTACAATTTTTCAGAAAAGGATATTGGGGATATTTTGGATGCTTATCAGTCGGCTGGTATTGAAAATAAGATTATTTTAACAACGGAAAAGGATGCAGTGCGATTGATGGAATGGGAACGCTTAAAAGAGGTGCCTGTATTTGCATTACCGGTACAGCACCGGTTTTTGTTTGAAGAGGGCAATGCGTTTGATAATTGTATAAAAAATTACCTGTTACGGGGTATGCCCGGTGGATATAATAAGGATACTTAGGAATGAAGTGTTTTGAAGTACTTACAGGTTGATGGTAGCAGTACAAAAAAAGTGTGTAACGCCTGCCTGAACGGATGCGCTGGCAAAGTTGTTGATAGGTGTTCAACAGCTGATAACATAAAAATTGAAAATGAGCAAGAGTAATAAACCCAGAAAAAAAACAAAGGCACAGGTAAAATCTGCCCGCGCCAAACGAGAGACAGAAAATACTTTGAAAGGCAGACTGGAAGTAACCCGTGGGGGACGTGGTTTTGTGATCGTAGACGGATTGGAAGAAGATGTAATGGTGCTGCCAGACGGGCTTAAAAATGCGATGGACGGTGATACGGTACGGGTGAAGCTGACCAGCGGATATGATGGCCGCGCAAAAGGAAAAATAACAGAAGTAGTACAACGTAAGCGTAGTGAATTTATTGGAAAACTGCAGATGAACAAAGGCTTTGCATTTGTTCTGGGCGATAAAGACAAGAATATCCCTGACCTGTACGTAGCGCAGGAAAACCTGAACGGGGCTAAAGATGGCGAATCAGTTATAGCACGTGTACTGGACTGGGGCGGAGATGGTAAAAAACCCTCGGCTGCTGTTGTTTCCATCTTAGGCGGGGAAGATATGGCTGACGCCGCCATGAAAAATATCATGCTGGAGAATGGCTTCTCCTTAAGTTTTTCTGATGAGGCTCTGGAGATAGCTGCCCGTCTTCCGGAGGCTATCACAAAAGACGAAATAAAACTGCGAAAGGATGTGCGCCGGGTGCTGACCTTTACTATCGACCCCGTTGATGCCAAGGATTTTGATGATGCCATTTCGTATCGTAAGCTCAAAAACGGTAATCATGAAATAGGTGTGCATATTGCCGATGTAAGTCATTACGTAACACCAGGGAACGCGCTGGATGATGAGGCTTATCAAAGAGCAACATCAGTATATTTGCCTGACAGGGTGAACCCTATGCTGCCGGAAGAGATTTCTAATGTATTATGTTCCTTAAGACCAAAGGAAGATAAGTTGGCATTTTCGGCTATTTTTCAGTTGAATGATAAGGCAGAAGTAAAACAATACTGGCTGGGTAAAACTGTTATTCATTCTGATAGAAGATATAGCTATGAAGAAGCGCAGGAGATCATTGAAACCGGTAATGGCGACCATGCAGAAGTGATACAAACCATTAACAATATTTCTCAAACCCTTCGTGGGTTGAGGTTTGATGAAGGAGCCATTAATTTTAACTCCACTGAAGTTCGTTTTAAGCTGGACGAAAAAGGAAATCCTGTTGGCATCATTTTAAAGGAAAGCAAAGAGGCACATCAGCTGATAGAAGAGTTAATGCTGCTGGCTAACCGTACCGTTGCCAAACACGTATCGAAAATAAAGATCAATAATAAATCTATTCCTTTTCCTTACAGGATACACGATACGCCCGACGAAGAAAAGCTGTTGCCGTTTATAGCTTTTGCTAATAAGTTTGGTTATAAGTTTGATATATCCAGCGCAGAGGCTATTGCCGATTCGTTTAATAAATTATTGAAAGATGTGAAAGGTAGGCCGGAAGAAGCCGTATTACAACAGCTGGGTATTCGTACCATGGCCAAAGCAAAATACACTGAAAGTAATGTAGGCCATTACGGGCTTGGATTTGAGCATTATTGTCATTTTACTTCGCCTATACGCCGTTATCCTGATGTGATGGTGCACCGCATTTTACAGGAAGTGCTGGAAGATCGTGTGAAAGTAGATAAGAAGATGGAGGAAAAGTGTAAGCATTGCAGCGAGCGGGAGCGGGCCGCTATGGAATGTGAGCGCTCTGCCAACAAATACAAACAGGTGCAGTTCATGAGTAATTATATTGGAGAGGAATTTGAAGCTATTGTAAGTGGCGTATCTAAGTTTGGCTTCTGGGCTGAAACAACAGACCATCTTTGTGAAGGGTTAATTTCTATAACCAGCCTGGCGGCCCATGACAGCTTTAAACATTCTGAAAGTGATTATGCCCTTATTGGGATGCGCACCGGCATTAAGTTTACGATGGGCGATAAAGTGCGTATCAAAGTAATAGCAGCTAACCTGGACAAAAGACAGCTGGATTACGAGTGGGTGAAATAATAAGTATCAGTAATTCCTGTCCCTGTTTTCATGAAAATTTTACAATAATGTTACCAACGGTATCAACACCGGTTATAACTTTGAATTGAAAAATAATTAAACCAGCATATTCTTTAATGAACTTGTTTAAACAGGTTCAATAACTGATGTTTTATCTGCTATATGATGATAAGTTTGTTGCGTATGAAAAGGGGGGCTTTATTATTTGCATTATTGCTTTGGGTGGGTATCGTATGCTCACAGTCGTTCAGCTTTAATCAGCTCACTATTGGTAATGGCTTGTCAAGCGGAAATGTTACCTGCATTTTGAAGGATAGCAGGGGTTTTATCTGGTTTGGAACAGATGATGGGCTGAATAAATATGATGGTTACCAGGTGAGCATTTACAGGCATAATCCGCAGTTGCCGCATTCCATTGCCGGAAATTCTATTCGTTGCCTCTTTGAAGATAGTAAGTCCAATTTATGGATAGGGCTTAAAGGAAACGGGCTGAGCAAGCTGGATTTGAAAACCGGTATTTTTAAAACCTACAAGCAAACTTCAGCGTCAAAAAGTATCAGCTACAATGATGTGGCGGGCGTGGTGGAAGATAAACAGGGAAGGATATGGATTGCCGCCGACAGGGGTAGCCTGGACCTGTATAATCCTGATACGGAAGACTTTGAACATTTTCAGATCATAGACAGGAAATTTAACCAGGCGCTGAATAATGCGCTGACCGATATTGAAATAGACAATGACGGGTTTTTGTGGCTGAGCTCATGGGGAGGAGGTATTTACAGGTTCGATACTAAAAGCAAACAGTTTTCACTTCATCCTTATTGGCAGGCTAACCTGCCGGATGAAAAGGTTTGCAAGCATATCTACAGCCTGTTTATGGACAAAGCCGGCATTTTATGGGTGGCTTCAGGGCATGGAGGTTTGTATTCATTGAACATCAAAAACGATTCCCTGGTTTCATATACAGGTCTTGAAGCAGGTAAAAATATCCCGGAAAAATCCGTAACTGCCGTTAACCAGGATCATGTTGGCAGAATATGGGTGGCTACCACCAATAACGGCCTTTATCTTATTGGTAAAGATGGAAAAACACAGTTTGTTAACCCCGTTAAAAGCCCCGACAGGACATTGCTCGCCTATAATAATAATTGTGTTTATACGGACCGGACAGGTATTGTATGGATAGGAACTCCGTTAGGAGTGAATTATTACAGCTCACTATTGTACCAGTTTTCTTTGAGCAAAAAGGAGTGGAACCTCCCTTTGCTGTTTGAGAACCAGGTTTTGTCTATTCTGAAAGACAGGGGAGGTAATGTATGGGTAGGTGAAATCAATAACCTGAATAAAATAGAACCGAATGGTTCTGTCAAATCGTTCAAACCCCAGGCCGGTGTCAGGTTCAATGCTTTGTTGGAGGATGGGGCCGGTAATATCTGGACTGGCGGATATTCTGACTTGTTGATCCGGTACGATCCGGTGCACAATGCGATGTCGTATGTCAAAATTCCACCTCCTGCAGGTACTGATTTTTCTTACCGGAACATTTATAGTATTTATGAAGATTGGGACAGGAGCTTATGGCTGGGGACAGAGCTGGGCGTCATTAATTATAACCCGGCTACCAATGCATTTAAGCCGCTTTTTGAAAGCGGCCGGATCATTTATCCTGAAGATAAATCGCACATTGTTTTCCGCGATAAGGATCTGGAACTATGGGTAGGCACAGAAAATGGACTAAAGCGTTTTGATCGCTATAATAAATATAAATGCACTTATACTGCCACAAACAATCCGGCTTCTATTACCAATAATTTTGTCACTACAATTTATGAGGATAAAAAAGGCGTGCTTTGGATAGGTACAATGGGAGGCTTACACCGTTTTGATAAAATAAGCGAAACCTTCCGGCTGATGAAACGCCCGGATAAAATGTATGGCGACCCGGTTTTTGGTATTTGCCGGGATATGCGGGACAATTTATGGATCAGTACCATTTCCGAAGTAATAAAGTTCAATCCGGCTGCTGAATCTTACCAGGTGTATAATGCGTCGGACGGACTGCAAACCAAAGATTTTCAATTGGGCGCTTATTTTCAGGCCCAGGATGGTGAGCTGTTTTTTGGAGGAAAAGGCGGTTTTAATTCTTTTTACCCCGAAAAGTTGATAGAAAATAATCATAAGCCCGGCCCCGTAATTACAGATTTTTTAATTTTTAATCGCCCTGTTGTACCGGGAAAGGACGGAATTATTGAAAACGATATTTCTCAGACGCGGTCTATAGACATAAAATACAACCAGTCGGTCATTACCTTCCGTTTTTCAGCATTGAATTATATCTCTCCTGAGAAGAACAAATATGCCTATAAGCTCGAAGGATTTGATAAAGACTGGGTGTATGTAGACGCCAGTCAGCGTTCGGCAACATATACCAACCTCAATCCCGGAGATTATATATTTAAAGTAAAGGCTGCCAATAACGATGGTATCTGGAACAAAACACCTGCAGAGATAAAACTCTATATCCATCCGCCTTTCTGGCGTACCTGGTATGCTTATACAGCATATGTTGCCCTGCTTATTGGTTTAGTATATCTGGTGACCAGGTATTTCGCACAGCGGGCTATTGACAGGAACAACCTCCGGATTGCCCGCATTGAAGCAGAGAGGATAAAGGAAATAGACGAAATGAAAGTGAACCTGTTCACCAATGTGTCGCATGAGTTTCGCACTCCGCTTTCTCTTATCCTGGGACCGCTGACCCGGATTATGGAAAAAGGTAATTATAATGCTGATGATAAGGATATGTTTACACTCATTTATCGTAATGCCCAGCGTTTATTACGGCTCATCAATCAACTGCTTGATTTTCGGAAAATAGAATCAGGGAAGCTGGATGTAAACCTGCGTTATGATAACATCAACAAATTTGTGCAGGATGTTACCAGCTCATTCTCTTTCCTCGCAAAAGAAAAAGATATTCATTATAATGTAACCATTTCACCGGAAGAGCTTTGGATGGATTTTGATGCTGACAAGCTAGACAAAATACTCTATAATTTAGTGTCCAATGCGTTTCATTATACTCCTGAAGGAGGAACAGTGAACGTATCGGCAAACAGGATAGAAGCCGAAGGACAGGCATTTCTTGAAATAAAGGTAAGCGATACTGGTGTGGGTATGTCGGAAGAAGAAAAAGAACAGGTATTTATACCGTTTTACCAGGGAGAGCAGCAAAAGCAGGTTTATGCAGGCGGATCAGGTATAGGGCTGGCCCTTACAAAAGAGCTTATTGATTTATTTCATGGTACTATTCAGGTAAAGAGCAGGTTAAATGAAGGTACCACGTTCACTATTTCGCTGCCTGTTCCTGCTCATGAAACTGCCAGATTTGAGGAAGTATCCGTTGATGAAGTTACTGTAGCAGATGAAGAAAAAGAACTACAGACTTCTAATGATAATACCAACCTGGTGCTGGTGGTAGAGGATAACAGGGACATGCAGGTGTATATCAGGAGCATTTTATCAGACAGGTTCAAAGTGGAATTAGCAAACGATGGCCGGGAAGGCCTGGATCTGGCACTTACGATGATTCCTGATCTCATCATAAGTGACATTATGATGCCGGTAAAAGATGGTATTGAAATGGTAAAAGACCTCAAACAGGATGACAAGACCAGTCATATCCCGGTGATCCTGCTTACATCGCGGCATGAAGAAGCGCAGGTAGTAGAGGGCTATGAGTTAGGTGTAGACGATTATATAACAAAACCTTTTTCAGCAGCCATTCTGAAAGCCCGGATACAGAATATACTTGTTTCCCGTAAAAAGAACTGGGAACAATACAAGCAATCAAAGAACCTGGAAGATTATACCAAACAACTGTCAGATCCAGCCAAGCAGGAGTTTATCACCAGGATCAATGGGATCATTATGTCGAATATTGATGACCCTGGTTTCGGGATTGAGCAATTGGCAGGGAAACTGAACATGAGTGTGAACCAACTGTTCCGTAAGGTAAAAACGATGATGAACACTACGCCTTATAATATAATTGTACAGGTAAGAATGGAGCAGGCTGCCAGGCTACTGTGCGAAAGCGATTATAATATCTCCGAGATCACTTTTAGGGTCGGCTACCAGGAGCTGTCCAACTTCAGCAGGTCATTTAAAAAATTCTATAATGTTTCCCCTCGTGAATACCAGGCGAAAACAAAGCTCCAAAACAAGAGAGACTTATGAGGTCTGTATGCCGTGATACACAGACCTCATAGGTCTTGCACATTTGGTAATTACACGATCTTGCGCAAGTCTTCCACCTCTGTATATCCGTAACTTAACAGCTACTGAATACAGCTTTCAGTAATCGTTGTACCTGCAAATGAATTAGGGCCAGGTGACAAGTCCACACAGGCCATGAAGCGTGCGTAAGACAGGTATAGGGTCTGAACACCTGGGTAATGCAATAGTAAACGCTTTCAAATCAGGAATGCCAATGAATATGATTGAATGCTCGGAAAAAGTATTTATTTGGTAATCACATCTGATATTTGGTTTTTGATACTGGTCATCCCACTGATAGAGGGGTGGCCTTCCTGCTTATTGATATTTTTCAGTTGTATGTTCGTCACTTTATAGTGCGCGCAAATTTCTGCCTGCGAATTGGTTATCTCTGCTTTCAATCCATCGTTTACAACATTGATGATAGTTGCACTGGGATATTTCGTCTGCAAATAATCAAGCATATATGCAAATGCTGGTCGGAAAGACTTTTTATCTTCCTCAGTCCAATTGCTGTATTTGTAATTTCCGATAGGAGAATTTGCCCAGGCGTCGTTCGTACCACCCATAATGATGATCGTGTTCGGATTGCCCAGGTTGGTCATCCGGGTGATAAAAGACGAATAAGTACTGTTGGCGCCATCGTACCCGGTATTGCAAACCGTTGATCCGGAATAGGAATTATTTATTTCCAATGTACCATTTTGCTCCTGTAAAAGCTGGTGCCACCAGGTTTGTTCCACCTTAACCACATCATTTTTATTTTCCCAATGGGGGTACCACACCGCATTATTGCTTGGCGTAACATGGTCTTTGAATGTGGAGTATGAGTCGCCTAGTATGCTTAATTTATTGATCCTGATACCTGCATTTCTTTCAACGGTTACCTCTTTTTTCAGGCTATTGCTGGCACCTGCACTGTTTTTCACCGTCAGCATTACGTTATAGGTACCCGCTTTGGTATATACATGGGTGGGATTCTTGTCAACCGATGTTCCACTGTTATCGCCAAAATCCCATGTGTATAAAGCCGCATTTTCAGATTGGTTGGTAAAATTGACCTTGAGCTTATTGCCTGCATCAACGCTATACGAAAAGCCGGCTACAGGCTTAGGGACTTCAACTTCTTTTGTTCCGGCACCACAGGATGAGCCAAGAAGCAATAACGAAGTAAAAATGAAACAGAAATACCTGTTAAAGCAAGATATTTTCATCTGTATATTTTTTATTATTTTAATGGTCAGATGCCCGCCTGACCGAACGGGCAGGGAATTCGCCAAAATAATTGCCCAGGAATCCTTTGGACATTCCGTTGGGTATGAAGAATTTTTATGGCTCATTTCATAGCAGACCCCAATTTTTAAGATTGATGATGCGTTATTGCGTATAGAGGTCAAAGATCCTTCTCCTGCGGCTTAAAATTATTATCCTTTTTCTACTTTTCTTTATCAAATATTTTGCTTTTTTGATAAAGCAGGAACAATATCCGCATTGTATGTTCAAAACTTTTGGGAGTCTCTTTTATTCCGGTTTTGAAAAAATCTGTTCGGGGTTATCAAATATGTCCAGTTTCCATCTGCCGGTCCACTCTAAGTAAGGCATGCCGTTTTTGAATTTTACAGGTAGCCATACATATCTGCTGTCAATTGGGTTTTCAGGAATCCACCGGTCTCCCATAAAAATAAAAGCATTCTTTTTACCCTGAACAGGCAGTACAAAAGTGCTTTGGGAACGGAACGTAAGCTCGGCGCCTTCGCCTACGCAGGGATTAGGGTGCTGCGTCCAATTGCCCATGATGGCATCGGCGGTCAGCAACCTTGCTGCATTGGGAGCCCAGCCGGTAGTGCCTGAAGCAAACATGAAATATTTCCCGTCTTTTTTGAACATCGCGGGTGCTTCATTATCTCCTCCCGGGGCTACTCTTATATATCTCCCGGTATAATTGAGGTAATCGTCTGTGAGCTCGGCAATATGCAGTGTAAAATTTTCTTCCGAAGAATAAATATGATAGGCTTTTTTGTCATCGTCCACAAATAGGTTCATATCGCGCGACATCTGCCCGCCTTCAATATCTCTTTTCAGATACAAACCCTGAACAAGAGCTTCCCGCCAGCCTGGAGCAGACCTGTCTTTATAATGAATGGAATCATATACGATGTTTTTCTGCTCTTTGGATACATTCATTGGCCAATGGCCGGCATTTACCCTCGATGCTTTGAGAAAAGTATAAGGGCCTGTTACATTTTTTGCTGTTGCCACGCCAGCTAATGCCGCATCGTAGTGTTTGCCTTTCAGCTCCAGGTGAAAATACATCACAAATGTTTTTGTCTTTTCGTTGTAGATCACTTTCGGCCTTTCAATAATACAGCCCCTTACGATAGAACTGTTTTCATCATTCGAAACAGAAAGGGCAATCCCTTCGTTTTTCCAGTTATACAGATCTTTGGATGAATACACCGTAACACCCACCAATGCCATAACCGACCGCTCAGATTTGTGCTCCCCAAACCAATAGTAAGTGCCGTTGTGGTATAACAGTCCGGCGCTGTGGGCATTGATAATATGTCCGTTATTGTCAAATAACAGCTTTCCGGGGTTTATGGTATTATAGTTGGCTATGGGTGCTGTGCCCGCTATTGTATCAGTACGTTGCTGATTGTTAGTATTTGTTTGAGTATATGCTAGAAACGGCGACAAAAAAGCGAGAAACAAATATTTATATTTCATATGACTATAATTCGTTTAAGGATAATAATCAAAAGTAATCTGCCAAACCTGTGAAAATGTTATCATTTTTCAACGTTTCTTTATCAAAAGATTTCATTATAAAGAAAAATACCAGGGTTTATTTATTTTTAGCGGAAACAGTTTCACTATATAATGATTGTAAAAAAAATAATACTGTTTGGGGTATTGCTTTTTTGCTTTGCCAGCATTTCAGCGCAGAAAAATGCTACTGTTTCGGAGTACATGCAGGAGTTTAAAACCTATGCTTTTGACGATCCCAGTCCCATCCCGTCTTTATCATCATTGTATCCCTATTACAGGTTTGATGGTTTTACCAACAGGCCTCAGCAGAAGAAATGGAAAATTGTGGAGCTGCAGAATGATTTTATAAAAGTGCTTATAACACCTGAGATAGGGGGTAAGATATGGGCAGCCATCGAAAAAAAATCCGGGACCTCTTTTATTTATTACAATCATACTGTCAAGTTCCGGGATATAGCCATGCGCGGCCCCTGGACCAGTGGTGGTTTAGAGGCTAATTATGGTATCATCGGGCATACGCCCAATTGCGCTACCCCGGTGGATTATATGACAAAGACAAATGAAGATGGAAGTGTGAGCTGTTTTATTGGAGTGCTGGATCTGCTCACAAGAACCAGCTGGCGAATGGAAATAAACTTACCTAAAGACAAGGCCTATTTTATAACCCGTTCTTTCTGGCATAACTCAAGCGGCATTGAACAACCTTATTATCATTGGATGAATTTAGGTGTAAAAACAAGCGGTGATGCGGAATTTATTTTTCCGGGTAACACACAGATCGGGCATGAAGGCGAACCGGGCGACTGGCCGGTAAATATGGCTAACAGTAAACAGGTGAACTTTTATGAACAGAATGATTTTGGAGGATACAAGTCCTATCATGTAATAGGTGCTTACAGTAATTTTTTTGGGGTATATTATCATAAGGATAACAATGGAATGGTACGCTTTGGAAATTACGATGATAAAATGGGCCGTAAAATATGGATATGGGGGCTTTCAGGGCAGGGGATGATCTGGGAAAATGTACTGACGGATAACGATGGTCAGTACGCGGAAATTCAGTCAGGCCGGCTGTTTAATCAAAACATGGAAAAAAGTAGCCTTACCCCGTTCAAACAAACCACTTTTG
>JASGDI010000001.1:0-3611 GCA_049841335.1 Niabella sp. | reverse complement strand
TCGATTTCCAGCTTGCCGGCATGGCCGTGCGCGGCGGCCGGCGCCAGCCGCAACCGGTAGCGCAGCAGGCGGCCGGCGTAGTCGTAGAACAAGCCCGCTTCCGGATCGTTGCGGCCGCGGTCCGGCAGCGTCCACAGGATGCCCTCGTAGCCTCCGTCGCGGGTGCGCTTCCAGCTTGTGCGATCGATCGCGAGCGAGGAGAACGAGCCCAGCGTGTCGCCAAGGAAATCCAGCGTGCCCGCCGGCAGGCTGCCGGCGGCGACGAGGCCGTGGTCGACATACTGCCGACCGTCGATCGCGACCGTGCGCGGCGGCTCGCCTTCGGCCAGGTGCGGCGTGGTGAAGCTGGCCAAGGCGAGTGCGGCCGATAGCGCGATGCTGGCGGTCATTCGTGGTCCCCTCTCGCAGCGCGCGCGGCGCTGCGAGGGTCGTGGTTTCAGAAGCGCAGGTCCAGCGTCACGAACGCCTGCCGCGGCGCCGACGAGTGGAATACGAGGATGGTGCCGGCCGCATCGTCCGGCGCGAACACGCTGTTGTCGAAGTTCGCCGCGTAGCGCTTGTCGGTCAGGTTGGTGACGTTCAGCGCCAGCTTCGCGCCCTTCAGCCAGCCGAAGTCGTAGCTCAGGCCGAGATCGAAGGTGGTGTAGCCGCCGAAGCCCTGGTCGTTGGTGTAGGTGTAGTAGCGCCGGCCGGTGTACTTGCCCTGCAGCGAGGCCGAGAAGCCGCCCTGCTGCAGGGTCAGCGCGCTGGCGTACATCTGCTTCGGCGTGTCCACCTGCTGCTTGCCGGCCGTGGCCTTCAGCGCGCAGGTGGTCGTGCACCAGTTGAGGTCGTCGTCGTAGGTGGTCTGGTTGTACGAAGCCGAGTTGTACCAGCTCAGCCACGGCAGCGGCCTCCACACCAGCGCCAGTTCCGCGCCCTTGCTGGAGACGCTGCCGGCGTTGTGGAAGGAATTGCCGCAGCCCGGGTTCTGCTGCTGGTTCGTCGGGCAGGGATTGTACTGCAGCAGGCGGTCGTCGAAATCCACCGCGTAGGCGGCCAGCGAAAGCTGTAGCGAATCGCCCGCGTAACGGTAGCCGCCGTCGAAGCTCTTCGAGGTCTCGGGCTTCAGCGTGCTTCCCTGCACGTCCCAAACGGCCTGCGACACCGACTGTGGCCCGAGCTTGAAGCCGCCTTGGTACATCGCCATGTTCTCGGCGTAGCTCGCGAACAGTTCATGCCGGGGCGCGAACTCCCAGCGCACGCCCGCCTGCGGCAGGAAATTGTCCTTGGCCTTCAACGTGCCGGACGCGAACTGGCTGGACGCCGGTGGTGGCGTCTTGGCGACGCCAGGCTGGGCCTCGGCGTCGGACGTTGCGTCGGTGCTCTTGAAGCCGAAGTCGAAGTTCAGCCTGCCGTCGAGCAGCGACACCGTGTCCTGGACGTAGAACTGATGCGTCTTCCATTGGGTTTCCTGGACCCACTGCGCGGTATCCGGTTGGCCTTTCAGGAAGCGGGCCAGGCTGAATGGCCCGGTGACATTGGTCCAGAGGTAACGCGCGGCGCTGCTGGTGTTGTCCTCGAACCAAGCGCCGGCCGCGAGGTGGTGGACGCCGATGTCCCAGCCCAGGCTCGCGAGCACGCCGTGGCGGTCGATGGTATAGCGCGTGTCGCGGATCTGCACCGGCAAATCGTCGGAAGTGTCCGCCGTGCCTTGGGTGGACTTGCCGAAAATCCAGTTGTTGCCCGCGCCCTTGTCCTTGTGCTGGTACGCCTGCACGCGCGCTTCGAGGGCGTCGGTGAGGAAGAAATCGCCGGCGATGTAGTACAGGTCGTCGTTGCGCAGGATCTGGCCGTTGGTGAAGGTGACGTCGGAGTTCTTCTGCGGCGACGGCGCGGCGACGCAGGTGCCGGTTCCCGCCACGGAACAACGGCCGACGCCGAGATAGGCCTCCCAGTCCGGCGCGTAGCCGCCCCAATCCCAGCCGAGCCGGTTGCGCATGTCCTTCGACAGGTAGGTATCGTCCGCCTGGTTGGTGCGCGAGAGGTCCGCGAAGGCCGTGATCGTGCCGCGATCGAACTTGTACTGCAGCGTGCCGTTGAACTGCTTGCCGGTGGATTTGTTCCAGGCGTCCTGGTCCACGAACAGGTCCTGTTCGCTGTAATGCCCGGACAGGTAGGCCGAGAAGCCGGCGTGTTCGCCGGTATCGAAGCGCACGAAGGTGCGCCGGCTGCTCTCGCTGCCGACGGTCTGGCTGAGTTGGAATCCCGATTCCTTGCGCGGGTTGCTGCTCGCGTAGGTGACTGCGCCGCCGAGGTTGCTGGTCGAGGCGATGCCCAGGGAGGCGATGCCGGTGGCCAGTTCGGCATGGCCGAGGTTCTCGGCGATCAGCGCGCGGCTGATGGTCAGGCCGTTGTAGTTGTTGTAGGCGCCATCGCCGAGCGGCATGCCGTCGAGCGTATAGCCCAGGTGCGTGGTGCTGAAGCCGCGCACCTGCAGCGACAGCGATTGTTCGTTGACGCCCAGCGCGTCGATCGACTGCGCGCTTACGCCCGGCAGGAAGTTCAGGGCTTTCTGGACGCTGGTGCCCGGCGGCAGGGCCTCGCTATCCTGCGGGCCGATGCGCAGCACTTGGCGGGACTGGCCGCTGCCGATCACCGATACGGCGTCAAGGGTGACGGCGGCGTCCTTGCCGTTATCGTCGTCCGCGGCGCGGGCAACGGGAGCCAGCGCCATGGCCAAGGCGATGGCGAGCAGCGATTCTTTCATCGGGAATGCACCGTGATGGGGAAACGTGGGAAGGGGATTGCCGCCGGACCGGTGCCGATTGCCCGGAACGGGCGACCGGTGCTTGCGGGCGTCATCGACTCGTCAAAATCTTTTCATCAGCCGATGACGGATCGGTGACACCGTGCGCGACTGATCCAGATCAATGCGCCGTGCGGCCCGCGGCGCAGAATCTCCGTGTTCCAGCATTGCGGAGGTACAGGGCATGTCCCAGGATTTCAGCGGCAAGGTCGCCATCGTCACCGGGGCCGCATCCGGCATCGGCGAGGCGGTGGCGCGGCGGCTGTCGGCCGGCGGGGCCAAGGTCGTGGTCGCCGACTTCAACGGCGACGGCGCCAGCGCGGTCGCCGGCAGCCTGAAGGACGCGGTCGCGTTCGAACTGGACGTGGCCAACGCGCAGGCGGTGCAGCGCATGGTCGAACGGGCGGTCGAGGCCTTCGGCGGCTTGCACCTGGCGGTCAACAACGCCGGCATCGGCGGACCCAGCTATCCGACCGCGGACTATCCGCTGGAGGACTGGCGCCACGTCATCGACGTCAACCTGCACGGCGTGTTCCACGGGATGAAGTACCAGATCCCGGCGATGCTGACCTCCGGTGGCGGCGCCATCGTCAACATGGCCTCGATCCTGGGCAGCGTCGGCTGGAGCGGTTCGATCGCCTACGTCGCCGCCAAGCACGCGCTGCTGGGCATGACCAAGGCGGCGGCGCTGGAATACGCGGACAAGGGCGTGCGCGTCAACGCGGTCGGCCCGGCCTTCATCGAGACGCCGCTGCTGAAGGGCATGGACCGCGCCGCTTACGACGGCCTGACCGCGCTGCACCCGGTCGGCCGGCTCGGCACG